>JACPNP010000066.1 GCA_016185365.1 Terriglobales bacterium
AAGGTGCGGGATATCGTCGGGTTGTATCTGAATCCGCCGGAGCATGCGGCGGTGTTCTGCGTCGACGAAAAACCGCAGATCCAAGCGCTGGACCGCACGCAACCGCTCTTGCCGATGCGGCCTGGCCAAATCGAGCGGCGCACGCATGACTATGACCGGCATGGCACAACCACCCTCTTCGCCGCGCTCAACGCGAAGACGAGTGAGGTCATCACGCAGTTTCATCAGCGCCATCGCTCGGTCCAGTTCCGTGAGTTCCTCGATCTGATCGAGACGCAGGTCCCGCGTGACCTCGACGTGCACATCATCATGGACAACTACGGCACGCACAAGACGCCGCTCATTCGTAACTGGTTCGCCAAGCGTCCACGGTTTCACGTCCACTTCACACCCACGTATGGGTCGTGGCTGAGCCTCGTGGAGCGGTGGTTCGCCGAGCTGACGAACAAACAGTTGCGCCGCGGCGCCTACCAGAGTGTGTCGAAGCTCAAGGCGGCGATCCAGGAGTTCATTGACGCGCATCAGGAGAATCCCAAGCCGTTCGTGTGGACGAAGACTGCCGACCAGATTCTGGCGAGCATCGCGCGATTCGCGCAGCGCACCTTCGACCTCCAGGCCGCGCAACATGTTTCACGAACCACTGTGACAGGACACTAGTACGACTTTGTCAGATTCGCAGTTGAGTAAACCGTTGTTCTGCTTGCTTCATCCAGTGCATGTATCGAGGGCGACTGATAAACAGGAGTCCCGTAAAGATTTCTTGGACGAAGGCGCGGACCTGCGGAAACGTCAGCCGGGGTCCGTCGCGCGGCCGCATCCGTTCGGTCTGGAGAAACGCATAGGCGACCGCGCTGATCACCATGTGGTGCTGCCAGCCCGGATACATCCGGCCTTCGAAGTGGTCGAGCCCGAGTTCGCTTTTGAAGTCCTGGTAATGCTGTTCGATCGCCCAACGGTGATGCGCCAACCGGACGAGCTGCTTCAACGACGCCGACGGCGGCAACGAGACGAAATAGTGCTTGCGGCGGCCGGTCGGACCGAGCCCGCGCTCGCAGAGCAGCCAAA
>JACPNP010000067.1 GCA_016185365.1 Terriglobales bacterium
GAGAGGGCGTCCGCGAACTTGGCGCGGATCGGGTCCTTGGAGAACCGCCGGTCGAACTCCGTCATGGTCTGCGTCAGCATGGACTTGGCAATGACCAATTCACCCACCAGGTTCAACACCGAGTCCACCCGGTCTGCATCCACGCGCAGGATATTGGTCGCGGTGATCGTAGTGCCTTCATGCAACCCCGTGCCTTCAGCAAATGCTGCCGTCTCGGTCACCGGCAGGGCCGGCGGCGCCAGGAATGGCATCTCCGCTTCCGCCGGTTCAACAAGTACATGGGAGATCACCGCCGGGATCTTGCATTTTCGGGCGATGTGCTCACGGTCAAAACTGCTGGTCAACGCCGCCTCGATGCGGCGCAGAGACGTGGCGTCAGCCCCGACTTCGGGGCTCTGTACGAGGACTTTCCCCAAGTCGGCCAAGGCGTTCCCCACCATCTGCAGCGCCGCGCTCCGGACCGGACAATTCGGATCGATGTCCAGGGAGACCTGGTGGACCTTGAGACCGCGCCCCACAGCCTCGGCGATCACATTCCGCTCGTACTCGGACCATTGAAACCGCGGCGCAACGGTCGGAGCGGACGGCTCCATGGCATCGCCTGCGGGGGAAGCGACCAAAGCGCGGATCGCATCCCGTACATGTGCGCCTTGCGGCACTTCGGTCTGGTTGCGGAACCCCTCCAGCATCGCGGAAAAGACATCTGCCGCGGAAAGCACGACTTCCGCGATGCGCGGCCCGGCCTTCTTGGCAAGTTCCGGCGTCAGCGCATCTTCCAGCTCATGGGCCAGGGAACTGAGTTCCTGGAAACCGCAGGCCGCGGCGTCCCCTTTCAAGGTATGAACGGTCCGCCGCACCCCGCGCACGACCTCTGCGTCGCCGGGGCGCTTTTCCAGTTGCAGCCCTTCTTCGTTCAGCGACTGCAAGAGTTCTGAGGCGCTTTCAAAGAAGAGTTCCCGCAACTCGCCGCTCTGTTCGTCCGAAAAGAATCCCACGTCTAGGCCTCGATGCGTTGATAACAGGTGCCGTTGTTCTGGTGGATCATGCGGAACTTGTCGGTCAGGCCGAACAGGCTCTCCGCATGGCCCACGAATAGATACCCTTCCGGGTTCAAGCAGCGATAGAACTTGTCGATCAACCGCTTCTGTTCGGCTTCGTCGAAGTAGATCATCACGTTCCGGCAGAAGATCACGTCATTGCGCTGCGGCAGGAATTCCGTCTTCAGGTTGTGAAAGTCGAAATGGACCATGTCCTTCAGGCCCTTTTTGATCGCGTAACGGTCGCCGACCTTGTCGAAATAGCGCAGCCGGCTGGCATAGTCCACCGGTTCCATGTGGTGCTCGGGATACACCGCCTCTTGGGCGGCGCGCAGCACGGAATAATTGATGTCGGAGGCGAGTATCTCCACCTTCCAGGGTGGAGGGATCAGCGGCTTGGTCGCGCTGGCCACTTCGATGGGCAGAGGATTACGCAGGTTGTAATAGGCAAGGGCATCGGCGGCCATCATCGCCATGGTGTACGG
The DNA here is from genome assembly GCA_016185365.1 of Terriglobales bacterium. Taxonomy (GTDB): domain Bacteria; phylum Acidobacteriota; class Terriglobia; order Terriglobales; family Acidobacteriaceae; genus DSPA01. The sequence continues at coordinate 1,523 of JACPNP010000067.1, forward strand.
CTCTTGTCCGGTCGAGCAGCCTGCGCTCCACATCCGCAGGCTGAAGTCGCGCCGTGCCTGCTTGCGGTGCAAGATCTCTTCCAGGGTGGTTTTTTGGAACAGCTCAAGCTGCGGCTTGTTGCGGAAGAAACTGGTCTCATTGACCGTAAGATTTTCCAGCAAGGCATTCAGCTCGGCCTTGCCCTCGCGGCTGGTGAGCAGCCGGTAATAGCTGTAAAAGGAATCCAGGCCAGTGGCCTTGAGGCGACGCTGCAACCGGTCCTGAAGAAAATGGACCCGGCGCTCGTCGAAATACATGCCGCATTCCTGATAGATCAGGGTTTGCAGCAGCTTCTGTTCCGGCTCAGTGATCTGCAGGTTGACACCTGGTGATGCCATTCGTCCCCTGACGTACGCTGCTCCCGATCCATGATCTTGAGGGAAACGCGTAATGCGGGTTGCTACCCGCGCGAAATCAATGCATGTCCACTACAGACCTAGGTTTGCGCCCCAAGCGTAGCAGTTCCAGCCGCCGCATCGCTGATCCGACGCAATTCGCCCTTTTGCAGGATCTTGTTCAGGTCGACCAGGATGATCAGTCGGTCGGACAGCTTGCCCACGCCGGTGACGTAATTCACGTCACTCTCCTCGAAGACGTTCGGCGGCGGGTCCACCTGGCCATCGGGCAGCTTCAGCACTTCCGACGCCGCGTCGACGATGAGCCCCACCATCTTGTCCTGGACCTCAGCCACCAGGATCCGGTTCTTTTTGTTCGCGGTGATCTGTTTCTCGCCGAAGCGCTTGCGCAGGTCGACGATGGAGATGATCTTGCCCCGCAGGTTGATCACGCCTTCGATGAAATCGGGCGAATCCGGCACCGGGGTGATCTCCGGCACGCGCACGATCTCATGCACCAGATCGATGGGTACGCCGAAGGTCTCCCGCCCGATGCGGAAGCCGACCAGATGTAGATCTTTCGCCATTCCCTGATCCGCTCCCGGTTACGCCGTGGTCTTTTCCGCCAGCCGGGCGACCCGTGTGGGCTCCAGGCGGCGTTGTGCGGTGCGGTGACCGTTGTTGTCGATGATGAAGCGGTCCATCGAGGCGAGCAGGCCGCGCGCCATTTTGGTCATCTCCTCCGCGGAGGCCGCAAGTTCCGTGGAACCGGAGGTCGAGCGCTGCGTCAGTTCGCGCATCTTCTCCATCGCGCGGACCACGGCCTGCGCGCCCGAGGATTGCTCCTCGACCGCGGAGTTGATCTCATGCGTGATCTCATTCAGGCGGGTCGTGGCTTTGGCGATCTGCGTGGAGCCGTGCGATTGCTCGTTCGTGGCCGCCCCGATCTCCTGCGCGAACTTGTAGACCTCGGTCACCACGTTGGAGATCTTCTTCAACGCGTTGCCCAGGTCCTCGCCCAGGGTCAGGCCTTCTTCCACGATGGTGTTGCTGCGGCCCATGTTCTCCACCGCCTTGCGGGCTTCCTTCTGGATGCCGCTGATCAGCTCCGAGATCTCGCGGGTGGACTGCGCCGACTTTTCCGCCAGCTTGCGCACTTCGTCGGCGACGACCGCGAAGCCGAGGCCGTGCTCGCCAGCGCGGGCCGCCTCGATGGCCGCATTGAGGGCCAGCAAGTTGGTCTGCTCCGCCAGATCGTCGATGACTTCCACGATCTTGCCGATGTCGTCGGTCTTCTGACCCAGGTCGCCGATGATGCCGGACGAAGCCTCGATGGACTGGTTGATCCGATTAAGGCCGCTGGTCGCCTTCTCCATCGTGGTGATGCCGTTCTGCACTTCCTCGCGGGAGCGTTGCGAGATGTCCAGCAGCACTTTGGCCGTATCGGCCACGCGCTGGATGCTCGCCACCATCTGGTCGATGGAAGCCGAGGTTTCGCTGACGCTGGAGGCCTGCGTCTGCGTGTTTTTCACCATGTTCTGCACGTTCACGCTCATCTCGTGCATCGTGCTGGTGACTTCGTCGATGGCGCTGGCCGCTTGCACGTTGATGCGGGCCGCTTCTTCGGAGGCCGAGGCCACTTGATCGGAGCCGCTCGCGACCTGGGAGGCGCCGACGCGCACGCTGTCCACCAGGTTACGCAGCCCCAGGGTCATCTCCCCGAACGCGATCGCCAGTGTGTCGCGGTTCGAACGGGCTTGGACCTCCACCGTCAGATCGCCGCCTGCGATGGCTTCCGAAACCGCCGCCATCTCTTTCAGGTAGCCGACCATATTGTTAAAAGTCTTGGCCAGTTCGCCGACTTCATCTTCGCCGTGAATATCCACCTTCTGGTCCAGGTCGCCGTTCTCGCCGATCTCGCGCGCTACGGCCATCAGCTTCTGCAGCGGTTCGGTGATCTCCTGGGTTGTGTTCTGAGCGATTCGCCGTGTCCAGACGAATGCCACGATCGCCACAGCGATGGAGAGTATGACCGCGATCATGGTCACCCAGTTGCTCCAGGTCCGCTGGCTGGCCAGTTCTGCGGCGACCTTTTCATTCAATTGGGTAAGGGGAGCGCGTGACTTTTCCAGCCATTTCTCTGGTTCGGCTGTCAAGTAATACACCTGCAATTCACCGACGGTGGTGTTGCCGGCGTCCACCTGCTTGCGCTTGTCCACCATGGGGTCGGCGAAGGAGCGTTTCCATTCCTGCTCCGCCTCCCGCAACTTGACCATCAGGTCGTTCATCTCCCGATCGCCTGTGCCCAGCATCCGGATATTGTCATCGAGGGACTTCTGGATGTCCGCGGATCCTTTGGTCAAGGCCTCCAGGTCTTTGGGCGCGCCGCTCAACAGGTAGTTGCTTAGGGAGAGCCGGTTCTGCATCATCTGGAATCCGGCGTCACTGGAGACTTTTTGCAGATCGCTCAGCCGCTTCGCGCTGGATTGCGCCTGCCACAGCACGGCGATCGCGATCAGGTTGACCGCGAATATGCCGGCAAGCAAGTAAAGGACGATGTTGAATCCTTGCTTGAGACGTTGACCAATGGTCATGGAACCATGCCTCCACAGTGCGTGGTAACACTATCAGAAATTGTTGGGACCTAGAGAGGAACTCTGCGCTGTCGTTCAGTTACCGCTGCTGGGTGTGAAATTGAATACGATGATTTCGGTGGTCTCGGCTGCCCCGGCTTCGTACTTGAAGTTCTTCGCGGCCGAAACCGCGGCGTCGATCAACAGGGGATGCCCACCCAACGCTTTTGCGCTCTTGACCGAGCCGTTCGGCGCCACGGTCACTTCGACCCGCACCGCGCCGCTGATCCCCATCTTGCTCGCAAGCTCGGGATACCTGGCCGGAGCCTTGGATTTGATCGCCCGTTTGGCCTCATCATCCGCCGCCCAAGACCCGGTCACCAAAAGCAGCGAGAAACCCGCCAGGATCAACACATTTGAAATTCGCTTGGACACATTACCTCCTCGGTTTAGGACACGATGTCCCGTTGTGCTTAATGCAAGGGATATGCCATTGCAACCTTGGCTCATCTCGACCCAAGGGAATGTGTCTAAGTGCTTGATACTAAAATGAAAACTTATTTGTTTAGGTTTGAGCGATTAGTCTGTGGATGGGATGATTTGTCTCAAATAAGCTTCAAGCTCCCTAATTCCGTCTCATATTGAGCGAATCAGGATGATACATGGTGCCAATACCCCTTTCTAATTGACTCACTTTGAGACTCTGGTCTACTTTAGGTATTGGGAGCAGGGCACGCGCTCGCTGGCTCGGATGCCCGGACCCGAAAGTCAAGGAAAGCACCAACTTGCCTTCCGACCTAAAGAAACCTCACATTCAACCTTTCAGCCGGCCATCGGGACTCTCCGAAAGTCAGCGCGCTGAAAATCTGATCGGTTGGGCCTTGGAGATCGGCTCATCGCTAAGCCTTCCTGAACTGGTACGCGCGGTGGCGTCGCGGGCACGGCGACTGTTACAAGCGCAGACGGCGGTGGTTGGCCTGTGCCGCGAGACCTCCCGCTCGGCACTGGTCGAGACACTTGTAGTGGATGAAGGCGGACCCACCACACGGGCCTCGTCCGCCCAGCGCTCGTTGGATGAACTTCTGAGCGCCTATGCTTTGACCCGCAACGAACCCATGTTCATCGGCCCCGCGGCGGAGATCGTGCAGGGCGAATTCGCCCGCGGTTTCGGATGGCGCGACCTGATCATCACGCGCTTTACCGGCGCCAATGGCGACCTGTTAGGTCTGCTGTTGTTGGCGGATTGCGCACAGGATCCGACACCCGAGGACATCCAGCTATTACAAGCCCTGGTCGGGCATGCGTCGATCGCGCTGGAGAATTCGCGCCTCTTCTCTCGCATCGCTCAGTCGAACAAGCAATGGGCGGAGATGTACGATGCGCTGAGCGACTCCATCCTCGTGCACGACGAAGAGGGCCGCATCCTGCGCCTCAATCGTTCCTTCGCGGAGCTGTTGCAGGCTAAACCCGCAGAACTTATCGGTGATCCCGTGGGTCGTTTGGTCGGTAACCAGGCCCGCGGCGCCGCCTCATGTCCTTACTGCGCGCATGTCGGCCAGCAGGACGAGTTCCGCCATCCCGGCAATGAACGTGTCTACCTGCTCTCCACCTCAAGGATCCATGGCACGCTGGATGGCGGCATGCAGACGATCCATGTTCTGAAGGACGTCACCGACCGGCGCGAAGCCGAGCGCCGCTATCGCGAATTGTTTGACAATGTGCAGGAAGGCGTCTTTTTCTCGTCCCCCGATGGCCGGTTCGTCGATGTCAATGACGCGTTGGTACGTATGCTCGGCTATGCCAGCCGGGAAGAGCTGATCAAGGTCGACATCGCCACCCAGTTCTACGCCAGTCCCGGCCAGCGTGACACGGTTCTGCGTCACACCGATCAAGGTTCCATGCGCAACAAGGAGGTGGTGCTGCGGCGGAAGAACGGCTCCTTGATCTACGCGCTGGAGAACTCCATCGCGGTCCGCGACGAACAGGGGAATGTCGTGCAATTCCGCGGCCTGGTACTGGATATCACGGAGACCCGCAATTTCCAGGTCCAGCTCCAACGCCAGCGTGACTTTAACACCCAGATCCTGAACAACACGCAAAGCTTGATCCTAGTGGCAGACACGGCGGGGTTGATCAGCTATGCCAATAAGCGCTGTTATGAGGCCGCCGGATTCCCGGAGGATGCGCTCGTCGGTCACCGTCTTACGGACATCGTCACCCCGGCGGACCGTACCGCCTGGGGCACCGCATTCGACCGGGCACTTACCGGAAAGGCGGAAAACAACCTTGAGGTCCAGGTCACGCTGGGCAACGGCAAGGAAGGCCGCTTCGCGGTGAATATGAGCCCCATGCGCGGAGACCAGAGCATGGTCACCAGCGTGGTGATCGTCATGAGCGACATCACGGACATGGCCGCCATCCAGGCCAAGCTCATGCAGACGGAGAAAATGGCCGCCGTCGGGCAACTGGTCTCCGGTGTGGCCCACGAAGTGAACAATCCGCTCACCGCGATCCTTGGTTTTGCTGACCTGTTGCTTTCGAATCCGGAGCTGCCGAAGTCCGTGCATCAGGACCTTGAGATCATCATCCAGGAGGCGCAGCGCACCAAGTCGATCGTTCAGAATCTGTTGAGCTTTGCCCGGCAGGCGCCCAAGCAGCGCCAGCCGGTGGAGGTCAATGACGTTCTGCGCCGCACTGTAAGCTTGCGGGCTTACGATTTCTCCAACCATGGCGTCAATGTGGTGGAAGACCTGCAAGCGCACCTCCCTCCGGTCATGGGCGATGGCCACCAGCTGCAGCAGGTCTTCCTGAACATCGTGAATAACGCCTATGACGCGGTCTGCGAGACGGGCCGCAAGGGCTGCATCGAGATCCAGACCCGCGCCCGTAACGGCCATGTCGAAGTGTTTTTCCGTGACAACGGGCCCGGGATCCCACACCCGGAGCGCATCTTCGATCCCTTCTTCACGACCAAGGATGTGGGGAAGGGGACCGGCCTTGGCTTGAGCATCTGTTACGGGATCGTGCAGCAGCACGGCGGCGACATCAACGCGCAGAATGCGCCCGGGGGAGGGGGAGCGGTGTTCCGCGTCCGTCTGCCGGCTTTGAAAGAAAAGAGTCCATCGACTCCAGGGGTCCATTGATGACGGACGATCCATTGCCGGTGCTGGTGATCGAGGACGAGGCCGCCGTTCAATCTTTTCTGCGGGCGGCGCTCGAACGCAACGGGATCAACATCGTCATGGCCGGTTCCGGCGTCGAAGGGCTCGAACTTCTTAAAGCGCAGTCCTTTCGCGGGGTCATCAGTGACATGCGCACGCCCGGCGGCGTCAGCGGTGACGATGTGCACGCCTGGTTGATGGAGAATCGGCCGGAACTGTTGCCCCGGATGTTGTTCATCACCGGCGATACCGTGAATGAAGAGACCAGGAATACCCTGCGCCGGACCGGCGTCCCCTGCATCGAGAAGCCTTTTCGCGTGCAGGAATTGATGACGGTCATACGCCAGGTGCTGGAGGAGTAAGCCATGGAAGACCTTCGCATCCGGTTCCTCATCGTCGATGACGACCGCAGCATCCGCAGGCTGTGTGCCACCATCGGCCAGTCATTGGATTTCCAATGCTCCGAAGCCGACAACGGCGAGGTCGCACTGGCCATGCTGGAAGCGGATTCCCCGGACATCGTGCTAGCGGACCTCATGATGCCCAACATGAGCGGCCTCGATTTTCTGGAACAGCTCAAAAAGATCCTGCCCCGCACCGAGATCGCGATCATGACCGGCCATGGGAGCATCGAAGCGGCCGTCCGCGCCATGCGCATGGGCGCCTATGACTTCATCACCAAACCTTTCCGCATCGAGGAATTGAAGCTGCTTCTCCAGCGCATGGAAGAAAAGGTGCGGCTGGTGGCGGAGAACCAGTTCTTGCGGGAGAGGGTCAGCGCCGATACCGCCCTTCACGGGATCATCGGCAGCTCCGCCAAGATCCAGGATGTGCTGCGCATGGTGGGCCGGTTGAAGGACACCCGCACGCCCGTCTTGATCACCGGCGAGAGCGGCACCGGAAAAGAGCTGATCGCCCGTGCCATCCATTACCGCGGGGCGTTTGCCAAGCGGCCTTTTGTCGCGGTGGATTGCGGATCTCTTGTCCCCACCCTGATCGAAAGCGAATTGTTCGGCTACGAGAAGGGCGCCTTTACGGGCGCGGTGCGGTCGAAGGAAGGTCTGTTCCAGGCAGCGAACGGGGGCACCATATTCCTCGATGAGATCGGCGAGTTGCCGCTTGAGATGCAGGCCAAGCTGCTTCGCGTCCTGCAGGAAAAAGAAGTCCGGCCTGTTGGCCGCACCGACAAAGTCAAAGTAGACGTGCGCGTGATCGCGGCCACCAATCGCGACCTGGAAACGGAATATCGCGATGGCCGCTTCCGTAAGGACTTGTTCTTCCGGCTTAATGTGGTGAGTGTTCATGTGCCGGCCTTGCGTGAACGCCGCACTGACATCCCCACACTGGTCCATTACTTCCTCGATCGCTATGCCCCGGGACAGGCCGTGCAAGTCTCGAGCGACGCCATGAAACTGATGCTGGAATACGATTGGCCGGGCAATGTGCGCGAACTTGAGAATTGCGTGGAACGAGCTGTGGCGTTGGGCAGTGATCAATTCCTTGGTATCGAGGACCTGCCTCCTGCGATCCGCGCCGTGCAGGGGGATCTGATGATGTCCTCCCCGACCAGCCTTACGAACAGCGACTTGGAGGAAATAGAGCGTGTGACCATCCTCCGCGTGTTTGAACAGGTCCACGGCGACAAGGTCAAAGCTCAAAAGATCCTGGGAATCAGTCGTGCAACCCTTTACCGGAAGCTCAAGCGATACAAGATCGGGGACGACGATGCGCCCCTGAAGCCGGCCGTCTAAGGGTGATTCCGGTGAGACAGCGTCTCAGCATGAGACAACTAGCTACACACACTAGGACCATGGCTTGAGACGCTCCCATAGTTTCAATCACTTACAGTCAAGTCAGCTTTGGTAGTTTTCGTGCATATAACCCTTCTGGTCATTTGTGTCCTTATCAGGTTTCTTGGGGCGCAATGAGTCCGGAAGGAGCTTTCCCTTGCCCAGGTCAGGATCGGTGGTTGGTCCGGCGAAGGACGCTTTGGTGGAGACGCTGGCGCGGTATTTTCCGAACGCCATCGCCACACGCATCCCGGTCGAGGTGGAAGTGGCCCGGTCGCATCGTTTTCCGTCTCAAACCATATCGAATGGATCAGGTCTTTCAGCGACCGGCAAGATCCCGCTAGGCCCGGAGACGGAAAAGACGGTGATCGAATTCGGTACGGCCCGGGAAGTGATCTTCGCCTGCCGGCTGCCATTGGAATTTGAAGACCGGATATGGCTGCGTACCCACGACGGCTCACTGGATGCCGGGGCCACGGTCGTTGCCGTACAGATGAATGACGGACGTACCGTAGTCGCGGCCAGGTTCACGAGTAAAGTCAAGAATTGGATCGTCCGGCCCAATACCAGGGCCGGGGAAGAATAGGCAAGACGATATGGCGGCTTCGGCAACCCTCAATCTGACCGAGATCGCGGCCAAGTGGCGTGCGGCCCGGCGTCTCTATCCCATCTATGCCATGCTGGCCCGGGAACACAGCCTCGGGGGACCATGCCGTGATCTGGAAAGCCCGATAAACCGTTCCGAGCCTGACATCCTGCAACGGATTGCGCGATGGTTCGAGGCGATGGACGATAAGATCCAGGTCTGGCAAATGCGGCAGTTGTTGCAGACCACCAAGCTCGGTTCGGAAGAGAATCTGCGGGCCTTGTTGATGCGCCATTTGGAGAAATCCAAGAAATCACGTGATCTGCGCGACAAGGTGGATTATTTGTTCGTTCAGTATTACGCACATTGCGCCCCGGAGGACGCTCACAACACCAAGATCGAGTTTGATCATGTAGCCGAGGTCCTGTACCACGCCGTCGGGGAAGTCAAACCGGACTTGCCTTCAGCATGCGCGGACATAGAGCCCCTGCTTGCAGACTTGGCGTCCTGCCGGGACCTGGCGGACCTGCTGGGCAAGAAGATCCTGGACCGTGCCCGTGAGATCAAAGACAAAGTCGGCGACGATTATTTCAAGCCATCCGTCCTGGTCGCATTCGCGCGCATGAATTACATCCTGCGCTCGGCCTTCTTCCGGCTCATCCATGCTGACCTCCATGCGGTCCGCCTGGCGCTGCATGAGATGGAAGGGCGGGGCCAACAGTCCTGCGATTGCACATCCGCCGGCCTCGCCCAGGAACAGCCGATCTCCGAGCTGCGCCGGATGTGTCATGACTGGAAGAAGCCGTTCCGCGCCGCCTATGCGGCCGGCCAGAGCTTCACGCATTTGGTGGCAATCCGTCAGGCCGTGGAATCCGCAGCCAAGAGGCCGCTACCCGCGCCTCCGCCGGTGCAGGCTCCCGTGCCGCAACAAGTCGCGGCTCCGGTCGAGCCTCCGCCGACACTGAAAGCCGCCCCGCGGCCTTCGCCCGCGCCGGCTCCGTCCGTGGATTCGAATGAGATTGAAAACGCGCTCGAGGTCATTGCTGAGCAACTTCTTAATGTGCCCGCGGGCACGAAAGCTGTTTCGAATGTAGTGATCGGCCGGACCAAGCTCCTTCTCGCGTCATGGGAAGTAGCGGCATTCACGCGGGGCGGAGATGAAGTGTCTGACTCGTTGCAGCGAGCGGTCGCGGCGCGCGCCATCTTGAGTGCGGCCATGGAACGCAAACAGAAGGGCGAAGCGGTCGACCTGAAGAGTGCGACCGGCCTGGCCCACGGCGAGGCCGCCCAGATGCAGGAGCGTATCGCCGAAGCCAAGGACGCCAAGAACATCGATGCAGCCGTGAATTTGGCCGCCACAGCCAAACGTCTCTTGGCCTTGATCGCGGAATCGGAAAAGTCTTAGTCGTTAGGGGAACGAATGAACCAGGCATCAGTTTTGATCATTTCAGACCAACCCGGATTTGCCCGGGACATCGTCAGTCACTGGCAGCTGGAACGCACTGTGCCCGCCTTCACGATGATGAGCAGCGAATTTTGGAGCGCCTCCAGCGCCGCGCCCTGTGACTTGATCATCGTGGGCGGGGCCCACGTTGCGGAATCGCGCCTGACTTCCATGCTGAAGGGCATCGATGATTTGGGGACTCCATGCATCTGCGTGGTCGAGCAGGCATCCGCCTTCCATCACCTCCGCAGCGAAAACCCCAGAGTGCTTCCTCTAAAGCAGGACGAAGAGTGGCTCAGCACTCTGGTCGTGCTTGGCGTGGAAGTCCTTCGCCGCGGCGAATTGGCGATGCGTTTGCGTCGGGCCGATCAGTCCGCTCTTGCGCAACAGCGCCAGGCCACCTTGGGACGCTACATGTTGGAGATGCGCCACGGATTCAACAATGCTCTGACCGCGGTGCTGGGCAACGCCGAGCTGTTGATGCTGGACGGTCAGGGTCTGTCGCCGCAGGTGCGGGAGCAGGTCGAGACCATCCAGAGCATGGCGCTCCGGCTGCACGAGATGATGCAGCGCTTTAGTTCGCTCGAAGCCGAATTGACCATGGAAGAGCGCGACCTGCGGGGTGAATCCCAAACTGTCGGCGCGGCTTACCTTCCGGGTTCCTTCGAAGAAAATGGCCCCGGTCGCTAGGTTGACTGAGTGGTAATCTGGTGGCCGTGCGGTTCGGCCCCGGTTCGTGGATGGGGGATTGGGTTTGACGAAGATCTTGATCTGTGACGATTCGCCCGCGGAGGCCAGGCTCCTGCAGTCGGTGCTTGAGTCCGCCGGCTACTGGCCGGTGGCCACGCACGATCCTTCGAGTATCGAGCGGACGATCGAGATCGAGCGCCCGGCGTTGATTTTGTTGGACGTAGTGATGCCGGGGCGCAACGGGTTCCAGGTGTGCCGCGATCTGAAGAGCCACGCGGAGTTCGGCCGGATACCGGTGGTGGTCGTAAGTTCAAAAGACGGTGAGAGTGACAAGTTTTGGGCCAAACAACAGGGCGCTGACGGCTACATCGTCAAGCCCTTCACGGCAGCAGCCCTTTTGGCGGAAGTAAAGAGGTTTGCATAGCGATGATGGAAGAAACGCCGCAACTCATTCCGGTCTCGCAAGACGCACTGGGCGCAAGCCTGGAAGAAGCCCATGCGCAGGCCGCCGAGCGCCTTCCGGAAAAGCAATATTGCATCTTCCGCGCTGGCCGCGAACGTTTCTGCCTCGAAGTCTTGGATGTGGAAGAGGTGGTGGAGTGGCCGACAGTCACACCGGTCCCGCTGGCGCCCGCGTTCTTGATGGGCGTGTTTAATCTTCGCGGCGCCATCGTGCCTGTGGTGGACATCGCCTTCACCGAAGGCCGCCGCGCGGACCTGCCACCCAGGCACTGCCTGGTGGCCAAGATGAAGAGTGTCGACGGCGGGGAAGTGCTGCGCATCGGGATCGCGGTGGACGAGGTGATCGGCACCTACATGACCTCGGAGCCGCTTCTGGTGGACGAAGCGCCGCGGGACGTGCCTCATTGCAGCGGCATGCTCCGGCATGAGAATCGGCTGGCGCTGGCCATCAGTCTGAAGAAGTTGCTGGAAGCTTTTCCCGTGCCGGTGATCTGAGGCCGGCGGAGTGCAAACGGATTTTGATCCAGGTTCCCGGAGGAAGTCACTATGAAGGGTCGGTTACGTACGACCGTATGGACGGTGGTCATCGTTCAATTTGCCGCGATGGTGTTCCTGCTCGTCGCGGGATTTTTCGCTGGCTCCTGGACTAAAGGCGCCGTAAACGTTCTGGAGATTGGCAACTATCCCAGCCAGACCGGTATGTGGATGGTGGTGAGCCTGGTGGTAATCCTTGGCGCAACATTGTTCGTCTTCGGCCAGCTCGGCTCAAAGGTCGTTACGCCCACCGAAAAGCTCGCCGAGTACTCCGAGCGCGTGGCTGCGGGCGACTATCGCTCCAAAGCGGACATCGACTCCAATGACGACTTCGGCTATATCTCTGAGAACTTCAACCGCGCCGGCGAGAAGGTCGGCCGGGCCATGGCCAACCAGGAAGCCCAGGAAGGCCTGCAGCGCAGCGTCACCGAGTTCCTCACCATCGTCAGCCAGATCGCCCGCGGCGACCTCACGCTGCGCGGCAAGGTCACCAATGACCAGCTGGGCAACGTGGTGGATTCCGTCAATTACATGCTCGATAACTTCACCAAGGTCCTCGAGCGCGTGCGCAAGAGCGCCATCGACGTGACCACCAATGCCAATGAGATCCTCGTCTCGGCGGACGAGATGGCCACCGGCGCCACCCAGCAGGACCAGGAGATCACCAACACCTCGAGCGCGGTGGAAGAACTCACCGTCTCGATGAAGCAGGTGTCGAACAACGCGGAAGCCAGCGCCGAAGCCGCGCGTCGTGCCCTCGACGCCGCCGAACAGGGCAACCGCGCCGTGCGCGACACTCTGGAAGGCATGCAGCGCATCCGCGCTTCCGTGCAGGCCACGGCCAAAAAGATCAAGTCGCTCGGCGACCGTTCGCTCGAGATCAGCGAGATCATCAACGTCATCAATGACATTACCGAACAGACCAACCTGCTGGCGTTAAACGCCGCCATCGAGGCCGCACGCGCCGGCGAAGCCGGACGCGGATTCGCGGTCGTTGCCGATGAGGTCCGCAAACTGGCGGAACACTCGCGCAACGCCACCAAAGACATTGCCGCCCTGATCAAAGCCATCCAGGCCGAGACCAATGAGGCCGTGGTGGTGATGGAAGAAGGCACCAAGGAAGTGGAGATCGGCGCCCGCCTTGCCGACCAGGCCGGCAAGGCGTTGGAAGCCATCTCCAGCGTGGTGCGTCAGTCGGCGGAACTGGTGCAGGAGATCTCGTTGGCGTCGAAGCAGCAGGTGCGCGGCACGGAAGGTGTGGCCAACGCCATGCAGATCATCTCCAACATCACCCGGCAGACTTCACAAGGCGCGCGCCAGACGGCTCATACCGTGGAACACATGGTGAAACTGAGCGAACAGTTGAATGAAGCGCTGTCTCAATTCCGCATCTCCGCCTCGACCGGCGGCGGACAGGATCGAGCGGGAGCGGAACTACCTGCCGGAGCGCGCCGCTGACCCGGGCTGCCACAGATCGTATGTTCGCGAATTGAAACGTTGATAAATCCTCCATGATTGGGAAACAAGAGATCACGGCCAACGCTACCGACCACGAGCTGTCGGAGATGCGGGCGCTCATCGAAGAGCGCTCCGGCATCCTGCTCGACCAGTCGCGTGACCGCTTCTTCCGTCCCCGGGTGCTGGAGCACATGGAGGCCCGCAGGCTGGTCCACGGCGCGGAACTGCTGCGTCTGATCCGCGGCTCGAACGTCGAATACGACCGGTTCCTGGAACGGCTACTGACTCAGGAGACTAGCTTCAACCGCTATCCCTCGATGTTCCAGGCGTTGGAGAAGCGGGTGCTGCCCGAGATGCGGATGAAGAAGTTCTGGGAGAGCCCGCGTTCGCTGCGCATCTGGAGCGCGGGTTGTTCGAGCGGCGAAGAACCGTACACCATCGCCCTCACCGTGGCCGACGCCTTCGAATTCGCGGAAGCCTGGAACGTGCACATCCTGGCGACGGACATCAGCCGCCAGGCCCTGGATGTCTGCGAGCGTGGCCTCTATCCTGCCCGGGAATTAGCCGGACTTACGCCAAAGCAGCGTGACGCTTACTTCGCCATGGAGGGCGATCGATTCAAGGTCAAGCCCAAGATCAAGCAGATGGTCACCTTTGCGCCGCTGAACTTGGCCAACGCGGTCTACATGGGCAAGTTTGATGTCATCTTTTGCATGAATGTGATGATCTACTTCTCCGACGAGCGCCGCACCCAGCTGATCCAGCGCTTTTTCGAATATCTGGAGCCAGGCGGCTACCTGTTCCTCGGCCATGCCGAGTCGGTGGCAAAAGCCGGCGTCGGTTTTGAACCCATCGTTGTGGGTGACTCCTTGATCTATCGCAAGCCGGATGGCGGCGCCTCGCACAAGCCCATCCCGGCCGGGAAGGAGCGCCTGTGAGCACGCCCGGACAGGAATTCGTTGAACTCTTTCTGCAGGAAGCCTCCGAGCACCTGCAATTCCTGCGCGAGTACTCCGGCATCCTGCAAGACCCCTATCCCATGCCGGAGGACGTGGAGCGCCTGTACATCTCCGCGCACACGCTAGAGGGGACCGGCGCCTCGTATGGTTTCCCGCAGTTTTCAGAAGTTGCCGGAAAGCTGGCCCACATCTTCCAATACGCGATGAACGCGACGATCGGATCCGACGCCTCGGGTCCGCTGGTCGAGTTCATCTCCGAAGGTGTCGCCGTCCTCGAATCAGACCTCTTGATGATCAGCGCCACCGGCGGGGAAGCCAACGACGACATCAACGCGTTCAAGATCAAGTATCCGTTCGCGTTTGCCGCGCCGGCGCCTCCGCCCGAGGAGTCTGAGATCGCGCCTGTGATCCCCGTGGAGCATCAGCCGGGGGCGGAGTTCGCGCACGTCGAAGTGACGCCCAGCATCACGCCGGCGCCGCCGGTACAGGAGATCGAGCTCGAAGACCTGCCCACGGACGGCGAGGTCCCCGAAGAGATCCTGGAGTTTTTTGTACCGGAGGCAGAAGAGCACCTGGCCATCGTCCAGGAATGTCTGCTTTCTCTCGAGGCCAATCCCAATCCGGAAGACATCAACCGGCTTTTCCGCGCCATACACACCGTGAAGGGAAGTGCGGCCCAGGTCGGCTTGGGACGCATCGGCACCGTCGCCCACCGCGCGGAAGACCTGATCGGCCGTCTTCGCGATGGCGCCTTGCAGCCCAGTGCCGAGATTGTGGATATCTGCCTGGAAGCGGTGGATTCCCTCAAGAAATTCCTCTATCGCCAGTGGCCGGATGAAGTCACGCTCCAAGCCTCGGTCAAATCATTACTGAAGCGGATCGCCCGCCTTGCCCCAGCCGAGGGAGAGGAGATCCTTGCTGCGGGACCGGTCCCCGGCGAATCCGCGGTTACGGGTCCCACGCCGGTACACGTGGGACCCGTATCGGCGGAAGAGTTTGAACCGGAAGAAGGCGCGGAAGAAGCGGCCGTAGTCGAAGCGGCCATGCGCATGGCCACTCCGGCCGGCAAGGAAGCGGCGCAGAAAGATATCGCTGCGATACCGCAGTCGAAGTCGGTGCGTATCTCGCTTGAGCGCCTGGACCGGATGATGAATGCGGTCGGCGAGCTGGTCATCAACCGTACGCGCATGTTGGGCCGTCTGGCGGAGCTGGAACGATTGGCCGATGTCCTGAACTTCTCCAAGGGCCGCATGGCCGACAAGGTGACGGAGTTCCAGGAGAAGTACGAATTCAGCCGCATCAACAACGCTCCGTCACATCAACCTTCGTATCCGCAGTCGGATATGGGCGGGCATTTCCCGTACCGGGGCGGATACTCCAGCTACTCGATGGGCTATGACAACTCGCTGGCTGAGTTCAGCGAACTGGAAATGGACCGCTACGACGATTTCAGCATCCTTTCCCGCTCCTTGACCGAGATCTCCGCGGACATCACCGAGGTCCTCACCCAGCTTGATACCTTTGTCCGGCGCGTGGATGCGGACATAGACGAGTTCACCAAGCTGGCCCACCGCCTCCAGGATGAGATCACTCAGGCCCGCATGGTCCCCATCGGCAACCTGTACGCGCGCCTCTCGCGGACAGCCCGGGATGCCGCGAAAGCCGCTAATAAACAGATCGAGTTGAACCTTTCCGGCGCTGAGACGGAACTCGACAACAACATCATCCAGCAGATCAGCGACCCGCTCATCCATCTGGTCCGCAACTCAGTCGCCCACGGTATCGAGCGCCATGACGAGCGCTATCACGCGGGCAAGCCGGATGTCGGGAACTTGGCGGTGCGCGCCTATCACCGCGGCAACCACATCTTTATTGAAGTGGAAGACGATGGCCGTGGCATCGACTACGACCGCGTCAAACAGAAGGCGATCGAGAACGGCCTGGTGGACGCCGAGGATGCGTCCAGCCTTACCGAGCGCGATCTGCTTGAATTCCTCTTCCACCCGGGCTTCTCCACCGCGTCCCGCAAGACCGAATTGGCCGGGCGCGGCGTGGGTCTGGACGTGGTGCGCGCCAATCTGACTGCCCTGAACGGCGAGATCGAGATCGACACCGTCAAGGGACAGGGGACTCGTTTCACCCTCAAAGTCCCGCTCACCCTCATCATTTCTCAGGCGCTGTTCGTGCGCTGCGGCAGGCACAGCTTCGCCCTGCCTCTCGCTTTTGTCGAAGAGATCCGCCGTCTTAAGGAATCGGAGATCGAAGAGATCGGCGGGAAACTGCTCACCAAGGTCCGCGATGTGGTCACTGAGGTCGTGCGTCTTGACCACTGCCTTGGCCTCGATCCGATCGAGAGCGTGAACAGTTACTACCGCATGGTCATCTGCAATGTCGGGGGACGCCAGGTGGGCGTGGTCGTGGAAGAGGTCGTGCGCAAGGATGAGATCGTCATCAAGAGCCTGGGCGAATACATGCGTCACGTCAAGATGTTTCCCGGAGCGACCATCGCTCCTGACGGCAGCTTGATCCTTCTGATCGACGTGAATCGCCTGGTCCAGGGGGAAAGCGTCGAGCATCGCCCGTTGATGAGCTCCGCCAGCGCTCTGGCCGCGCGCATCTTCGCGCCCGGCGCCGCCGCTGTCGCCGCCGGAAGTATTCCCGCCGCCGCCATCGACAATGTGGCCCCGGAAAAGATCGTGGTCCTCGCTGACGACTCCATCAGCGTGCGCAAGTTTGTGGGTCGGATGCTGGAGAAGGCCGGTTACCGGGTCAAGCTGGCTTCCGATGGCCTGGAAGCCCTGGAGATCGTCTCGGCGGCGCACTGTGATCTGGTCGTCACCGACCTCGAGATGCCGCGCACCAACGGATATGAACTGATGTCACACATGCGCCAGAACCCCGAGACACGGAACATCCCGGTCATGGTCGTCACCTCGCGGGCGGGCGCAAAACATAAAGACCGGGCGCTGAAAGAAGGCGCGGTGGCATTTCTCACCAAGCCGGTGCAGGAAGACCATTTTGTGGCAGCCATCGCGGAGTTGATCGGGCCGGGCACGGCCATGCTTCGCGCGGCCCAGGTGGAATCTGATCAGGCCTCAACAACGGCCAAGTAACCAATGATGGACATCGGAAAGAAAATCCGGGTATTGATCGTGGACGACTCGGCCTTCATGCGCAAGGTCTTGAGCAGCATCATCTCCGCCGATCCCACCATGGAGATCGCCGGCGAGGCCCGCGACGGGCGCGAGGCCGTGCAATTATCCGAGCAGCTCAATCCCGATGTCCTCACCATGGACATCAATATGCCGCACATGGACGGCTTGCAGGCCACCGAGGCCATCATGGCCAGTAGGCCTAAGCCGATCGTGATCGTGAGTTCCGAGTCCCGCGAAGGCGCGGACATCACGCTCAAAGCGCTCGAACTCGGCGCCATTGATTTTGTGGCCAAGCCTTCCAGCGGCATCGACCTTGACATGAATTCGGTACGCGAAGAGATGTGCCGCAAATTGCGCATGGCTTCAAAAGTGCGCGTAGTGCGCACCGCCGCCAAGACCAAGCTCGCCCAGGAGATTGCGTCCTCCGCGCCCCGCGTGGATGCTTCCTTGCCCTCCGGATATTCGCCCGAAGCCGTTGCCGCCCGCCGCACTCTCGATCTGCCGCCATCGCCGGCCCAATCCATGTTCGGCGGGGCAGGCGCGGCTGGCCTGGCAAAAGGCAATGGCCGCTTTCCCATCGTCGTGCTGGCCGCGTCCACCGGCGGTCCGGCCACATTGATGAAGCTGGCCCCGCAATTCCCGAAGGATTTCCCCGGCGCGGTGATCCTGGTGCAGCACATGCCTGGGAGTTTCACCACGCAATTCAGCCACCAGCTTTCCGAAGTCTGCGCGATGAAAGTGAAGGAGGCCGATGCGGGCGAGATCCTGGCGGCTGGGACCTGCTATGTCTGCCCGGGCTCGCATCATTTGCGTGTCTCTCAGACCGGGCGCGTCCTCTTGGACGAGGGCGCGCGCATCAACGGTTATCGCCCTTGTTGCGACGTCACCCTGGAGACGGCCGCGGCCTTTGCCGGCAACATGTGCATCGGCGCGATCCTCACCGGCATGGGCAACGATGGGACGCAAGGCGCGCTGGCCGTCAAATCCGCGGGCGGACACGTGATCGCCCAGGATGAGGCCACGTCCATCATCTTTGGCATGAATGCCGAGGCCATCAAGACCGGCGCCGTCGACCAGATCCTGCCCCTGGACGGCATCTATCGCGCCGTAGAGAAGCGGGTGCTGTACATCTTCGGCGCCGCCAAGGTGGGTGCGCTGTGAGGCTTGAGACCAAAAAGCGCAAGCCCGCCGCCCGCAAGGTGGAGGACGTGATCCTCTTTGCCGTCGGACAGGCCCGCTTTGCCGTCGCCGCGAGCGCGGTGGATGAGATCCGTAACATGGAAGGGCTTGCGCGACACGAGCCCGGCTATCTCTCCAAATTCACCAAAGTCCATTACCGCCTGGTCCGAAAGAACAAGGACCCCGAAAAGACTTATTTTGTGGTGGATGCGGCATCGCACTTCGGCTTGGGCAAGGGACGCAACGGGCGAGTACTGGTCTTGCGCGGGGCCGGTGCGGCGCTTCTTGTGGACGGGATCGAACGCATGGCGCAGATCGCTGCGCTCGTGGAATTACCGAAGGCGTTTACGGGGTCCGAACGGGAGTGGTATCGCGGCCTGGCCGTGATCGGCGAACAAGTGGTCCCGGTCCTGCAACCGGATGCTGTTCTCAACAAGGGCGAAGTCGCTGTGCTGCAGGCGGAACTACGCGCCCTCACGGCGGAGAAAAAGGCGGCAACGGCATGATGCGCGACGAAATGAAATTCGTGCTGTTCCCGCTGGGGAAGAAGCGCTTTGCCTTGCCGGCGCCTAAAGTCACGGAATTGGCCCAGCCGGACACGCTCCAATCCTTCCCGCACGCCACGCCGCTGATCAGCGGGGTATTGCTCCGCCGCGGAAAGATCATCCCCGTGCTGGACGTGGCCCAGGTGGTGATCGGGCCCGACGCGCCGGTGCGTCGTTTCTATCTCATTGCCAACCGCGTCTTTGGACGGGCCACGGAATTGACCGCCATACCGGTCACCGGAGAATGTGAATTGACCGCTTCCGAGCTGCTGCCTCGTACCGGCCAACTCCCGCCCTATGTCATTGGATTGCTCTCGCTGCGGGATGAGATCGTCGAAGTCTTGAGTCTGGAAAAGCTCGCCGGGGAGGCCGCATGAGCACTCAGCCGGCCACCAACAAGACGCCGCGCCTGCTTCTGATCGACAGCAACGTGTTTTTCGCGAAGCGATTGGGCGATGCCCTGAAGAATGAAGGGTTCGATGTTGTGCACAACACCCAGTCCAGTTACGCGTTGACCTCTCTTGAGTGGGACACACCGGCCGCCATCCTCTGCGCCACCAATCTGCGCGAGATGGGTGCGTTCGAGCTGCCCAAGATCATCCATGGGGATGCCAAGACCGCTCACATACCCATCATCGCCATGGGCGATGGCGGAGACCAGGCCCTGATGGCGGCCTTCCGCGCCGGTTGCGACGACTATGTCGATCGCCGCCTGGGCCCGGAAAACATCGCCACACATGTCCGCACCTTCCTTAAGAGCCACCTGGAGGGCTTCCAGCCGACCCAGATGCTCAACAGCCAGGAAACGGCGCTCAGTGGCAGCCTGTCGCATCTCGATCTTCCCGGCGTCGTGCAGATGCTTTGCCACTCGCGCCAGTCCGGCGCACTGCACATCAATGCCACGGAAGTCGATGGGGTGTTGTTTTTCGAAGCTGGCGATATCTCCCACGCCGAATGCGGCGACCTGATCGGCGATGACGCCGTGGTCCGCATCGTACAGAACGCCCAGGGACTCGAGAACGGCGTGTACAAGTTCATCCCCGGCGCGGAGGCCACCACCCGCACCGTCCTCCGCTCCGCCACCGACCTGATGCTGGATGCCCTGCGCCAGCTCGATGAGCGCGGCGAGAACGAAGACGATTTTGGCGCCACTGAGGGAGGACAATAGCGTGAGCGCGACCCCTACGGTCTATTTCATCGATGACAGCGCCACCATGCGCGAGGTCATCAAGATCGCCTTCCGCCGGGAGAACATCAACGTCGTTGCCTATAACGACGCCAACTCCGCCCTCAGCCAGATCGAGATCAACCGGCCTGACGTGGTCATCACCGATGTGATCATGCCGGACAAGGACGGCTACGAAGTCTGCCAGTTCATCAAACAAAGCGCGACCCTGTCTGACATCCCGGTGATCCTGATGTCCGGCGTGGTCAACAAGTCTGTGGCGGAGAAGGCTTTTTCCGTGAAAGCCGACGAATTGATCCGCAAGCCGTTTCAGCCGCAGGACCTCATCACTCGGGTCCGCCATTTGTTGAAAGCGCCCGTGCCGGCGCCGCCTCCGGCGGAGGTCCAGGCATCGGCGGCCGCGGCCTTGAGCAGCATCTTCCAGACCCCGGCCTCGGCCATGACGGCCACTCGCTCGCGCGTGGCCCCTGCGACAGCGGCGCCTACTCAGCCTCCAGCTCCGGTCACATACGCTCCGGCCGTGGCCGCAGCTCCTATGCCGGCAGCAGTCCCTGTGCCAAGGCCCGCAGCGCCGGCCCATGCCGGTCCCGCGGCACCGGACATGCAAAAACTTCGCTTGGAGATGATGCGTCTGGAAGGATTGGTGAAGAAACTCCAGTCCGAACTTGCGGCCGAGCGCGAGTACAGCAAAGCGCTCGAAGCACACGTCAAGACGCTGGCAGAATCCGAATAATTATTCCTTGCGCCGGAAGCCCCTGGCTTCAGTCAGGGGTGCGCGCGCCAAGTGCGCGCGAATCAGAAATCCTGAGCGAGGCCTAAGGCCGAGTCGAAGGATCGCTTGGTGCCCGGGGACGGAGTCGAACCGTCACGCCCCTTGCGGGGCTCGGGATTTTAAGTCCCGTGCGTCTGCCAGTTTCGCCACCCGGGCTGGGTAAAGCCATTGTACCCGGCGGCTTACGGCTTCTGAGTCGGACGGAGCAGGACCTCGCTGATGAATGACTGGGGCGCTTGTGTGACCAGCGCCAGCACCGCATGCGCCACGTCTTCGGGCTGCAACATTCGGGACTTGTCTTTCCCTACATGTGGGCTCAACTCTGTGTCCACCGATCCAGGACATACAGCGGCAACCCGTATCCCAAAGCCCCGTAACTCCTCCGCCACGGAATAGGTCAGCCCGTTAAGCCCCCATTTTGACGCTGCATAGACCGCACCGTTCGCAAGGGCATTCTTTCCCGCAAGTGAGGAAATATTGATGATGTGCCCGCTTCTGGCCGCGATCATCGCCGGCGCAAATGACCGGATGGTGTGATAAATGCCCTTCAGATTGATGTTCAGCACGCGTTCCCACTCCTCGGGTGGCAGTTGATGCAGCGGGGAAGTGAACGACCCGACGCCGGCATTGTTGACCAGGATGTCAATCTTCTTGTGCCGACCCATGACGTGATTGGCTAATTTCTCTACGGATCCACGATGCGCGACGTCGCAGATCACCGCCTCCGCTTTTCCCGAAGCTCCTTGAATGGCATCGACCGTCATCTTGAGCGCCGATCCCGTCCGACCGGCCACAATGACCGTGGCTCCGTTCTCCGCCAGCCGCCGTGCGATGGCGGCGCCAATGCCTCGTCCGCCCCCGGTGACGACTGCAACCTGCTCTGCCAGAACTTTGGTCATGGTCAGTGGGAACCTCCGCAGATTCGATGGTGTCAGTCCAACATACGGTGCATGGGATGTATACCTCAGTTCCAGACGCTAAGCCGTTGGATTTGCTTGCCAGAGGCGACCATGCCTCCATATAATTGCACTCACCCGGAACCGCTTTCCGGGCCCAGCCGCCCGCCATCGGGCGCCGGTGGGCCGGAACGGGGGTCCGAAGGTTTTTGCCCCGGGGATAACCATCAGCGGGTATTCCGCTTCAAATCAGATTGTCAATCGTCCTTGCTTAAGGAGCAATGCATGAAGAAGTTGCTATTCGCCGCCTTGCTGACCCTGACCTCGTTCGCGGTCGCACAGTCGAGCGGAAAGATCGTCATCACCGACCCTGGCGAATCGAACGCCTGGGCCCAAGCCAGTAGCATCAACGATCCTGGCGCCAAGGCAGCCGCCCTTGAACAGTTCGCCACAATGTACCCCAACAGCGCGGCCCGGGAGCAGGCGCTCCAACTGGCCATGACCACCTACCAGGCCGCCGGCAATGCGGCCAAGGTGACGGAGGTCTCGCAGAAGCTGTTGGATGTGAATCCGAACAACGTGCTGGCCCTGTTCGTTCGCGTCTACGCCTTGCGGCAGGACGTGATGCGCGGCGCGGCGGATGCCGAGGCCAAGGCCAAAGAGATGGGCGCACTGGCCGAACGGGCCCTTGGTCTGCTCACAGATCGCAAGAAGGACGAAGGCATGAGTGAGGCTGACTTCGCCGCCCAGCAGTCCGCCTTCAAGATCGTCTTCAACGGCGCGGCCGGCCATGCCGCCTTGGTCGCAAAGGATTACGAGAAGGCCCAGAAGTATCTGCGCGTTGCCATCGATTCGAATCCGCAGCCCGATGCGAATGATGTCTATCAACTCGCGCTGGCCTATCTCAGTCCCCGTCCCATGACGGATGACGCCATGCTGAACGGCATGTGGTTCATGGCCCGTCTCCACACCATGGTCCCGACCTGGGATGTCCCGGTAAAGACCGGCAAGTATTGGTACAAGAAGTTTCACGGCTCGGAAGATGGGTGGGACGCCCTGGTGGAAACCGCCAAGACCTCGGTCACGCCACCGCAGGGCGTTCTCGCTGGGATCACCAAGTATGTGCCGCCGTCTCCGGAAGATCAGGTCGCGGACATGCTGAAGAACGACATAACAAAGATGAGTTATGCCGAATGGATCTTCATCCTCACCAATGGGAACCAAAGCCAAAAAGAGCTGGTCTGGAATTCCTTACAAGGCAAGACGCTGCCCCCATTCCTGGGCAAGGTGATCGAAACGTCCAAGGACCAGCTCAAGCTGGCTGTCACGGCCGATGGTTTTGAGAGCAACACGCCGGAAGTGGCGGTGACGATGGCGAACGTTTACAAGACGGCACCCCCGGTCGGCTCCAATGTGCAGATCCAGGCGAATGCCGTGTCCTACTCGACCGACCCGGCGTTCATGATGCAATTGAATGAAGGCCAGGACCTGACCGCTCCGGCGCCTAAGCCGAAGGCTAAGACGACGCCGAAATCAAAGACCCGCCGTCGGTAAGACCGTATCGTTCAAAAAAATGAGAAGGCAGCGGAAACGCTGCCTTTTCTTTTTCTTACCGAAGACTCTTCAACTATTGTCCTAGCATCAGGCGCTTGATCGAACTCGCCTTGCCGGTCTCGGCATCGCAGGAGATCACTACGCCACATAGGCGTGGATCCCCCTTGGCGGCTTCGAACTTGTTCGGCATGTTGGTCAAGAACCGCTGGAGCACCAGCTCCTTCTCCACGCCGATGATGCTGTCATAGGGGCCGCTCATGCCTACATCCGTCTGATACGCCGTGCCGTTAGGCAAGACCCTTTCATCCGCCGTAGGGACGTGGGTATGCGTGCCCAAGACCGCGGTCACCCTTCCGTCCAGATACCAGCCCATGGCCATCTTTTCCGAGGTCGCTTCGGCGTGCATATCCACCAGGATCACCTTGGCTTTGGTCTTGGTCAGGATCTCACTGACCACACGGAAGGGATCGTCATTGCTATGCATGAACACGCGGCCCTGTACGTTGATCACGGCGTAGGGAACGCCGGACCGGGTCACGCCTTCATACCATCCAGTTCCGGGGCTCCCCGCGGGATAGTTGGCCGGGCGCAGGATGCGACGCGCCGGACTCGTCGAGTCACCCTCCGTCGCCTTCCAGTACTCCACGATCTCCCGTTTGTCCCAAACGTGGTTTCCCGTGGTCAGGACATCGGCGCCCATGGCAAACAGTTCGTCCGCTATGGCCGGAGTCACGCCGAAGCCTCCGGCGGAGTTCTCGGCATTCATCACGACCAGTTCGGCCTTGTGGGTCTCCATCAAATGGCCGATATGCTCGCGCACGATCTTCCGTCCCGGGCCGCCGAAGATATCTCCGATGAAAAGGATGTTCACACATTCATGGTATCAGCAGACTCCGCCCGCTTTTTGATGAGGCCCAGCATGGCGTGACGGATCAACCCGGAGAATGGGCCGACGATCACCCAGTAGGCGCGGAAACTTCGTGCTGCCTCCGCGCCGAAGCATTGGACCCGGGTCTCGGTATGCAGGACGGTGCGCCCGGACGCGCCGGCCTCCGTCCAAAAGGCGATCACAGCGCGGGCATGGCCTTCGCGGCGGAATCCATGAAATTCCTCCGGAGACAGCACGGGCAGAAAACCGCTGTCCAGCCGCCAGAACCGCCCTACGATCCCGGCCAGCAACACCTCCTCCGAGCCGGAAGGCAATTCCAGGAACTTCTTCTTTGCCGGACTCCCGGCCGCATCCGATTTCTTCCATCCGAGCCGGCGCAACGACATCAAGGCTTGCACCACCCAGGATTGCGACGCGTCCAGCTCTCGCACCGCCCGCATGACAGCTACAGGTGACGCATCGATCACTCGAGAATGATGGCTCCGCACGTTGTAGTCGGGAAAAAGCCGCTGCACACACTCCGGCACGCTCATGGC
>JACPNP010000050.1 GCA_016185365.1 Terriglobales bacterium
AAGGCCAGGGCGCGGTCCTCGTACTCCACGCGATAGCCGGCCTGGAGCAGGCTCATGGTGAGGTCGGCGTCCTCGGCGACGGTGTCACTGGGATAGCCGCCGACCGCGCGCACGGCGCTTGTGCGCCACGCGCCGATGGCGCCGGGCACCACGCTGACCGCACCCATCGCGTTCAGCGCGCGCCGCTCGAAGTTCTGGCTGGTGATGTACTCCAGCGCCTGCCAGCGGGTCCATACGTTCACCCGGTTGCCGACCTTGGCGTTGCCGGCGATGGCCCCGATGCGCGCATCCGCGAATTGCGTCACCAGATAGGCGGCGGCGTCCGGGTGGATGACGGTGTCCGCGTCGATGGCGACGAAGATCTCTTCGGTCACGTGCCCGAGTCCGAAGTTGGCGGCGGCGGCCTTGCCCCCATTGGGCTTGGTCAGGGCCGCGACCTTGCCGGCGGCGATCTCCGCGGCGAACTCGCGCCGGACAACTTCGAAGGTCTGGTCGGTGGAGCCATCGTCGATCACGATGACACGCAGCCGCGGATACGTGGACGCCAGCGCGGCCCGCACCGTGTGGGCGATCACCTTCTCTTCGTTGAACGCCGGGACCAGCACCGCAACTTCAGGCTGAAATCCCGGCGAAGCGGGCTGCTTTCCACGACGGCGGATGCGGTCCACCAATGCGCCGGTGCCGACGGTGAGCAGGCGGCCGGTCATCAGGAAGTCGCCTACGAAGAAGACCAACGTGATGGCGAGGATGGCGAAGCGGAAGAGATCGAAGGCGATGCTGTCCACGATGGCCATGGCGCGCTCGCCGGTGGTGATGGCGGGCATCACTTCGGCGCGGGTTTTGCCTAAAAGCGTGGAGACCGGCACCAGTTCGTAACCGTTGCGGCGCAGCGTATCGATGATGACGGGCAGCGCGGCCACGGTGCGCGCGCGGTCGCCGCCGCCATCGTGCATCAGCAAGATGCTGTGGGCCAGGCCGCGGCGCTTGTTGTCCGCGATCTGGGTAAGGATGTCATCGGCCATCTCCTGCGGCGAGCGCACCACGTCCTCGCGCCAGTCGTTGGTGTCGAGCTTGTTGCCCACGGTGATATAGCCACGCTCTTCCACGCGCTCCAGCGGACGGACCTCGTCGCCGGTATCGGGCTCCTGATCGATGGAGTACGGCGGGCGGAAGTAGACCGGTTTCACGCCCAGGCGCGCGGCCAGCAAACGCTCGGTGAGATTCAGTTCCAGATCCATGTAGCGCCGGCCGATGTTGGCGATGTTGGGATGGGTGAAGGTGTGATTGCCGAGCTCATGTCCTTCGTCAAACATGCGGCGGAGCACCGCGGGATCTTTCCCCGCCTGGATGCCGATGACGAAGAACGTCCCCTTCACGTTCTCCTGCTTGAGCACGTCAAGGACCTTCGGCGTCCACTTGGGATCGGGGCCATCATCGAAGGTGAGCGCGATCTGCTTGTCCGAGGCCCCATAGCGCGCGATCTGATACGGCATGGGCAACTCGGTCATGGTCTCGCCGTCGAACATATTGGTGTCGGCGTCGAAGGATACGGTGCGCTCGCCGGGCTTGGGCCGGCCCATCACGCGCAGGACCTCCCCATCGCCTTCATAGGCGATGTCCGGGCCGGCGGGCACGGCGCGCAGATGCTCGGCGGCCTGCGGGTTGTCGGGATCGTCCCAGATGGCCCAAAGGCTGCGGTCTTCGCCGCCCAGGCGCCACAACGCGAACCGGTTCACGCCCAGCGCATGGGCGGCGCGCATCTGATTGGCGGCGGTGACGGCGTCAAGCAGATAGACGTCGTGCCGCACGCTGTCATTCTCGATATAGGAAAAATGGGGACTCAGCGTGTCAGAGTCGAAGTCGACGGTCTCGTCGGATTCGCGGGCGTGCAGCCAGGCTTCCTGCACGGTGTTGGCGTCCACACGCGTGACCTTGCCTTTGTCCTTGCCGGGACCGAGCTGCGTGTACCAGTCATAGGCGTAATTGCCGATGGCGCACATCACCTTTTCGCGGGGCACGACCTTCAGCGCATCGCTCAGATTGCGCGTGAACCACTCCTGCGCCGCCACCGGGCCGGGGCCGGTGTTCTGATTGTGCTGGTCGTAATTCATCAGGATGAGGCCGTCGAGGTCGGTTGCGAGCGCCGCGAAGTCAAAGTCCTTGTTCTCCGGCGGGACGTTGGTATAGAGCTTGAGGCCGCGGGGCGCGAAATCGCCCTTGAGTTCATGGATCAGCGCCAAAAGGCCGGGCTGCGCCGGGTAAGGGACTTCTTCAAAGTCAAGATTGATACCGGCGTAGTGGTCGGAATCCATCAACTGCATGATCTCGCGGCGGAAGCGCTGCCGCGCGGCGGGGTCCATGAGGAATGTGCCGACCTCGTCCACCCAGCGGTTCGAGGTGGGATCGAAGTTGCTGACCATGGGCATGACCAGCATGTCCTCATTCTCAGACTTGAGGAAGGACATGACTTTCTCATCCGGCGGAACGACCGCTCCGTTGGCGATCACCGCGTTCATCTGTCCGTTGGCGGGGTTGTAGCTCTGCAGATGGCCATCGGACGAGATGACGTGCAGCCACTCCGGAAAGAGGATGTCGATCTGGTTGTGATACTCCTTCAACGCGGCAAAGCTGGTGGCTTCCCAGACTACGTAAAACGCGGCCCGTACTCCTGGGCCAAGGCTGCCGGGACGGGTGGCGACGGACTGCCGCTTCTGCTTGCGCGCCTGGCGCTTTTTTTCATTGGCGGCCTGGCGCACGCTCTGGTGCCGCTGCTTCTCGTTCTCACGAATGGCGCGATAGGGTCGCGCCGGTTCCGGCAGCAGCAGGCTGGGCAGATTTCCGACGCGGACGACAGACACCACGAACAGCAGGACCACCAGCGTGATGAGCACACCGGTAGCGTCCAGCATCAGGCGCATGCGGCGCCAGCGCTTGCCTTCCGGGTCGAGAAAGATCTGCGGTGAGGACATGAAGGAGACGACCCACTCATCGTAGGATGTGGAAAGGATGGGGTCAAACGGCGGGTGGCGAGAATTTTTGGCCACAGCTTTTCAGATAAACTTGGGCGTGCTTCGCCGATATCCGCGCATCTTCCTGTACGGCACGCTTGCGGCCATCTGCCTGCGCCTGGCGTTCATCGTTTACTTCAGCCGCATCATCTTCGATTCGCTGGTGTACTCCGACATTGCGCTGAACTGGCTGCATCACGGGGTATTCGGGTTGACCGAGAGAGGCGTGCCGGTCCCGACGTACATCCGGCTGCCGGGGTATCCGGCATTCCTGGCCGCGGTATTTGCCATCCGCGGACCGGGAAGTTTCCTGGCGGTATTCGTGATCCAACTCATTGCGGATGTGGGCACTTGTTTCGCCGTGGCCGGGACCGCGGAAGAGTTGGCAGGGGGAGCGCGGAACAGTAAAGCGGCGCCGGCGGCGTTTTTGGCGGCGGCGTTGTGTCCGTTCACGGCCAACTATGTGGCCCTGGCGCTGACGGAAACGTTTGCGATTTTTTTTGCGGCGCTGGCGATGCTGGCCGCAGTAAAGGCCATTCGCACAATGGAGGCGGGGCGAGTCGAAATACGGCAGTGGTCGGCGTGTGGGGCGGCGTTGGCGGCTGGGATCCTGCTGCGTCCGGATGGCGGGATCTTGTTGGGCGCGCTGGGGGTCTATCTGGGGTATCGGCTCGTTCCTGATCGGAATCGCAAGCAAGTCATTGCCGCCGGAGTGCTTACGGCAAGCATTGCGCTGGCGCCGTTGGTCCCGTGGACGACCCGCAACTGGCGCGTGTTCCACGAATTCCAGCCACTAGCGCCGCGCTATGCCAACGCGCCCGGAGAATTCGTACCACGAGGATTCAACCGTTGGATGAAGACCTGGATCGTGGATTACGTCTCGGTGGAAGAGATCTATTGGAACGTGCCGCCGGAGACTCCGGAGGAGTGGCCACAGGTCAGAGATCTTCCTTCACGGGCGTTTGATTCTGGGGCGGAACGCGCCGAAGTCGAGAAGTTGTTTGCACAGATCGATGAAGAGGGCGATGTCTCTCCGGCGACGGATGCGCGCTTCGCCGTACTGGCAGCGGCGCGGATCCAGCGGCATCCGATGCGTTATTACGTGGCGCTTCCGGTGATGCGCATCCTGGACATGTGGCTGCGCCCGCGCACGGAGATGCTGCCGCTGGGGCAACGGTGGTGGGAGTTTGAAGATGTGCGGGAATCGGCGCTGTCGTTGGGATTTGTGGCGCTCAATCTTTTTCTTCTGATCGCGGCGGCGTATGGGATATGGAGTTTGCGAGGTGTGCCGGGAGTCGGGCTGTTGCTCGCGTATGTCGTGCTGCGATCTTTGTTTCTGGGGACATTGGAGAATCCGGAGCCGCGATACACGCTGGAGTGCTTCCCGGCTGTGCTGGCGCTGGCGGGGTGCGCGCTCCGAAGAGGTAAACATTAGTTCAGTCGTCCCTACGGGACTCTATTTGCTTCCACTTCCTACCCCGCGCTGAAGCGCGGGGCTAATGACATTCCGCCGCTACGCGGCGGTGTGGAACCGTGCTTCCATGTGGTGTGGAACCTTGTTTCAATGTGGTGTGGAACCGTGCTTCAAGGTGTGGAACCGTGCTTCAACGAGTGTTCCGGCAAGGCCAAACTTTGCCGACGAGTCGGAGATTCTGGTTCACTCTCGCCGCACAGACGGGGGCCCTACGACTCCGCTCAGGGCAGGCTTCTGTGCCACCCTTTTCACTCACCGGACAGCCGGGGGGCCCTTCGACTCCGCTCAGGGCAGGCTTCCGTGACACCCTGTTCCTGTGACCGCCTACGGCCGGTCGCTCATGCGGAACTGGGTGCGGAAGTGTTCGGAGAGCAGGCTGATGGCGTCGCGGTTGGCGCGGGGCCCGGTCTTGGCCAGGTAGCTAATGGCGTGGGCGAGGAGCTGCTGGCCGGCGACGAAGCGGCTGTCACCCAAGTTGCGGCTCTTGCGTGACTTGGGATCGGGCAGCTTCGGGATGGTCAACAATTTGGACGTCTGTCGGGCCATGCTGCCTCCGCGGGATGTGTATGCTACCGCCGAACCAGAGACGTGAGAAGCGGAATCCCGCCCTATTGCGGGCGGACGTATTTCGTCTTAGGCGTGGTCTTCAGCTTGAAGACCTCGTCTGAGATCTTTTCGTTCACCTTGATGTTGCGGTAGTACGCGTTGCGATAGTCGCCGGCGGGCTCGAAGAACTGCTGCTTCACGCTGATGTCGCGCGCGGTGTCCACCCATAGGACGATACGGCTGAATGTGTTCTTAAGTTTCGGCGACTTTGGGACCAACTCAAGCTTGGCGGCCTTGACACCTTCCACCGTCTCCATGCCCAGCAGCTTCACCTCATAGGACTTGGGAAGATCGTGGCCGCGTCCGCCGAAGCCCAGCACCAGAAAGCTCTCAACGTCAGCCTTGCGGTTGGCGGTGTCATACTCGGTCACCTGGTCGATACGCGGCTGGTAGAAGCGCACCTTGCCTTCGGTATAGACAAGGAACTTCTTGTCCGGCACCACGACCTCGGCGGCCATGTGCGTGTCTTTCTCGTGGCGGACGAAGTAGACCTTGCCCTTCTGCTCGTCGGTCTCATTGACCACAAGCTGGTACTGCTCCCAGACAAAATCGGCCTCGGCACTGCGGAAGTTGGCGGCGGAGGCGTCCATCTGGTCGAGCACGGCTTCGAGCGTGGCGGCGTTGTCCGGCACCGGCGCGGGCGCGGGAGGAGCGGCCGGCGCGGCCTCCGTGGTGGCGGGAGTACTCGCAGGGACCGCTGATTTTTTTGGCGCACTCTTGGCGCTCTTCTTTGTGCTGCTTTGCGCCGCGGCGGACAGCGAGATCATCGCTATGAACGCCGCCAGCGTCAGGATCGCGGATTTCCGTCTCAATTCGCTTCCCTTACCTTTGTGCCTTCACAAGATAGCCGGTGATGCTGCCCTTGGCATCCTTCACCGGCGTGATGTTCAGGATCTTCACTTCGCCCGAGATGGGCTCGATCATGCGCAGCAGCGCAGCATCGAGCGCGGCGCCCTGCTTGTCGCCCACGGCGGCGGCATCGATCTGAAAGACCAGAGCGTCACCCTCGGCGGAATTAACGACCACACCGCTTGGATGCGGGAGACGCTCCGTGGGTTTGTCGCGGAAGTTGATGAATCGCGGCCCGACAAAGATGAACAGCAGGATGAGCGTGACCATCACGTCGTAATGCAGGCTGCCCCGGTCGTAGGTCCACCAGAAGTAGCCGCGAATGGTCTGCCAAATGTTCAAGGATGGTTTCTCGTTCCTAGTCTCTCGTTTTCCGAGCCGAGCGACAATGCAAAATTACTTTCTGGGCACGATGCGGTCTGTGCCCATGTATGGCCGCAGCGCCTCCGGGACCAACACGCTGCCATCGGCCTGTTGATAGTTCTCCAGGATCGCCAGCCAGGTGCGCCCGACCGCCAGGCCGCTGCCGTTGAGGGTGTGCACCAGTTCCGCCTTCTTGCCACCTTCGCGTTTGAAGCGGATATTGGCACGGCGCGCCTGGAATGACTCGAAGTTCGAGCACGAGCTGATCTCACGGAAGAGCTGCTGCCCGGGCAGCCAGACTTCGATGTCATAGGTCTTGGCGGAGCTGAAGCCCATGTCGCCGGTGCAAAGCGTGACCACGCGACAGTGCAGACCCAGCCGCTGCAAAATGTTCTCCGCATCGTTCGTCAACTTCTCCAACTGGGCATAGGAATCCTCCGGGCGGCAGAACTTCACCAACTCCACCTTCTGGAACTGGTGCTGGCGGATGATGCCGCGCACATCCTTGCCGTAGGACCCGGCCTCGCTGCGGAAGCAGGGCGTCCAAGCGGTGAGCGAAAGCGGCAGCCGTTTTTCTTCCAACGTCTCATCACGAAAAAGATTGGTGACCGGCACTTCCGCGGTGGGGATCAAATACAGGTTCTGCTCGCCGTGCGGGACCTTGAACAGGTCGCTCTCGAACTTGGGCAACTGCCCGGTGCCGTACATGGAGTCGGCATTGACCAGGAACGGCGGCAGGACCTCGGTGTAGCCATGCTCGCGGGTGTGAACATCGAGCATGAAGTTGGCCAGCGCCCGCTCCAGCCGCGCACCCAGCTCCCAATAGACCGCGAAGCGCGCGCCGCTTAGCTTGGCCGCTCGCTCCAGATCGAGGATGCCGAGCTGCTCGCCCAACTCCCAGTGCGGCTTGGGCGCGAAAGTAAATTGCGGCGGCGCGCCCCAACGACGGACCTCGGCATTCTGTTCCGCGCTGTGCCCCACGGGAACTGAGTCGTGCGGGATATTGGGGACGTTGATAAGGATGTTCTTCAACTGCGCATCGAAGTCCGCGGATTCTTTTTCCAACTGCTCGATCCGCTCGCGCATCTGCTTGGTCTGCTCGATCAGAGCGCCGGCGTCCTGGCCGGATTTCTTGAGCTTGGCCACGTCCTCGGACGCGCGGTTGCGCCGCGCCTTGAGCTGCTCGACCTCGGTGATGACCTGGCGGCGGCGAGTGTCGACCGCCGTGAAGTCGCGCAGGATGGCGTCGGCATCCATGCCGCGCCGGCGCAGCTTCTCTGAGATGAGCGTGAGGTTGTCGCGCACGTAGCCGAGATCAAGCATGACCTTCTACTGTAAAGGATTCGGGTGATTGTGGGAAACGTTAAACGCACGGATGAACTCGGCTTCATACGCTCTAAAATATTCGTTATCAACAGGTTAGAGTGCCGTCCGCTGAAGCGGACTCAACAAACGACTCGCAATGTGCACCCGGCACTTACGTGCCAGGCTACAGAAGTGCCACCCTGCGGGCTCAAAATCACGAATCCCCAGGGGCCTTTCGACGCAATCCGACACGCGAAACTCTTCCCCTGATGCACAGTCGATTCATCACGGTTTCACACGTGCAGCGGTACACTAATCAGGATGACTCATATCCTCCGGCGTCGTCTGCTTCTTCCTCTGCTTCTCCTGCTCATCACGATCCAGGCGGTTGCATCCGCGAACAATGGCCGGCCCAAGCTCGTTGTGGTGATCGTGGTGGACCAGTTCCGCGGCGATTATCTGGAGCGGTATCGCGACCGGTTCGGCCCCGACGGATTCCGCATGCTGATGGACCGGGGCGCATGGTTCACGGAGTGCTACTACGATTACGCCAACCTACACACCGCGCCGGGACACGCCACGCTGGGCACGGGGGCGTATACCAACGGACACGGCATCCTTGGGAACGACTGGTACGATCCGCAGCGCAAAGGCGTGTACTCCTCGGTGAAAGACGATGATGTGCGTGACGTAGCCAATACGCGCACCACTTCGAGCGCTTCGCCACGCAACCTACTGGCGTCAACATACGGCGATGAGGTCAAGCTGGCCACGGCGGGACGGTCCAGGGTCTACGGTGTGGCCTTCAAAGACCGCAGCGCCATTTTGCCTTCGGGCCACTCGGCCGATGCCGCCTTCTGGATCGACAAGGACACCGGGGCCTGGATCACCTCGACTTACTATCTGCCGGAGGGTAAGCTGCCGCCCTGGGCGCAGAAGTTCAACGAGGACAAGCGCGCCGAGAAGTATTGGGGCTTGAAGTTCACCGATGAAAAAGGCGAGGTCTTCCGCACCACCGACCGAGGACAGAAGGACCTGGACGGCTCAAACCTGGATTTCTACGACACGGTGGGACGTACGCCGTTCGCCAATGAGTACACGTTCGAGTTCGTGCGCGAACTGATCACCAGCGAGCAGCTCGGCCAACACGACACGACCGATGTACTGACGATCAGTCTCTCCGGATATGACATCCTGGGCCACAAGGTGGGCCCGGACTCGCCACAACTGGTCGCGGAGACGCTGGCGTTGGACAGGCAATTGAGCGAGTTTTTCGGATTTCTGGGGCGGCAGATCGGCCTGGCGAATGTATGGGTCGCTCTCACGTCCGATCATGGCATTCCCCCGCAGCCGGAGATGGGGCAGTCGTTGCGCGTTCCCAGCCAGCGATTCAATATCACACAGCTGCGCAAGATGATGAACGCCGAGTTCAGCAAGCGCTATCCCAAGGCCACAGACAAGGAATTCATCAAGACCATCAAATGGCCGCAAGTATTCCTCTCGCCGGACGCGTTCCAGGCCGCGGGCGTGGCCGAAGGCGAAGCTGAACGCGCCAGCGGAGAGATGGTCGTGGCGATGTATTCCGATTCTCTGAAAGCCGCCAAAGCGAGGCAGACACCGCAGACCATGATGCGCGGCTTCTATTCACGGACCATGCTGGAGGCGGGGCCGCCGAACGTCGCGGCGGACGATATGGCGCGAAAATTCGCGCACAGCTACTCACCCCACGGCGGCTGGTATGTGATGATGCTGCCGCCGCCGTTCCTGGTGACATTCAGCGAGGACCGCTGGCGGAATGACGATGACCACGGCCTCGTCTACAGCTACGACGCGCACGTGCCGCTGCTTTTCTATGGACTCCCGTTCCAACCCGGCCTGTATCGCACCCATAGCGAGCCGGTGGACCTGGCGGTGACGCTCACATCACTGCTCGGCATCAATAAGCCGACGCACGCCGTGGGCCGGGTGCTGACCGAAGCGCTGCGCAAAGATGTGCCGCAAACCGGCGAGAGCAGCAAATAGATGAGCGACGTCAAAACCCAACCCGCACCGCCGACCACCACGCCAAGGACCCCTTCGAACGCTTCGGGGCCGGACTTGAGCGTGGAGTTCTGCGGCATCCGCTTCAAGAATCCGGTGGTCGCGGCCAGCGGAACGTTCGGCTACGGCGTGGAGTTCGAGGACATCGTCTCCCTGGAAAAGCTTGGCGGATTCGTGGTGAAGGGCCTCTCACGCGAGCCCATGGCGGGCAATCCTCCGCCGCGGATGTTCGAGACTTCGGCCGGGATGCTGAATGCGATCGGCCTGCAGAACATCGGCGCGCGGGCGTTCCTGGAGGAAAGGCTGCCGTTGCTGCGCAAGAAGCGGGACATCGTGTGCATCGCCAACGTGTTCGGCTATTCCACCCGCGACTATGAGGAGACCATCCAGATCCTCAATCAGGGCGAGGGTATCGCGGCCTATGAGTTGAACGTAAGCTGCCCGAACACGAAGCATGGCGGGATCACGTTCGGCAGCGATCCAGTGCTGCTGCAGGAAGTGGTGTATTGCGCCAAGCAGGTGAGCCGGAAACCGCTCATCGTGAAGCTTTCCCCCAACGTGACCAGTATCCCCAAGATGGCGCGGGTGGCGGCGGAAGCCGGCGCGGACGCGCTCTCCCTGATCAACACGTTCGTGGCCATGGCCATTGACGCCAAGGCGCGCAAGCCGCGCATCTCCAACATCACGGCCGGGCTGAGCGGCCCGGCGATCAAGCCCATCGCGCTGCGCATGGTCTATGAAGCCGCGCATTCGGTGGA
Source organism: Terriglobales bacterium (assembly GCA_016185365.1). Taxonomy (GTDB): domain Bacteria; phylum Acidobacteriota; class Terriglobia; order Terriglobales; family Acidobacteriaceae; genus DSPA01. The sequence goes on from JACPNP010000050.1 coordinate 10,404, forward strand.
CATCCCGGTGATCGGCATGGGCGGGATCGCGACCGGAGAGGATGTGATCGAGTTCCTGCTGGCCGGCGCGGCCGCTGTGCAGGTGGGGACCGCCAACTACTTCGATCCCTGCGCCACGGAACGCATCGTGAATGACCTGGAAAAGTGGTGCATCGAGAACAAGGTGCGGCGGGTGACTGACCTGATCGGGGCGCTGGAAATCAGCAATGAGCCGTGAGCAGTGAGCATCGAGTGACGGACCGCCACATGCGAATCCACAGGTCGAGAGAGCTCGGAAGGCGGCTCGTACGGTAGACAAAACCTATCGAGTACTATTCCGCGATCTTTGAGGAGAGGGTTTCCGGGATCTTGGACTTGATCTCGTCCGGCAAGCGGTCGTGCAGCTTGCGGGCCTGCTCTTTGGCCACTCCGGCCACCACCATCGGCACCGGGGTCGTGACTGCGACCACGATCCACATAAAGGCGGAAAAGGCGAAGCCGGCCAGCGCGGCGATCTCCATCAGCAGAGCGCGCGAGGGATTGAAGTGGCGTACGGCCAGGAACGCGGCCAGGAAAAGAACGGCCGAGCCGGTGGCGATGATCAGCAGGCTGAAATCAATGATGCGGTGCAGGCGTTGCTTGCCGCGGCAGCGCGCGCAATCGGCGAAGTGGGCCTCATAGTCCTCGCGCATCTCGGCGGCCAGGCCGGAGATGTCATAGCGCCATCCGGCCAGGATGTCACCCACCACTTTGTCTGTGCATTCTTTCATGCGGAAACGCGCAGGCGGGGACTTCGGTGCGTCCCACAGACTCCTATACGCCCATTATAACGGCTTTGTTCGCGCTCTTTATTGGATGCGGGCTAGAGCCAGATGGGTTCCAGCGGTTCCGCCTGGCGGGCGGTGGTGAGCCGGTTGGCGTGCAGCAGGCTGCGCCGCGGGGCCAAGGCGCGTTCGGCCGAGGCGCGGGCCAGGTCGGGATGGTTGTTGTTCTCGGAAAGGTGGGCCAGCACGAGAAAGGCCGCGCCGCCGTCGTAATCGCTCTCCAGAAACTTCCCCAACTCTTCATTCGAGAGATGGCCCACGCGGGACATCACCCGCTGCTTCACCGACCAGGGATACGGCCCGTTGCGCAGCATCTCCAGATCGTGGTTCGACTCGATCAGCAGCCCATCGCAGCCGCGCAGCGCGTGGCGCACGTTGGGCGGCAGGTAGCCGAGGTCGGTGCACACGCCCACGCGCACGCCCTCCACGGTAAACACGAAACCGACCGGGTCCGCGGCGTCGTGAGGGATGGTGAAAGGCTGCACGCTGATATCGCCGATGTGGAAGCGATGACCGGCGTGGAAGTGTTCCAGGCGTTCGACGTGAGCCGACTCAGGCCGCTCCTTGAACTGGGTGCGCCGCGACCATTTGTGCCAGTCGTGGTGCGTGGCCTCGGTCATGTAGACGGGCACCGCGAGCTTGCGCGCCAGCACGGCCAGTCCGCTTACATGGTCCGAGTGTTCGTGGGTGATGACGATGGCGCTGATCTGCGCGGGGTCTTCGCCGGCCAGCGCCATGCGGCGCAGCGTCTCTTTGGCGGAAAGACCGGCGTCCACCAGAATTCGTGTGGAAGAGCTGGCGACGATGCTGCTGTTCCCTCTACTGCCGGAAGCGAGCACCGTGAGGCGGACGGCCATGGGGGAAGAATATCCGATAACACTAAACTTCCGAAGTCCTTTTGGCGTCAGAACGTTTGGAAGGCACTTTGGCAATCCGCAATCGCAAAAGCCCAAGAGCTACTAGGCTAACCGCAAGCAAGTAAAGTTCCGACGACTTCCGGACCCCGGTCGCAAGGATCGAGACAGTTGCAATGACGAGTAAAACACGATCAATGGTATCTGTTTTTGTTTTCTGGCCAGCGAAATCGCATGTAAGTATCAAGACAGCCGCCCAGAAACTCATCGCTAATCCGGCCTCCATTCTGGAAATAGGCACGTTGGGATTGTTCAATTGATGGCCTGAGAACAGCATTATCGCCCCATTGAAGACGCCCCAAAACGCAAAGAATCCAGCAATCCACCTTTTCCACCGATGCCCGGTGAAGTACAAAGCGGCTATTCCACAACAAAGCAGAACCAATGATCCCAACGTTCCGAATCTTGAAGGTTCACGACCAAGAAGTCCAATCAGCCCGCTAAGAACCATCCCGGCGAAAAGGATGCCAAGGAAAAAGTTGCCAACAAAACGAAATCCGCTCTTAACCTCAAGCTTTTCCTTGGCCGTAATCCAATTCATGGGCAACAATTCCCGGCTTAGTATGTAAGGCCGTCTAATTCAGACTAATACTGATAAAACCCCCGGCCGCTCTTCTTGCCCAGCCAGCCGGCGTCCACCATCTTGATGAGCAACGGGCAGGGGCGATACTTGGGGTCGCCGAGACCGTCGTGGAGCACGCGCATGATATCCAGGCAGACATCGAGGCCGATGAAGTCCGCCAGCGTAAGCGGACCCATGGGATGGGCCATGCCCAGCTGGAAGACCTCATCCACGGCGGCCGGAGTGGCGATGCCCTCATGCACTGTGAAGATGGCTTCATTGATCAGCGGCATCAGCACGCGGTTGGAGACAAAGCCGGGCGCGTCATTCACCTCGACCGGGACTTTTTCCAGCTTCTCGCTCAGGGCCTTCACCGTGTCATAGGTCTCCTGGGACGTCGCCAGTCCGCGGATGACCTCCACCAGCTTCATCACCGGGACAGGGTTGAAGAAATGCATCCCGATGACCTGTGCCGGCCGCTTGGTCAGCGCGGCCAGCTTGGTGATGGAGATGGACGAAGTATTCGAGGCGAGGATGACTTCGGGACGGCAGATAGTGTCGAGGTCCTGCAGGACCTCGCGCTTGATCTCGAAGCGCTCGCTGGCGGCCTCGACCACCAGGTCGCAGGCGGCGAAATCCGCGCGGCGGGTGGTGGAGTTGATGCGGGCCAGGGAGGCGTCTTTGTCGGCGGCGGAGATCTTGCCCTTCTCGGCCTCGCGGCCAAGGTTCTTGGCGATGGTGGCCAGGCCGCGGTCGAGGAACTCCTGCTTGATGTCACACAGGATGACGTTGAAACCGCTTTTGGAAAAGACGTGGGCGATGCCGTTGCCCATGGTCCCGGCGCCAACGACGCCGACGGTCTTGATCTGCATGATGGCTCCTGATGGTGGCAGTGAACTGAATAGTCTAGCAGCACCGTGGCGACTGGTTTGTGACTGAAAATACAAACGGCACGACCGAAGCCGTGCCGCTTGCGAACCAATCCTCGCTCTAGTCCTGATAGCCGAACGTCATCTTGATGCCGGCGACCTCGATGATGTCGCCCTCGTTGAGTTCCTTGCGGCCGGCGATCTCCTGGCCGTTGATCTTGACTTTGATCTTGGGCTCGGAGGAGGCGATGTAGTACTTGGCGTCCTGTTTGCTGATGAGGGCCGCCATGCTGGGCGCAAAAAATCCCCGCAAGCGGATCGAAGCCATGTCGCTCTTGCCGATCACGCTCATCTTGCTGGCCAGCGTGTACTGTTTCTGGTCGGTCTTGCCCTCCATCACGGTGAGCATGCCCATGCGGTCTTTCGGAGGCGCAGGTGGTTCCAGGTGCTCCACCGGAGAAGGCTCGGCGGCGGTGCCGGTGCGGGGCGCGCCGGCAGCGGCCTGGGCCGCGGCCATCATCTCCTTGGCCTTCTTGGTGTCCAGCATCATGGTGGCTTCCATCTTGGGCAGCGAGGGACCGGATTTTTCCGGGGCAGCCCCGGGCGCGCCCTCATGCCACTCATCCTTAAAGGCGAGGGTGTGCTTGCCGATCAGGACCACGTCATTGTCCTTCAGCGTCGCCTTGGAGATGCGCCGGTTGTTGAGGAACGTGCCGTTGAGGGAGTTATTGTCCTCAACGACAAAGTGGTCCTGGTCCCAGAACACCTTGGCATGGTGGCCGGACACGGCCAGATTGTCGATCTGGATGACGTTATCCGGCAGCCGTCCGATGGTGACCACACCCTGGGTCAGGGCGACTTCCTTGAGCACCGCCGCGTCGAACTTCAAGTAGAGCTTTGCCACCGATGATTACCTCCGAAGATGTTGAACATCTTTTTGTACCAGGGAAGCTGGACCGTCTTCACCAGCACGCAGGTGATGTTGTCATCGCCGCCATGCGCCTTGGCGGCATCGATCAGATCGTTACAGGCCTGTTCCAGGTCCGGCGCCTCCAGGATGATGCCCAGGATCCAGTCGTCTTTCACATGCTTGGTCAGTCCGTCCGAGCACAACAAAAGAACGTCGCCGGGGAGGACCACCAGGTCTTCCACATCGGGCTTCACTGAATCCTCCGAGCCCAGGGCACGGATGATGATGTTCTGCATCTCGGACTTCTCCGCCTGCTCCCTGGTGATCAGGCCGCGGCGGACCTGCTCCATGACCAGAGAATGGTCATTGGTGAGCTGCTGGATCGAACCCTGGCGGACGAGATAGATACGGCTGTCACCCACGTGCGCGATGGAAAGATAATTGCCCTGCACCATGGCGGCCACGATGGTGGAACCCATGCCGCGCTTTCCCTCGCTCTTGGTGCCGGTCTCATGGATGGCCTGGTTGGCCAGGTGGATGGCGCTGGCCAGAGCGTTGGCGCGCACACTGACCCCTTCAAACGTATCGCCGACCACGGGGTAATGATGGTGCCGCGAGGCCTCACGGAAGTAGGTGAGTACGGTGTCCACGCCGAGCTTGCTGGCGACCTCACCGGCTGCGGCGCCGCCCATGCCGTCGCAGACCACAAACAGGCCCAGACGGGTGTCATAGCCGAAGTTGTCTTCGTTGTTCTTGCGCACGCACCCGAGATCGGTCTGGCCGGCGGCCTGTACGGAGAGACTCATGCGGAGTTGGCTATCTTTCCTTAGTTTCCTGCTTCTGTCCTGCCTACGCCACTACATTCCATCCAATACCAGTACCTACCGAGGCACTGGCTAGCCTTCGGCCGGGACCTTGATATTGCGCAGGTCGCGGGCCATCTCGTTGCCCCGGGCATAGCGCTTGTCCGGGTCCTTTTCCAATGACTTGTCGACCACCGCCTGGATCTCGCCGGCAGGTCATGGCGGATGTTCAGGATGCCCTGGATCACATTGGCGTGGATCATCACGCCGGGGATGTTGGTGCCGATGGGGGTGGTATGCTGGTCGCCGCCGCCTGTGGCCATCATGCCGATGAGCACGATTTTGCCGGCAAAGACGTCATTCCGGACTTTTTTGTTGCGCACGTCCGAGAACTTGTAGCCGGTATTGTTTTCTTTTTTCACATAATCCACAAGCAGCCGGCCCCGGGGGGCGACCGGGATGTGCGCCTTGCCCAGCACCAGTTCGCCTTCGTTGTAGCGGAAATCGTTCGACTCCAGGCCGTAGTTCGCGCGGAGGACGGCGAAGGCGCCAATGGCCACGTCCAACCAGTGCAATTGGAATCTCTTCATAGGATGACCCGTGCCACGATGAAGGCGGGACCCTCCTGAGGTCCACCGCGCACTTCGGCATTCTGATGCCGCTGCGCGGGATTGTACGTTTGGAACCGCCGGAAAAGCAAGAAAAATCAGGGGGTTACGGGTGGGGGATGGACTTTCAATCGGGGCCGGTCGGGAGCTTCTATGACCGGCCCAGAACAACGGGATCGACTTTAGTCAGGTCAGGATCTGTATCAGGCCACGCGGGTCTCAAGCGCCGGCGCATCCACCACCTGCTCCGGGTTCACGGTGTGGAAGTCGCGGTGGGTCCAGGGATACGGGAAGCGTTGCAAGCGTTCGAAGGCGGCGGCCACATCATCACGACGCAGCATCAGCAGTTCCGGCCGGGCCTCGAATTCGAACAACCAGGGCGAGAGTTCCTGCAGAACGTCATGCATGGGCGCATAGAAGACGTCCACTTCCTTGCGGATGCGGAAGAGCCGGCTGCGGTCGGCGACCACCATGGCAAGGTCCGTGCGGGGCAGGACCTGGGGCACGTCAGGGACGAGGGTGACGGCGGTCCGCACTTCAGTGGCGCCTTTCCGGGCCATCAGGAACATGCGCGGGGCGAAGAACCCAGCCTTGGCCGAGTGCTCGGAAAACCTTGGGTAGGCCGACATGTACTCCCAGAACACCCGGGTCTGCTCTTCCCGGGCCGTGTATTGGTCGGTCTGGAGCGGTGTGCGACTCAGCATCAGAGTGGCGTGCTGATGCGCCCGGGTCCAGACGCAGAGGAACCAATCCGCGGTAGCAAATTGCGGCTCGGAATCGCCCGCGCCCGGATCTACGGCCCATAGGTCGAAACGCTGCCCCAGGTCCACAAGCAAGGGAGCCGCCTCCAGCCCGAAGTAAAAAGGCCGACGCGCATCCATCTGAAAGGCGAGGCCGGTGGAGCGAAGTCCTTCGGGCAACGCCGGAACATTTGCGGGCAGCGCCATCGGCCCGATGGAGAACGCGACGCCTGTGTATTTATTCACATAGTGAAAGTTGTTTTGGCCTTCGCAGCGGAGAAGGGGGAAGCCCGCCGCCCAGGCCGCCAGCGCGTCCGCGGACATCGGCGCACCATGGATAGTCTGGCAGAAGTGGATATGGAACGTCATACCCGTATTGGAGCACTGGTAGAAACAAACGGGCCGCCCGGCGGGCGACCCATTGGTAACCATGAATCCAGATCGGGAATGTGTCTACTTTTGGGACTTGGAGGCGACCTCAAGGCGGGTGTTGGCTCGAAGCAGATCCAACTCCGCGGCCAGTTGCTCCTCGTTCGACCCGGTCTTGATGACCTGCTCGGCGCGTTCCTTGGCCTTGCGGGCGCGGTCCACGTCAATCTCCTCGGGGCGTTCGGCGGTCTCGGCCAGGATGGTGACCTTGTCCGGCAGCACTTCGACGAAGCCCCAGGCGCAGGCCAGGTGTTGCGGCTTGCCGGAGGCGTTGCGGAACATGATCTCGCCCACGGCCAGCTCGGAAATGAGGGGGGCGTGCCCTGGGAGGATGTCCATGTAGCCGTTCTTGCCGGGCACACTGATCTCCACAGCGCTGTCGGAGAGGATCTTCCGCTCCGGGGTGACGATATCGAGTTGGAGAAACTCCGCCATGGTTTACGCCGCCGTTTTCTTGAGCTGCTCGGCCGCGGCCAGCACGTCCTCGATGGTGCCCTTCATGTAGAAGCATTGCTCGGGCACATCGTCATGCTTGCCTTCCAGGATCTCCTTGAAGCTGCGCACGGTGTCCGCGATCTTTACGAACGCGCCCTTATAGCCGGTGAACTGCTCGGCCACGTGGAAGGGCTGCGAGAGGAACTTCTGGATCTTGCGGGCGCGGGCGACGGTGAGCTTGTCCTCTTCGCTCAGTTCCTCGATGCCGAGGATGGCGATGATGTCCTGCAGGTCCTTGTAGCGCTGCAGGATCTTCTTCACGCCCTGGGCGACGTTGTAGTGATCCTCGCCCACAATGCGCGGATCGAGGATGCGTGAGGTGGAGGCCAGCGGATCCACGGCCGGGTAGATGCCGATCTCGGTCAGCGGACGCGAAAGCACGGTGGTGGCATCCAGGTGAGCGAAGGTCGTGGCCGGGGCCGGATCGGTAAGATCGTCGGCGGGAACGTACACGGCCTGCACCGACGTTACCGAACCCTTTTTGGTCGAAGTGATGCGTTCCTGCAACTCGCCCATCTCGGTGGCAAGGTTCGGCTGATAACCCACAGCGCTGGGCATGCGGCCCAGCAACGCGGAGACCTCCGAACCGGCCTGGGTGAAGCGGAAGATGTTGTCGATAAAGAGCAGGGTGTCCGCGCCCTCTTCGTCGCGGAAGTACTCGGCGACGGTGAGGCCGGTCAAGGCCACGCGCAAGCGCGCTCCGGGCGGCTCGGTCATCTGGCCATAGACCAGGGCGGCTTTGGAGTTGGCCGGATCACCCGGCTTGATCACGCCGGACTCGCTCATCTCCAGCCAGAGGTCGTTGCCTTCGCGGGTGCGCTCACCCACGCCGGCGAAGACAGAGTAGCCACCGTGCTGCTTGGCGACGTTATTGATCAGCTCCATGATGACAACGGTCTTGCCCACACCGGCGCCGCCGAAGAGACCGATCTTGCCGCCCTTCAGGAAGGGCTGGATCAAGTCAATGACCTTCACGCCGGTCTCGAACATCTCAGCCGAGGTGGCCTGCTCGTCGAAGCGGGGCGCCTGGCGGTGGATGGGCAGCGTCTTGGTGTGGGCCACGGGGCCCAGTTCGTCCACCGGCTCGCCGATCACGTTGATCACGCGGCCCAGCGTGCCTTTACCCACGGGCACGGAGATCGGCCCGCCCAGGTCGACGGCCTTCATGCCGCGCACCATGCCGTCGGTGGCCTGCATGGCCACGCAGCGCACGCGGCCCTCGCCGAGGTGCTGTTGCACTTCCAGCACCACGTCGATGGGACTGGGCACGTTGAAGCCCTCGCTGACCACGCGGATGGCCTGATAGATGGGCGGTAGCGCCCGGTCGGAGAATTGCACATCCACCGCCGGACCCGAGATCTGAATGACCTTGCCGAAGTTTTCCATATGCTTTCAGTCGTCCCTGTGGGACTTCGTCCTTTTTCGACCTGCTACCCAGCGCTTAAGCGCTGGGCTAATGGCATTGCGTCGCTGCGCGACGCGAGACACTGCATGGCTGCGCGACGCAAGTTGTTGTCACAAAGCGGCTGCTCCACTGACGATCTCGATGATCTCCTTTGTGATCTTCGCTTGCCGCGCACGGTTCATGACCAAAGTGAGCAAGTCGATCATGTCGCCGGCATTGTTGGTGGCGGAATCCATGGCCGTCATGCGGGCGGCGTGTTCCGCGGCCTCTGACTCCAGCATGGAGCGGTAGATCTGTACGCCCATATAGCGCGGCAGCAGCGCGTTGAACAGCTCAGTGGCGTCCTGCTCATAGATGTAATCCACCGGACGGGTACCGAAGGCGGCCGCCGCGGTGTCGATCTCACTGGTATCGGCGGCGCGCACGCTGGCGCCGGCCACGCGGGCCGCTTCGAGGGCGCGTTTTTTTTGTTCTTCCGTCATGCCCTCGGCCATTCGGATATCGGTTTCACCGATCACGTCGATGGGCAGGATCTCATCCACGACAAGACGCTGCGACACTACGCTTTTGAATTCGTTGTAGACCAGATAGACCGCGTCCACTGATTCCTCGGTGTAGCGGCGCACGACATCTTCGGAGACGGCCTGTGCGGCCTCGAACTTCACCCGGTTCAGGATGCCCGCGTGCTCGCCGACGATCTGGATGGCGCCGGAGCGGCTGCCGTCTTCGCGCGGCCCGGAGTAGCGGCGGCGGAAGAAGTCGCGCCCCTTGCGGCCGACACAGACCAGATCGATGTTCTTGCCCGCCTTTTCGACAATAAAACGCTGCGCGGCCTTGATGATGTTGGAGTTGAATGCGCCGGCCAGGCCCTTTTCGCCGGTCACGATGATCAACAGGACGTTGTTCTCCGGCCTGCGGATGAGCAGCGGATTGCGCGTCTCTCCGGTGATGGGGTCCACGACCTCGGCGCGCGCGGACAACGATTTGAGCACGTTGGTCAGCATCTGCGCATAGGGGCGCGCGGCCAGGGCGCGCTCCTGGGCGCGGCGCAGCTTGGCCGCGGAGACCATCTGCATGGCCTTGGTGATCTGCCGCGTGTTGCGCACCGACCGGATGCGGCGCTTGATGTCGAGAATGTTAGCCATAATCAGCTGTTAGCAATTAGCCGTTAGCCGCTAGCGAACAACAAAACCAGATTCAAAGCCAAATTCAAAATCTAATCTTAAAAACTCGATCCGATACCGAAGTCCGACTCGACCTCACTTCTTCTTACGGGTGCCCGATTTCTTGGCCGATGCCTTCGGCTTGGCGCCATTGCCGCCCACGCCGAACGTCAAGTTCTCATTGAGGAGGACCAGCTGCCGGGCCACTTCGAGCACGCCCAATGCAGTGGCCCAGGTGACTTTGTCCGCCGCCCGCGGCAATCGCCGGGTATCTTCGATCAATTCGTCGATCTGCTGGATCGTCATTTCGGCCTCCTCCCGCTGTGCGGGCTATTTCGCTGCCACAGCCTGGCGCTCGGCGACGAAGCGCTGCTTGAACTCGGTGAGCACCTTGGACATCTCCGCCTTGAGCGCGTCGTCGAGGACCTTCTTTTCCATGATGGACTGCAAAAGTCCCGGGTTCATCGCATCCACATACTTGTGCAGCTCATCTTCGAAGGCGCGGATGTCCTCCACGGCGAGGTCGTCGAGGAAGCCGCCGGTGCCGGCGAAGATGATCATGATCTGCTTGCTGAACGGCAGCGGCCGGAACTGGTTCTGCTTCAGGATCTCCACCAGGCGCTTGCCGCGGTTGAGCTGTTGCTGCGTGAGCTTGTCCAGGTCGGAACCGAACTGGGCGAACGCGGCCAGCTCGCGGTATTGGGCCAGCTCGCCTTTCAGCGTGCCCGCCACCTGGCGCATGGCCTTGATCTGCGCGCTGCCACCCACGCGGCTCACGGAAAGTCCCACGTTCACCGCCGGACGCACGCCGGAGTTGAACAGATCGGTCTCCAGGTAGATCTGGCCGTCGGTGATGGAGATGACGTTGGTGGGGATGTAGGCGGAGACGTCGCCGGCCTGGGTCTCGATGATGGGCAGCGAGGTCAGCGAGCCGCCGCCGTTCTTGTCACTCATCTTGGCGGCGCGCTCCAGCAGCCGGGAGTGGAGATAGAACACATCGCCGGGATAGGCTTCGCGGCCCGGCGGACGACGCAGCAGCAGCGAGATCTCGCGATAGCTGGCGGCGTGCTTGGAAAGATCGTCATAGATCAGCAGCGCGTGCTTGCCGTTGTCGCGGAAAAATTCACCGATGGCCGTGGCCGCGTAGGGCGCGATGTACTGCATCGGCGCAGGCTCGGAGGCGGTGGCTGCCACCACGATGGTGTACTCCATGGCGCCGGCATCCTGCAGGATCTGCACCACCTGGGCGACCGACGAACGCTTCTGCCCGATGGCGCAGTAGATGCAGATCAGGTTGTTGCCCTTGTTGTTGATGATGGTGTCAAGCGCGACGGCGGTCTTGCCGGTCTGGCGGTCGCCGATGATCAGCTCGCGCTGTCCGCGGCCGATGGGGATCATGGCATCGATGGCTTTGAGACCGGTCGCCATCGGTTCACGCACCGGCTGGCGTTGAATGACGCCCGGCGCGATGCGCTCCACCGCCAGGAATTGATTGGTGTTGATCGGCCCTTTGTCGTCGATGGGCTGCCCCAGCCCGTTGACCACGCGGCCCACCATGGCGTCACCGACCGGCACGCTCATGATCTTGCCGGTGCGCTTCACCGTGTCGCCTTCCTTGACCTCGGTGTATTCGCCCATCAGCACCGCGCCCACCTGGTCTTCTTCCAGGTTCATGGCGATGCCGGCGATGCCGTGCGGGAACTCAAGCATCTCGCCGGCCATGACCTTGTCCAGGCCATGCACGCGGGCGATGCCGTCCCCCAGGGAGATGACCGTGCCCACTTCGTCCACCTGCATCTTGGACTCGAAGTTCTCGATCTGTTCCCGGATGAGTTTTGTGATCTCGTCTGCTTTGATATTCGCCATTTTGCTCTCTCTCGTGTACTCAGGTCCTTCGACTCGCCCGCTCAGGCGGGCTCGCTCAGGATTTCGGCAGCGGGCTCAGACGCCCGCTATGCGCCTCAACTTTGATATTCGCCATTTTGCTCTCTCTCGTTACTACGAACCTTCGGTGGATCGAATGTCTACTCCGCCAGCTTCTCGCGCAGTTTCCGCAACTGACCGCGCACGGACCCGTCAAAGATGGTGCTGCCGATGCGCACGGTGGCCCCGCCGAGGATGCCGGGGTCGCGCGCATACTGCGCCTGGATGATCTTGTTCGTGACCTGTTTCAGCTTTGCTTCCAGCAGGCCTCGCTCCTCGGCGCCCAACTCGCGCGCGCTGGCCACTTCCGCTTCGGCCACGCCCAGACGCTGGTTGATCTCCGCCTTGAGCTGCGCGGCGACCTCCGGCAGCAAACGGAGCCGGTGCTTGTCCACCAGGATGGCGATGAAGTTCCGCACCTGCTTGGATACACCTGCCTGGGCGACCAGCGCGTCGATCAGATTCAGTTTTTGCGCGATGGGAACGGCGGGATTGTCCATCAAGCTGCGCAACTCGGGGCTGGAGGCCACAATGGCGGCCATCCGCGCAACATCGGTCTGCGCCTGGACGGCATCCAGCTTCAGGCCGAAGATGGCGTCCGCGAAGGCGCGGGCGTAGCGGGCAGTTACGGCGGCCATGCTCAGTTCCCGCCTTTCCCGGCATTCAAGCCCTGGGCGAAGTCATTCACCAGCCGCTTGTCGGTCGCTTCATTCACCACGATCTGCTTCTCCGCCAACTGGATGGCAAGCATGGCGGCATATTGCTTGAGGTCGCGACGGGCATTGGCCGCGGCGGCGGCGATCTCCGCTTCCGCTGATGCCACGATCTTGCGCGTCTCTTCTTCCGCGGCGGCCTTCAAACGTACTTCTTCGGCTTGGGCGGATTGTTCGGCACCGGCGCGGATGGAGACGATCTCCTGATCGATCCGCGAGAGCCGCGATTCGATGTCCGTCAGGCGGGCGCCGGCCTCCGCGCTGGCCTGGCGCGCCTCTTCCAGGCTGCGCTGGATGGTTTCTTTCTTCGACCGGAACGAGGCGGGCACGATCTTCATCAGGACCTTGCCCAGCGCGCCGGCCAGGATGGCGAAGTTCAGCAGCGTGAACACCCAGTAGGCGGTGTTCACGTCCTTGATACCCAGGAATTCTCCGAACTTCTTGACGACGGAAGAATGCTTCATGGCCTCTTCCACGTCTTCTTCGCCGGCTTCCTTCTTTTCTTCGTGCCCGGCCGCATTGGCGCCTTCGGCGGACGGCGCGGTCGGCTGCGCCGTGGCTTCTTGGCCTGGTTGGGCAGGCTGGGCGTGTTCCTGCGCCACGACCGGGAGGATCGCGAACGAGAAGGCCAGGGCGAGGACCAGCAGGAGGCGGCGGACCATGCTATCGCCCTCCCGCGGCCGGCGTGCCCGAGCGCAGAACGGTCTGGATGATCTGCTGCGCCAGTTGCTCGACCTGCGCCTGAAGCCCGGACCTGGCGTCTGCCGTCTCTTTTTCAATCGCAACCCGGGCAGCTTTGACGCGTTCTTGCGCGGCGGCGCGAGTGGCGGCAATGGCGGCGGCGCGGACCTCGGCTTGCTGCTTCCGCAACGCATCTTGCTGCCGGAAGATAACAGCGCGGGCTTCACGCAACTTTTGCTCGTATTCAGAGGCCTTGGCATCGGCGGCGGCGATGTCCGCCTGGGCCTTGGCGATGGCGCCTTCGGTCCGCTGCCGGCGCTCCTCAAGGAGCCGGACCAACGGGCGATGGACAAGGAAGTTATAGGCGGCGCACAGCCCGAGGAAGATGATGATCGTCGGGACGGCGTTGAGCAGAAGTTCGCCTAAAGCTTTTGTGAGCGCTGGGTCCATGCCGGGGTATCTAGGTCCGAAGGGAAACTTGGGTGCGAACTATTCAATGTAACAGCGTCCGCCGGAGAGTGTCAACGAAATCGCGTGGAAAACCGCGCCGCTGCTGGCTGGAACCGCATTCGGCCCCGTCCCTGGAAGCGCGATTTCCGCGCTTGACACGGGTCCGGACGGGCGTAGAATCTAAGCATCACCTCCGATCCGTTTCAGGATCGAGTGGGCTTGCGGCCAAGGAATTGTCACCGCTTCTTGGCAACAAGCCCATTTAATTTTTGGGCGGGCCCATGCTCTACCAGGAATCCGCTCCGTGCGAGGCGCTGCGTCCGCTGGTGGAGTGCTATTGGCGGCTGGAGACGGGTACGGATCCCGCCCATACCCAGCGCATCCTGCCGGATGGCGCCTTGGAGATCATCCTCCATCTTTCCCGGCCATTCACACGCCTTCATGGCGATGGCGTGTGTAAGGCACAGCCCGACTGCTTTGTGGCCGGCCAGTCCACGGAGCCATTTCTTGTCCGGACAACGCCCAAGGCCTCGGTGCTGGGCATCCGCTTGCGTCCGGAGGCGGCACGATGCGTGCTTGGTGTGCCGGCGACCGAATTGACCGGACGCACCACCGTGCTTCCGGATGTGATGCCAAAAGCGCGCGCGCTGATCTCCCAGTTGGACCGTGATACCGGGCTTCAAGAGATCGAATCCTGGTTGATACAGACAGTCGCTGACCGGCGGCCGCCGGCGGCGTTATCCAATGCATGTCGACGGTTGCAAACCAGCCACGGCAACATCTCCATGGATGCGCTTGCGCGCCAATCCGGGCTGGCTCCCCGGCAGATGCAAAGGTTGTTCCTGGAACACGTAGGTCTGTCACCCAAGATGCTGGCCCGCATCCACCGCTTCCAGAGCGTGTTCCAGGCGCTCGACAGGACGGAAGATGCCGATTGGGCAGGGACGGCGCTGGCCTGCGGATACTCCGATCAATCGCATCTATTGCGCGACTTCCGGCAGTTTGCGGGCGAGCCCCCGACGCGGCTGCTGCGAGCCGGCTCCGACCTGGCCGAGATGTTCCTGCGCACTCGGCGCGTGTCGGATTTTTCCAAGACCGCGCTCGTGCCCGAGGCTTAGAGTCGCCAGGAGTTCAGCCAGATCTCAGGAGCACGCATGAAGACATTGTTCGCAACTCTGTTGTTCCTTTCCTTGCTCGTTGTTTTCGCGCAGGAAAAGCCCGCGCCGTCCGCGTCCGTCTCACAACTCGCGTGGATGAGCGGAAGCTGGAAGACCACGAACGGCCCGGCGGAGATCGAGGAACATTGGACCACGCCCGCCGGCAATATGATGGTGGGCATGGGCCGCACGGTGGTGAAAGGAAACACCCGATACTTCGAGTATTTTCGGATCATCCAAAAACCCGACGGTATCTTTTATGTAGCCCAGCCCAAAGGCGCTCCGCCGACGGAGTTCAAACTGGTCAAGAGCGGCGAAAATGAAGTTGTGTTCGAGAACCTGGCGCACGACTTCCCCAAGCGCATCATGTATCGCAAGGAAAGTGACGGGGGGCTGACGGCGCGTATCGAAGGCACACCGGAGCAGAAGAAGATGGAAGAGGAGTTCCGCTACCGGCCCATGAAGTGATCCCGCGCTCAGGGCTTGGCCGCAAATCGTTGCCATGTCCGCGCCAGCGATTCCGGCGCTACCACCTGCAGGTAGACGTTTCCGCCCCGGAACGCGCGCTTCAGGATGCGGGTGCGGGCCTCGAGCGCGGCCAGCACTTTGCCCTCGCTCTGGGGCACGCGCAATTTCACCGTGACCACGGGATCGGTGGCGAGCATGGAGTCGATCTTGTTGAAAAGGTCATCGAGCCCTATGCTTTTTGCGGCCGAGACTTGCACGGCCGCATCACCGGCCGGCAAACCCCTCCGCTGCTCGGCTGAGAGTAAGTCCACCTTATTCAGGACCAGGAGTCGCGGTTTCTTGTCCGCGCCCAGTTCGGCCAGGACTTTTTCCACTTGCGCCTTCTGCTCTTCGGCAATGAAGTCGGGGACGGAAGCGTCCGCCACATGCAGCACCAGCGCCGCCCGCTCCACCTCTTCCAAAGTGGCGCGGAACGACGTGACCAAGCCATGGGGCAGGTTACGGATGAATCCGACCGTGTCACTCAGCAGCGCCTTGCGCTTCGAAGGCAGTTCCACGCTGCGCAAAGTGGGGTCGAGGGTGGCGAACAGACGCGGGCTGGAAAGCACGCCGGCATGGGTGAGCGCGTTGAACAGCGTGGATTTGCCGGCATTGGTGTAGCCCACCAGGGCCACGGTCGCCACCGGCACGGATTCCCTTCTCTGGCGCTGCCGGGCGCGGTGGCGGCGCACCTCTTCCAGCTTTTCCTTCACGTGGCGGATGCGGCGGTAGATGCGCCTCCGGTCGGTCTCGAGTTTGGTCTCACCCGGACCGCGGGTGCCGATGCCGCCGCCGAGCTGGCTCATGGAAACGCCGCGCCCGGTGAGCCGCGGCAACAGGTATTCCAGCTGGGCAAGCTCCACTTGCAACTGGCCTTCCCGGGTGCGCGCGTGCCGGGCAAAGATGTCGAGGATGAGCTGGGTGCGGTCGATGACCCGGCGCTTCAGGTCGTGCTCGATGTTGCGCTGCTGTGACGGGGTGAGGTCGTGGTCAAAGAGGATAACGTCGGCGCCGGCCGAGGCCGCGGCCCCGGCGATCTCCAGCAATTTGCCGCTGCCGACCAGGGTGGCCGGGTCCGGCTTGTCGCGGCGCTGCAGGAACTGGCCTACGACCTCCGCGCCCGCGCTGGTGGCCAGTTCGTTCAGTTCGGCGACGGAATCCTCCGCGCTGAAGACGGAGATCTCCTCTTCTTCGCGGGCGAGCTTGTCCGAGTCGGCGGCCGGGCGCGCGGCGCCGCGGGCCATCCGGGCCTGGCGCAGGTTGGCGCGGCGGCTGGAGCGCAACTCCAGCCCCACCAGAAAGGCGCGTTCCGGACGCTGCCCTTCCACTTCGAGTAAGGCGCGCCTGGGAATAGCTACGACTCCGTGCCCGTACTGGACGTGGCGGTGTCCGGCGACGTGGCCGAGACCGGCCCATGGTGCGCGGTACGGCCGAGCACCACGGTGGAGATGGCGTGCTTGAAGATCAGCTGCTCCTGGTTCGCCGTCTCCAGCACGACCGAGTATTTGTCGAACGAGCGGATGCGCCCGGTGAGTTTTACGCCGCTCATCAGATAGATGGTGACGGGGGAACGGTCCTTGCGGGCCGCATTCAGAAAGGAATCCTGGATGTTCTGTGCCGGCTTCATCGTGTCCATGCCGATCTCTCCTTCGGTCCGGACGTGCGCCGGACTCCTCCACGATACGACCCGGCGCCGGGTTTTTCAATGTCCGCTTCCTCCATTCACGGGATTTTCACGGTAGCCGGGACAAGAGGGTATACTCCCGCCGGAGGCCGCCATGCTTATGCTCATCGCCGATCTAGACACGGTCACGTTGCTGCAATTCTTGTTGCGCTGGGTCCATTTCGTCGCGGGGATCACCTGGATCGGGCTGCTGTATTTCTTCAATCTGGTCAATGTGCCCTTCCTCAAGGAGCTCGAGCCGGGCGTGAAAGCGAAGATCTTCTCCCCACTGATGAAGCGCGCGCTGTTTTGGTTCCGTTGGAGCGCGCTGGTCACAGTGCTGGCGGGACTGGCCTACTGGATGACCATCCTATCCGCCGATCTGCGCAATGCCCGGGCGGACGGCAGCTATGGCACACCCAGCGGCATGATGGCCGCAGGCAGCTTCTTTTGGCTGTGGACCGCGGCCTGGGGCATCACCTTTCTTGCCGTGTGTATCGCCAAGCTGGATAAGCCCTGGGTGGTGGGAGTCGTGTATCTGGCGGCGGCCTGGGGCGCGAGCCACTTCTATGTGATGCTCAACAACCACGGCTGGGAAAGCAACCGGTTGATCGCCATCGGGATAGGCGGGGGCATGGGCTGGATGATGATGCTGAACGTCTGGGGCGTGATCTGGCGCTTCAACAAGAAGATCATCCGCTGGACCGAGGACAGTGTTGCCAATGGCACGCCGATGCCTCCCGAGGCCGCCGCGCTGGCGCGTCAGGGCTTCCTGACCTCCCGGGCCAACTTCGCCCTGTCCTTCCCCATGTTGTTTTTTATGGCCGCGGCCAGCCACCTGCCGCTGTTCGGGAAATAGTAGATCAAATACTGCGGTTTCATTGGAGCGAATGAGAGCCCTCACCTTCCGCTGATTGGATATCCAAAATCACACACCACCAACCTTTCTCCTTCAAAGCGAAAATTAAAATGTTAGAATCCTTGCCAAGGCACTCCCCCGCCGCAATTTCATGCGCAAGACCGCCCCATCCAAACCCAAGCGGAGTGCCGCCAAGCGCGAACGTCCGCAACAAAAAGCGCCCAAAGCCGGCGCTCCCATCCCTATGCTCGATCTGGCGCGGCAATACCACTCGATCGAGAAAGAGATCGGCAAGTCCGTGCAAGCGGTCTGCGCCTCGCAACGATACGTGCTCGGGCCCGAAGTGCAGGCATTCGAGAACGAAGCGGCGGATTTTCTTGGGGCCAAGCACGCCGTGGGGTGCGCTTCCGGTACGGACGCGATCTGGCTGGCACTGGTGGCGGCCGGCGTGAGTCCGGGCGATGAAGTCATCACGTCTCCCTTCAGCTTTTTCGCCACGGTCAGCGCCATCATTCGCGCGGGCGCGCGTCCGGTGTTCGCCGATGTCGACCCGGGCACGCTGAACCTTGATCCGGACGCGGTGAATGCGCGTATACGGCGCACGAATTCAGCGCGCATCCGCGGCCTCATGCCGGTCCATCTCTACGGGCAGTGCGCGGACATGACCCGCTTCGCCCATCTGGTGGATGAACACAAACTGGCCATGGTGGAGGACGCAGCCCAGGCCTTTGGCGCCACCTGGCGCGGCAAGTTTGCCGGCACCATGTCCATCGCCGGCGCGTTCAGCTTTTATCCCACCAAGAACCTCAGTTGTTACGGCGACGGGGGACTGGTCACGACCAATGATGACGCGGTCGCCGACCACATGCGCCGGATGCGCAATCATGGCAGCCGGCAGCGCTATTACCACGAAGAAATCGGCTGGAACAGCCGCCTGGATTCGCTCCAGGCCGCGATCTTGCGCGTGAAACTGAAGCACATCGATGACTGGAACGCGGAGCGTCATGAGCGCGCCGTGGCCTACGACGTTTTGTTCAAGTCCGCGGGCCTGCTCTCGACGCGCAGCGCGAAAGACGGCGCGCGTCCGGTGGTCCGTCCTTTGGCCCGCAACAAGGACGCACACCACATCTTCCATCAATACGTGGTCCGCGTGGAACGGCGCGACGCGCTGCGCTCATTCCTCACCGAGCGCAAGATCGGCACGGAGATCTATTACCCGGTGCCGCTCCACCTGCAGCAATGCCTGGGATATTTGGGATACGGCGCGGGCGACTTGCCTGAATCGGAACTGGCCGCACAAGAGGTGCTGGCCCTGCCGATGTATCCGGAGATCACGCCGGAGGAGCAGGCGTCGGTGGTGGCGGCGATCGCCGAGTTCTACGCCTAACGCTTCCTCTATCGCTTCTTCGATTTTTTCCTGATCGTCTTCGGCGCAGCCAGATGCATGGCTTTCCGCGGTTTTTCTCCCGGCGCCAGCACACGCCGCACCATCACGCCATTCATCTTGTATCTGCGCTCTTCGATCTTTCCGTCGGCGGTCCGTGCGCGCACGCGGAAGACGGGCAGTGTGCCGTCTTTTCCGCCGAAGTCCTCCTTTGAGACCAGGACGGGCAGCTCACCGACCATGCGCTCGCGGAAGGCGGTCTCATACCGAGTGCGGCCCGGATTCCAGGTGAAAACGCGCACCTGATTGAAGTCATAGGGCAGGCCGTCCTTGGGCTCGGACATCAGCACGGCATACTGCGCCATTTTCTTTTCCGCACCGGGCTTTTCCGGCACTTCGCTCAATATGAACGCCGCCACGATACGCTGGCCTTCCGCGTACTGCGCGATCTCCAGCGGGATGTCCACGTCCAGCATGCGGCCCAGCATCCATCCCACGTGCTTTTGCGGATCGCGTACCAGCCACCAGTCTTCCAGCGGATCAGCGGGGGCGGTAGAGGGCGCGGTCAAGGACGGCGCCGGGGGCGCGTCACTGTCTTCGTCTTTTTCCTTGTCTTTTTCTTCTTCGCGGGATGGGACTGACTTCTTGATGCCGGAGCGCGGCGTGCTGGCACGCTCGAGCAGTTCGATACGCGCACCCTCTTTCAACTGGAACAACCGTTCCGTGTTGCGGCCGGGCAGGACGTGCAGATTGACCACGCGCCGGGCCAGCGCTTCGGCCTGCACGGGCGATTTTTCGTGGAGTTTGGCCAGACGGGCGAAGGCATCGAACGTCTCTTGCGTGGCCAGATAGCGGACCTCCATCCAGCCTTCTTTGCCCTCGGATGTGCGCACGCGCGCAAACCGGCGGTTCTGACTGCGCTCCAACACCTGCACCCGTTCACCGTTGGCGACCAGTCCCACCTTGTTAAAGACCGTGGCCAGGCGATCGCGCAAAGACACAGTAGGCGCGATCACATAAGCATGTTCCGCGGTGGAGGATTCACTCTGGGAACGGCAGCCGGCAAGACAAAGCAGCGCCAGCCCGGTCAAAAATAACAATCGTCCTCTGGAAAGAGCCCAACGGAAGATCGGGAGTGCGCGCAGATTGGACACGGGCCTTGGCGTAGATTCTAGCAGCCGCGTGACTCAGTCCCCGAAACAGACGCCGATGGACTTGGCCATCCGCACCATGTCACCGTCCGGGTCCACGCCTTTCATGCGGCCCACGGCCTCGGCGATGTCCACGCTCTGGATCTTGTTGCCGCGCAGGCAGACCATCCGTCCGAACTCGCCGCGCGCGATCAGCTCCACCGCGGCCACGCCGAAGCGCGTGCTGAGGATACGATCAAAAGGCGAGGGTGAGCCGCCACGCTGGATGTGACCCAGCACGGTCACGCGCGTCTCCCGGCGCGCGCACATGGCCACGGCGTCACCGATCACATAACCGGAACCCCCGCGGGGGACATCGCGTTTTTCTCTTCCGAAGATCTTTTCCGCTTTGTCCTGGGCTTTCACGCCTTCCGCCACCACGATGATGCTGAATTTCTTGCCCTGGCTTTCGCGCTGGTGGATGAATTCACAGACCCGCTCGATGGAGAAGGGGATCTCGGGGATGAGGATCACATGGGCGGCGCCGGCGAGGCCGGCTTCGAGCGCGATCCATCCCGCATCGCGTCCCATGACCTCGACCACCATGATGCGGTGGTGCGATTCCGCGGTGGTGTGGATCTTGTCGATCGCATCGGTGGCGGTGTGCAGCGCGGTGTCGAACCCGAAGGTGATGTCCGTGGCGTCGAGGTCATTGTCGATGGTCTTGGGCACGCCCACCACCGGCATCCCTTTGCGGAACAGGTCGAGTCCGATCTTCTGCGAACCGTCTCCACCGATGACGATGACGCCATCGAGGCCAAGTTTTTTGGTATTGGCGACCACTTGGTCGGAGATGTCCTTCACCACCTCCACATCGTTCTCCATCACCTTGTAGCAGAAGGGATTGCCGCGATTGGTGGTGCCGAGGATAGTGCCGCCGCGAGGCAGGATGCCGCTCACATCTTTCAGCGTGAGCGGGCGGATCTTCTTATCGGGGAAAATAATGCCATCGAACCCATCTTCGATGCCCACCACCTCCCAGCGATACTTGATGATCGCGCATTTAACCGCGGCGCGGATCACCGCGTTGAGCCCGGGACAGTCCCCGCCACCGGTACTGATGCCGATCTTCTTGATCTGGGCCATGGCACACATCACGTGATCTAGCTAGCCCGAGATTGTACCAGCCGTTAGTCGTTAGTCTGTAGCCGGTAGCAGTCAAAGCTACCCTTTCGGACTCGGTGCGTGTCCCATTGGGTTGGATGCGACAAAGGCGTATCATCCAGCGCGCATGTCGAACGGCGCACAGCGCCCAATGTGGAGGGACACTGGTTCAGTCGTTTCAGGATCTTGTGGTTTGGCAGAAATCAATGAGCCTTGCTGAACAGGTCTACCGAGTGACGGAGACATTCCCGCGCAAAGAGATTTTCGGGCTCCAAAGCCAGTTACGACGAGCAGCGGTTTCCGTGCCAAGCAACGTTGCCGAAGGCAAAGGCCGATCATCGGACAAAGAATTTAT
Organism: Terriglobales bacterium; assembly: GCA_016185365.1. Taxonomy (GTDB): domain Bacteria; phylum Acidobacteriota; class Terriglobia; order Terriglobales; family Acidobacteriaceae; genus DSPA01. Next base: position 32,091 of record JACPNP010000050.1, read on the forward strand.
CCTCTTCCTTTGCCACGCACGCGGTTCATTGAATGAGCTAAAGACCCAGATCTTGCTCTGTGGCAGGTTAGGACTACTGGCGAACGAAACGACTCAACAGGTCGTTGATCAAAGTGATGAGGTGGGCCGCGTCCTGAACGGACTTATCAATGCACTGGACAAATCGGCGCGAAAATGTTGAAGCTGGCTAAAGGCCACCGGCTACGGACTAGCGACTACTTGAACGCGATCGCCGCGGGATTGGTGCCGGCTTGCGCGCTGCCGGCGCTGGTGAGGCGGCCCGGCGTGGCGGTGTCGATGGAGAAGATGGTCACACTGGGCGACCCGTTCAGATTCGTCACATACACGAATTTCGAGGTCGGATCGATGCGCACGTCCGAAGGCGTGCTTCCGGCGGTGAAGGGGCTGCCGCTGATCTCGGTCAAGGACCCATCGGACAAGATCGCGAACGCGGTCACATTGTTGCTGCCGCGGTTGGCGGTATAGATCCAGCGTCCGCCGCTGTCCGCGATGATGGCCACCGGCGTATTGCCGGCGGCGTAAGGAGTGGCGCGCTGATTGGTCAGGTCGCCGGTGGAGGAATTGATCACATAGGCCTGCACCGCGTTCACCCCATCGGCGGCATAGAGGAACCGGCCCTGGCCCTCCACGACCACAGCCTGCGGCTGCCCGCCGATCAAAGTGGGGACGTTGCGGACCAAGGTCAGGGCGCCGGTGGAAGAATTGATGGCGTACACGTCAATACCATCGGTATCCAACGCGGCGTAGAGAAACGCGCCACTGGGGTGCATCGCCAGGCCGAAGGGGAATCCCGAAGTGATCTTCGATCCGGCCGGGATCGCAGTCAACTCCCCGGTGGTGGCGTTCACGGAAAACCCGGTGATGTTACCGGCCCCGGAGTTGGCAACATAGAGGAATTTGCCATCCGGTGTGGCCACGATAGCGGTCGGCAGCACGCCGGAGTTGAAGGGCGAAGTACTCAAGAGAGTGAGGCCGCCCGAGGCGGCATCGATCGAGAATCCGGAGACCGTCCCGCCGTCATTCGCGGAATACAGGAATTTGCCGCCCACGGTCACCGACATCGCGGCCGGACCGTCGGTCACTGGGGAGGCGCCGGTGGAGGGACTGGCCACCGGACTCAGTGTGCCGGCGGTGGTGTCCATGCGAAAGACCGAGATGGTACCCGGCCCTGCGCCATTGAAATTGGCGATATAAACGAACCGGTTGCTGGTTCCGCCACCACTGTCATCGCTGGCAGTGAAAAAGCTCCCACAGGAAGTCAGTAAGACCAGCATCAGCACTGCCAGCGAGATCTTTGCCGTCCGTAACATCATTTGGATTCTAACAAGAACGTAAACACAGTGGCGGATTACAATACTCTCTCATTTTGATGCAGGGACGCTCCTCATGACCCGATCACTAAGCCGACTCCTGGCCGACCTTGCATTACCAGACACCGATGGGCGATCTCTGCGTCTCGGCTCCCTTTGGGAACCGGGCCCAGCGGTCCTGGTCTTGCTGCGGCACTATGGTTGAATCTTCTGCCGCGAGCATGTCGCGCAGTTGCGCGAACACGAAGCAGCCTTCCGGGCCAAAGGCGCGAGCCTGGCCGCCATCGGCATGGGCGACATGCATTACGCGCGCGTCTTTCGCGAGGAAACGGGCATCACATTTCCCTTGCTGGTCGACGACCAGCGGCTGGCCTACAAAGCGCTGGAGTTGAAGAAGGCGAACCTATTTCACCTCTTGCGCGGGGACAATGCCGAGGCCCGCAAGCGCGCCAAAGCAGGTGGGTTCCGCCAGCACAAGCTCGGCGAAAACCCGTTTCAGCTGGGCGGGAGTTTTGTCTTTGCCCGCGGCGGCGGAGTGCTTTATTCCCAAGTCAGCCAGACCTTTGGCGACAACGCGCTCATGTCCGACCTGCTGAAAGCTTTGTCCTGATCCCTCGCCCGTTATACTTCTAGGACTATGTTTCTTCGCCGCCTCCGACCATTCGTCCCAGTCCTGATCCTCTCTGTTTTCCTTGCGGCGGAAACGCCGTCGCGCCCGACGGCATCAGAGTCCAGCATCCATTTCTTCATGGAAGTCCTGGCTGCGGATGCCATGCAGGGGCGAGAGACCGGCACGGAATCCGAATTGCGCGCCGCTGAGTTCATCGCTTCCCAGTTGAAAGCGCACGGCATCAAGCCGGCGGGTGATCCTGCCAAGGACGGCGGACGCAGTTACATCCAGAAAGCACCGCTCAACCGTAGAGCGCTCGACGCCGCCCCCGAACTTAAGGCCGCGGGCAAGATCTGGACCCACGGCAAAGATGTGTCATTCGTTTTCCTTGGCGAATCACAGTTCAAAGGGCCGTTGCAGCGCCTCAAGCCCGGCGACGCGGTCAAGCCGGGCGCCGTGGTACTGGTCACACTGCAGGAAGGCGTCGAGGTCCGCGGGCAGATCCTGGGGCCGCTCCGGAATGGCGCCACCGCCGTGCTGGTGAACTGGGCGGAGCAGGTGCGCCAGGGATACGAAGGCGCGGCCAAGGAATTGCCGGAGATACCGCTCGACCCCCAACCGTACAAATACGTCATCCTCGGAGCGGACGCGTCGAAACAATTTGCCGACGTGCCGGAGGGCGCGGAAGTCTCATTCACGGGCAAGCTGAAAGAACTTCCTCCCGCATTTGTGAGCACGGTGATCGGCGTCCTGCCGGGTGAGACGGACGAAGCCATCCTGCTGGGCGCTCACCTCGACCATCTGGGCATCGCCACCGGCCGGCCGGGCGACAACATCTATAACGGCGCGGACGATGATGCCAGCGGTTGCGCCGCTGTGATGGAGCTGGCGCGCGTTCTGGGAGCGGGAAAAAAGCCTCTCCGAACGGTCTTTTTTGCGTTTTTTGGCGGCGAGGAGATCGGTGGCGTAGGCGCGGGATATTTCCTGCAATATCCGCCGCTCAATCTGGAGAAGATCGTTGCCGACATCGAATTCGAGATGATCGGCCGCCCGGACAACAAGGTCCCGGCCAAAACGCTCTGGCTCACCGGGTTTGACCGCTCCGACCTTGGCCCGGAACTCGCCAAGCATGGCGCGCGTTTGGTCGCTGACCCGCATCCGGACCAGAACTTCTTTGCCAGGTCGGACAATTATCCGCTGGCCAAACGCGGCATCATCGCACACACCGTTTCCAGCTTCGGCCTGCACGCGCAGTATCACCAGCCGGACGACGATATCGCGCACGTCGACTTCCAGCACATGACCACCGCCATCGGTTCCTTGATCGAGCCGATCCAATGGCTGGTGAACTCCGACTTCAAGCCGCAATGGCTGCCGGGGAAGAAGCCGTGAGTCTCATTTTTCCCCTCGAAGTCCGGCCGCGCTGGCCATCGTTCCCGCGCCCAACAGTGACTGGCCGCCGTCGCAGACCAGGACCGCGCCGTGAATGAAACTTGCCGCCGGCGTGCATAGGAACAGCACCAGGTCGGCGATGTCTTGTTTTTGGCCCAGGCGTTTGAGCGGGACCCCTTGCACCACGCGCTCGCGCGCTTCCGGTGTGGGCGCCAGACGCTTCATACCTTCGGTCTCATCGATCGGACCGGGCACGACCGAGTTCACGCGCACGCCCGCCGGGCCCCATTCGATGGCCAGCGTCTTGGTGATCATGTCCACGCCCGCCTTGGCCGCGCACACATGGGCCTGATAGGCCATGGGGATGAACGCCTGGGGCGCGGAGATGTTCACAATGCTTGCTCCGGGCTTGCGCAGGTGCGTATAGGCCGCGCGGCAGGTGTTGAAGGTGCCGAGCACGTCGATATCCACCACCGCCTTGAACCCATTGGCGCTCATGCCCAGCGCGGGCGCGGGAAAATTGCCGGCGGCGCCGCAGATCACGATATCAATCTCGCCCCTAGCATCGCGGACCTGCTGGAACGCCGCCTCGACACGGGCGTAGTCACGCACGTCGGCGGACAGTCCCATAGCTGTTCCACCATCAGCAGCGATGCCGGCCACGGCGGCATCGAGCTTTTCCTGGCTGCGGCCAAGGAGGGCCACTTTCGCGCCGTGCCGCGCCAGCACCTGCGTGATCCCGAGATTGATACCGCTTCCGCCGCCGGTGATGACGGCGACCTTGCCCGTAAGCAGTGAATCGTGGAACACCGGGTATGTGGACATGGGAACAGTGTATGCGGAGTAATGATGTTCGGGTACGAGGTGCGATTTGTGATCTGTGATTTTCATTTTGCAATTCACAAATCACAGATCCGCAATTTTTCTAGAGTCTCTCCACCGCCTCGAATAACTCCTGATAGTTTTCGACCACGAACAGACGCGGCTGGACGTGGTCGATCTCGAACTCCTGGCCCATCACGGCGTCGAGCGAGAACGGGATTCGCTCACAATGTTCGCTGAGCGCGTTGGCGCAATCCGCGCCGGAAGAGATCAATCCGCTGCCGTAGACCTTCGTCTCGCCCCCTTCCCGGATAAGCCCGAACTCCACCGTGAACCAGAAAAGACGGGTCAGACGCCGGACCTCAGCCTCCTCGCGCGCCGCGGCGGCGACGGCACCGAAACGTTGCAGGAAATCGGCGAACACCGGATCGGCGTGCATGGGCACATGGCCGAAGACATCATGAAAGATGTCGGGCTCAGGCAAGTAATCGAGCTGCTCCGGTGGACGCAACGTGACCGTGGTGGGAAACTCGCGGCGCGCGAGGCAGGCAAAAAACTCAGGCGCGGGCAGATATCCCGTGACTGCGATCGCGCGCCACCCGGTGCGCGGCGCCAGGCGCGCATTCATCACCTCCAGCCGGGGCACGCGGTCCGGCTCCAGTCCGATGTTGCGCATTCCCTCCAGGAACACGCGGCTGCCCACGTGTTCCAGTTGCGCCATGCGCCGGCCGCAGAGCGTGCGCCAGACATCGTGGTCCGCCGGCGTGTAGGCCGCCCAGCACTGACTGATCATGAGTTGCGGTGGAAGAACGGTGTTTATCGTGTTCATAAGTTTTGTCTCCAAAAAGAGATCGGCCCGCGATCGCTCGCGGGCCGTTGGGATGATGGCTCTGTTCGACTGCGCTCAGCGCATAGGCCTCCACCCACGTCCCGCATCGGACGCGTAGTAGTAGGCGTAATAGCTGTGCATGAGATTCATTGTGATTTCAGAATGCCGTAAAAGGACGGTTTCGTCAATTCGGGCGCTCCGGCCTTTTCCCTTTCTTCGGATCAAGGTCCAGTGATTCTATGGATTTGCGCCCGGCGTAACCTTCTTCCAACCCGTGCCAATGCTGCACGGCATGGCCTTCGCCGTACTTCCAGCACAACAAGACGGTCTCACCGTGGACCACGCAGGGGAAATCGAGCAACCCGATGTCCAGGTCCTTCACCTGCACGCCAGTGGAGTGGATCTCCTGGATCGAGTCCTTGATGGACTGCAGGGCCTTCTCGCGTTCCGCGCGGCGCCGCGCCACTTGGACCACATTGACCAGCAGGCCGCCGGTCAGGAAGATCTTGTGGCTCAGCTCCTGCAATTCCTTGTCGCAGCCTTCGATGGACTGCTTGCCGTCCATGGCGCGCTTCAGCAGCGACTCCAGGACCGGCAGCAGCATGTTGGCTTCTTCGAGTGTGAACGTCTTGTCGCTCATCGGTCCCCTACGCCTGGATCTCCAGCATGCGCTCCAGTGCGACCCGCGCCCAGCGCTTCACTTCCACAGACACCTGGATGCGGTGCACCACCTGGCCTTCCAACAGGTTCTCCAACGCCCAGCAAAGATGCTTCGGCGAGATGCGGAACATGGTGGTGCACAGGCACCCGGAATCATCCAGCGTGATCACCATTTTACCCTGTTGCGCGGCCAGCTTTGCGGCGCGGTTCACCAGATGGATCTCCGTGCCCACGGCGAACTTCGTTCCCGTCGGCGCTTCGCGGATGGTTTTCAGGATCTGTTCGGTCGAGCCGATCGAATCCGCCTTCCGGCAAACCTCCCAGCGGCACTCCGGATGGACCACCACGTGGATCCCCGGATACTGCGCGCGGACGTGGTCCACATGCTCGGGCAGAAAGCGCTGGTGGACGGAGCAATGCCCCTTCCACAGGATGACGCGCGCTTTCCGCAAACGCTCCGGGGTATTGCCGCCCAGGATCTGGAACGGGTCCCACACCGCCATCTCTTCGAGCGGAATGCCCATGCGGAACGCGGTGTTGCGTCCGAGGTGCTGGTCGGGAAGAAAAAACACTTTCGGGGACCTTGCGAATCCCCACGCGAACGCGCCCTTCGCGTTCGAAGAGGTGCACACCAGTCCGCCACGCTCGCCGCAGAACGCTTTGATGGCCGCAGTGGAATTCATGTAAGTCATCGGCGTCATGCCGGCGCCGGCATCATCGGTCAGGCCAAGTCTCACCAGTTGGCGCCAGGCTTCTTCCACCTGGCCGATCTCCGCCATGTCCGCCATGGAGCAGCCGGCGTTAAGGTCAGGCAGGATGACTTGCTGACCCTCTCGTCCGAGCACATCCGCGCTTTCCGCCATGAAGTGCACGCCGCAAAAGACGATGAAATCCGCGGCGCTCTCTGCGCCGGCCTTGGCCAGTTTGTAACTGTCGCCGGTGATGCCGGCGAATCGGATGACCTCATCACGCTGGTAATGGTGGCCGAGGATGAGCGTGGTCTTGCCCAGAGCTTCGCGGGCCGCGGCGATGCGCGCATCCATGGTGTGATCGGGCTGGGTGAGGTAATTCTCGAGCGGGCACGCGCCCGCCGGCAGGACGGCAGTGGACGACATATCGGTTCCGCCTTCAGTCCCGCGCCTTCCAGTGCGAGACGGAGCTGTTGAAAGCTGCCGCCGGCTCCAGCGGATCCACTGCCTGTCCGGAAGTTCCGATCCAGGCCCGACCCACGGGGCTGTTGAAGCCAGCAGTCGTACTATTCGATGCGCTGCCACCGGAAAAGGCTTCGAACCGCGACCTTCACCGCAGCGGAGCTGTAGCGCACCGTAACATCATTATTCTAACGCGAAATCGCGGGGGCGTTCCTTGGTATAAAACGACTTTACCACCCGGCAAATCTTTGGATTTTTTCAGAAAACCCCATCCCACCCACGCCCATCTAAGTCTGGAACGCCCCCTCAGAACGAGCGGGGCCTGAACAGCGCGCACCTTTTGCCGATCGTCGCTTCTGTTTGAAACTTGTACTCCGGCTTCGGCCGATCTCCCCCTGTGGCAGGTCTCACTCTTGAAGAAGGAGGATCAAAAAGATGTCGAGCCTGTTCCCTGTGGATTATCACGCGGATGTCGCCGTGGCGGAGTTCTTCTCCCGCCTCGATCCCCACTATGCGCCGACGATGATCCTGGAATATGACGGGGTGTTAGCGCCCCGCGTCCCGGGTCACGGTCTTGCTCTGCCTTATCCTGAGATCCCCGCGGTGCTGGAACGATTGCTTGATACCAGCACGCGCTTGATCTTGCTCTCCGGCCGTCGCGCCGCCGAGGTGGTCAGCCTGCTTGGTCTGCGTTTCCCCGTTGAAGTCTGGGGATGCCACGGGATGGAACGTCTGGGCGCGGATGGACGGTACTCACTTTCCTCGGTCCCGGCCGGCGCGGCGCGGGTCATGCTCACAACGTTTGAAAAGATCGTGTCTCTGGGCCTTCAGGACCGCGTGCAATTGAAACCGGGCGCATTGTCCATCGATTGGCGCGGGCTGGATGCCCGCGAGGAGGAATCGCTTAAACAGATCGCGCTGGATGGCTGGCGCGCGGCGCCGGCCGGCGTGGAGATCGGCTTGCGCTGGCAAGCTGACGGCGGAGAATTGCGGATCGCTCATCCGAATGAGACCGATGCCGTGCGCTCGATCTGCCGCCAGACCCCGATCGGAGCAAGGATCACCTATCTGGGCGGATACCAGTCGGAACAATCCCTGTTCCGGTTTGTAAAACAGCGCGGGATGTCCGTGATGGTCTGTCCGGAGTTTCGCGAAAGCGATGCCGACCTCTGGCTTACGGCGCCGCGCGGATTGAAGGAGTTCCTGCTGGACTGGTTACAGATGGCGGGAAATCCCGCACAACGGGCCTGCGCGTGAGCCACTTGTTCCGTTGACGAGCTGCAGGGAGCATTGAGCGGTTGCCCGAAAAGAGGCAACCGCGACCCCGGCCCGCACTCGTCGCTGTTCGCAAGTTCTCCCATACAGATCGAACGTCGTCTGCAACACCGGGGCTTCGTTGCTTGATTGCTTACGGAAGCAGTCGAAAGGAGGAAGCATGAGATCCCTGTACGCTGAATCCCTATTGGAGGAATTCTTCGCACGGTTCCGCACCGGGACGCCGTCTGTGCTGATGCTGGACTATGACGGCACATTGGCGCCGTTCCAGACCCATCCGGACGATGCCGGCCCCTACCACGGAGTCCCGGAGATGCTGGAATCCTTGATCGAGGCGGGGACCCGGGTCGTTCTGGTCTCCGGCCGCCGCGCGCGAGAGGTCCGCACACTGCTCGGTCTGCGTCACGCCGTCGAAATATGGGGCTCGCACGGAGTGGAGCGCCTTCAGACCAATGGCAAATACTGGGTGGTGCCGCTTCCGCACGTGGCCCAGCAATGCATACGCGTCGCACTCGAGCAGGTGAAGTCCATGGGCTTGCAAGCCGCCGCCGAACAAAAACCGGGCAGCGTGGCGCTGCACTGGCGCGGACTGGATGCGTCCACTGCGGCGCAGGCGCGACACCTGGCCTTCGGCGAATGGAAGACCATCGCCATCCAGTGTGGCATGACCTTGCTTCTCTTCGACGGCGGCGTGGAGTTGCGGGTCACACACCCGAACAAAGGGGACGCGGTGCTGGCGGTCTGCCGGGAATCCGACCCCGAGACACTCCTCGCCTACCTCGGGGACGATGTCTCCGATGAGGACGCCTTCCGCGCCTTGCGCGGGCGCGGCCTGACCGTACTGGTCCGCCAGGAATATTGCCTGTCCCAGGCGGAGATCTGGCTGAAGCCGCCGCAGGAACTCCACCAATTCCTGCGCACGTGGCTGACAGCTTCCGGAGGTGTCCCATGCAGCACGTCCCATTGATCATGGCTTCGAATCGCCTTCCTTTTTCGCCCCGGCGAGAGGGCGTGGAGTGGAGACTTGTGCCCAGTTCCGGTGGTCTTGCCACCGCGTTGCGTTCGTTCTGCCAGCGGCACACCGGCGTGTGGGTGGGCTGGCCGGGCGTGAGACCGGACAACAAACTGAAAAGGCTTCTGAGCACGCCGGTCGAGAACTCCGGATTCCGTCTGTCGCCGGTTACGCTCACGGAAGACGAAAAACAAAAGTTTTACGGCGGATTCTCCAATGAAGTGATCTGGCCGCTGTTCCATGACCAGACCACGCGCTGCCGGTTCGACCCGGCGTACTGGCAGGTCTATCGCCGGGTGAATGACAAGTTCGCGGAGGCCATCGCCGCGGCGCTTACTCCGGGCAGCCTGGTCTGGGTCCACGATTATCACCTGATGCTGACGGCGCAGCAGCTCTACGTCCGCGGCCACGCAGGCCGCTTTGCCTACTTTCATCACATCCCGTTCCCGGGGCCGGAGACCTTCGAAAAACTCCCGTGGCGGCGCGAGATCCTGGAAGGTCTGCTGGAATTCGAGCTGGTCGGGTTCCAGGCGCGGCGCGACAGGTCAAC
>JACPNP010000051.1 GCA_016185365.1 Terriglobales bacterium
ACATGACGGCTTGCAGTGGCAACGAAAAGCTGTTTGCGGCATCTTCTGCTGCATGCTGCTTGGCTTCGTCAAAGGTCTGAAATTCTTGAAGATTTACGGTTTCGTGTGTCATTTACGTCTCCTAACAGACGCTGCTTGAACCTAACAGCCAATTGATGTTAAAGTTAGAGGAGTCGGATTTCCGATTCCCGAGTGAAAAATCGTCATGGCTCTTAAGCTACCAACCTTTCCGGTTAAGCAGGCTTAAGAGCCTTCGTGTTTAGGCTGACTTTGGCGACGATGGACCGAAGTCAGCTAAATCTTTTTTCATTTTCGTACTCCGCACGTGTTAAGATACGCGTACTATACATGATTATCTGCGTAATACGCAAGCATTTTATTTGTAATATTTTCAATCACTTGGGCTTTTTTCCACAGGAGGAACTGAATTCCCACGTGATACACCCCAGTCAACTCTAACCGAATTCATAGTCGATTCGTCGTCTATCAATTCCCCTAGGCTGGTGGCCCACCTCTCAAACAAACATTGGAATGGTTTTGGTGCCCCACCTTCGCGGAGCTAAGGTGGGGCCGGTCGGGATAAAAGACCCACGCTAGCCCGCCTGCGGCGGTCGAGCGTGGGGCACCCTCCGTTTGACGCCGGGGCCAACCGCCGGGAGTTTCACAACGGCATCAGGCCGGCGGGTGAAAGAGATCACGCTCATGCAGTTGGAGTCCTGAGTGTCAGGGTTCAGTCGTCCCTACGGGACTGCGCGGGGTTGACGAGCGTTCCCAGCGTTGAAACGCTGGGCTAATGTCATTCCATCCCTACGGGATGCTCGTGTGCAATGCCATACCACAGCCGGACACCGCATTTTTCTTGCGCAACAATAGTTGGGTGAAAATATTGCCGCGCCTCCGCGGTGAATGCTCTGGATTCTTCCTTCGTGTCCCTCGTGCTGAAAGTTTCCTGCCATGGTTACTGTGAAAACTTTTGCACTCGTGCCTGAGACAAGACCACAATTTTCTTGGCGGGGAGATTCATCGGGCGTAGCATGGTGGTGATGTCTTCCCCGGGATCGAGAAGTCGTTGTGCGATCACTCTGATCCTCTTCTTTGTTTCCCTGAGTAGCGCGGCTTCCGCCGATTCCGTCGCCTTCACCTCCGGATTCATGCAGTGGCCGCTCACCGGCTACACCGGAACGTTCACGAACGCGAACGGTGATACCGCCGACATCCAGGCGTTCGATGCCTTCGCCTTCATCGCGTTCCCTGACGAGCAGATCCCGGGCCAGACTTATCCGGTCAACCCGATGTTCTGGGAGTCGATCCTGGAGTTTAACGGCGAACTTTACCACGCGAACGCCGACGGATCCTCCTGCAACTGGAGCTACACGCCGGGCACCGAGCCCGGCACCGTGACCGAGCCTTTTGAGTGCGTCGGGCAACTCACGTATTACCGCTGCGTGCAGTTTTGCGACAGTTCGCCCATCGTCTGGGAGATCGATGCCCTCAATCCGCTGATCGTCACCCTGGACCTGCACGGGACAGTGACGTATGAATTCGGCAACGGCAGCCGCACCACCGACCTCTTTGTCACGTTTACCGATCAGCCTCCGACCACAGGCGGGGGAGGGCAGGTGCCCGTTCCCGAACCCGCGACATTCCTGCTGGTCGGCTCCGGCCTGCCGCTGCTGCTCCACCGCCTTCGGTCCCGCCGCTGAAATCAAAGAAATCGGCCCTCCCCGCAGGGAGGGCCATGGGTCTTACTCTTGGGAGACGGGTCACGCCGCGGCCGTAAGCTCCGGGACGACTTCCGGACGGGCCTCCACCTGCTTCAACTCAGGCTCGAGGTCGCGGGTAAGGTCGGCATAGAAGAAATAGGCGAGTGCGCCCAGCACGGCGCCGGAGACGGCAGCCACGGTGAACATCATGCTGAGCGTGAGATAGAACCCTTCCTCTGAGTTCCACTGGATGGCGGGCAGATAGAGCCCGGTGGAGCGGGTCACCGTCATATAGGCCAGCCCGCCGCAGACGGCCACCACATTGCCGATCACGCCCAGGGCCAGCGCCGCCCAAACGGTGTAACGCAGGTTGTTCTTCATCGCCTTGTCTCCTCCGGGTCCCGGATAGACCACGGTAGAGACAGTCTCCCGCGCCCCGGTCACGCGGCACGGTGACGCGGGTCACAGGGCGATGTGATGTTTGTCGCGAGTTTTCGGTCGTTTGCTTTGTCTGACGACTGACGACTGCTGACTGGCGGCTATTCTTTTCTGAACCACCAGGCCAGCACCACACCGGCCAGCAGCGCGCCGATCCACTGGTCGAGCGCCTCGCCCGTGATGTAGGCGGTGGGATAGCCGTACCAGTTCCATTGGCTGACGTCGACCACGAACCACGGCGTCATGCCGAGCAGCGTGGCGGTGAGGACGCGGCCGCTGAATCCGGTGATGCGTCCGGCCGCGGCCCACACGCCGAAGGCGATGATGGTCCCGGCGAAGACGTCGCCCAGGAACTCCACCACCAGCTGGCGCGGCTCCAGTTCCTTGGCGCCGGAGGGGTGATACATGACCATGGCATAGGCGCCGCCTTCGTACTTCCTCTTCCACTCGGCCACGAACTTCTCCTGGTCGGCGCCGGACTTCGCCGCCAGCATGCCGTGGGCGGGGAGCATGTACAGGCCGCCTTCGTTCAGGTTGGCCTTGAACGCGGCCAGCACCGCGTCTTCGTTGGGGGTGGTGCTCAGGCCCATCATGCCGATGGGCAGCGCGACGTGCGCGACCGAGCTCCAGAGGAACATCGCCAGTGCCGCCAGCACGCCGCCGATCACGATCTTCTTTGCCATGGGGTTTCGCCTCCGTGTGATTTGCGGGAAGCATTGGAACACAAGATAGAGATAGCGGGCAAAGTAAAAGGGCGACCGTTTCCGGTCGCCCTGATCTTGAACGCTGGGTCGCTTTACAGCGGCTGTACGTTCTCGGCCTGCCAGCCCTTCGGGCCTTTGACCACGCTGAACTGCACCTGTTGACCTTCCTGCAAGCTGCGGAAGCCATTGGCTTGGATGGCGGAGAAATGTACGAATACATCCTCGCCGTTCTGACGGCTGATAAAGCCGAAACCCTTGGCGTCGTTAAACCATTTTACGGTACCAGTTTCCATGTTACGTGTGACTCTTTTCTTGTGGATTTACGCAGGAAAAACAGGATACAGCAGAGGCAGGACCAGTCTTTACAGGCAAGAACCGCTCACAACCTATTCATCCAAACGCAACTAAAGAGTAGCACGGATGCGCCAAAACAGCCACAAAATTCGCTGGGATGTGACGGAAGTCAGGTGAGGCATTGGAAATCGGGTACTCGGGTAATCGGGAAATTGAAAAATCAAGGCAAAGGACTTAAGCCCATAGCCCATAGCCCATAGCCCAGAGCCCAGAGCCAAATGCCAAATGCTCAAGACCTAAAGCTCAAGTTTCACTTGGCCCACTAGTCGCGTCTTTCCTTCTCTTCCTTCATCAGCCAGCGGATCGCCATGTTCAGCAACGCCAGCAGCAGCGCGCCCCAGAACGCGGACCAGAAGCCGGCGATATAGAATCCGGGCAGGAACCAGGCCACCAGCTGCAGCATCAGGGCGTTGACGACCAGCAGGAACAGCCCGAACGTGACGATGGTGAGCGGGAAGGTAAGGACTTTCAAGACCAGCCCCACGGTGCCGTTCACGAATCCGATGACCACCGCCGCGATCAGCGCCACCACCAGGTTGGCGACACGGAACCCGGGCACGAACTGTGCCACCGCCAGGATCGCGAGCGCGCTCAGGACCCAATGCACCAGCCATTTCATAGGGCGATTCTAGCGCAATCTGCAACCAAAAAGGGCCTGCGGTATCCAATCAAGTGGAGGTAATCTGTACCTATGGCGATCGAGAAAGCAACATTCGGCGCGGGGTGCTTTTGGGGCGTGGAAGCCGCGTTCCGTCGCGTCCCCGGGGTGGTGGCGACGGCGGTGGGCTACGCGGGGGGCACGACCCGCAACCCCAGCTACCAACAGGTCTGCAGCGACGAGACCGGACATGCTGAGGTCGTGGAGGTGCAGTACGACCCGTCCCGGGTCCGCTACCTGGACCTGCTGCAAGTCTTCTGGGAGAACCACGATCCCACGCAATGGAACCGCCAGGGACCCGACATTGGCACCCAGTATCGCTCGGTGATATTTTTTCACTCCGAGGAACAGCATGCCCAGGCGATCCAGTCTAAGAACACGCTCGAAGAGACTGGCAGGTTCCAACGACCGATCGTGACCACCCTCGAACCGGTGCAGACGTTCTATCGCGCCGAGGAGTATCACCAACAGTATCTGGAGAAGCGCGGCCTGGCGACCTGCCATGTAAGGCAGTAGTCAGTCGTCAGTAGTCAGTCGTCAGGAAGATCAAAATCAAAGTCAAAAACAAGAGCCTAGGGGAAAACCTAGAGCAAAACCAAGAGCAAAAACCAAGAGCAAAAACCAAGAGCAAAAACCAAGAGCAAAAACCAAGAACAATAATCAGGAACAAAAATCAAGAGCGGCGACCGGATGGTCGCCGCTCCTGCACTCTCAGGGGAGTGACTGCCTGGAACTTGCTGCTTACTGGTCGAGGTTGAAGTTGACGGTGATGGTCTCAACCGTCTCGGTCGAGGCCGGCTCGAACTGCCACTTCATCGCCGACTTCTGGGCCGACTCGGCAAGCAGAGGATGTCCGCCCAGGACCTTCAGCTCTTTGATCTTGCCCGTCGGCAGGACCACAGCTTCCAACTTCACCGCGCCGGAAACGCGCATTTCGCGCGCTAACCGCGGGTATTCGGTCTTGGAGACCACCAGCACCTTGCGCGGACTGCCGGCAAAGGCGCTGCCCAGCATTATGAGTCCCATCAGGATCGAGATCGTTACTTTCTTCACGTGTGTTGCTCCGTTCTTTCGAATGTGACTACGAGTTCAAGCATAGTGCCATTCGAGCAAACGCGCACGTTACGGAGGTAATGAAAGAACCAACAGGGGCAAGCCGCGATTTCCGCTTTGCGAAATGCGGGTCCCGGGCGATACTGAGCCAGTGCGTGATGTGATCAAACCCGGGGAATCACCTGCCACTGCAAGCGAGGAACAAGCCGCGCCGGACCTCTCCGCCTATTGTCCGACGTGCGGTACGCGGTTGAAGGACAGCCGCTGCAAGATGAAGTGTCCCACCTGCGGATTCTTCCTGAGCTGCTCGGATTTCTACTGAAAAGCTGCTGTCGGCTATCGGCCATTGGCTTTCGGACAAGACCCTGGATCCTTTGCGTGAGCCGAAAGCAGGCTCTCTCCTCATCATTTATGATGAGAGTTTCCACAATAACCAGCGAAGGAGTCTGATCCCATGCAACGCAAAGGAAGCGCCGTCTGGAACGGCGGACTGAAAGACGGGAAGGGCACGGTCTCGACCGAGAGCGGCGTGCTCAAAGAGACGCAATACAGCTTCAGCACGCGCTTTGAGAACGGCGTGGGCACCAATCCCGAGGAGCTTTTGGCCGCGGCGCACGCGGGATGCTTCAGCATGGCGCTGAGCGGACAGCTGGGCGGAGCGAACCTGAAGGCGGACAGCATCCGCACCACCGCGACCGTCACCCTGGAAAAGACCGACGCCGGGTTCACCATCACCAAGGTGCATCTGGATGTGAAGGCCAAGATCCCCGGCGCGGATCAGGCCGCGTTCGAGACGGCGGCGAGCAACGCCAAGGCGGGATGCCCGGTGTCGCGCCTGTTCAAGGCGGAGATCACGATGAGCGCCAGTTTGGAGTAGCGCGGGTTTGACAGCGGCAGCGGGGCTTCTTACACTAGAGAAGTAGTCCCTGCCGCTGCGGCGAGCGCCTCCGCTTGCCGCGACCAAAGAGTGCCGAAGTGGCGGAATTGGCAGACGCGCATGGTTCAGGTCCATGTACTCGCAAGGGTGTGGGGGTTCGAGTCCCTTCTTCGGCACCAAAACACCAGCCGTGAGCAATTAGCTTTGAGCCAAGGCAAGACCTAAAACGGCTCGGCTTTGCCTCGCTCGGGATTTCGGCTGGCGGCTCCGACGCCGCCAAGACGCCTCAAGTTCGAGTCCCTTCTTCGGCTCCAAATCATCAGCCGTTAGCCATAAGCTTTGAGCCTTGAGCCAAGGCAAGACCTAAACGGTAACGCTTCTCATGCGGACATTTTGAGGCTCGCGCCAGGGCCACGATATATAATCGCGGCCACTCATGGGAATCTCCTCTGGAACGAAGTTAGGCCCCTACGAAATACAATCCGCGATCGGCGCGGGCGGCATGGGCGAAGTCTACATGGCAACGGACACGCGCCTGGAGCGCACCGTCGCCATCAAGGTCCTGCCCTCACATCTTTCCTCCAATCCCGACTTCAAGGCGCGGTTCGACCGCGAGGCCAAGGCCATCTCCGGGCTGCAGCATCCGAACATCTGCGTGCTGCATGACGTGGGCTCGCAGGACAGCGTGGACTTCCTGGTCATGGAGTACTTGGAAGGCGAGACCCTGGCGGCGCGGCTGGACCGCAAGCCGCTGGCCCAGGATGAGGTGCTGAAGATCGGCATCGAGATCGCCGACGCGCTGGACAAGGCGCACCGGAGCGGCATCATCCATCGCGACCTGAAGCCGGGCAACATCATGCTGACCAAGGGCGGGGCCAAGCTGATGGATTTTGGCCTAGCCAAGCCGCAGACATTCGCCGGCAGCCAGAGCGGGGCCCCGGCGTTCTCGGCCGCTGTCACCATGACCACGCCGCAATCGCCGATCACCATGGCCGGCACGGTGGTGGGCACGGTGCAGTACATGAGTCCGGAGCAGATCCAGGGTGTCGAAGCCGACGCGCGCAGTGACATCTTCGCTTTTGGCGCTGTGCTTTACGAGATGGTCACAGGCAAGAAGCCGTTTTCCGGCAAGACCCAGCTTTCGGTGGCGGGAGCGATCCTAGAAAAGGATCCGGAGCCCATCTCCACGTTGCAACCGCTGGCCGCTCCGGCACTCGGGCATGTGATCGAGCGAGCTCTGGCGAAAGACCCGGCGGACCGTTGGCAATCCGCGTCAGACATCAAGCAGGAGCTGCGTTGGATCAGCGAAGGCGGATCCAAAGTCGGTGTGCCCGCGGCGGCGCGTGTTTCCCGCAAGCAACGCGAGCGCCTGGCGTGGGTGACCGCCGGCATTCTGGGGCTGGTGGCGCTCGTGCTGGGAGTCGGCTATGTGATGCGGGCGCCGGAGACCCCGAGGATCTACCGGACCACGATCGTGGGGCCGGAGAGACAAGGTATCGATCCCGCCGGCGTGGCCCTTTCCGCGGACGGCAGCAAGCTGGCATTCGTCGCGGCCGGTGAGAGTGGCGCGATCCAGCTTTGGGTGCGGGCCCTTGATTCCCTTACGGCGCAACCACTTTCCGGGTCGGACGGCGCGAGTTTTCCTTTTTGGTCGCCGGACGGGAAGCGCATCGGGTTCTTCGCGCAAGGCAAGCTGAAGGTCATTGAAGCCGGTGGAGGCGGCGTGCAAACGCTGACCAATGCGACCGACGGACGCGGCGGAAGCTGGAGCAAAGACGGCACGATCCTGTTCGCGCCCGCGCCGAATTCCCAGATCTACCGCATCTCCGCGGCCGGCGGCGACCCGGTGGCAGTCACGAAATTCGAGAGCGGGACCCAGGGTTCACACCGCTGGCCCGAATTCCTTCCGGACGGCAGGCATTTCCTCTATTTCACTTTTCTTCCCACGTCGGTCACGGGCGGCGGGAATCAAGGAGGCACGATCTTTGTGGCCTCCATGGACTCCGATCAACGCACCAAATTGGTGGATGCCGATGCGGCGGGACGCTATAGCAATGGTTCTCTCCTGTTCGTACGCGAGGGTAACCTGATGGCGCAGGGCTTTGACGTCAAGAGCCTGAAGATGACGGGAGAGGCCGCGTTGGTGGCCGAACAGGTGAACACGGACGTTCGCGGCATCGCCTCGTTCACATTGTCCAGCAAGGGCGAATTGGTCTATTGCCAGGGCGCGCAGGCCGCCAGCAGCGACCTGGTATGGTTCGATCGCGCCGGGAAGCGCGGCGAGATCGTCGATTCCGGCTTTTTCCAGGACGCCTACATCGCGCCCGACGGCAAGAAAGTGGCTGCCGCCAAGATCGGCACCGACGGCCATCTCGACCTGTTCCTGTATGACCTGGAGCGCAAGACGCAATCCCAATTCACATTCTCCAAAACGCGGGACGACGACCCGACCTTCTCCCCCGATGGCAGCATGATCGTGTTCGATTCCGCCACCCTGGGTCCGATCGATCTGTATATCAAGCCCGCGAACGGGTCTAAGAAGGAAGAACTCCTGTACAAGGACGACCTCAATAAATACTCGACCAGTTGGTCTTCCGATGGAAAATACATCGGCTATGAGGCGGGGGGCGCAGCCCAGATCGACGTCTGGATCCTGCCGCTGTTCGGGGACAAGAAACCTTTTCCTTATTTCGGCAAGACCGGCCACACCCGTACGCCGCGCTTTTCGCCGGACGCAAAGTGGTTGGCGTATCAATCGAACGAGTCCGGGCACAATGAGATCTATATCGTCGCGTTCCCGAATCCGGGCGGAAAATTCCTAGTGGGCAGCGGCACCGCGCCCGCCTGGCGCGGAGACGGCAAGGAGATCTTTTACCTGGACGACAAGAACCGCGTAACCGCGGTCGAAGTCCAGGCCAAAGGGGATAGCGTGGAGATGGGCCGGCCCAATCCATTATTCCAGACACGGCTTGCCGGTACGCTGTTCGATCCGGCCAGAGATGGCAAGAAGTTCCTGGTCATCGACCGACCGGAACAGAGCACGACCAGCCTTACGCTGGTGCTGAACTGGCAGGCCGGGCTTAACAAGCGCTGACAGCCTCCGCGCGCTTTTCCAGTGTGGCCGGGAGCGTGATGCTTTGCCTGGCGCCGTTCAGGCAGGCGTCATGCCGGGCATTCACTGTCCGCGCCGCACCCGCAATCGCCACGCCCACGCCGACTATTTATACTGGTTCTTCTCTGTTCTCCCATGACCACACTGCAAGAGATCTTGGACAGCGTGCGCGCGGACGTTGAGGCGCGAAAGCGAGCTGTCCCATTGGGCGAATTGGCCCGCCAGGCGGAACGGCTGACGCGCTCGCCGCGGCGGCTGAAGCGCGCGCTGGAGGCGGAGTCGTCGCGCGGGACCGCGGTGATCGCGGAGCTCAAGCAGGCGTCGCCGTCGAAGGGCATGATCCGCGGCACGTTTCCGGTCGGCCGGCTGGCCCTTAGCCTGCTGCAAGGCGGAGCCAGCGCGCTGAGCGTCCTGACCGAGGAGAAGTACTTCCACGGATCGCTGCAGAATCTGCGTGAAGCATCCGCGGCCACCGGATTGCCCTGTCTGCGCAAAGACTTCATCGTGGACGAGTACCAGTTGCTCGAAGCCGCCACGAATTCGGCGGACGCCGTGCTCCTGATCGCGGCGGCGCTGCCGGACCCGGAATACAGCATCCTCTTCCGTCGCGCGCGCGAGTTGAACCTGGATGCGCTGTGTGAGGTGCATGATGAGACCGAACTATCGCGCACCATAGCCATCGGCGCAGAGATCATCGGGGTGAACAGCCGCGACCTGAAGACGATGGAGGTCGACGAGGAGAATCCGATCCGGCTTGCTGCCAAGCTGCCGCCGAATGCAGTCAAGGTGGCGGAGAGCGGCATCAAGAGCGCGGATGACATCCGAAGGTTGCGCGCGGCCGGGTATCAGGCATTCCTCATCGGGGAAGCGCTGATGCGGCAGGAAGATCCCGGTGCGGCCCTGGCGCAGATGATCGCACAGGCGAAAGCGCCACCCATCGGTTCGAGCGGCGTTGCGGGATGGAGCGCGGGGACGAAAGATTGAAGACCTGGATCAAAGTCTGCGGTACAACAAATGTCGAAGACGCGCGCGCTTCGGTCGCGGCCGGCGCCGATGCGTTAGGCTTCATCTTTGCGGGTGGGCCACGCGAGATATCGGCGGGTTCTGTTGCGGCCATCAGCGCGCAATTGCCGGAGCAGGTCGAAAGGATCGGCGTGTTCTACAACATGCCGATGGAAACACTGCTGGAGGTCGTGGTCGCGGCACATCTGACCGGAGTGCAATTGCACGGGGAAGAGCCACCGGCGTACGTGCGCACCTTTCTTGAGCGGAGACCTTCGATAGTGCGAAGGGTGATCAAGACCATCCAAGCGGAGACGCTGCAAAGCGGAGGGCTGGGCAGTTTTCAGGGCGGGGAAGCTCTGGTGGATGCCGTGCTGATCGATTCGGGCTCGACCCGGGGCGGTCCGCGCGGCGGTACCGGACAGCCCTTCGAGTGGATGAGCGTCATGGATGACATCATCGGGCTGGAGGAACAGGTGCCGGTGATCGTTGCCGGAGGGCTCGGGCCGGAGAATGTCGGCGCCGCGATCGCACTCTTCCATCCTTTTGGGGTTGACGCCGTGAGCAGGCTCGAACAGGCAAAGGGCAAGAAGGACCATACCAAGCTTGCGGCATTCGTGGCGGCTGTCCGCGCCGCGGAGAGCGCCGCTGCGAGCCAATAGCCTTGTCAGCTAGAATCGAAGTCAGCCTTCATGCCTGCCCGTAAATCGAAATCCTCCAACCCCGTGCCCGGACGCTTCGGCGCCTACGGTGGCCGCTATGTGCCGGAGACATTGATGGCCGCGCTGGAAGAGCTGGAATCCGCGTACACCAAAGCCAGCCGCGACAAAAAATTCCATCGTGAACTCGATCGGTTATTGAAGCAGTATGCCGGGCGGCCGACCCCGCTGTACTTCGCCGAACGGCTCACGCGCCACCTGGGCGGCGCGCGCATCTACTTGAAGCGCGAAGACCTGTTGCACACCGGCGCGCACAAGATCAATAACGCCATCGGACAGGCGCTGCTGGCCCGGCGCATGGGCAAGAAGCGCATCATCGCCGAGACCGGCGCCGGCCAGCACGGCGTGGCCACGGCCACTGTCTGCGCCCTGTTCGGATTGCAGTGCGTGGTCTACATGGGCACGGAGGACATGCGCCGGCAGGAACTCAATGTGTTCCGCATGCGCCTGCTGGGCGCCGAAGTGCGCGGCGTGGAGAGTGGCCAGAGAACGCTGAAGGACGCCATCAATGAGGCGATGCGTGACTGGGTCACAAACGTGCGTGACACGTATTACTTGCTGGGCAGCGCGCTGGGCTCACATCCCTATCCGACGATGGTGCGCGATTTCCAGAGTGTGATCGGAAAAGAGGCGCGGGCGCAGATCTTGAAACAAACAGGCCGGTTGCCGAACGCGATCATCGCTTGCGTCGGTGGCGGGTCGAATGCCATCGGCATCTTTCATCCTTTCCTAAACGACAAAAAGGTCAAGCTTATCGGCGTGGAGGCCGGCGGCAGGAGCGCGAGGCTGGGCGATCACGCAGCTCGATTCGAAGGCGGTGTACCCGGCGTGCTGCAGGGCACATTCAGTTACGTCCTGCAGGATGATGCGGGGCAGGTGGCTGCGACACACTCGGTCTCGGCCGGGCTGGATTATCCCTCGATCGGGCCGGAACACGCCATGCTGCATGACTCGGGCCGCGCGGAGTATGTCTCTGCGACCGACGACGAGGCTCTCGAAGGCGTGAAGCTGCTTTCGGGGCTTGAAGGCATTATCCCGGCGCTGGAGTCAGCCCATGCGGTGGCGGAAGTCGCGAAACGCGCAAAGCGATTCCGCAAGAGTGACATCATCCTCGTCAACGTGAGCGGACGCGGAGACAAAGACATCGGCATCCTGCGGGACAATCTGAAGATCGGGTGAACGCGTGATCGCCGTGATCGGCGCAGATACAAATGGACGGAAAGCACAATGAGTTTGGACAAACATCTTGAGTTGCGCAAGCGAACCAAGGAGTTTGCGTTGCGTATCTTCAAAGTGACGCAATCGTTACCGAGCAATCGTGCTGGTTGGGTGTTTGGCGACCAACTACTGCGCTGCGGCACCTCGGTGGCAGCGAACTATCGCGCCTGCGGCAGATCTCGTTCGCGCGCGGAGTTTATCTCTAAGATCTCGATCTGCCTCGAGGAAGCGGATGAAGCGGTCTTTTGGCTTGAGATGCTCTATGAGACCGGGTTATTTCCGGAAAGCAAGCTGAAGACATTGATCCAGGAAGCGAACGAGCTAGTTGCCATCTTCAACGCCTCCCGCACCTCGGCTCGGAGTGCAAAGTGATGAAGCTGGAACGGTCCCATCACGTCGTTCACGGCGATCATCTGATCACCAGATCACCTGGGTTAGTGGTCTATGTAACATGCGGCGATCCAAATCTGACCACGTCCAGGCGGGTCATCCTTTCCGCCATTGACGCCGGCGCGGATGTGATCGAGCTGGGCGTGCCGTTCAGCGACCCGCTGGCCGATGGGCCGGTGATCCAGCGGGCCAGCGAGCGCGCGTTGCGTGTGGGCACCTCTCTTGCGGATGTCTTGAAGCTGGCTCACGAAATACGACACGAACGGCCCGGGGCCGGGTTGGTCATCTTTTCGTATTTGAATCCGGTCATTCGGTTCGGTATGGAGCGATTCGCGAGCGAGGCGAGAGCGGCGGGCGTGGATGGCGTCCTGCTGACGGACATGACCATCGAAGAAGCCGATGACTATCGGAGGCTAATGCAGGCACATGGGCTCAGCACGATCTTCCTGGCGGCGCCCACCAGTCCGGATGCGCGGCTGAAGAAGATCGCCGAGGCGTCCCAGGGGTTTGTCTACGCGGTCTCACGCACGGGGATCACCGGCACACACCAGCAAGCCGATCTGAAGGGTGAAACGATGCGATTGGTGCGACGCATCAAGAAGTTCACGAAGTTGCCGGTCGCCGTGGGATTCGGGATCTCAACCGCGGAGCACTTCCGCGAGGTGGGGCGATTCGCCGACGCGGCGGTGGTGGGCAGCGCCATCGTGAAGATGATCGAAGAGAATCCCGGGCAAGAAGCAGAAGCCGTAGGAGTGTTCATAAGGCAGCTCCGCCACGGGGTCATTTAGAATGGCAGGCGTATGAACAAAGTCTTCACTTCCGCCGACGAAGCCATCCGCGACATCCAGGACGGCGCCGCCATCATGGTGGGCGGGTTCGGTCTGTGCGGCATCCCGGAGAATCTGATCGCCGCGCTGGTGCGCAGGGGCGTCAAGAACCTGACCACCATCTCCAACAACGTCGGCGTGGATGATTTTGGCCTGGGCAAGTGTCTCTATGCCGGGCAGATCACGCGCCACATCGGCAGTTACGTCGGCGAGAACAAGAAACTGGAAGAGATGGTGCTGACCGGGCAGATCGACTTGCAACTTTTGCCGCAGGGCACGTTTTCCGAGTGCCTGCGCGCGGGCGGCGCCGGCATCCCGGCATTTTTCACCCCCGCGGGCGTGGGCACGGTGGTGGCGGAGGGCAAGGAGTTGCGCGAGTTCGATGGCCGCACGTATGTGATGGAACACGCCCTCAAGGCGGATTTTGCGTTGATCAAGGCCTGGAAGGGCGACAAGTGGGGCAACCTGGTGTATCGCAAGACCGCGCGCAATTTCAATCCGATGATGGCGGCGGCGGCCAGGATGACGATCGCGGAGGTCGAGCACCTGGTGGAGCCGGGCGAACTGGATCCTGATCTTGTCCACACGCCGGGGATCTACGTGCAGAGGATACTGCAGGGCAAGAATTATGAAAAACGGATCGAACGAAGGACGCTGCGGAAGAATTGAGCCCAGCCGAGGACCCTTCGGCCCCGCTCAGGGCAGGCTTCTAGGCCACACGGATCGGATATGAAATACAAACGGGCCATCCATGCATATAAGACCGTGCTGGCGGATGCGGAGCAGTATCGCGAGCATCCGGAAGACGCCGGCGACATCGCGCGCCGCGCGGCGGCCAAGGCCGAGGAGCATAAGGGGCCGATGCATCGGGTGTTCGAGGACCTGGCTACGTTCTTGCGTCTGGTGCGCGCCTGGTCGAAGGGTGAGTACCGATTGATCCCGTGGCGGTCGATGGCGATGGTGATCGGCGCCGTGCTTTATTTTCTGAGCCCGATCGACGCCATCCCCGACTTCATCCCGGTGATCGGTTTTGTGGATGACGCGTTCATCATCACGTTCGTGATGCGCGCCATCCGGCGGGACGTGCAGGATTTCCGCGAGTGGGAAAGCGTGTAAAGGACCGCCATGAGCACAACACCGGCGAAACCGGACAGATCGAAAGACACCGAGAAGCGCGACCGCATCGTGCGCCGTGTGGCGCGCGAGCTGCGCGACGGTTATTACGTGAACCTGGGCATCGGCATGCCGACGCTGATCGCCAACCACGTGCCTCCGGGCATGGAAGTGATCCTGCAGAGTGAGAACGGGATGCTGGGCATCGGGCCGTATCCGCGTCCGGGCGAAGAAGATGCCGACCTCATCAACGCGGGCAAGGAGACGGTGAGCGAGATCCCGGGCACCTGTTATTTCGACAGCGCGACATCGTTCGCCATGATCCGCGGTGGGCACGTGGACCTGAGCGTGCTCGGCGCCATGGAAGTGGATGAGCAGGGCAATCTGGCCAACTGGATGATCCCCGGCAAGATGGTGAAGGGCATGGGTGGCGCCATGGACCTGGTCGCCAGCGCCAAGCGGCTGATCATCGCCATGGAGCACACCACGAAGGACGGCAGCCCGAAGATCCTGAAACAATGCACGCTGCCTTTGACCGGGAAGAAAGTGGTGGAGACCATCTGCACGGAGATGGCGTGGATCCGGGTGACCCCGCAAGGACTGGTGCTGGAGGAGGTCGCGCCGGGCCTTACGGCGGAAGAAGTCCAGAAAGCGACCGAGCCCAGGCTCATCGTCAGCCCGGACCTGAAGACGATGGAGTCCTGAGAGCAGCTACAATGGCTGCGACCATGTCCACCATCGCCGCGGCCACCGAGGGGCCCCAACCAGTAACTCCCGTCACAAAGTGGATCTTCGGCGTCGCGATCTTCCTGAGCGCCTTTCTGCTTTTCCAAGTGCAATTGATATTGGGGAAATTCCTGCTGCCGTGGTTCGGCGGCACCACCGCGGTGTGGACCACCTGCATGTTGTTCTACCAGGTGGTGCTACTGGCGGGCTACGCCTATGCCCACGGACTGGCCCGCCTGGCGCCGAAGATCCAGGGGTCTGTTCATCTCTTGTTGTTGTTGGCAGGCGCCTCCTTGCTCGCGTGGCATGCATCGCGCTGGGGCACGCCGCTGCTTCCGAATGAAGCCTGGGAGCCTGCGCCGGATGCGGCGCCCGTGGCGGGGATCCTGACCCTGCTCGTCGTGAGCATCGGATTGCCGCTGTTCGCGCTTTCCGCCACGGCGCCGTTGTTGCAGCACTGGGTGGCGATCCTGGAACAGCGAAAGGACGCGCCACTTTATCTTTACGCACTCTCCAATGCCGGTTCGTTGCTTGGTCTGGCAACGTATCCCAGCGTATTCGAGCCGCTATTGCGGCTTCGCGCACAAAGCGCTCTGTGGGGCGCGGCATTCTTTTTGTTTTTGGTCTGCTGCGGTCTGAGTGCGATCCTCAGCCGAAGAGCGCGCACAACGCCGCATGAGATCGATGGGTCGAAGGACAAAGTCGGCGCCGCGCGAGCTGCGCTCTGGTTCATGCTCTCGGCTTGCGGGTCACTTTTGTTGCTGTCCACAACCAATCACCTGACGCAGGATGTCGCTCCCGTGCCTTTGTTGTGGACGCTCCCGCTGTGCATCTACCTTTTGTCCTTCATCGTGGTATTCCACAAGGAGAGTTGGTATCCGCGCGGGTTCTATCATCCCCTGTTCCTGTTGTCCTCGATGGCAGGTTTGTTCGCACTGCTGCGCGGCGGCGAAATGCCGGTCCTTTCGCAGATCCTGACCTTATCGATCCTGCTTTTTGCAGGATGTATGGTCTGTCACGGCGAGCTGGTCCGGCTCAAGCCGTCTTCTGCACATCTTACCGCGTTCTACCTGACCATCTCGGCGGGTGGCGCGGCCGGCGGACTTTTCGTGAGCTTGATCGCACCTCTTGTATTTCCAGACTATTGGGAGTATCCCCTCGGACTATTCTTGGCGGCGACATTGTTGCTGGTCATCCTTTATCAAGACCGTGAGTCCTGGATGTGGCAAGGGAAAGCATGGATGGCGCCGGCGGTGTTCGCTGGAGTGCTGGTAATGCCGGCATGGGAAGTGCTGCAGGGGCGGATCCAATCAGGGGGCGCGGGAGAAGCTTTGCTATTCGTCGGGCTTGCGGGCTCCTTGCTGTCTGCTTTTTTGTGGGCCACAGCGCCCGCCCCCGCGTGGCTTCGGCAGCGCGACTGGACCGCGCCCGCCGTGGCCCTGGCGCTCACGACATTCGGCCTGGGCTTGATCCTGCAGGTCAGCCTGAATCTGACCAACGTCGTGGCCCAGTGGCGGAATTTTTACGGGACGCTAGCGGTGCGCGAACAGCTTGCCTCGGACCGAAGCTACAAATACCTGGAGCTGTTGCACGGAAACACCGTCCATGGCGTGCAGGCTAGAAGCGGCCCCCTGGTCCAGGCGCCGACCACCTATTACACGGTCAACGGCGGCGCAGGACTGGCGATCATGGGCCATCCGCAAGCGACTCTTCGCGGGCTGAAGGTGGGAACCATCGGTCTGGGGATCGGAACGCTTGCCGCGTACGCCCGGCCCCAGGATGATTACCGGTTTTATGAGATCAATCCCAAAGTCATCGCGCTGGCCGCCGGTGAGAATGGGTATTTCACGTACATGTCATCAAGCCGCGCCCACATGGCGGTCGTGCCCGGTGACGCGCGTCTGTCCCTGGAGGCGGAGGCGAGACGGAGCGAATTGCAACAGTTCGACGTCCTGCTGGTGGACGCGTTCAACAGTGATTCGGTGCCGGTGCATCTGCTGACCGAAGAAGCCATGCGGCTTTATCTGCGCCACCTGCGTGGGCCGGATTCCGTGATCGGCGTCCACATCTCGAACCGTTCGGTGGACCTGGAGCCGGTGGTTGCGGGACTGGCGCGGCGCCTGGACCTGCGATCGAGATTAGTCCTCGTCGGCACGAACCCATACTTGTCAGATGGTAGCCGCTGGGTGCTGCTTTCACCGGGCCGCGGACTGGAGACACCGGCGATCCTGGCGGCGGGACGGCCGACCTCCGCGGCGGACCCATCCGCGCCGTTGCCGCTCTGGACCGATGACCATAACAATATCCTTTCCTTGATGCTTTCCGCCGCCGCGAAAGGGGAGGCAAGTCATCCATGAACGCTCTGCAGGACCAATCCACCGGATCTTTTGTCAGGCGCACGGATTTTACCGGCCGGTTCGTGTTCGGCGCGGCCATTTTTCTGAGCGCGTTCCTTCTCTTCCAGGTGCAGCTGGTCCTGGCGAAGGCGATCCTGCCCTGGTTCGGCGGAAGCACGGCGGTGTGGGCCACGTGCATGGTCTTCTATCAGTTCATGCTTTTGGCCGGATACGGCTGGGCAGACTGGATCCAACGGCGGAGCGTTCCCGTGCAGGGACGCATCCACCTTTACCTGCTGTCTGCGACCGTGGCCGTGATCCTGCTCAAGCCGGTGATCGGATTCGATTGGCTCCTGCCGGGCCCGGCGGGGAAATCGCTGGCGGGCTGGCACCCGGTCGCCGGGATCTTGACGCTTCTCTTCATCGCGATCGGGGTCCCATTACTGGTACTGGCCACGACCGCCCCGCTCCTGCAGACCTGGTATGCGCGGCTGCATCGCGAAGAGTCGCCGTATTTTCTCTATGCGCTCTCGAACGCGGGGTCGCTGCTCGCACTGCTCACGTATCCCGTGGTGTTTGAGCCTGTCCTCCGGTTGCGCACGCAGAGTTACTTCTGGCTGATCATTTACTTCTGGTTCTTCCTCTGCTGTGCCAGTTGCGCCTGGAACGCGTGGAAGAGCCGGTTTTCGATCACCGCGAGAGAGTTGGTCAGCCAAGCGACTGCCAGGACAGAAGCCGTGACGGTCCCGACCGGGCGCTGGGTGCTGTGGTTCCTGTTGTCTGCGACCGGTTCCTTGTTGCTTTTGGCGACCACGAACCTGCTGACTCAGGACCTGGCCCCGATTCCCTTGCTCTGGGTGCTGCCGCTGGCGGTGTATCTGCTGAGTTTCATTCTGGTCTTTGCGCGGCGGAACCTGTACTGGCGCGCGGTCTATCATCCCCTGCTCGTCACCATGGCCGTGCTGGGCGTGATCAGCCTTTTCCGTGGCACCTCGATGGATATTTATCCCCAAGTCGTAATCTTCACAGGGTTGTTGTTTGCGGCTTGCATGGTGTTGCACGGCGAACTGGCGCGGCTCAAACCGCCTGCTCAGCAACTTACATCGTTCTATCTCACGCTTTCAGCGGGAGGCGCATTCGGTGGGCTGTTCGTTGGCATTCTGGCGCCGCTACTTTTCCCCGCGATCTGGGAGTATCACCTCGGGCTGTGGCTAGCTGTGAATCTTGCTGCCTACACCTTGCTGTCCGACCGCACCTCCTGGTTCCATGATCCGGAGCATTCTCCGGCGCCGGCTGCGATCCTGTTCTCCGGGCTGGCCTCGGTCCCGCTGTACCTGCACAACCTGGAGCTGCTGACGATGGGGCCGCGGCGGCTCTCGTATTACAACGCGGGTGTGGTGGCCGCCGCGCTGATCGCGATGTGGATCGCGTTCAGCGGCGGACCGCGATGGATGCGGCGCCGCGAGTTCTACTGGAATCACCTGACTGTATTGGCAACGCTGGTGCTGATCACAGCCGCATTGGCGCGGGACATCTGGATGGACAACACGAAAGTGATCTACCGGGCGCGTAATTTTTATGGCGCGCTGGCGGTGATCAGCGAATCGGAACTGGCCCTGGACTATTCAGAATTGCGACACGGACGCATCACACATGGCATCCAGTTGCGAGCCCAGCCCGACTTGCCCACAACCTATTACGATGCCGATAGCGGCGTCGGCCTCGCCATCCGCACCTTTCCCAAGTATGGCAAAGAGCCGATGCGGGTCGGTCTGATCGGGCTGGGGGCCGGCACCCTTGCAGCCTACGCCAAACCCGGCGATTCCTACCGCTTCTACGACATCAACCCTTTGGTGATACGCCTGGCAAAAGGGGAAGGGAACTATTTCTCTTTCCTGTCCCGTTGCAAGGGCGAGGTGAAGGTGGTGCAGGGCGACGCGCGCTTGCAACTGGAAGCAGAGCTGGCGCGAGGCGAACGCCAGCGATTCGACATCCTGGTGGTGGATGCGTTCAACGGCGACTCCATCCCCGTTCATCTGCTCACTCGCGAGGCCTTTCAGGGATACCTGCAGCACATGCGCGGGCCGGATTCGATCATCGCCGTGCATGTGTCGAATCTTGCCGTCAACCTTGACCCCGTGGTCGCCGGTCTCGCGGAACACTTCCACCTGCATGCCAGCAAATTCTCCGTGGAAGAGCGCGACAACGTGATGCTGGCCAGTGATTGGATCCTGCTCAGCCAGGGCCCGGGCCTCGATGTCCCTCAGTTGCGTTACTCAGGCCAGAAACTGCTGCGGTTCCGCGACCCGCGCCAGGCGCCGCCGCTGTGGACAGACGACTACTCGAATGTCTGGAGCTTGTTGAGCAAGGATTGATCAGCCGGCCAGCCGGGCCAGCGATTCCGCGAACGATGGCCGTGCCACACCGCGTTCGGTGATGATGGCAGTGATGTAGCGGTGGGGGGTCACATCGAAGGCCGGGTTCTCAACCACGGCATTGTCCGGCGCGATCTGTTTGCCCGCGAGATGCGTCACTTCCCGCGGCGAACGCTGCTCGATGGGGATGTGGCCGCCGTCGGGCGTGGCCAGGTCCACCGTGGACCAGGGCGCGGCCACATAGAACGGGATGCCGTGTTCCTTGGCCAGGATCGCGACCGTGTAGGTGCCGATCTTGTTGGCGACGTCGCCGTTGGCGGCGATGCGGTCCGCGCCCAGCACCACCGCGCCGATCTTGCCTTGCTGCATCATGGCGCCGGCCATATTGTCACTGATCACCGTGGTGGGGATGCCGTCTTTCATCAACTCCCATGCGGTCAGCCGCGACCCTTGCAGGAATGGCCGGGTCTCGTCCGCATAAACGTTGAACCTGGCCCCGGCCTCGTAGGCCGCGCGGATCACTCCGAGTGCAGTTCCGTATCCACAGGTCGCCAGCGCGCCGGCGTTGCAATGCGTGAGCACGCCTCCGGTCTTGGGCAGGAGCGCGGCTCCGTTCTTTCCCATCGCGACGCATGCAGCCACGTCTTCAGCGTGCATCTGCTTGGATTCATCGATCAACGTGGACCTGATCTGGTCAACACTCTTGCCTGTCGCGACCAGCGCAGCAAATCTGTCTTTCATCCGGCGGATGGCCCAGAACAGATTGACGGCGGTCGGCCGTGTGGCGGCCAGTGCGTCACAGATCTTTTCGAACTGTGGCAGGAGTTCAGCCGCTGTGGCGGCCTTCGCATCGCGTGTGCCCAGGGCCACACCCATGGCCGCGGCCACACCGATGGCCGGTGCGCCGCGCACGATCATGGTGACGATGGCGTCCGCCACCTCCGTGTACGTGCGGCAGGTGACGTACACCTCTTCCGTCGGCAATCTGGTCTGGTCGATAAAGACCACGCCGGCATCGGTCCATTGCAGGGTTTGGATCATTGCGTCCCGTATCCAGTGTAAATGGTGCCAAGGAAGTCTGAGATGTCAGCCGTCCCTACGGGACTGGATCACGCTCCACCGTTTACCCAGCGCTGAAGCGCTGGGCTAATGGCGCAGCGTCGCTTTGCGACGCAAATGCGACCACGATTCTCGCGGATTGAGCAAATTGTCGGGGTATGCATGATCTCAGCCGTCCCTACGGGACTGGATCACACACCACCGTTTACCCAGCGCTGAAGCGCTGGGCTAATGGCGCAGCGTCGCTTTGCGACGCAGATGCGACCACGATTCTCAGATGCAGCTGCGATTCTCAGACTGATTCAGAGGAACGAGACTCCCAGCGCCCCTACGGGAGTGGATCACTTCGCTCAGCCCTCCCAACATTGAAGCGCTTGGCTAATGGCGCAGCGTCGCTTTGCGACGCAAATGCGAACAAGATTCTCAGACTGATTCAGAGGAACGAGACAGCCAGGATTCTTCCTGCAAACCTATTCCGGCTGGGTCTTTTGTCGCTCGTGCTCGGCGCGGACTTCCGCCGCCGTGAACACACTTACGAATGGCGCCGGAGAGGCAGCCATCTCCACGGCGGCGCGCCCGCCGCCATCTTCGCGCTCCACCAGGCAAAGCACGCCCACAACGTCCATGCCCGCAGCTCGCGCCGCGCCGATGGCCTGCACGGTGGAAGCGCCCGTGGTGCAGACATCGTCCACGACCACCACCCGCGTCCCCGCCTTGCAAAAGCCTTCGATCCGCTTGCCCGTGCCGTGCTGCTTCTCCTCCTTGCGCACCACAAAGCCATGGATGAGGAACTCGTCGGGGAAATCGAGCGGCCGGGTGCGGGCCGGAGAGCGGGTCACGATGCTCTGCGCGCTGAGGATGGAGACTGCGGTCACGATAGGATCGGCGCCCAGCGTCATGCCGCCGATGGCCTGCGGTTTCCAGCGCTTTTCCTTGATCAGGTCATAGACCACGCGGCCCACCAGGCGCGCGCCTTCGGCGTGAAAGGTGGAGGTGCGGCAGTCGATGTAATAGTCGCTCTCTTTCCCGGAGGAGAGTTTGTACTTGCCCAACTGGAAAGACAGCGTGGCGATGAGAGAGAGCAACTGGTCGCGGGCGGTGGGAGCGGAGACTGTTTGCGTACTCATACCGGCAGAGAAGTACTGTACCACGCGTCCGTGGTCCTGTGCATCCACCGGGAACACGCTAACTGCCCGGCACGCGCCGCAGACCGCCGGAGCTCAGCAGGATGAACAGGAACAGGGTGGCGTTATAGCTCATGTGCACCAGCCAGGAAGCGGCCGTGGAATTGAGCCGCACGCGCACCAGGGTCAGGACCATTCCCACGAAGAACAGCATGAGCAGCGGCGCCCAGGCGCCGGCCAGTTGGCCGGAGTGCATCAAAGAAAAACTGATGGCTGTGATCACGATGGCGGCGACGGAGGCCCACTTCAGCGCCTCTTGCGGAGCGTCCTTCACGCCCCGGGCCGCGAGCATCAGGACGACGCCGAGCGCCAGGAACATCACTCCGTAGGGTGAGATCTTGCCGCCCTTCTGGTACGTCATCACGAACGGGACCGCGGAGACGCCGAACATCACCACACCGGTTGTGGCCAGAGTCTTTACGCTCAGCAGTTGGCGGCGTAGCGCGGGATAGAGCAGCCCGCGGAAGAACAATTCCTCCGCGATCGGGGCCGCGAGGACACCGTAGGCGATCATCAGGAGCACGCCGTCCCGTGTCTTAAAGTATTCATTCACCGGGAGGTCCCTGGGTACGGGCAGGAACCGGCCCGTCAGTTGCACCACCAGCGCCAGCAGGACCCCCGCCATACAAAGCTGCCAGACAAATCCCCATTGCGGCAGGTTCCAGCGGATGACATGCCAGAACGGCTCACGCGAACGAAGCTCGACATAGATTCGGGTGAAGATGAGAGTCGCGAGTGTTCCCAGGAGTTGCACGGGAACGAAGAACAATGGCATCTTCGCCATGGACTCCGGTTGAAGGCCGTGGAATGCCGGTAAGAATTGACCCACCAGGATGCCGACGACGGACAACAGGATCGTGCTGAAAAAGAAAACGGCAACGATCAGAAGAACATCCCAAAGGTTCCATGCCGGATCAAGGCGTATCGGCGGTGGAGGCGGCGCGGACTCAACCACAGGGGTGGGTCCAGAAGGGACTGGCAAGTCAGGAGTCGACATGAGCCTTGAGGATAATCCACATCCGCCGCAAGCTCAAAACAACTTAACGCTTGCTATAGGCCGCGAGCGCCCGGCCGGTGTAGGACTTCTTGGTGCGGGTGATCATCTCCGGCGTTCCGGCCGCGACCAGCCGCCCGCCATCCTCGCCGCCTTCCGGGCCGAGGTCAATGATCCAATCCGCGTTGCGGATCACGTCCAAGTTGTGCTCGATGATGATGATCGAGTTGCCCAGGTCGGTCAGGCGGTGAAGCACATCGAGGAGTTTTTTCACATCGTCGAAGTGCAAACCCGTGGTGGGCTCGTCCAGCAGGTAGAGCGTGCGCCCGGTCTGGCGCTTGCTCAATTCGCGCGCCAGCTTGATTCGTTGCGCCTCGCCGCCGGAAAGCGTGACCGCGGACTGACCCAAATGTATGTATCCCAGGCCCACGTCCACCAGGGTCTGCAGCTTCGGCCGCACCGTGGGAATGTCTTCGAGCAACACCAGCGCATCCGAGATCGAGGATTCGAGCAGGTCGGCGATGGACTCTTCCTTGAATTTCACGGCCAGGGTC
Source organism: Terriglobales bacterium (assembly GCA_016185365.1). Taxonomy (GTDB): domain Bacteria; phylum Acidobacteriota; class Terriglobia; order Terriglobales; family Acidobacteriaceae; genus DSPA01. The sequence continues at coordinate 23,397 of JACPNP010000051.1, forward strand.
TCATGGTTGTACCGTTTGCCGCCGCAGACCTCGCACTGCACATAGACATCCGGCAGAAAATTCATCTCGATGCGCCGCTGGCCCTCGCCGGTGCAGGCTTCGCAGCGTCCGCCGGCCACGTTGAAGCTGAATCGCCCGGCTTTATAGCCGCGCTCGCGCGACTCCGGCAGCATGGCGTACAGGTTCCGCACTTCGGTGAAGACGCCGGTGTACGTCGCCGGATTCGACCGGGGCGTGCGTCCGATCGGCGACTGGTCGATGCGGATGACTTTGTCGATGTGCTCGATGCCGCTGATGGACTTGTGCGCGCCCGGTTCCAGCCGCGAGCGGTACAGATGCCGCGCCAGTGCGGGGTAGAGAATGTCATTCACCAGCGTGGACTTGCCGCTGCCGCTCACGCCGGTCACTACATTCATGACGCCCAGCGGAAAGGTGACATCCAATCCCTTCAGGTTGTGATGTTTGGCTCCCAGGATGGTGATGGCTTTTCCGTTGACCGGACGCGGAGTCTCCCGCGCCGCGATCGAAGCGGTCCCCGCGATGTACCGTCCGGTCAGGGAAGCGGGATTTCCCGTGATCTCCTTCGGCGTGCCCGCGGCGACCACCGCGCCGCCGTGACGTCCCGCCCCCGGGCCAAGGTCGATCACATAATCCGCGCGGAGGATCGTCTCCTCATCGTGCTCGACCACCAACACCGTGTTGCCCAGGTCGCGCAAGGATTCCAGCGCTTGCAGCAACCGGTCATTGTCGCGGTGATGCAGCCCGATCGAAGGCTCATCCAGCACATACAACACGCCGCGCAAGCGCGAGCCGATCTGCGTGGCCAGGCGGATGCGCTGGCCCTCGCCCCCGGAGAGCGTGGCCGCGGACCGGTCGAGCGAAAGATATCCCAGTCCCACGGCATTCAGGAATTCCAGCCGCTCCACCACCTCCTGCAGCACGCGGCCGGCGATCTTCTGTTCACGGTCGTTAAGCTTGATCTTGCGGGCCGCTTCCAACGCGCGCACGCAAGAGAGCGCGGTGAAATCCGCGATGGAGATGCCGGTCACCTTCACCGCCAGGCTCTCCGGACGCAGCCGCCTGCCCTGACACGCCGGGCAAACGGTGCCGGTCATGTATTCCATCAGCCACTCGCGATAATTGTCAGACGTCGCCTCCTCCAACGTCTGTCGCAGGTAGCCGATGACACCTTTGAATCCCATTTTCGAGCGTTCTTTTTCCGCGGGCCCATAGAGGACGAGGTTCTGTATCTTCTGCGGAAACTTTTCGAACGGTGTGTTCAGATCGAACGTGTGGGCCGCGGCGACCAACTCCAGCATTCTTTGCAAGTAAGTCGAGCCGGAGCCCGGGCCCAGGCCTCCGTCCAGCAGCGGCTTCGACCAATCGGTAAGGATGAGCGCCGGGTCGAAGTCATATTTGCTGCCCAGGCCGTTGCATTCCTTGCATGCGCCGAAGACGCTGTTGAAGGAGAACGAGCGCGGTTCCAGCATGGGCACGTTGATGCCGCAATCCGCGCAAGCCATGCGCGCGGAATACAGTTTTTCATCGCCGCCGATCACGGCGATGCCCACAAGTCCGCCGGCCAGCTTCATGGCCACGGCCACCGACTGCTCCAAGCGCTTTTCGATGCCGGGCTTCACCAGCAACCGGTCCACCACCACGTCGATGTTGTGGTTCTTGCGCTTGTCGAGCTGGATCTGCTCGATGTCATCGTCCAGGCTGTGCAGTTCGCCATCGATGCGCGCGCGGGTGAAACCGGCCTGGGCCAGCTTCTCCAGCTCCTTCTTGAACTCTCCCTTGCGTCCGCGAACGATCGGCGCCAGCACCATCACGCGGTCATCGGGCGAAAGCTGCAGCACCTGGTGCACGATCTGCTCGGCGCTTTGCCGGGTGATGGGCTTGCCGCATTGCGGGCAGTGGGGAATGCCGATGGAGGCATAGATCAGCCGCAGGTAGTCGTAGATCTCGGTAATGGTGCCCACCGTGGAGCGCGGGCTGCGCGAGGTGGTCTTCTGCTCGATGGAGATGGCGGGGCTGAGGCCGTCGATGGAGTCCACATCCGGCCGCTCCATCTGGTCGAGGAACTGGCGGGCATAGGCGGAGAGGGTCTCGACGTACCGGCGCTGGCCTTCGGCGTAGATGGTGTCGAACGCGAGCGAGGACTTGCCGGAGCCGGAGAGCCCGGTGACCACGGTCAGCGTATTGCGCGGGAACTCCACACTGATGTTCTTCAGGTTGTGCATCCGCGCGCCGCGGACGGAGATCTTTTCAATGCCCATGAACAAGAAAGAGTGCAGCCCACCTAGCCGGTGCGAAAGCGAGTGGACACAACGCTACGTCCGTATCTTACTTGTCAATCCCAGGGAGGGTCAAACGCGGGTAGAGTGGCGTTTGCAGTGATGGCGGAAGGTCGCACGACCAAAGTCACTTGTGCCGTACGAGGCCGAACCTGTACAAAGGAGAGTCATGTTCGCAGGCTTGATCGTCGCATTCACCATCGTCTCCGCGCTCGGCATCGGCATCCTCGCCGGATGGGGCGCATTGAGTCTTGTTCTTTTCGCGTTCTCGCACCGCAAGCAGGCCACATCGCCCCGGCTCAGGGCATTGACCCAGACCGGGCGCTGATCGATCCCCAAAATATTTTGAATTTCCGGCTACCGCGGGCGTTCGCCCCTCGGTTCGCGACCCTGATTCGGATCAGGTTGTTGTGGCGGATTCTGCTGGTTTTGATCTGGCGATGGTTGCGCCGGTTGTTGGGGCTCCGCGAAGCCTTCGTTCTCGTCATCTTCCGGCGTCTCGACCGTGCGCTGCGGGACCTGGGCGGGTGCGGGTCGTTGCGGCCCGCTCGCGGAAGCCACCGTGCCGGCGCCAAGCCTTGGTGCGAGGACCACTCGTTCCACATGATCCGGATCCGTGGCTGAGCCCAGGATCACGTAATCGAACGGCGCGCCCGAAAACAATGAGAGCAGGACGGAACGCACCGGCGCGGGCCCGATCTTGGCGGCCACGCGGTCATTCACGTTCATGCTCGTCGGCGCATCAATCTTGATCCCGGTGGCCTGGCGGATACCGGCCAGGATGTCCAACATCGTGCAGTTTTCCGCAACCACCGTGAGTTGGCCGCCCGCATACCTGATGCGCGGCGCCAGCGCCGGCATTTGTGCGGGGCGCAGCGGGACCTGCGGTCCGGGAACAACGGCCTGCACCGGTGCAGGAGCCGGAGAAGGAGCATGCGTCTTGGCCTTGCGCGTGCCTTTGACCTTCATGCCCGGCGTCTGGGCCGCCGTCGACACCATCAATGTGGCGGCCGCGAACACAGCGACGAGCGCACTCCTGCAACTCCGCATGGGCTGATTCTACACCCCTTTTGCATCCCGTTTCCGGGCGACGGCATCCCACCGGAACGAGGATTCCGCTATTCTGAATGCACGCCGCATGAGATCCCTTCGCATCGTCCTGTGCCTGGTCGCGCTCGCTCCCGGGGCCCCGGCGGAGACCTGCCAGACCGCGTCTGAGATCGACCCCGCGCTGCGCAGCCAGCTGCGCAACACCGCGATGGAGTACTTCAACATCGTCGCGCTCGGCGATCCGGCCGCACTCGGGCAACGTTCCACGCCGGAGGTCGCGCGCGATCCGGAATCGATCAAGTCGCTGTTGAAGGAGAACGCCGGTATTCTGACGGGCGCCACCGCGGAGCCGCGCAATGTGTATCTTCTCGACGCATCAGGTGACAAGGCAGTGCTGGAGAGCGCGCAGTTCCTTTGCGGCGTATTCAATCCGACCGTCGATCTGCGCACCGGATTCCGGCTCACGGATCTGGTGCCGGCAAAATACGCGCTGGTGATCCTTGACGTTACGTCGGCCCGCGCGCCGCATTTTTTCAGCTTCCTGTTGCGGCAGGATGGGAGTCAGTGGCGTATCGCCGGCATGGTGGCGCGTGCGCGGCAGATCGCCGGGCACGACATGGCATGGTTCTGGCAGCAGGCCCGCGATTACAAGACCAAGGGGCAGGGCATGAATGCCTGGTTCCATTATCTGGCGGCGCGCGAGTTGTCCGCGCCGGTGCCGTTCATGTCCACCACCAAGCTTGAGACCTTCTTTGACGAAGTGACGCGCGCACAACCGTCCAGCCTCCCGGAAAAACAGCCACTGGTCCTCACCGGCGCTGAGAACAAGAATGTGGAGGTCGCCAGCCTGTACATCGTACCCAACGACGCCGGCGACGGACTCAACCTGGCCTTCCGCTACATGGTGGCGGACATCTCCGACGCCAAGGCTGTCCTGCTCGAGAACAACGCCGCGATGCAGGCGGTGCTGGCTCGCTTTCCGGAGTTCCGCGACGCCTATGGGTCGATCATCGCCATCGCGGTCGCGCCGGACGGGCAGGAATCCGGCTCCATCCTGGCGATCAAGGAACTTAAGTAGATCATCCGACCAGGGACCGGTACTGGGCTTCGGTCAGGGGCACGACTGACAAGCGCCCGATCTTCAACAGCAGGGAATCCGCGAACAACTTTGCGGCTTTGATCTCCGGGAGCGAGACCGCGCGATGCAGCGCTTTGCCTGCCTTGATCTTCACAACAGGATGTTTCGGGTCTTTGGCGTCCACGCTGACCACGCTCGCAGTGCCGACCACGACGCGTTCGTCTCCGGTGTGGTAGATCACCAGTTCTTCTCCGGGTCTCATCTCGCGCAGGAATTTCACGGCTTGCGGGTTGGTCACACCGTCCCAGGTGGTGGTCTTGTCACGCGCAAGATCGGAAAAGGAATATACCGAGGGCTCGGTCTTCAAGAGGAAAGGCATGGCCGGATTGTACGGCTGTAGGGCACTTCCGACGAAGCCAGCCCCACACGTTTGTGCGCGTTCCCTGGCCAAGAAGTTTTGTCACAGTGACGGCGATACAATCCCTAGAGTATGGTCTCGCGCAAAGAAAAGCCGCTGAGCCAGGCGATCCGCGACCGGCGTACCACGCCGCACTTTTCTCCCGCGCCGGTACCGGAAGAGGACCTGCAACAGGTCCTTGATGCCGGCCTGCACGCACCCAGCGGATACAACACTCAGCCCTGGCGCTTCGTCGTCGTCCGCGAAACGAAGCGGAAGAAAAAGTTGAAAAAAGCCGCCATGGACCAGGGGCGCGTGGCCGAGGCGCCGGTGGTGATCGTGGCCTGCGGAGACTCCGCCGACCTGGGTGGCGAAGTGCTGGAGGAGATGCTTGCCTTGGCCGCCGAGCACGGCTATGGCGACCAGGCCCAGCACGAACGCGTCCGCAAGAACTTCCCCAAGTTCCTCGCCGAGGTGGAAACGGCGGTATGGCTCAACCGCCAGGTGGCCATCGCACTCACCCACATGATGCTGATGGCCGAAGCGCTCGGCTATGACACCGCCATCATGGAAGGTTTTCATGAAGACCAGGTGAAAGCGCTGCTGGACATCCCCGCATCAGCGCATGTAGTGGCCCTGTTATGCATCGGCAAGCTCAAAGGCCCGGACAAACCCTTCGGCGGGCGCTTCCACCGGCGGCGGACGGTGTTCCCCGAGAAGTGGGGCGAAGAGTAACGCATTGTGATCCGCCACTCCGATCTTCATTAAGGACTCATGGCATGCAATCACGACATTTGGAACGACACAGCACGGGGCGCATCGGCTGGTTGCGCGCGTCCGTGATGGGCGCGAATGACGGCATCGTCTCCACCGCCAGCCTGGTGCTTGGCGTGGCCGCCGCACAGGCGGGCCGAAGCAATGTGCTGGTCGCCGGGGTCGCGGCGAGCGCATGGAGCGCGTGACCGGACTCGACGTCAGCCCGGCCCAGCGGCCCATCGCCATTTCCAGCATCCAGCTGGTGATCGATCCGGCGGGCACGGTCAAGCAGAAATCCACGAACTTCAAGACCGTGGCCCTCAAGGGCGTGCAAGTGGTGCCCACGGAAGAGGTGGCCCTCGATGGTGTACGTCCCACGCCGGACGGCGGACTGGGTCTGCAGCGCGTGATGGTGGAGGTGGCGGACACTTGCGTGGGTCTGCGGGTCTCCAGCGGTTCCACCGCGGTCTGCGAGAACGGCGATGCTGACCTGATCGTCGTGGATCTGGGCTCGGCCTGCTATGAGTTGAGCACCATCAGCGGTGTGGCCGATCTGGGCCCGGTGACGGCCTCGTCTGCCAACGCCAAGGGCGCGCAGTTCAGTTCGCGCGTGCTCCTAGTCGCGGGACATACCTACGCAGTCAAGCTTTCGAGCGACCGCATCGGCGTGTTCCAGGTCTCGCAGGTGCTGAGTCCGAAGCAATTGGAGGCGCTGGAGGCGCAGCGGTTCCAGCGCGGCGGACGGCGCGTCACCGGCAAGCTGGCGGCGATACCCAGGCGCCGGAGGCGGGCGACGTCAGCGGCACGGTCAACCCGAAGGCCATCGTGTACTTCGAGCTGGTGCTGCGTCCGGTAGAGTAGTGGGGCGATTATTTTGGTGGCCCGCGCGGGCCAGCCCCGCCCGGGACACCGGCATCTAATGGGTCAAATGAGGTGGATCATGCGCAGAATCATCCTGATAGTGTTCGCTCTGTCACTGACGGTCACCTTGATGGCCCAGGACCAGCTGTCTTCGCAAAGCACTTCTTCCGACACCAAGAAAGAAGACAAAAAGAAGGACGAGAAGAAGAAAAAGGACAAGTCAAAGTCCGGCGGCGCGCAGGACCCCATCGATACCAGCAAGGTCTTCAACGAGCGCGCGGCCAATGAGGTGCTGGGCATGATCCGCGACGGACTGGAAGGCCATAGCCGCCGGCTGATGCTCTCCGCGTTCGACGGCGACAAGATGGATGGCTACCTCAGCTTCGAGGACCAGATCGAGTCCTATTTCGATCACTATGACCCGTTTCGCGTGAATTTTCGCATCAGCAACGTCGCCATTGACGGGACCAAGGGCGTCGTCCTAGTGGACACCGAGCTGGAGCAGACACCGCAGGGCGGCGGCGCGCCGGTCCGCAAGCGCGGGCAATTGCGCTTTGAATTGGAGCTAGGCAAGAAAGGCTGGCGGGTCACGGATGTGCGCGACCGGAACTTCTTTTCGTGAGCCGACAGCGCTGAGCTTTAGGTATTGAGCCGCGGGCTTGCAGAAACGTCCGCGGCTTTCACTTTTTTCGTGACAGGTGTGGACATGGAGAGGCAACATCCGGAGCGCCCCATCGTCGGCGTGGGCGCGCTGATCGTGCAGGAGGGGCGCATCGTACTGGTGCGCCGCGGCCAGAAGCCGGGTAAAGGCGAATGGTCGCTACCGGGAGGCGTGGTCGAGACCGGGGAGACACTCGAGTCCGCCGTCCGCAGGGAAGTGCGCGAGGAGACCGGGCTGAACGTTGAAGTGCGGGAACTTGCGGGCGTGTTCGACCGCATCCTGCCGGATGCCGCGGGCAGGACGGAGTACCACTATGTGCTCATCGACTACCTGTGCCGCGTGGTCGGCGGAGCTTTGCGGGCGGGCTCGGATGTCGAAGCGGTGCGTTGGGCCGGACACAACGAGCTAGATGGGTTGCAATTGACGGAAGCCACGCGCGAAGTGATCAAGAAATACTTGCCGTAGATCTCGCGAATCATCCCCACATAACAAGGCCCATCGGGGATCCGATGGGCCATCGTTCCGGTGAACCATTGGTCACTGTTTGGGCATGGGACTCGCCGCCGCAGAGGAGCTCAGCTTGACCAGCATCTGCGTGCCGCTGGAGAGGTTGATGTTCTTTCCGGTCGAGGTCAGTACATTGCCGCTTGCGGCGCTATCGGCCGAACCGGACAATTGGGTGAGCCGCAGGCCTTCAAGATTCACCACGCCCTGACTGCCCGTCCGCAGCACGCCGGTGGCATTCAGTGCGGACCCGGTCGCGCCACCCGTCACGTTACCCACCACATTCCCCGTGGCTCCCGCCGCGGAGTTTGCCAATCCGCCCACGGTGGCACCCGCGCCGCCGGCCGTGTTGGTGACGGCGCCCACGGCGCCACCCGCTCCACCCAGCAAGCCGCCGCCTGCCGGGGCCAGTGAGGCCGAACCAGCCGACGAACCGGAAAGCGCACTGGAAGCGAAGACATCATCATTTGAATTTGCCGCGGCGGAGGCCGCAGGCGCGGCGATGGCCTGCAGCGTGCCGCGGATGGGCATGCGCTGACCGTCGCGGGTCACCAGTGTGTCAAACATGAACCCCAGCGAAGACTCCGCATCACCGTTGGCGCGCGATTGCGCCTGGGTGACGTGACCGAGCAGACGCGACCCCTTGGCGACAACGACCTTCCCATCCTGCTTCACGTCCTGCGTGGTCTTGGCTTCGACTGGATCGCCCGGCTTGCTCTTGCGGGCGTCAACCTTCTTGGTCAACAAAGTGTGAAGGACGCTGCCGTCTGGCAATGACATAGGGGCGGTATCCGCGGAGGCGGAACCGGAGCCCTGAGCGGAGCCAGCGGCTTGCGCCGAGCCCTGTTTGTCTTTTGTATCGGTTCTCACGTCCGTGCCGGTATTCGCGGAAGCGCCGGTGTTCACGGCTGCTCCTTGCTGTCCAGCCGTGACATCGGTCTTGGTGGTGGCGGAACCGGAAGTCTGTGTCTGGGTCTGGGCCGCGGCGAACACGGTCAGCAATCCGGCTGAGAGAACGAACGAGGTGAATGTCTTCATTTTAATTTCCTCCGTCAGTGACGTTGCCCCGGATCAGGCTGTAGTGCGGGACCATGGGTCCGTCAGCCTCCTGATCTTGGTGATAAAAGGTTCGATGCGGCGTGTACGGAACATCGGGTCCGGATCGGCTATTACTAAAGGGCAGTACAGGGCCTGTACTATTTCCTGAATCCGAATACACATAAACCCTTAGGATTCATAGAGTTGCGATAATTTCCCCGGGCCCGGCCCGATTTGGAGAGGTCATCGCCATTTACAATGGATAGTTTGGGAAGGAGCGCCGGTGATCACTCGATACACGCGTCCGGAGATGGGGCGCATTTGGAGTGACGAGAACAAGTTCCGCTGCTGGCTCGATGTGGAGCTGGCGGCCACGGCCACGCTGGCCGACGCCGGTCTTGTCCCCAAGGCGGCCGCGAAGGCCATGGCGGCGCGCGCGGATTTCAACCTGACGCGCATCCAGGCCATCGAAGCCGAAGTGAAGCATGACGTGATCGCGTTCACCACGGCGGTCGCGGAAAAGATCGCCGATCCATCTGTTTCGCGCTGGCTGCACTACGGACTGACCTCGAACGATGTGGTGGACACGGCGCAAGCGCTGCAAGTCAAGGCCGCCAGCGATCTCATCGCCACCGACCTGCGCCGGTTGCGCGAGGCGCTGAAAAAACGCGCCTTCGAGTTCCAGCACACGCCCATGATCGGGCGCACGCACGGCGTGCACGCCGAGCCCATCACCTTCGGCCTGAAGCTGTCTAACTGGTACAGCGAAGTCACGCGGCACAGCGAGCGTTTCCGCCGCGCGGCGGAGGAGATGCGCGTGGGCAAGTGCTCGGGCGCGGTGGGCACGTTCGCGCACCTGGAACCGGAATACGAAGAACAGATCTGCGAGCGCCTGGGCCTGAAGCCGGTGGCGGTGTCGTCGCAGGTGATCCAGCGCGACCGGCATGCACACTATCTGATGACGCTGGCGGGGATCGCAAGCACGCTGGACAAGATCGCCACCGAGATCCGCCACCTGCAACGCACCGAGGTGCGCGAGGCGGAGGAGTTCTTCAGCGAGAAGCAGAAGGGCTCCAGCGCCATGCCGCACAAAAGGAATCCCGTGGCCTGCGAGCAGATCAGCGGGCTGGCGCGCATCGTGCGGGCCAACGCCCAGACCGCGCTGGAGAACGTGGCCCTGTGGCACGAGCGCGACATCTCGCACTCTTCGGCGGAGCGCGTGATCCTGCCGGACTCGACCATCCTCGCGGACTATCTGCTGCACCGCACGGCCACACTCATCGAGACGCTGCTGGTGTATCCCAAGCGCATGCTGGCGAATCTGGAGAGCACCGGAGGACTGGTCTACAGCGGCCAGCTGCTGCTCGACCTGGCGGAAGCGGGCATGAGCCGCGAGGACGCCTACACATTGGTGCAGGGCCATGCCATGCACGCGTGGAAAGACGGCCGGAACTTCCGGCAGCTTGTCTCCAAAGACAAGCGCATCACCGGCCGGATCTCGCAGCGCAAGCTGGACCGTGCCTTCTCTCTGCAACGCCAGCTGCGGAATGTGGACAAAATATTTGCCCGGGTGTTTGAGACGGGGGCGCAGGTCTCAGGCCGCAGGTCGCAGGCGAAAAAAGGCAGACGAAAGTGAGACTGACGGCGCCGGCGAAGAACCTGACTCTGGCCGCCACCGGCGCCAGCGGCGCGGTCTTCGCGCGGGCCATCCTGCGCATGGTGGAAGCGGACGCGCTGGTGGACACGGTGAACTTCATCGCGTCGGACGGCGCGCTGCGGGTGTTCGCCGAGGAGCTGAACGTCAAGGGCCGCAACGACCTGGTGAAGAAGCTGCTGGGCAAGGCGTCAAAAAAGATCAAGCCGCAGTCGAATGAGGACATCGGCGCCAGTGTGGCCAGCGGATCCTATCCCACGGACGCGATGATCGTGCTGCCCTGCAGCATGGGCACGCTGGCGCGCATCGCCAACGGCATGGCCATCCATCTGATCGAGCGCGCCGCCGATGTGTGCCTGAAAGAGCAGCGGCCGCTCATCCTGTGCGTGCGTGAGACCCCGCTGAACAAGGTCCACATCCGCAACATGCAGCTCGCGGCCGACGCCGGCGCGACCATCTTTCCCGTGATCCCCGCGTTCTACAACAAGCCGGTCGATTCCGACGCCATGGCGCAACAGTTCGTCTGCCGGGTGCTGGCGCATGTGGGCCTGGAGCAGGATGCGATGTATCGGTGGAAGACGCCGAAAGATTGATTGGTCGACTGAAGGCCTGACTGCCATACCAAGAACAAAAGCCGCCAGCGATTCACTGGCGGCTTTCAATTTTCGGGCAAATCGATCAGTTGCTGTAGAGCAGCACCCCATCCTGTTTCTCTTCGCCCACCGGACGATAGAACAGCTTGTTGTTCTCGAGGAAGACCTCGAGGAACACAGGCCGCTGGGTGAAGGTGCCGGCGATGAGGGCCTCCGACAGCGGGTCCTCGATGTAACGCTGCAAGGCGCGGCGCAACGGACGCGCGCCGTACATGCGGTCGCCCAGGGTCTGATCGAGGATCCATTTCTTTGCGTCCTCGTTCACACTGATGGTGATGGCGCGTTGCGCGAGATTGGCATTCAACTGGCCCACCAGTAGCTCCACGATCTGCATCAGGTCGTGATCCGACAGCGGGTTGAAGATGATGACCTCATCCAAACGGTTGAGGAACTCCGGATTGAAAGTCTTCTTGACCTCGGAGCGGACCATGTCCTCCACCTTGGCGTCCACGGCCTCGGCCTTGGTCTCCGATTGGAAACCGAGCCCTGTGCGTTTCTGCAGATGGCGCGCGCCGATGTTCGACGTCATGATGATGATGGCGTTCTTGAAATCCACCTGATTCCCCAGACCGTCGGTCAGTTGACCGTCTTCGAACACCTGCAGGAGGATGTTGAATAGGTCAGGATGCGCCTTCTCGATCTCATCGAGCAGGACCACGGAGTAAGGCGAGCGTTTCACCCGTTCGGTGAGCTGGCCGCCCTCTTCATAGCCGACGTAGCCCGGCGGCGAACCGATCAGCTTCGAAACCTCATGCTTCTCCATGTACTCCGACATGTCGAAGCGGACCAATGATTTGTCGCTGCCGAACAGGAAGTTGGCCAGCGCGCGCGCGACCTCTGTCTTGCCCACGCCGGTGGGCCCGAGGAACAGGAACGAACCGATGGGCCGGTTGGGCGACTTCAGCCCGGCCCGCGAGCGGCGGATGGCGCGGGCCAGGGCGCGGATGGCCTTGTCCTGGGAGATCACCCGCTTGTGCAGCTCTTCTTCCACGCGCAGCAGCTTCTGGGTCTCTTCTTCCTTGATGGAAGTGACGGGTACGCCGGTCCAGCGCGAGACCACGTCCTCGATGTCCTCGCGGCCCACGACCCCGCTGGTGGACTCATCCAGATGATATTTTTCGCGCAGGGCGCGCAGGTTCTCGCGCTCCTTGCGCTCTTCGTCCGAGTAGAAGCGCGCCTTCTCGAACTCATGGTTCGCGATGGCGTTCTCCATGCGATGGACGATGAACTTGATGCGTTTCTGCACCTCGGTGATCTCTTCCGGCAACGAGGTCTGGCGCAGCTTCACGCGCGCGCCGGCCTCGTCGATCAGGTCGATGGCCTTGTCCGGCAGAAAACGGTCCGGGATGTAGCGGTTCGAATGGTGCACCGCGAACTTGATGGCATCGTCGGTGTAGGTGACCGCATGAAACTTCTCATAGCGCTCCTTGATGCCGTTGATGATCTGCTCGGCCTCGACCTCGTTCGGCGGCGGCACCTTGACAGACTGGAAGCGGCGCTCGAGCGACCGGTCCTTCTCGATGGACTTGCGGTACTCGCCCGGCGTGGTGGCGCCGATGCACTGGATCTCGCCACGGGAGAGCGCGGGCTTCAAGATGTTGGCGGCGTCGAGCGAACCTTCCGCGGAACCGGCGCCGACCAGCGTATGCAGCTCGTCAATAAAAACGATGGCGTTCTGGTTCTCCATCAATTCCTTCATGATGGTCTTCAAACGCTCTTCGAACTGGCCGCGATACTTGGTGCCGGCCACGATCAGGGAAAGATCGAGCGCCAGGATGCGCTTGTCCGCCAAGAATGAGGGGACTTCGCCGTCCGCGATGCGCTGGGCCAGGCCTTCGACGATGGCGGTCTTGCCCACGCCGGGCTCGCCGATCAGCACCGGGTTGTTCTTGGTGCGGCGGCACAGGATCTGGATGGCGCGCTCCAGCTCGCCTTCGCGGCCCACCAGCGGATCGAGCTGATTGTCCATGGCGGCCTGGGTCAGGTCGCGGGAAAACTCAGAGAGCAGGGAAGACTCACGGTTGCGCTGCGCCGGCGCAGCCTTCTCCTGCGAGGTGCGCGCCAGTTCTTCCCGGATCGTGCCCAGACGCAGGCCACGCTCGTGCAAGATCTCCGCCGCAAAGCATTTTTCTTCGCGCAGCAATCCCAGTAATAGATGTTCGGTGCCTATGTGTTTGTGGCTGAGGCGCTCCGCCTCTTCGGCGGCGTACGCAAGGACGCGCTTGCACTCGTTCGAGAGCGGCAGATCCACCGAGGTCGAGACCTTTTCGCGGATGGTGGTGTGGCCTTCGATCTGCTTGCGGATGGATTCCACGGAGGCGTGCGAACGCAGGAAGCGATTGGTGAGGGCTTTGTCTTCCCGCAGCAGGCCGAGCAAGAGATGTTCCGTCTCGATATAGGGCGAGCCGAACTGGCTGGCCTCATACCGGGCGAAAAAGATGACCCTGCGTGCTTTCTCCGTGTAGCGTTCAAACATAGACCCTGCCGTTTCCCTTTTGTCTCATGCCGGGACCAGTACTCCACCTTCTAACTTCAGTATACGATCACAACGCCGCGCAAAGGAAGTATTGTGGGTGACCAGGATCGAGGTCAGGTCGTGAGAACGCTGCAACTGGCCCAGGAGCTCAAAAATCCTCTCTCCCGTGTGGAAGTCCAGGTTCCCAGTCGGCTCATCCGCCAGAAGCACCGAAGGCCTGCCGGCCA
>JACPNP010000052.1 GCA_016185365.1 Terriglobales bacterium
GTACGGGACGCGGTGTGGGTCCGGGCATCGGCGGAGGCATCGGTGGTGGAGTGTTCCGCGTGGGCGGCGGCGTAAGTGCGCCTGTGGCGGTCTACAGCCCGGAGCCGGACTACTCAGAAGAAGCCCGCAAGATGAAGCATCAGGGCGTGGTGGTGCTGCAAGCCATCATCGGCGCCGACGGCCGGCCGCGCGACTTGCGCGTGGCCCGCTCGCTGGGTATGGGCCTGGATGAAAAGGCGCTGGAACGGGTCAAGACATGGCGCTTCGACCCGGCGAAGAAAGACGGCGTCGCCGTGGCTGTTTACGTGAATATCGAAGTGGCCTTCAACCTATACTAGGCCAGACCTTGCCGCTAGATTCTGCGGATCCTGCTCTCAAATCACATATTGCAAGCTGGAGTCTAGGCCACCTGGCGCGCCCTGCCCGCCGCCTGTTAAAATAGGTGTTTGCGACATCATGCACGGCCCCGTCCGGGGCCGTGATCCCTGAAGAAAGTCGAATCCGAGAATCATGGCGATCCAAGCAACCCAAATGCGTCCGGGCATGGTCATCAAGCACAACGATGAGCTGCATTCGGTCTTCAAAGTCGAGCACCGCACCCCGGGCAACCTGCGTGCGTTCATCCAGGCCAAACTGCGCAACCTGCGCACCGGTGCGATGTTCGAGCACCGCTTCCGCTCCGGCGACTCCATCGACAAGGTCACGGTGGATGAACTGAACATGGAGTATCTCTACAAGGACGGTGACCACCACATCTTCATGAACACGGAGAACTACGAGCAGATCCCGCTGGGCGCAGATGTCCTGGGTGACGCCGTGGAGTACATGCTGCCCAACACCACGCTGCGCGTGGAGTTCTTTGACGGCAAGCCGGTGGGCGTGGAGCTGCCGCAGACCGTGGACCTGGCGGTGGTGGAGACCGAGCCGGGCATCAAATCGGCCACCGCCTCCAGCGTGACCAAGCCGGCGACGCTGGAGACCGGGCTGGTGGTGCAGGTGCCGCCGTTCATCAACGTGGGCGACAAGATCCGCGTGGACACCGCCGAAGGCGCGTATATGTCGCGCGCGTAGCCATCCATGATCGCGCGCCGCTACATCGTCCGGGGACGGGTACAGGGCGTGGGCTTCCGCTGGTATGCGGAGCGGGAAGCCGGCGTGCTGGGCATCGTGGGCTGGGTGCGCAACAACGAGGATGGCACGGTGGAGTGCCTGGCCGCCGGGGCCGAGGAGCAGTTGCAGTCCTTTCGCGACCGGCTGGCCGCCGGACCGCGCGCTTCGCGCGTGGACTGGGTGGAAGAAGCCGAGGCCGAGCCGGATGAACTGACCGGCTATTTGCGATCGTTTCAGATCCTAGGAGCGTGGTGAATGGACCAGGTGAAGCGCACCATCGACGTTGAGCCGCTGAAAAAGCTGATCCGCGAAGTGCCTGATTTCCCCAAGAAGGGCATCCTCTTCTACGACATCACCACCCTGCTGAAGGACAAGAGCGGGTTCGCCACCCTGATCGACGCGCTCTCCGAGCATTACATCGAGAAGAAGATCGACCTAGTGGTGGGCATCGAGGCGCGCGGCTTCATCTTCGGCCCGGCGCTGGCCTATCGCCTGAATGCGGGCTTCGTCCCGGTGCGCAAACCGAAAAAGCTGCCCGCGGAGACCGCCAAGGTCACCTACGACCTGGAATACGGCACCGACACGCTGGAGATCCACAAGGACGCGGTGCAGAAGGGCCAGCGCGTGGTCATCGTGGACGACCTGCTCGCCACCGGTGGCACGGCTAAAGCGTGCGTACAGCTGGTGGAGTCGCTGGGCGGAAACGTGGCGGGACTGGCCTTCGCCGTGGAGCTCGATTTCCTGAAAGGCCGCGAGCGCCTGGCGGGATATGATGTGATGTCGCTGCTGCACTACGCGAGCTGAGATTCATTCACCGCGAAGGACACAAAGATTCGCAAAGGCAAAACAAGCAAGGCCGGCATACGATCGCCGGCCATTTGTTTTTTGAAATTGAACTTGATCCGCCTTTGCGTTCCTTTGCGCTCTCTGCGGTAAAAAAGCGCCTCAACTCTCTTCCAGAGCAAACTTCGTCGGCACGTATGTAGTCTCGGTGCACTCCGCCGCCTTCTTCCCTGCCAGCACCCGATACCACACCAGCACGGACTCGCCGAGGATCAGCACCACAAAGAAGATAAGCAGCCCGGTGACCACGGCGTCCAGGCGGTCATTGAAGATCAGCCGGGCGATCTCCCGCGCGCGCTCGGCGGTGGCCGGGACCTCCTGCGCCAGTTGTTCGGCGTGGGACAGGAAGCCGATGCGCGGATTCGCATTGAACACCTTGTGGTACGACGCGGTGAACGTGACCGAGACCAGCGCCACCAGCGGCACGAGCGTGATCCAGGCGTAGCGCGCCTTGCCGCTCTTGATCAGGATGGTGGTGGCCACGCACATGGCCACGGTGGCCAGCAGCTGATTGGCGATGCCGAACAGCGGCCACAGCGAATTGATTCCGCCCAGAGGGTCGTGGATGCCCTGCCACAGGAAATAACCCCAGGCGCCGGTCACCGCCGCACTGGCGCCGATGATGCTGGGATACCAGCTGGTGCGTCCCATCGGCGCCCAGACGTGTCCCAGGCCCTCTTGCAGCATGAAGCGCGCCACCCGCGTGCCCGCGTCGAGCACGGTCAGGATGAACAACGCCTCGAACATGATGGCGAAGTGATACCAGATGGCCATGAAGCGCTCGCCGCCCAGGGTCTGGGAGAAGATGTGCGCGATGCCCACGGCAAAGGCGGGCGCCCCGCCGGTGCGATTGAACAGCGACTGTTCGCCCACGGCCTTGGCCAGCAGGGCCATGTCACTGGCGGTGACGGCGTAGCCCCAGTTGCTGATGGTCTCGGCCGCGGTCTGGGGGGCGAAGCCGACGATGGCCGCCGGGCTGTTGATGGCGAAATACGTCCCCGGCTGCAGCACGCAGGCCGCGCACATCGCCATGATGCCCACGAAGGATTCGCAGGCCATCGCCCCGTACCCCACCATGCGCGCCTGGGCTTCATTCGCCAATAGTTTTGGCGTAGTCCCGCTGGCGATCAACGAATGGAACCCGCTGATGGCGCCACAGGCGATGGTGATGAACGCGAAGGGGAAGATACTGCCGGCAAAGGCCGGGCCGGTGCCGTCCACAAAGCGCGTCAGCGCCGGCATGTGCAGTTGCGGACGCAGCGCGATGATGCCCAGCGCAAGCACGGCGATGGTCCCCAGCTTGACGAAAGTACTCAAATAATCGCGCGGGGCAAGCAACAGCCATACCGGCAGCACCGAGGCCGCGAATCCGTAAAGGATGATGAGGACCGCCGTGGTGGCCGCGGTCAAGGTGAAGAAGGGTCCCAGCACCGGATGCTCGGAGACCCACTGCCCGGCGAAGATCGCGGTCATCACCAGCAAAAAACCGAGAATTGAGGTCTCAAGCACTTTGCCGGGACGCACGAACCGCAGATACACACCCATCAACAGCGCGATGGGGATGGTCATGCCCACGGTGAACGCGCCCCAGGGACTTCCCTTCAGCGCGTTGGTCACGATCAGCGCGATCACGCCCAGCAGCACCACCAATATTCCGATGACCGCGACGAAGGCCACCGTGCCGCCGACGCGCCCGATCTCCTCGCGCGCCATCTGACCCAGTGACTTGCCGTCGCGGCGCACGGAGAAGAAGAGAATGACGAAATCCTGCACGCATCCGCCGAAGACCGCACCCACGATCAGCCACAGCGTCCCCGGCAGATAGCCGAACTGCGCGGCCAGCACCGGGCCCAGCAGCGGGCCGGGGCCGGCGATGGCGGCGAAGTGGTGGCCGAAGACCACCCACTTGTTGGTGCGCATGTAATCGCGGCCGTTCTCCAGGCGCTCGGCGGGTGTGGCCCGGGTGGGGTCAAGAGCAAGCGCTTTGGCGGCGATGAACGCGGAGTAGAACCGGTAGCCCAGCGCATAACTGCAGAGGGCGGCCACCACCAGCCACATGGCATTGATGGATTCGCCGCGGGTCAGGGCAATGACGGCGATGGCGCCGGCGCCGGCCAGCGCGATTGCGATCCAGATGAGCGAACGAAGGGCCCGCATAGTGGTTGCCGTTCAATGTATCGCAGGCGCGGGGAATGGTCGAGATAAAGGGATTACTCGTACCTTAGCGCCTCCACCGGGTCGAGCTTCGACGCTTTCAAGGCAGGCACCATGCCGCTGATCACGCCGATGAAGAACAGCACGCCGAAGGCGATGGCCACGGTGGTGAGATTGATGGAGAGATGGATGTCGCCCTTGCCGGAGGTCTCTTCAAATAACGGCCCCAGCAGGGGCAGCGCGCCGGCGCCGGCGGTGACCGCCATGGAGAGAAGGATGCCGATGGCGCCGCCCAGGAACATCAACAGCATGGCCTCGGTAAGGAACTGCAGCCGGATGTGCCATTTGGTGGCGCCCAGGGCGCGGCGCAGCCCGATCTCGCGCACGCGCTCGTCCACCGAGACCAGCATGATGTTCATGACGCCCACGCCGCCGATGCCCAGCGTGAGCGCGCCGATGAAGATCAGCAGCACCTGCAGCCCGATGGTGATGCCGTCAATGACCGGCTTGGCCTCCTGCCGGCCGAACATCTGGATGGCCTTCTTGTCCGTGGGGGAGAAGCCCTGGCGATCGGCCACGGCGGCGCGGACCTGGGCGGAGGCCGCGTCCTCGAACTCCGGGGCGACCGGCTCGAAGAGCATCACACTGCCGTAGCGTGTGTTCCACAGATCTCCGGCGGCCGAATACGGGATGAACAAGGAGCGGTCGTCGCTGGTGAAGTAGTTGCTGAATTGGATCTTGCGGTCCATCAGGCCGACCACGGTGAAGCGCACGCCATCGATGCGTATCTCTTCCCCTACGGGCTGCTTGGAGCCGAAGAGCTGTTCACGCACCTTGCCGCCGATGAAGACCACGCGGCGGCGCTCGGCCTGGTCCACGTCCGTGATCCAGCGCCCGTTGGCCGCGATCTCATTGCGCATGCGGCCATACTCCGGGCAGACGCCCCTTACCGCGGTGTTGACCATGCGGTCGCCGTAGCTGATGGGCCGCCAGCGGACGCTCTCCAGGCACACCGTCTTCACCATGGTGGCCGAAGCTTTGATACGGTCGACATCCGCCTGCTCGAACATGACGCGCTTGCCCGCGCGCTGGCCACCGGCCTGCTCGCTGGTTTGCGAGGGCCAGCAAATGACGACGGCGCTGCCGAAGGCGTCGAAGGCGCGCACCAGCACCTGACGGAAACCACTGCCGTAGCTCACCAGAAGGGTCACCGCGACAATGCCCCACACGATACCCAGCATGGTGAGCAGACTGCGGGTGCGTCCGCGCAAGAGCGCGTGCCAGGCGTCGAGGATGGCTTGGATCAGCATCGCCTAGCCTCCCGCCTCATGGCGCAGGGCTTCGATCGGGTCGATGGTGGCGGCGCGATTCGCCGGATACAGCCCGGCCAGCACCGCGACGATCGCCAACAAGGCGAACGAACCAAGGGCCGAGCCCCAGGTCGGCAACAGCCCGGCAAAGAACTCCGGCATGGGCAACAGGTTCACCAGACCGCATAGTCCGAAGGCGATGGCAAACCCCACCACTCCGCTGATGCCGGCCACGATCACGCTCTCCCAGAAGATCTGGTTGAGGATGGTCTGGGCGGTGGCACCCACCGCCTTGCGCACACCGATCTCACGGGTGCGCTCCCGCACCGAGACCAGCATCACGTTCATCACGCCGAGCCCGCCAAGGAACAGGGTGGTCAGGCCAACGCCGCCCAGAAAATATTTCATGCCATCGGTCATGCGCTGGAAGGCCTTGGCGTTCTCCACCGTGTCCCACACGCCGGCCGCTTCCTTGTCCCGCGGATCGAACTTGTAGATATGGCCCAGCGCGGCGCGGATCTGCTGCTTGCACGATTCATGCTGATCGAGGGATTTGGGCGTGACCAGCAGACGGTCCACGCTGTGCGCGGTCAGCGGCGGTGTGTTGGGAAAATCCTGCTGCATGACTGTGAAAGGAATGAAGACCTTTTGCACGTCCTGGCCGTCGTAACTGGAGTCCTGGTCCTTGGCTTTCATCTCGCCGATGACCAGGTACGGGATGTTGTTGAGATAGACGTAATCATTCACCGCGGGATCGCCGGCGAACAGCTGTTTTTTCGCCTCGGAGCCGAGCACGGCCACGCGGCGGGCCTCGCGCACGTCTTCCATGTTGTAGAAGCGTCCCTTGCCGATCTCGATGGTGCGGACCTGGGCGAATTCGGGCATGGATCCGGTGACCAGAAGGTTGGCATTGTTCCGCGCGGTGCGGATCACGGCGGTATTGCCCAGCTCCGGCATCACATACTGGCAATCGGGACTCTGGGCCGCGACCTCAGCGATGTGGTAGTCCTCAAAGATGATGCGCCGCCCGGTGCGCAACCCGCCGGCCTGGACGCTGGTGCGTCCGGCAAAGATGATCATGATGTTCTTGCCGAAGTTGGCGGACACTTTGGCCTGGCCTACGCGCAGGCCTTCGCCCGCCGCCACCATCAGGGTGATGGACACGATGCCCCAGGCGATCCCGAACATGGTCAGGAAGGTGCGCAGCTTGTGCGCCCACAGCGTATGGAACGTGTCCAGGAATAAGTCGCGTAACCGCACCGGCCCCCCGAAGGCGTGCGAATCCTAATGCTCCTGCTTAGACCGTGATACGAGGGGAAAGGTTAGGGGGTTCCGGACTTCGGCAGAGGCTCGATCAGCAACTTGCGATAGTCCTCGGAGTCTTGCAAAGACTTGAATTCCGGTGTGTTGTCCATGACCCTGGCGCCGATCAGACCCTTTTCCCGGCCCAGACGAAGGACCGCGATGGCCTTGTCTTTCTTTCCCATCAGGGACAAAGCGCGGGCTTTGTTGAGTAAAGCGAGGCCGGATTGTGGATCCACGTCGAAGACGACGTCGAAAAGGGTCAGGGCTGACTCGAAATCCTTGTCCCACATGGCGGCTTCGGCGGCCTCTTCGGTCTGCGCCTCGGCCTGTGACAGCGTACGCCGGTAGATGCGGCTCTCCGCGGACTCCTTCTCCGCGGCCGGGGCCACGCGCCGCTTCAGTTCCGTGAAGCGGCTGCGCAACCGGGCCAGCGCGGTGAGCCGCTCGGCGGGATCTGTGCGGAACTGCTGCAGTTCGCCTGCGAGCGCGTCCGATGTCTCGTCCTGGAGCGCGATGGCTTTCTCCTCCCAACGCTTGCCTTCTTTGACCTCATTGCGGCGTTGCAACTCACCGGCGCGCGCGCTGGCTTCGGCGGCGTCCGCCAGACCCTTGAAGTCGTCAGGGATCTGCCGGAGCTCGCGATACGCCTCATACAGGTTGCCGGCTGCGACCTGCGCATCGGCGCGCGCCATCGCTTGCTGTAGTTGCGTGCTGACGTACCCGTTGTCCACCGCGCGACGCCCCTGCTTCATGGCCTGCAGGTTGAGCCAGACCAGCGCCGTCTTGAACTCCTCGACCGGCGGCCACTGATGCCCACCGGAAAATACCCTTAGATGGTTCGGCACGCCAAGCTCGCTCAGCTTTCGCTGCAGCGCCACCATCTCCACGTAGTTAAAGTCCAGCTCGCCGGCCAGGCCGTAATACACAAATCTCAGACCCTTCTTCGGCGGGCGGGCCGAGGAGAATCCCGCCCCGACTCCGATCACGCCCTGGATACAGCCGTCGCAGGCCACCGCGATCATCGCCGCGGTCCGCGACCCGCCCGACAGCCCGGTGACATACACCTGCGCCGGGTCGATGGCCAGTCTCTGATGCGTGTCTTTCCAGACCGCCTGGGCCGCCACGGCTGACCCATTGCCGCTGAAGTTTCGTGCGTTGTTCGAGCCGGCCACGATGTATCCGGATTCCTCCGCCGCCGCTTTCAGCCGCTCCACCGGCACACTGCCCCGTGCGATCGGGTCGAAGGCGTAGATGATCGGCCACGGCCGCTTCGGGTCATAGTTGGACGGCAGATACAGCGCATAGCTTTGCGCGGGATCGTCCGCACATTCGATCTTAGGATGGACAACGCCGGACTTCGGCGTCTGGGCCGCACAGACGCAGGTCAGAAACAGGCTGGCGATCAGGAAAAGTCGATGGGAGCGCATGGGAGCCTTCGCCAGATTGGATGCCCGGATGGGACGAACTGTTACCGGGAACCGCGATCATTGGGACGGGGCCATCCCTATTCGTGAAGACGGCCCTCTGACGTCGCCTACCGCCGAACCGTCAGCAGCGAACAATCTTCGGCGAGTCAATCCCCTTGGTGCCATTGCGGGTGTCGACCACCAGTTGGGCCTCATTCACGATCTTCTTGAAATCGTAATCCGAGTGATCGGTGACGATAAGTACCGCGTCATACTGCCCCAGATCGTCGAGCGGTGTGTTCTTCATGTTGAGGTTGTACTTGCGTCCGCGGCCGACCGTGGCAAAATACGGGTCGTTGTAGCAGACCTCGCAGCCTTCCTTCTGCAAAAGCTCGATGATGGTCAGCGATGGCGACTCCCGCAGATCATCGATGTCCTTCTTGTAGGCCAGGCCTAGCACGAGGATCTTCGAGCCTTTCATCGGTTTGCGCTGCTCATTCAGCGCCTTGGAGGTGGCGGTGATCACGTGATACGGCATGGCGTTGTTGATCTCGCCTGCCAGTTCGATGAAGCGGGTGTGGAAGTCGAACTCCTTGGCCTTCCAGGAGAGATAGAACGGGTCCACGGGGATGCAGTGTCCGCCCAGCCCGGGGCCAGGATAGAACGGTTGGAATCCGAACGGCTTGGTGGAGGCCGCATTGATGACCTCCCAGATGTCGATGCCCATGCGCTGGCTCAACAACTTCAATTCGTTCACCAGCGCGATGTTCACGCAGCGGTAGATGTTCTCCAGCAGCTTGGTCATCTCCGCTGCGGCCGGGGTCGAGACCGGGACCACACGCCGGAAGATGGTGTTGTACATCGCGCCGGCAAATTCGCCGGCGCGGTGGTCGAGCCCTCCGATCACCTTGGGGATGTCGTGACGGGCCACCTGGGTATTGCCCGGGTCTTCGCGCTCCGGAGAGAAGGCCACGTAAAACAGGTTTGAGCCCGTATCACCCTCACGCGCGGCCTTGAGTCCCTTCGTGTTGCCTTTTTCCAGGATGGGGATCATCACTTCTTCCGTCGTCCCGGGATAGGTGGTGCTCTCCAGGACGACCAACTGGCCCGGTTGCAGGTGTGGCGCGATGGCCTCAGAGGTGCCGATGATGTAACTCATATCCGGCTCGTGGTATTCATTCAGCGGGGTGGGGACGCAGATGATAATGGCGTCCATCTTCGTCAGCTCGCTGAAATCAGAGGTCGCGCGGAAACCGGACTTCTGCGCGGACTTGATCTCGTCCGGGAGGATGCGGACGATGTAACTCCCGCCCTGATTCAGGGTGTCGACTTTTTTCCGGTCGATGTCGAAGCCGGTGATAGCGAACTTCTGCTCGCTGTAGAGCAAAGCCAGCGGCAGGCCCACATAGCCCTGGCCGATGATGCCGATCTTGGCGGTGCGGTCCTGAATACGGCCGGCGAAGGCGCCGGCCGGGCTAGGTGTGACGGTCTTCGACATTCCCTGCTCCTCGTTTCACTCAATGAAATCAAGATTAGGACAGCGCTTCGGGGGAGTATTTCCATCATAACATCCGGGGTTCGGGGTGAAAGACGGCCCTTTGGCCGCGAAGGTCGATTGCGTAGAATCAGTACGAGGCGGCGGAATCACCGGCGACATGCCCAAAAAGGTACTTTTCATCATCGGCGCTTTTCCCCCATCGCTGGAAGTCGGCGGGTTCCGTATCGCGCGATTTTGCAAGTACCTGTCCGATTCCGGATGGGAACCGGAAGTTCTGACCGAGACATCCGGGCCGATGACAGACGATTCATTCCCGCTGGATCCACGGATCAAGGTGCATCGGGTCCCGAAAGGCCGTTCCCTACCGGGCCTGTATCAATCATTCCGCAAGAGCAAGGACACCAGTGCGGCAGCGGGCGCAGCGAAGTCCGCACCGGCTTCGGATACGGCAAGATCGTCGCTCAATTCCGGACTGCGTCAACAAGTCCTGGATCTTTTCTCGATGCCGGATCTCTACGCATCCTGGCGGGCGCCGGCCTTGCGCTATGCGCGGACCCTATTGCGGCAGGGGCAATATGACGCCATCGTGTCTTCCTCTCCGCCGATGACCGCCCACCTGATCGCTGGGTCACTGGCGCGGGAGTTTGGGGCGCCTTGGATATCGGACTATCGCGACCCATGGGCGCAGAATCCCGTACGACAGGACAAGCCGTTCTGGTACCGGTGGCAAGACCGGAGGTGGGAAAGCGCCTGCATCGCGGACTCGGATTTTGTCATCTGCAATACCGAGCCGATGCGACGGCTGTTTGTCGCCCAATACCCGGACAAAGCAGCGGAGCGATTCATAACAATCACGAATGGCTATGACGACACTGTCCAGATCAAGAACGCGCCCACGGCGGGAGTACGAACCATCCTTCATCTTGGGTCGATCTACGGCAGCCGCGGCGATTCACTGTTTTTTCAGGTGCTGCATCGGCTTGCGACGGAAGGCGCCCTGGCGAACGTCCGCGTGCTTTTGACCGGGAAGATCGATGCGAGCTTCGTGGAGCAGCTGCAGCAGGACTGCCCGGGTTTGGTGGGGACGGCTTTGCTGGAGATACGCCCGCCGGTCGCATGGCGGGAAGCGCAAGAGTTGCTGACCGCGGCGAGCGTACTGTTAGTGATCCAGGGCGGATACCATCTTCAGGTCCCGGCAAAATTCTTCGACTACCTTCCGACGGGAAAGCCGATCCTGGCTGTCGCGGCGCCGGGCGCGCTTTCGGAGCTGGTGGAAGCGACGCACTCCGGCATCGTGGCGAATCCGGACGATCCTGTCGACCTGCGGCAAAAATTACTGGAAGTATTGAACCTCCCCACCGCCGATAAAGATCGGCGCCGGGACCTGGACGGTGAGTTTCACTTTCGGTCTTTGACGCGAAAGCTGGACGACGTTTTGCAGCGCGCGATCAAGGGCCGGAGGGGGTGACAGACGCCTTGCTTAAGACTTTAAAGCGCATTTTCTTGCGAATCGCGATCGCCACCGGGGTTTCATCCCTTGTGGCTAACAGCGGCTGGCGACGGGATCGAGTCCTTATCCTGGCGTACCACGGGATATCGCAAGCGGATGAGCACCTCTGGAACCCTGAACTCTACCTAAGTCCCGGCCGGTTCCGCGAACGAATGGAGTCCCTGAAACGGTTCGGCGCCCATGTCTTGCCCCTGGCAGAGGCGCTGAGGCGGCTTGCCCAGGGCACCCTGCCAGCGAAGGCTGTAGTCATCACGTTTGACGATGGCAACGTGGATTTCTATCGTTGTGCCTATCCGATCCTCCGCGAATACGGATTCCCGGCGACGGTGTATCAAACAACGTTCTATTCCGCCGACCAGCGCCCGGTCTTCGACGTGGTGTGTCCGTACATCCTGTGGAAGGCCGGGAAACACAACCTGGAGCTGGCTCCCGTGATCGGCCGCAACGGACGATTCGATCTGGCAAACGAAGAGTCCCGACGCGACGCGAGCCGGGAGATCCTGCACTACGCCTTCGAGAACCGGCTCTCGGCGGAACAAAAGGACGAGATCGTTACTCGCCTGGCGGTGGCCACCGGCGTTGATCATGAGGAGATCCGGAAGCGTCGGCTGCTCCACCTGATGAACCAGCAAGAGTTGCGTGAACTAGTCGCCGCGGGTGTGGACGTCGAATTGCACACCCATCGCCACAGGACCCCGGACGACGAAGCCCTGTTCATGCGTGAGCTCGCTGACAATCGCGAAGCGTTGCATGGGATAGGACAAGATTCGGCCACGCAATTTTGTTACCCCTGCGGTGTCCATCGGCCGTCGTATCTCCCCTGGCTGCGGGATGCGGGTGTGCAAAGCGCTACTACGTGCCAGCCGGGGATGGCTTCAAGGCGGCACGACACGTTCCTCTTGCCGAGACTTGTGGACACAATGGCACTCTCACCGGAAGAGTTTGAGGGATGGCTTTCTGGAGTGAGCGCCTTCCTGCCTCGCAGAAAAACACAAAGTCCGGAAACGCTGGGCTATTGATCGATCACGGAGCGACGCCGTCGGTGGCCGCCATCAAGCCCACAATATCGGCCCCAAGGTCTTTGTTGTCACTGCCGGCGTTTTTGTACGTAGTACCCACCACCAGCTGACATTTATTGAACGGGAACACACCGATGGTCTGGATATTGCAATTGGTGTAATCCACCATCCCGACGCCGGTCGGCAATGCCGGATAGCAGGTATTGGACCCGCCGCAGGTCGCGTTGGTAGCCGGGTAGGCCGAGGAGCTGCCGCCGATCATGAGGGTGTGGTGCATGGTCGGCGTCGGCGGGGAGAAGCAATTGTCCAGCGAGGAATTGCCCACGCCGTAGCCGCTGCACAAGATCCCGTATGTGGAATGCAGGAATAGATTGTTGGTGATGAAGAGCGGCGCGTTCGGACGAAGCGCCGGGTCGGTGCCGCTGACCAGCTGGGCGGAGATGGTCCGCTGGCTTCCGAATCCGGTGTTGTGGTCGAGGATCAGATTCGGGACACCGGTCAGAATCTGCGCCACGGCCCCGATGCCAGCGGCGCCGTCAGAGGTCAGAGCCCTGCCGTTGGCGTCGATGATCAGATTGTTGCGGATGGTGATATTGAACGTTCGCAGGGGATACGGCTTGGTCTCCACATCATCGGCCGAGGCGATGTTGAACGCCGAACCGATGTGCATGATCACGTTGTTCTGAATGAGGAAATTGGCCACCACGGTCGCGGGCCAGCCCTGGCCACCGGCGACCCGCGGCGTCAGCACCACCGAGTGGCCCACTTGCGATGCCTGCCAATTGTTCTCAATGACGTTGCCTTCGATCACTACGCGCTGGGCATTCTTGAATTCGAGTGAGTTCTTCACCGACCAGGCAATCCCACCATACGTGGGACCTCCCTTCCTCCATGTGCTCGGCTTGAATACGTAGTTTCTACGGATCTCGATATCGCTCGGCACCACGTCCGCGATCACACCCTTGGCGCCGCCGAACAAGACATTCTCGCCCGCTGCCTCGAGTCGGTTGTTCTCGATCTTGAACGGCCCCGGACCGGCATATCCCAAGATCGCCTGGCTGTCCGCCCCAGACTGATGAATCTCCGAGATGTTCGAATCGATCACCGCAAGATTGGCGCCGTTGATCAGGACGCCACGGCGCAGTTCGGTCGTGGTGGTGCCGTGCAAATAGCACCGGTCGATGATGATGTGGTGAGGGATCTGATCGAGCGACGGTTCGCTCTGCCCCAGACGGACCAGCGCATCATTGAAGGGAGTGGTCGTAGAGGCCACGCTCGGGTCCACCGTCATTTCCAGGCCGATCAGACGGTAGTAGTTCCCGGTGATCACGCCCGGCGTGGTCGTACTCACGTTGAACACCGGAGCGTTGATCGTATTGGTGATGAGCAGCGGCATTTTCACGGCATCGGCGGGCGTGACCCGGGTGCCCGGAGGCGGAAAGTCGCCGTCCGGTGTCTGCGTGCGGATCACGATCCAGTTGCCGTTACAGCCTTTGTCCGGGAGCTTAAAACTACCGGTGAATACCGCCCCCGGCTGCAACACGATGGTAGTGCCGCAAGGCACTCCATTGATGGCGGACTGCAGATCACCACCCGCGCTGACCAGGAACTGGCTCTGGGAGATCGCGGGTTGGCTCGTGTCCACGGTGGTCAGCGGCGCTTGCACGACGCCGAGAGGATTGATCTTCCAGGTATAAGTTTTCGAGCTGGTATTGGCCGCGCCATCGGTCACCATGACCGTGAAATTGAACGTCCCCAACTGCGTGGGCGTGCCTGCCAATTGCCCGGCGGAGCTGAATGTGATCCCGGACGGCAATGCCCCGCTCACGATCGCCCAAGTCAATGGCGCCACGCCATTCGTCGCGGTCAGGTTGTATTTGTATTCCAACCCCATTGCGCCATCGAAGATGAACGGTGTTGTGATCGCGACCGCAGGAGCGGCACGCGGCGGACGAACGGGTCGGGAGAGCGTTTGCGCATGACCGGCAGTGGTCAGCGCGGCCGCGACCGCCACGATCATTAGCGCTGATTTGATCTTGTGCTTCATGCCGTTTCCATGCCAATTATGACATAGCGCTACCTGTGTACCAGTAAGTACACAGAGCACAAAACTCCATCTCGGGCGCTTAGATTCCCTGTTAGCGGATTCTAGGGAATCAGGGGAGGGGCAACAAGTACATATTAGTGTTCCAGAGCGCAACAGTCCATAGCCATTTGGATGCACCCGCCGAACGACGGGCGGCTCCTCCAGGCTGCATTTTTTGTTATCTGTGGACCGGAACGGAAAGGCCCGTAGATCCTGCACGGCCCGCGATATGCGGCGCCAGGTCTTTATCTCCATCCAAGAAGACCCGGCACCAGAGTTCAAAGGTGAAGACCCGCCATATCCTGTCGTAGTTGTTGCGCCGGCCTGACTTATGGTCTGCGAACAGAACACGAAGCGCATCTTCCTGGAAGATCCCTCGCTGACGGCTGCGTGCTTCAAACATCAAAGACTCGATCTGGCCGAGCCGACCCGCCGCCAGCCACCCTTCAAAGGGTGTGGGAAAGCCCAGTTTGGTCCGATGGATGATCGACTCCGGCAGGAGATCGCGGACCGCCTCTTTCAGGATCCATTTTCCCGTCAATCCGCGGGTCTTGTATTTCGACGGGATGGTCATCGCGAATTCCAGCAGCAAGTGGTCAAGGAAAGGCACGCGGCTCTCGACCGAGGCCGCCATGCTCATCTGATCCTGCTTCATGAGCAGCTCGACGAGGTAGGTCTTGATGTCTGTGTAGAGCAGGCGGCTCAGCATGTCACCGGAGCGGGATCCGAGGAACGCCAGTTCGTCCTTGTAAGCGCTGCCCGGAGCGGGCGTAAATCCCGGCGCCAAGAGACCGGACTGCTCCTTTTCAGAAAAGGCTGAAAAGAAGTTGTCGAAATACAGCGACTCCCAGAAATCGCCGTCACGACCCAGGAACGTATGCAGCAGCTTCCGCTTGAGTCCGGCACTGAACCAGGGGCCGTCCGCGATCTGTCGGCGGATAAGTGAACGCATGCCTAGCGGCAAGACCCCGTACACCGCGTCAAACCGCTTGTTCCAGATGGTCCAGGGATACCGTGAATAGCCCGCCAGGGTCTCATCACTGCCTTCGCCGGAGAGCACCACTTTCACCTGTTCCCGCGCCAGCTTGGCCACGAAATAGAGCGGGACACTGGCCGGGCCCATGAGGGGCGTGTCTTCATGCCAGATAAGTTTGGGCAACGCGTCAAAAAAATCGGATTCACTGATCCGGATCTCATAATGATCGGAACCGATATGCTTTGCCACTTGCCTTGCATACGGCAATTCGCTGTACTTTTCTTCGTCATAGCCGACGGAAAAAGTCTTGACCGGCCCATCATGGTGCCGCGCGGTCAAGGCCGCCACGGCGCTGGAATCCAGCCCGCCACTGAGGAACACACCGAGCGGCACGTCCGACATCAGGTGCGAGACCACCGTCTCCTCCAGCTTTTGACGGAACGTCTCGACGAAATGCTTTTGCGGATGGTCTTCGGGGGCATAGGGCGGCAGGTCCCAGTATTGCCGGATCGTGATCTCGCCGGATTCCGCGATCTCCATCGTGTGCCCGGGCTGGAGTTTGCGCACACCCTTGAACAACGTTTGTTCGCCTGCGATATATCCGAACGCGAGATATTCGGAGAGGACATCACGGTCCAATCCCGCCGTCACTCCGGGATAAGCAAGAATGGCCTTGATCTCGGAGCCGAAGACAAGCGCCTGAGGCGTTGTCAGGTAATACATCGGCTTGATGCCGAGCCGGTCGCGGGCGATCAGCAGGCTTTTACGGCGCGCGTCCCAGATCGCGAAGGCGAACATGCCTTGCAGAT
The DNA here is from genome assembly GCA_016185365.1 of Terriglobales bacterium. Lineage (GTDB taxonomy): Bacteria > Acidobacteriota > Terriglobia > Terriglobales > Acidobacteriaceae > DSPA01. The sequence continues at coordinate 16,027 of JACPNP010000052.1, forward strand.
GCTGGACGATGTCGACGCCATACTCTTCATATCCGTGGACGACGGTTTCAGTGTCAGATTGGGTGCGGTATCGATGTCCGCGCGCGATCAGTCCTTCGCGGACTTTCTTATGGTTGTAGATCTCGCCGTTGAAGATGAGGAAGACGGATTGGTCTTCGTTGGTGATGGGCTGGTGTCCGCCGGCCACGTCGATGATGCTGAGGCGGCGCATGCCCAGTCCGACCGGGCCCTCGACAAAATACCCGTCCTCATCCGGCCCGCGATGGACGATCCTTTGGTTCATGGCGGCCACGACGACGCGATCCACCGGATTCCGTCGATCGAGATTCAGGACGCCACAGATGCCGCACATTCAGGACACCCCTTCACGCCGCCAATCAAAGTACTTTGGCCGTTCCGCCGATCCCCAATACGACTTGCCGCGAAAGCGGACATAGGAGCCGCGTACGATCACGCACCGCGACGGCTGACCATCCGCATCCAGTCTACCGTAGAGGAATTCCGCGTCGCTCTCCCAATCTTCGATGTTCCAGGCCCCTGCCCGGTCGCTGAAAACAAGCAGGCCCGCATTCTCGCCAACCGTCATTCGATAGGCGGCATGCCCGGCGTCTGTGTCGATCAGCTCGAGTCGTCCCGCTGCTTGTCCCAGCCACAGCAAAGTCGCGACCCGGTCGTTGCCCCGGCATGTCTTTTGAACACGCAACACACTGGCTGCCTCAATCGCCCCGTAGGCAGGCGAATATTTGCCCGGTTCTACTTTCCTATCCCAATCCTTCCCTGCCACCCACATGTGCAGCTGCGTGTCGCCCGACCCGACCGCTATGCGTCCTTCCGTTTGCAGTTCAATGCGGCAATCAGGTGAAACGTGCCAATGAACCGCGATCTCATGCGCGCCGGCCGCCCTGAACCGGTCCAGTACGATCCAGAACCCCTCATGGAGAGAAAAGACCGCACGGCGGTGTATGACAGGATCGGCTAAACGGCTATAGCCATCGTGAGAGGCATCAATGAGATCGAATCCGGGCGTGGAGATCGCATCCTGCACCTCTACCTCGGGCCAGCGATGCCATGAGAAAGGCGTCCGAGGCTCGGCCTGGGAGAGGCCATCGACAGTGGCGGTATTGTGCGCGGCGGTGCCGCGGAATTCGGTGCGTTCATTGCCCGCTCCGACATAATTGCCGGTCCCTGGATCGATCAAGATGGGAAGGCCGTCAACATTCAGGGTCAGACTGAGCGCATCGGCGTGCCCGTGTCCCCCGCTATCGCCCCCGAGTGGGCCGGCATCCATGAACAGCTGGCTGCGGTGGCCCTTGCCGGCATGCAGCACGTAGACCCCGGCGTGAGGGAATCGCGCGGAATTCGTTCCAGTCCATTCCGGCAGTGTCTGGAACGTGTTGAGCCCTTCTTGCCCCAGCAACCAAATCATCTCCTCTGTTGGCCGCACTTGCGGCATCTTGTAGATCCCGGTCCGGTAAAACGCCGCGCCCAATGCCAGCGGATCGACGAGATGTTCCGCCCGGTTTCGGCGCCCGTCAAAGACCCGCCCGCCGTCGTCGTCGCCGAAGCGCGGAGGTGTTCCGGCCTGGCTCAGCAAGGCAAGATATTCCAGCATGCCCTTGAGCGCATCATCGAATCCAGCGGGAATCGGCTCATTGTTCCTTGCCGCAAGGATGCGGGCGTGAAGAAAGAGATCCAGCGCATAGACGTGGTAGTACGTGGATTGTTCGTAGTATGCGCCGTCCGGACGCACCCGGGTCCGCGCATGCTCCTGAATGACCTCCCAACCCTTTTTCCGCCAGCGTGCCGCCCCAGCGAGCTCCGGACAGAGCGTCCCGACAAAATAAAGGCCCACCGCCTCGCCCAGCAGGTGTGTGTTCGGGGACGAATACGTGGAGAGGAAGTGTTCGATGTGCCAGGCGCTCCGGGCCACGATCGGGCCGATGGCCGACCTTACGGCTACGCTCACGGAGTCGTTTCCCGCCAGTAGCACCCTTACCCAGAGGAGAGAGAGTGTGCGGAATGCCGCCTCGAGGCTGCTGGCCCAGTGGACGCCTAGCGGATACGGGGTGTGTGCTTGCCAATCGTTCACAAGCTCGCGGATGCTCTCGACGTACTTCGGATCCCCGGAAATCCGGAACGCTATGGCCAAGCGGGGTAAGTACTGCATCCGGCCAAGCTCCCAGGTGACTTTTAAATCACCGTTCTTTTGAAAATCCAGCTGCGGGATCCGATACCAGGGGACCAACCGGCTCTTACGATCATGCACCGCATCCCGTTGCCAATCTATCTTGGTTCCGTGATCGACCGGCCCATAACCCAGGAGCGAAAACCTGTGCGCGGAGATCTGGTCGGCAGTCTCCAGAAGCTCCGCCCTCCATCCAGGTATCACTTCCTCGATCAGACCGATTCTTTCCGTGATCTCGTGAGGCGAAAAGAAGAAACAGGCCGCTCGGCCTGCCTGGGAGACGGATTGCGCGGGAACGGGGCGCAGCCACGGGACCAGGCTCAGCCGCTTCCAGATTTCTTGCGCGCTGCGTTCCCTGATCTCCCTTATCCCCATCTTGGCCAACCGAGATGTGAAGGGCGCGCTCAAGTATTCGGCGGATTGAGAAGCCCGGGGGCCTCATGCAGCGCAACCGGGATGATTGGCTGTCCAGCCATAGTGCGCTATCATGGCCTTCAGAGTCAATCACTTGCGCGTCTAGTACCACGTTTCGTTCAATCGGCGACACCGGCTTCCGCTCGTTCGATATCCAAACTAAGGTTTGTCCTCCCCAGCCAAGCACGAAACACCCGTCAACGTCCTGCTCGTGGGCCCGTCTCCTCATTCGATCGGAGGCCAATCGGTCCAGGCCAGGGTCCTGGTGCAAGGATTCGCAGCGGAACCACTGGTGCGTATGCGCTTTATCGCTTCGGACCCATCGCTGCCGTGGCCTTTGCGATTTCTGCAGAGCGTCCCGTTGGTAAGGACGATCGTCCGCACTCCGGTCTTCGCCCTTTCGCTTTTGCGCGAGATCCCCAGAGCGGATGTGGTGCACGTCTTTTCCGCGTCTTATTGGTCTTTTTTGCTCGGCCCCGGGATTATTTGGTTCGTGGCGCGCTCGTTCAAAAAACCGGTCCTGCTCAACTACCACAGCGGCGAAGCCGAGGACCACATCCAGAATTGGCCCAGCGCCCGATTCTTGCTGAGGCGCATGGCCGCGATCGTGGTGCCTTCCCGCTATCTCGAAGACGTATTTTCGAGGCATGGCTTCCCCACCGAGTGCATCTCGAACGTGATCGACCTGCAGCGATTCAAGTTCCGCCGGCGGGCGCCTCTGCGACCCGTGCTGGTCTGCACCCGGGGATTCGAGCCGTATTACAAGGTCACCGACGTGGTGCAGGCATTCGCCGCAGTGCGGGCGGAGCAGCCGGAGGCGCAGCTGCATCTGGTGGGACACGGGAGCCTGGAGTCGGACGTGCGTACCAGGGTCGCCGCGCTGAAGCTGGATGCGTCCGTGATATTCCACGGTGCGGTCTCCGCGGACCGGACCCATGCGATCTATGACGATGCGGACATCTTCATCAACGCCTCCATCCTGGACAATATGCCCGTTTCGCTCATGGAGGCGCTGGCCTGTGGCCTGCCCGTGGTCACGACCGGGCCGGGCGGCATCCCCTTTCTGGTGCAGGATGGCGTGACCGCCCTCGTTTCCGCCGTGCAAGACCCTGCCGCACTTGCAAAAAATGTGCTCCGTCTCCTAAACGATCCCGGGTTCGCCGAGAGGCTGGCAGTATCCGGCCGGTCGGAGGCGGAGAAGTTTTCATGGGAGAATGTCAAGGGGAGTTGGATCGCGCTGTATCAGCGCCTGGCCGGCCATTCCTCATGAGTCTCGCGACCGCCATTTTGAGGGACCCTTTGTGGATCCAGTGAAAGACATCGTGTGCTTCGCCAACGACTGGTCGGCGGACCCGCTCAGCAAGAAGCACGTCATGGTTCGGTTCGCCAAGGACCGCAAGGTGTTGTGGATCAATTCGATCAACAATCGCGCGCCCCGCGTGGGCGCGCGTGACTTCAAGCGGATCCTGGAAAAGCTGGGGCAGTTCCGGACCGGCTTGCGCGAAGTGCAATCGAACATCTGGGTCCTGGCGCCGATCTTTGTCCCCTATCACGGGAATAAAGTCGTACGCGCGTTCAACCGGTGGTTCCTCCGCCGGCAGATCATGGGCGCGATCCGCAAATTGGGCCTGCAGGCCTACGTCTCCTGGGCGTACGTGCCGACCGCGGCGGATGTGGCCGGGCGTCTGGGCGCGCAAGCCCTGGTCTATCACTGCGTGGATGAATACAGCGCATTCTCGGATGCGGCATCGGTCGTGGCTGCGCGCGAACGAGAGCTGATCCAGGCGTGTGACCTCGTGGTTACTTCATCGCTGAAACTGCAGGAAAGCAAGTCCGCCTTGAACCCGAATTGCCATCTGGTGCCTCATGGCGTGGATTATGAGCACTTTCGGAAGAGTTCCGATCCTTCCCTGCCGATCGCGGCGGAATTAAAGGACCTTTCGCATCCCGTGTTGGGATTTCACGGCCTGATCGCGGACTGGGTCGACGTGAGGCTGATCGCCGAGTTGGCCCAACGACGCCCCGAGTGGTCCATCGTGGTGATCGGGAAGATCGATACGGGCATCTCCGCGTGGAGTGCCTACAAGAATATCCGTGTGCTGGGGCACCGTCCGTATGATCACCTGCCCGAGTACCTCCGCGGGTTCGATGTGGCCATCCTTCCTTTCGTGATGAATGAACTCACGATAGCGGCCAACCCGCTCAAGCTTCGTGAATATCTGGCCGCCGGACTTCCTGTCGTCTCCGCGCCGTTGCCGGAGGTTCTGCGTTTCGGCCCCCTGGTGCGAACCGGCGCCACCGCCGCGGAATATGAGAAACACATCCTCGAGTTGCTTTCCTCCGGCCGCCAAGGCCCGGATCCAAAACAGTCCGCAGCCATGGAAAAAGAGTCCTGGGACCATAAAGTCCGGATGCTGGATGAACTCTTGAAAGGGATCCCAGCCACGAGCCCGCAAGGCACGAGAAAGACAAGTGGACCCTGAAAAGCCCGGGGTGAGTCACGTACCGGGCCTGTACCGTAATCCGGTCAGCGCGACTGAAAGCGCTCGGAATAGAGCGCTTCGAGACAGACGACCAGACTCTCAAAACTGAATTCCTCGCGCGCGCGCTTCCTTCCGGCTTCACCCATTCGCTTGGCTCCTGCGGGATCTTGCACCAGCGCAGTCAGCGCTTGGGCGAGCGCATTCACATCGCCGGGCGGGACAAGGGTCCCGTTCTTTCCGGGCTCGATCACTTCCGGGATGCCTCCGACAGACGAGGCAATGACCGGTAGCCCTGCGGCCATGTACTCGAGTACAGAATTTGGCAATCCCTCCGAGAGCGACGGCAATACTCCTACGTCGCAACACGAAAGCAGTCCCGGTATGCCGCCGCGCTGCCCGAGAAAAAATATACGGTCGCTCACGCCGAGTCTCGCTGCGGTCTGTTCCAGCCCTGCGCGCAAGGGCCCGTCGCCGACAAGCGCCACTCGAAGCAGAGGATGGCGTTCTCGCAAGGAGGCAAGGGCCTCGATGAGAAACTGTTGCCCTTTTGACGCCACGTGCATATTGGCCACTGTGATGGCGACAAAGTGTTCCTGGGTGCAACCCACTAAGAGTGACGCACGGTCCCCTTTGACTCCTTGGAAACGTGCAACGTCCACTCCGTTGCGCTGCAACACGATGTTTCCATCCGGGAAACCCTCACCGACCATCTGGTCCTTGATGGCACCAGAGTTGGCGATGACCACGCACGCGCGTCGTTGCAAGAATCGCAGGACCCTTCGGTTGCGGGGCGTGTACCACCACCAGTCACCCAGATCGCGCTGCACCGCGACCACCACCGGGACCCCGGCCAGCCGGGCGGCACACAGGCCCATCAGATTGGAATAGAGGTCGTGGTTGTGCACCACGTCGAACCGCTCACGCTTCAGATATCGGGAAAGCCGCCAGATCTGCCGGGCCGCGGACAGGCTGAACAGGCTCGTGCCCGGCGAAAACTCGACGGTCTCGATACCGTGGCCTCGTAATTCCGATAGGAGCGGACCGGACAATCGAAGGCACCCGAAGACCAGCCGGTGGCCGCGCGCGGCCATGCGGACCGCGGTCTGCACCGCTTGCGTCTCCGATCCGCCGACATTGAGGGAATCGATGAGATAGAAGATCTTCATGTCAATCCGGAACGGAGTTCACAGTACCAGCTTTTCAATCGCGGACCCACCACCCAGCCGGTCCACAACGGACACGGTGTGAATACCGCAACGGAAAAGTGTTGCATGGTTCACCTCCGATTCGTCGGTGCGGCACACGAGCAGCAGCCCGTTGTCCTTGACCCGGGACCTTAAGTTCTCGAACATCCGCCGTAGCTGGCCGGGAGAAAAGTAGCTTTCATTCAAGATATTGGCGGCGCGCAGGGCGTCCATCTTTGCAAGGTCGCTCCTCAGTCGCATGATGTCGTCCTGCAAGAAATGGAGCCGGGGATGGCTTTTCACTCGGGGACTGAGCAGCAACACGTCTTGCTTCCTCCAGCCGCTCTTCTTGAACCAACCCTGCAATGACGAATCCCCCGCTTCGGGGCGAAAAGCCCGATTCGCGATTCGCATCCATAGGATCTGCGGACCGAAGCGCAAGAGGTTGTAGCGTCCGACCGGAGCGGGGAAGGCGTCGCCGGCGATCTCAAATTGCAGGATGTATCCAGTATTGTCGGCCAGCAAATTTAGCGCAGCTCCATTACCGAGCAAATAGGCTTCCAGCGACACGTCCCCTGCCCAGAGCTCATATTCGAGCGCCGCCCGGTCCAGGGCCTCGGCCCATTCGCGGGTCGCCACACCCGACGACACCGCGACATCCATAAGCTGCAAGACGTGATCACGCGGAAGATGGCGCAACAGCAGTTCATTCACATCATTCAGCCGTTGTCCGCGCGTGGTCTTGTAAGTCCCGTTTTTCAGCCGGAGGCTGGCAAAGAACGCGCGCTCGATCTCTTCCTGCCGGTCTGTCAGCTCAGAAGGCAGTAGGACCATTCGGGCAGGAGGCACATAGTCGTAGCGCTGCAGCCATCGCTTGGTTGTCGGCACCTGAAGCGCAGTTCCTTTCCTGTTCTATCCAGCGGCCGGGGCTTCCGCCGGCGTGGCCTCGGCCTGTTCACCCAGCGCCAATCGCGACATCTGGTTCAAGCAGGCGATGAAGGCGAACACCATGTAAGGGAAAAACACATAGCCGAAATTGGCGAACAGCGCGCCGACCATCAGGCTCCAAAAGCTGGCGCGCAAGGCGCCGGCCAGGAGCCATTCCTTTGAGAACAGTGTGGTAAAGACCCGGTCCGACTCGATCAGGTTTTTTCGTGTCCGCCACAAAAGCGCCAGGAAGATCGCCAGTCCGGGGATGCCGCATTCGGAGCTGAACTGGAGGAAAATGTTATGCGATACGTGCCAGCTGCCGGAAAATTCCTGGAACTGGCCGGGACCCACGCCGAAGACGGGATGCGACAGGGTCTCTTCCACGCTCCGCTTCATGAGCTCGATGCGGGTGCCGCGCGAACCGCGGGCGTCTCTGTCGAGACCATCTTCATCCAGCGCTCCGATGAAGATCGAAGCGACCCGGCGGCCATACGTGCCGGGGGCAACGATCGCGAACGTGCCCAGCACCAATGCGGCCGCCGTCAGCGTGATCCCGAATTTCTTCCCGCGCACGCCGTATTGCCAGGTCAGCACCGCCATCGCGACCACCAGGGAGAGGAACCCGGCGCGCGAGAGCGTCAGCACGATGACATACACCATCACGCTGATCGCGCCCAGCCACAGCGCCTTCAGTAAATAGTTGGAACTGGATATGACCAGGTAGAGGACGATGGGGATGGTCACCGCGATCATGATGGCCAGATCGTTGGAATTGCCGAAGGCCCGGGAGGCGCCTTCCAGTCGCCCGGTACCGGCGTCGAAACTGTCGCGGGAGACCCAGGCCAGCAGGAGCATGGCGAATGATTGGATGATCAACAGCCGCCGCAGCCGGGTCATGGTGTCGACCACGTTGGTCATGATGATGGTGACCACCACGATCTTCCAGATGCTCTCGCTCAACACAGCGAAGGTCCCGCCCGGCCAGTGCGAGGTCGGCACCAGGATCACGAACCATCCGAGAAGCGCAAGCAGGATCTTGGCCTCCTGCGAGCGGACCAGACCACCGTTCTGCATGAACGCGATCACGAACCCCAGGATCGAGATCCCCCCGCCAAGCAGAGCCAGGGGCATGAACCGCGCCAAGGACGTCCAATCTTCGGGACGGAAAAAGTAAGCGAACGTGAACAACAGGACTCCGCCATAGGCCAGGCGGGAGCCCTTCATCCTCCGGGTGGAAAAATCCGAAACCGCGGGGGCGGAGATCACCTCCGACTCCAGAGCCTGTGGGATGGCGTTCATGACTTAGCCCAAACCTTTTCCCGCTGCAGCATGAAATTCACGAAGGCCATGCCGGCGGCGGCATTCAGCACCAACAACGTCGCACCCGCATGAAACAGCCTTAGGTGTTTCGTGGCGCGGGGGAACGTTAGGCACCCCAGGGCCAGCAACAGCATGGTCCACTCCAATGCTAGCACCGAACGAAAAAGGACCCCGGGGACCCAGAGCGGGACGATCAGGACCGCCGCCAACGCGAACGGCGAGAGTAATCGGCTGATCTTGTGTCCGAAGAAATCGAAGAAGACCCGCTGAAAGGGATTGAGCAGCCAGGGCAACCGCTGCATCAGCTGATAATTCCCGGTCAGGGTGCGTACCTTGCGGCGGAACTCCTGCGCGGGAGCCGCGACCAGGTCATCCCACGCATAGGCTGATGGCGCAAGAACGACCCGATATCCCTGATGAACGATCCGCAATGGAACGTACATGTCGTCCAGGATCGTACCCGGAGGAATCTCCGGTACCAGCGCCTTGCGCGCTGCGTAGAATGCCCCGGTGACGCCGATCATGGAGCCGAAACGACTCTCCCAGAGACGGATCTTGTTTTCCAGTGCCATCTTGACGCCTTCCCCGCTGTCGATAGCTGCGTCACCGGGCCGCCCGATACGCAGTTCGCCGCTAACCGCCCCGACACGCTCGTCGGCCAGATACGACGTCAAGATCTCGACCGCCCCCGGCTCGATCCATTGCCGGGCGTCCGTGAACAGGATGATGTCTCCGCGGGCCGCCGTGATGCCCAGGTTCAGCGCCACGGCTTTGCCCAGGCGATCATCCTGCCGAAGAAGCCGGATCCAGGGCCCGAGGTAGGAGGAGATGGACGACCCCGTACCATCCGTGGAGCCGTCATCGACGATCACGATCTCTTTGCCTTGACGGCCAAAGCCGTTCTCCACCAGGTTCTGGAGTTTAGCTGGAAGGCGCTGGGCTTCGTTATGAGCGGCCACTACGACCGTGATGGAGGCTTGGATCGGTCCCTGGCGGACGGCGCGCGGAAACAGACGGGCACGAAGCCAGACGAGGAATGGATATCCCATATAGGTGTAAAACAGCAAGGCCAGGGACATCCAGTAAACGTAGATCACAACCCTCCTTTTCTCCGGGGAATCAGCGGAGCAGCACTCCTGGTGCTCATCCTACCGTAACAATCATGCGCCGGGATGAGCTTCCGTGCGGGAGGGTTAACGAAGAAGCTGCCTCAAAAACAATCGCGGGACATGGCCGGTTTGCCATGTCCCGCGAGGGTTACAAGAGGGAGATCGACGGATTAACGGACCAGCTTGCGGCGCAGGAAGCTGCCCGCACCCAGGAGGCCGCTGCCCAGCAGCAGCATCGAGGCCGGCTCAGGCACCGTGGTGCGCTGGTTCGCGTCGATGATCGCGCCAGTGACGTCCAGGGTCTCGCCCGCGTGGGCGAATCCGCCCTGCACGGTCAGGCAGAAGCTGCCGATACCGGTCTCGTTCGCAAAGTTGAAGCACTGGATCGGCAGGAAAACCGGGTTGCTGTCCTCATCCAGCGTGAAGAACTGGACGGAGAACAGACCCTGCGTGTTCTGGGTGATGATCGCGAAGAACGAGGCACCAAAGGTAGCGGGGTTACCAACGATACCGGTCGGCAACGAGAAGTTCACTTGCAGCGTGAACGTGCCGGTCTCGAAATTGCCAGGGAGCGATGTCGGGATCGTGAAGCTCCCCAGATTCGCGAAGCCCAGGGCTCCGGAGCTAGTGGTCGCGGGACCAAAAGATGAACCGGTGAAGAGAATGCCCCCCGGTGACGATGTCGAGCCCAGGAACGGCCCGCTGCCATTCCATTGGCCATAGGTCTGTCCTGCAAAGGTGACTTCGTCGGCAAACGCGGCGCCAACCGACAGGCTCATCGCGATGCACAGTGCGAAGATAAACGTGATCTTTTTCATTTTGAATCTCCCTTTTGTTAAGTGTCTCTTACTTCAGATTCTGTTCCAGCCCATGCTTTGACCGGGGGAGCGATCCAGCTCCAGGCACCATTCCTTATTGCATTCAGGATGCCAAGTCGGCCGCTTTGCCGACATTGATTAGTGCAATTTAACTTCTTTATTTTCAATATTTTACCAAAATGACTCGTTCGCTTTAAACAATGGCAATGCTACGCTCCGTCTAGGATTGCAAAAGTTTGCACATTGTTACGCATCAGACTGCGACTTCGGGCCATATTTCCGATCTGCCCTCAAAACCGTCACTATTATTCAGGAAGGTAACTTGGCAACTGGCCATATGCTGTCCGTGCAAAGGCCAAACCTGACTTTGTCGCGTCGTCTTCGGTCTGCCCTTTGTACAGGGGAACAATGATCCGGACGATCCCGCCATCCCGCCGGCCGGTGCGCATCGCGTCCCAGACCAGATAGATCTTCCCCCAATACTCACTGGCGATGACCCGGTGGCCCGCCTGGTACCAGTACAAGACCAAGGCGCGTTCGCCACTCTTTTCGATCACATAGCGATTGACCGGAAGATCGCGGCCTTCGGGCGACTTGGTCAGCACGACCGTGTCATTCACCAACGGCGCCCAACCGGACCCGGGAAGGCAGTTCTTGGGTGAGTGCATGCTCTCGCCCGCTTTTTGCACCCGGTAATACGCCACGAACAGATCGGCCACAGGCGCCATTCTGATAGCGGCGGAGGATGTAGTCGTCCGCTTTCAATACGTCTTCCACATCATCTTCCGCCCGGGACTCGTCGGTCATGCGCCAATCCTGGATCTGTTGAGGGAACCCGGCCAGCGGCTGCCGCGCTGGGGCCACAGCCGGCACGGACAGATAGGCGCGTGCCGCCAGCGTGATCATCAGGAATGCGCTGACGACTAACAGTTTTTGATTGAGATTTCCTCGCATGATCTACTTTTCCTCCACCCGTCCCCAGCGCAGCTTCAACAGGATCGTGGCTTCCGCCAGCAGGACCACCAGCGCAAACACGAAGACCAGCCATCCGGAAAAACTGTGGAAGAACCCGCGGGCCACGGCCTCGCCGTAATGGTGGGCCAGATAGCCGGTCCCGCCCACGCGCAATGAATTCGCAATGATCGCGATGGGAACAGTGCTCAGGATGAAGAATGAGCGCAACCACCAACGGAACGGCAGGAAATACCCCACCATAACGCCCAGAGTGATAAGGCTCATCAGCGACCGGATCCCGCTACAGGCTTCCGCCACGGTCAGGTTGATACTGGCCAGCGCAAGGATGTTTCCTTCACGAAAGACCGGCACGTTTGTCATGTGCAGGAACTGTTCCGCCCAGGCGGAGGCGATGAATTGAAGCGGCAGGGCCACGGCATTGAAGACCAATGCGGGCAAGGGGACCGCCAGGAGAAGCAGGAGAAGCGCGAATCCGGCTTCCCAGAGATGCCGCCAGCCCCAGAGATACAGCACCAGTCCCGCGATCATCACCACGAACGAGACCCGCTGCAAGAAGAACTCAGCGCCCAGGAATCCTACGACATGGACCACCTGAGAAACGATGATGACCACCAATCCCCAGACCGATTGTTGGATGGGAAGAGACTTTACGTAGCCCCACTTTTGATAGACCAGATATCCCAGAACGAAGGGGACCAGCAGGCCGTGGGAATAGTCATCATTGCTCCACCAGACCCCGGCCAGCGCGGCGAGCGTCTTTCCATACAGCAACCCGATCAACGCGAGGAGAATGATCCAGGCGTAGGTCCGCCGGATCCATGCGCCCGCATTCTCTTGGGGCCGTTCTCCGTTCATCGCGACCGTATTCATGGCCATTCGTTCCTACGGATCCAAGCGGGACACGCGCGATCCGCGGCCCCGGATCCTCACATCCCCAGGTCGGTCTTCAATTTCTTCACATCATCCCGATTGCCCAGATTGCTGTCCTGCTTCAGGGCTTTGGCCAGCATGATCTTTGATAATTCGGTCTTGCCTTGTCCGTAATAGACGACCGACATGTGGTATTGGTAGGTCGCGTTGTCCGGTTTGGCCTTCAAAACCTCCTGCAACAGGGGCGCGGCGCTGTCATAGACCTTACGCTTGCAATAGACCCAGGCGAGCGTGTCGGAGATCGCGGGGTCCTGAGGGATCGCCAGCTTCGCCCGGCGCGCAAGATCGAGAGCCTTGTCCATGTCGCCCCCTTCTTCGGCGATCATGTACGCAAGATTGTTGGCCGCGATCCCGAACGTCGGATTGGCTTCCAACGCCTTGCCGTAGGCGGCCTTGGCGTCATCCTTGCGTCCCGTGCGCTCGTTCAACATGCCGTAGATCGTCCACAAGCCGGGGTCCCGCGGCGTGCTTTGCGTCGCCTTCTGATATTGCGCGAGCGCCCGGTTCAGGTCGTTCTGACTGAAATAGAGATTGCCCAAGAGACTGAGCGTCGTTGGGTTTCCCGGATCGATCACGCGCGCTTTTTCCAGTGCACTCTCGGCGTCAGGGACCCGATGCTGGTTGATGTAGATCTTGGACAGAAGGATCCAATACAAGGCATTATTTCCATTCGCCGCGATCTTGGACTTGAGTAATGCTTCCGCTTTGTCGGATTTCTTTTGCGCGTAATAGACACCGATGAGGCTTTCCAGGGTGTCACCTCGGGTCGGGTCGATCTCCAACGCCTTGTTGAGTTGCCGCTCGGCATCGTCATAGCGCTTCTGCAGCGCGGCCACTGTGCCCATTGAGTGGTATCCCTGCGCCTGGTCCGGCTTCAATGCCACGTACTTCTTGAACTGCTCCTCGGACCTGGCGTATTGCTGCTTTCCAGCCAGAACATTGCCTTTCAACAGGATCCCGGACGGATCATCGGGGACCCCTTTGAGGATCTGGTCGGCATACTGTAGGGCCGCGTCCAACTGTCCCTGGCGCAGGGCAATCTCACCGAGCGCTGAATAGGCCTGCCAGAATGCCGGGTTGAGGTTCACCGCTTCCTTAAAGCCGGTCTGGGCGCGTTCGATATTCCCCTGCTGGAGATACGCCGCCCCCATCAGGTAATGGAGCATCGGGATCTTGGCGTCGACCTTCTGGGCCGATTCCAAATCGGCGATCGCTTTCGCGGGGTCCAGCCTGTCAATGCGCAGCCGCGCACGGCGGACCAAGGCGTCCGTGTCTTGCGGTTTGTCCTTGAGGATGGCCTCGATCATGGCGGAAGCCTGGTCCTGCTCATGGGCATCCAGCATCATGTCGA
>JACPNP010000018.1 GCA_016185365.1 Terriglobales bacterium
AGAGGGGGCTGGGTTTCGGGCCGTCCCTTGCGGGACTCGCGTTTGAATGGGCCGCGTACCCAGCGCTGAAGCGCTGGGTACACGTGTGGATCAAGATCTGCCAATCTGGAAGCGGAAAGACCTCGCCCCGCAAGGGGCGATATCCCATTAGCCCAGCGCTTCAGCGCTGGGTAAACGGTGGTGCGTGATCCAGTCCCGTAGGGACGATTGATGGCCTGCTCAAAGAATCGGGACAAAAGCAAAACGCCCAGCCATCCGGCTGGGCGAATCACTGAAAGCCGGCAGCCGGCAGCTGCTTCTTACAGGTGTTTGGTGATCAGTCCGCTGAGTTTGTCGCGGGTGGCGTCGCCGCCCACGTACTGCTCTTTCACCTGGCCGTCTTTGAAGACGAGCAGGGTGGGGATGCCGCGCACGTTGTAGCGCATGGGCGTGGACGGATTGTTGTCCACGTTCATCTTCACCACCTTGGCTTTGCCCTCGAAGGCCGTGGCCACTTCGTCCACCACCGGGGCGATGGCCCGGCAGGGGCCGCACCACGGCGCCCAGAAGTCCACCAGGACGGGTTGCGACGACTTAAGCACGTCCTGCTCAAAGTTCGAATCATTCACTTCCACTACCGCGTTACTTGCCATTCTGTTGCTCCGATCTCGGGGTAATAATGCAGTGCTCATTATCCTACCACCTGAGTTCTAGATGACCAGAGGGTGGAAAAAGGTGCAGAGGGCAGGCCGGGCCACCTGCGGCGGGACTGACCAAAGTTTTGAACCCATCGAATTCCGGGGCTAAATGTGGTGTCTCAACAGGTTGTTCCCCGGAGGCGCGATGTACGCACGGCTGAAGCCGTGCTCTTTTTCGGCAGGCCGACCGGTTGTGCCAAAACCATCGTGTGACGGAGTTGATGAAGTCCTAAGCGGAGACTTGGCTCAGAGCTAAGAGTCAGGCGCTAAATGCAGCGGGCTCCCGTTCGCACCCCGCCAAGCTTCGCTCGGCGGGGGCCCACTTCGCTCACGCCCGCTAGCACCCCCAAAAGGAAATCGCCCCCACCAGTTTCGGTCAAGGGGCGACTCCCGGCAGCCCTCCCCCAGGTCTGCCTACGCCCGCCATTGTGGGGGCAAAGGGCAGGGCAGGCAATATCACCCAAGTAATCGCAAAGTAACCAGGGGTAACCGTGGCAGGACCCTGGGGTTCATGACAGTCAACTTGAAGGAATATCAGGGACTTAGAACTGAATTGAGCAAGCAGGCGCCGAAAGGCTACTTACCGAGCTGTACCAGTTCTTCCGCGGCCGGCTTCTCCGCCTTCATCGGGGGATGATTGCCGGTGAGCGGCCGCTGCGGGGCGCGCCAGTGGTCGATGTAGCTGATCTGGTGCACGCAGCTGATGGTGCAGTGCGGAGCGCAGCTCTTGGGCGTGAGATATTCACGCTTGATGTCTTCCAGCTGATATTCGCTCAACGGCACGCCGGGATAGCCGCGCTGCTGCGAACAATAGTGCACCAGGCCGAATTCGCAGATATAGAGATAGCGCGAGCCCGCGCGGCAGCGCCAGTCATTGGCTTTGCCGTAGGCGATGTTGCGCTGGAAGTGATTGAACTGCGAATAGTTGGCCTTCTCGAACTTCATGATCTCTTCATAGACCTGGATCTCGCGCTCGCCCAGGGGACGAAGCTGGCCCTCGTGGTCGTGGATGATGCCCACGGTCGAGGTGAAGCCGAGCTCGATGGCGCGCTTGCTCACGGTGAGCGCGTCATCCGGGTTGTGGATGCCGCCGCCGACCACGGAGTTGATGTTCACGTGGAATTCGGCGTGTTCGGAAAGCATCTGCAGCTTCTTGTCGAGCACTTTAAGGCTCTTCATGCTGACATCGTCCGGCGTGACGTTGTCGATGGAGATCTGCATGTGGTCGAGACCGGCGTGGTTGAGGCGCTGGATGCGCTCCGGCACCAGCAGGTAGCCGTTGGTGATCATGCCGGCCAGGGCGCCGGTGCGGCGGATGCGGGCGATGATCTCATCCAGGTCCGGATGCAGCAGCGGCTCGCCGCCGGAGATGGTGATGATGGAAGTGCCCAGCGCGCCCAGCTTGTCGATACGCTCGAACATCACTTCCGTGGGCACGGGTTTTGAGACATCGTCATACTCGTTGCAATAGGCGCAACTGAGGTTGCAGCGGCGCATGGGGATGATGTGGGCCATCACCGGATGTTCGGTGGAGGCCAAGGCCTTGCCGATCATCGCCAGTTCGCGCGCGCGCCGCTTGGCGATGATCCATTTGTGCCGGAGTGTGGGTCGAAGTTGGGACATGCCGCACCACTATTACAGCACATCGAAGGGCGGTGATTTCAGGGCCTCGGGCGAGTGGCGGGAATCCGAATGTGAACAGGGAAGGCAGTGGGCTGAACGGGACGGGATTGAGTGGTGACAACCGCCGATGGTTCAGTACAATCTGAGGCGCCATGACCAACAACAGCGGCGACGCGGCGGCGGGCCTCTTCATCATCCTGTTATTTCTGGTGCTTGCCCTGGTCGGGTTCTGCCTGTACATCACACCGACCATCGTCGCGTTCACGCGCAAGCACAGGCAGCGCGTGCCCATCCTGGTGATCAACTTCTTTTTGGGGTGGAGCGTGGTGGCGTGGGTGCTGACGCTGGCCTGGTCGCTGAGCAACGATGTGGAGACGCCCCAGCCGGTTCCGCCGCCGGTCCCGCCGGGCTTTCACTGAATTCAGGTGAGCTTTTTCACCATGTGGAGTTCGGCGCCGTTGCGCAGGTAGTGCACATCGTCCATCAGTTGCTGCATGAGCAGCACACCGCGGCCGTGATCGAGGCCCAGACCCTCGTCGCCCAGCGGGTTTGGCGGATGAACGAAATCGAACCCCGGGCCGGAATCGCGCACCACCATGAGGATGTCCTCCGGGCCCAGCGCGACCCAGCACTGCACGTGCTTCTGCTTGTCCTCTTTGCTGCCATGGACCACGGCGTTGACGATGGCCTCCTGCAGGCAAAGGGCGATGGCCTGAGGCGCCTCCGACTCCGGTGGCGAGCTCTTGGTGGCGAGGTCCACCACCTCCTCCACGATGTGGGGGATCTGCTCCAGGTCGGCAGGGATGTCGTAGGAGAGCCGCACCTCGCGCGCGCCGCACCCCTGGGGACACTCCGGCATGTGACCGTTCGCCACAGAACCCTCCGGTTGGTGGCGAGTATAAGCGAGCGCGGTGGATTGCGGGAGTGCTTTTTCGGCTCCCGGAATCCAGTTGACCACTGCATTTCATTGTCCTAGCATCAAGCCATGAAGTTCACCATCACGCTTGCGCAAGAACAAGACGGCCGGTGGATCGCGGAGATCGAATCCCTGCCCGGCGTGCTGACCTATGGCGCAACGAAAGGTGAGGCCGTCGCCAAAGTCGAAGCCCTTGCGTTACGGGTATTGGCGGACCGGATCGAAAACCAGCAGGCTTCGCACGAATCCATTGAGTTTGCCTATTCATGAGCCGCTGGCCTCCGCGAAAGCCAGCCGTGTATTTCGTGCACTGCTTCGGATTGGTTGGGTCCCCAAGGAGAAAAAAGGCGGTTCCCACCTCCAGCTCGTGCGGCCGGAATGGCCGGAATACACATGGGCGTTTCACGATTCGGATGAGATCGGACCTGTCATGATGTCGAAGATCGCGAAGCATACCGGGCTTCGTCCGGAAGACCTTTGATCCAGTGCATCAAGCTTTGCCCACCTCCTTCCACACTGATAAACTAAGTAGTTTGCTGTTCTTGATTCCGCCCTCATAAGGACCCCGTCACCCATGCTGAAACCCTCGGACATCGCCATCGTCAGCGGCGCGCGCACGCCCTTCGGTGAATACTGCGAAACACTGCGCGATTTCACCCCCATGGAGCTCGGTGCTCTGGCCGGCAAGGAGGCCCTGAAACGCGGCGGCGTGGCGCCGGCCGAGGTGGACCACGTGGTCTACGGCCATGCCCAGCAGACCTCGGCGGATTCGCACTATGGCGCGCGACACGTTGGCCTGCTGGCCGGGCTGCCGATCGAGACCCCGGCGCTGACCGTGAATCGCCTGTGCGGCTCGGGGATCCAGAGTCTGATCAGCGGCGCGCACATGATCCAACTGGGCGAAGCCAAGACCGTTCTGGCCGGCGGCATGGAATCGATGAGCATGGCGCCGTTCGTGATCCGCGGCGCGCGCTGGGGCATCAAGCTGGGCCAGGGCAAGCTGGAAGACATGCTCATGCAGGGGCTCTATGACACCAACTGCGGCCTCTACATGGCCCAGACCGCGCAGGAGTACGCCGGCGAGCAGGGCATCACCCGCGAGCAGATGGATGAGTTCGCGCTGCGCTCCCAGCAGTGCGCCGACGCGGCCTACAAAGCAGGCCGCATCCAGGAAGAGCTGTTCCCGGTGGAATTGAAAGACCGCAAGGGCCAACCCAGCGGCAAGTTTTTCACGGAGGACGATCATCGGCGCGGAGACACCACGCTCGAGACCTTGGCCAAGCTGTCGCCGGCTTTCGGCAAGGGAGGTACGGTGACCGCGGGCAACGCCAGCGGCATCGTGGATGGCGGCGCCGCCGTGGTACTCATGTCTATGGCGGACGCGGAAAAACGCAGCGTGAAACCGCTGGGACGGATCGTGGATTGGGGCATTGCCGGCGTGCCGCCGCGCATCATGGGCCAAGGCCCGGTACCGGCTACTCGTGCCGCGTTGAAACGCAGCGGATTGAAGCTGGAAGACATTGACCTGATCGAGGTCAATGAAGCCTTCAGCGGACAGTATCTGGCGGTGGAGAAGGAACTCGGCCTCGATCGCAATAAGTGCAACGTGAACGGCGGGGCCATCGCGCTGGGACATCCTCTGGGCGCGACCGGCACGCGGCTGGTCATCACGTTGCTTTACGAACTGCGCCGACGGAAGAAGAAATACGGACTGGCTACGGCGTGCATCGGCGGCGGGCAGGGCATCGCGATGATTGTGGAAAGCTTGCAATCATGAAGCCGATGCTCAGATTCCTGTGGATAGTAGCAGGCGCCATTTCCCTTAGCTCAGTGGTTTTCTTGATTACCGAACGATTTGAAACACTATTCTGGCTCGGATACCCCGGCTGGGTAGCGGCATTCATGCTAGTTGGCGTTCATGGAAGTCAGCAACCATTCGTAATGACGGTAATTCTTGTGAACGCCTTTGCGTATGGACTGGTTGCATTTGCATTGTTGCAAGTCAAGAGACTGATTCAACGAAAAACTTAAAGAGGGAAGCACGGCGATCAAAAAGGTAGGCGTTCTAGGCTGTGGATTGATGGGCTCGGTATCGCGCAGGTTGAGCGAGCGAAGCGAGTCGAAGGATCTCTAGAAGGTGAGGACTAATATGGCGATACATAAAGTTGGCGTACTTGGCTGTGGGCTCATGGGGTCTGGGATCGCACAGGTCTCGGCAATGAGTGGCTTTCAGGTCGTCGTGCTCGAAGCCGAGCAGAAATACCTGGACAAGGGTTTCGCCGGCGTCGAGAAGTCGCTTGCGAAGTTCGCCGAGCGGCCAGTGGAGAAGGGTGGCATCACCGCCGAGCAGAAGGCAGCGGCGCTTGGCCGATTGAAGGGCACCCTCAAGCTAAAGGACCTGGCCGATTGTGACCTCATCATCGAAGCCATCATCGAACACGTGGAGACGAAAAAGAAGATGTATGCCGAGCTCGACGCGGTCGTGAAGCGCGAGTGCATCTTCGCCACCAACACTTCCTCCATCTCGGTGACCGAGTTGGCGGCGGCCACCCGACGCCCGGAGCGCTTCATCGGACTGCATTTCTTCAATCCCGTGCCCCTGATGAAGCTGGTGGAGGTGGTGAAGACCATCGCCACCGACGCCGCGGTGTTCGAGGAAGCAGTGGAGTTCGGCAAGAAGGTGGGCAAGGTGCCGGTGCGCACTTCGGACAAGACCGGGTTCATCGTGAACCGGCTGCTGGTGCCGTATCTGCTGGACGCGATCCGCGCCTATGAAGAGGGTGTGGGCTCTATCAGCGATATCGACAACGCCATGAAACTGGGTTGCGGCTACCCCATGGGGCCGTTCACGCTGCTGGATTTCGTTGGCCTGGACACCACCTATTACATCACCCACGTGATGTTCGACGAGTTCAAGGAGCGCCGCTTCACCGCGCCCGCGTTGCTGCGCCGCATGGTGCTGGCCGGATGGTACGGGCAGAAGACGGGCAAGGGCTTCTATGATTGGAGCGACCCGAAGAATCCGAAGGAGACCCGTTTCTAGATCGTTGCATGAAGCGTCCTCCACTCATCACCGCGTTGGCCGGGTTGGCGTTCGTTCTGGCCGCGGTGATGATGTACGGGGCGGGATACCTGGTATGGCTGGCGCACAGCCCGGAGATATTGCGGGACAAAGATGTTGCCAACGCGCAGTACGGCTTGCACTTGGCCGCGGCCGTTGCGTCCGGTTACGCGCTCGCGTTTCTGGCCGGCAGTTGGGCGATGTGGCGCGGGAAGCGCTGGGGACGCTGGGTGATAGTCGCGGGCAATGCGCTGGTGGTGATTCCGACCGTGCTCGACCTGGTCGGCGAGAATCACATTGATTGGGACGAGGCCGCGGTGCCGGTATTCTTCGGGCTGATGGCGATCTTGTACGCGCTGCCGGTGGTGGGAAGAAGCACGATTCGTGTTAGCCGCAGATCAACGCAGAGGAACGCAGATCAGGAACAAGGAATCTCATGACATTTCAGAACATCAAGTTCGAAAAGCACGGCAGGATCGCGACTGTCACCATCAACCGGCCGGACAAGCTGAACGCGCTCAACATGGCCACCATGGAAGAGCTGCGCTCTGCATTCAGCGCCATCAAAGAGGACGCGGAGGTCCGTGTCGCCCTTTTGACCGGCGAAGGCCAGAAAGCGTTCGTGGCCGGGGCGGACATCGGCGAGCTGAGCAAGCACAACACCATCAGCGCCAAGGAGTACACCCACAAGGGCCAGAGCGTGCTCGACCTGATCGAGGACATGGGCAAGCCGGTGATCGCCTGCATCAACGGGTTCGCGCTGGGCGGCGGATGCGAGCTGGCCATGGCCTGCACCATGCGCATCGCCGGCGAGAATGCCAAGCTCGGCCAGCCGGAGGTAAAGCTCGGCATCATGGCCGGGTACGGCGGCACGCAGCGCCTGCCGCGCCTGGTGGGCAAGGGCCTGGCCATGCAGATGCTGCTGACCGCGGACATGATCACCGCGCAGGAGGCGCACCGCATCGGATTGGTGAACGAAGTGGTGCCGCAAGACCAATTGATGAAGCGTGCCGAGGAGATCGCCGCGAAGATCATCGCCAATGCGCCGCTGGCCGTGCAATACACCATGGAGGCGGTGAATCACGGTATGGAAATGACCTTGCAGGAAGGCCTCTACCTTGAAGCCACGTTATTCGGCATCTGCTGCTCCACGGATGACAAGAACGAAGGCACCAAGGCGTTCCTGGAAAAACGCGCCGCCAACTTCACGGGAAAGTAAAAGCCTGAACATAGAGTCCGCAGAGAGCACAGAGAATTCATTGATTTGGCATCAAGGCGACGACTGTGAGACTCTGTGACCTCAGTGATCTCCGTGTTCACGTGTTCCAACGTCCTAATGATCAAATCACTCACCATCGTGCGGCAGTCCGCGAGCGCCAAGCAGCACAAGGCGCTGGCGAAACTGCTCGACCAACTCGGATTTGGGAAAGGCAGGGATTGGAGTACTGAGACGAGCGCGGGAGCGTCATTCCTGGCGCCGGTGGGGAATCTTGAGCTTTGCCTGGGTAATGAGATCCAGCCGGACCTGTGGGTCGAGGTCACGGACATTGAGTCCGTCCACACACTGGCGAAGAAGTCCGGCGCCGGGGAAGTCGATGCGGTCACAGCAACATCGTGGAAGTCGCGCTTATTCCATCTGCGAAGCGGTAATTTGCACATCGCGTTCTGGCAGTATGATCAACCGCCCAAACTGCCATTCCAGACGGTCGAAGGCGAGTTGTGGGTCACAGGCGCTCGCATAGGCATCGTGGTGAGCCGGTTCAACAGTTTCATCACGGAACGCCTGCTGCAGGGCGCGCTGGATGCGCTGCGTCGCACGGGCACGAAAGAAAAAGACATCGTAGTGGTGCGCGTGCCCGGCGCGTTCGAGGTGCCGATCGGCGCACGGTCGCTCGCGCTCTCTAAGAAGGACAAAGTCGACGCGGTCATTTGCCTGGGCGTGCTGATGCGGGGCGAGACCTCGAATTACGAGCACATCTCAGACGAGGTGGCGCGGGGCATCGGCCAGGCCGCGCAGGCAAGCGGCAAGCCCTGCACCTACGGCGTGCTTACCTGCGACACGCTGGAACAAGCCATCGACCGCGCCGGCCTGAAGATGGGCAACAAAGGATTCGAGGCGGCCCTGGCCGCGGTGGAGATGGTGAGCGCGCAAGGGAAGCTGAAGTCCAGCCGACGTGGGCAGAAACGGAAAGTCCGCTAGGGTCTCAATTTTGCAATTCCGCAGTTCCACAATCTTCGATCTCAATCATGGGCACGCGACGCAAATCCCGGGAACTGGCGATGCAGATGCTCTTCCAGATGGACCTTGGCAAGCAGCCGGCGGAACACGTGCGCAAGACCTTCTGGCATGAGCGCCAGGATGTGGACGCCGAGGTCCGCGATTTTGCCGACGCGTTGTTCGGGCTGGCCACCGGGCAGAATGAGAAGATCGACCAGCTGATCGAGAAGCACACACGCAACTGGCGCATGGAGCGCATGGCCAGCGTGGACCGCAACCTTCTGCGCGCCGCCGTGGCGGAGATGATCGGATATCCGGAGACGCCGCGCCCGGTAGTGATCAATGAGGCGATCGAGATCGCGAAGCGGTACTCGTCTCCCGAGTCCATCCAGTTCGTCAACGGTGTGCTGGACAGCGTGGCCAAAGAGATCTGAGCCTCTCTGTGAAAACTCAAAAGCCCTCGCCGAAGCGAGGGCTTTTTGATTGCCGGAAACAGCTATCTCGGGCGCACAGCGACAAACTCCGGTGAGACTGCAACGTTCGCCGAAGTACGCAGATTCACATTGAGCTGCTGGACGACCAGTCCGGTGGCAGGATTGATGCGTTGCACATCGTTCGTGCCCGCGACCCCGACGTAGTAATTGGCCGTGTCATTGGTCACCCCGCCGGTGGTCGAAGCCGTTGCCCCCGCGCCAAGCAAGGGCACGGAAATGAACGTCTTAGTGGCGGTGTTGTACATCTGCACGTTGGCCTGGTTCCCGGTGATGAACAAGCGGGTCCCGTCCATGGAGAGGGCGATCTGCCGGGGCGTGAACCCTGCCACGCTGATCGCCTGTGTCGACGGGAAGCGGGTCAGGTCCGGGGGACAGGATGAGAAGGTCCAACCGATCGCGATATCGTAAACGTTGTTCGCATCCACGGCATAGAGACGGGATGAGTCGAACGATGAGGTGATCAGCCTAGGCTGGCCCGCCGTGGGGATCGTGTCGATGTCGCTGTTATTGCAGCTGGCGAAGACCTCGATGCCTGGATTCGCGCCTCCGGCGACATAGACCCCCGAACCCTGGGGGATCAGCGTGACGCCGTTGGCGGCTGCGGCCAAGGGGATGATCTGCGTCGGCAAGCCGCCAAACTCAGACAGCACATAGAGACTGGCGCCGCTGACAACGAACACCTTCAGCCCGTCTGGTGAAAATACCGCCGCAGAAGCGTTCGGCACATCGAAGGTGGCGGTCCCACTGGCCGCTTCGTTGAGCAGATAGACTCGGCCCAGAGAGGGATCGCTGACGGCGAGCCGGGTTCCGGCTGGGTTGAAGGCAAGCACGGTCCCCTTGATTGCCGTGTAGAGCGTAGGGAATGTGTTGTTCCCGGTATCGAAAAACAAGACCCCAAGATTGGATCCGAACGCAATCCGTCCGCCATCCGGGGATACCGCGAACGAATTGATGGTGGGAAGCGTTGCCGTTCCATTCACACTGATGGTCGGGACATTGGTGGCGGTCCCGACCACATTATTCGTGGTATCAATTGGCACCACCGTAGTGGCGTTCGGGCCGGTGACGAACACGCGCGAGCTCAGTGTTCCCGTGACGGTAACGTTCACGGTGTTGCTGTAAATCGGCTCGTTCACGCCGTTGTTGCAGGAGGGCGGCGTGCAACTGGCCACAATCGCCGCGCGCCCGGGAGAGACCGCGGTGACCAATCCGGTAGCGGAAACGGTGGCCACGGATGGCTGGGAGCTCTGATACGTGATCGCAGACGCGGGAATGGTCACGCCATTGGTGTCTTGCGACGACAACGTCAACTGGTTGGTGGCTGCGGCGGCCAAGGTGATCGTTGATGAGCCTGCGGCAGGCGTGTTGGACACGATCCGGATATACGCAGGCGGACAGGTGGTGACGGCACGGGGGAGGCTATTCACTCCACCCACGGTGGCGAAAATATTGGCCCGTCCCGGCCGAACGCCCGTCACCAACCCGGTCGTAGCGATAGACGCCACCGTCGTATTCGTGCTTGCCCAAACGAAGCTGCCCACCGAGGCGGTAATGTCAGTCGCGTTCGAGTCAAATGCTTGAGCGGTGAACTGGTGGGTGGCGGCACGCGAGATGCACGCCCCGGGCGCTGCCGACAGGATCACATTCGCGATCCTGGAATGGACGTTCACCGTAAGTGCCGTACTGGTCACTGATCCCGCGGTGACCGTCACGTCCGCCGTTCCGGCCCCGCCCGCGGGAGTACAAAGTGTGGGGTTGGTCGCCGCATTCCAGGTGCCTGCACATACCGCCACATTCAGCGTATCAACATTGGCCAACGAGAGCGTGTTTGCCGGGTTTTGCGAAGCGATCTGCCAATGGACCGTTGCATTGAAAAGCCGGTTATTATTCGCGTCAAACACAGCCGCAGTAAGGGTCGTGAACTGGCCTGCCTCCAAGGAAAGCGTCGCAGGCTGGATCTCCACGCGCGCCGGAGGCCCAAGTCCGCCCGAAGAACTGCGGCCGCCGCCACCGCAGGCAGCCAGGAATAAGACAAAGGGAAGCAGGACAGAGGTTCGTAGGAAGGCTGTGCGCATGTAAACGGGGATTCTCCGTGGGTTCGTGACTGAACAACCAGTGTAGTGCCCGGGAAGCAGGTTCCGCAAGGTTGGATGCCGACATCCGGCGGGTGGTTGGGGCGGCTAGTGGGATTTGAACCCACGACATCCGGAGCCACAGTCCGGCGTTCTGACCACTGAACTATAGCCGCCACATCGGGTGGGAGAAGTCCTTATTTTAGCAGACCTTAGTGGCTGGAGCATGACCCCGGGCCGCGCGGATCGCCGCAACTGCCGCAGCCGTCGGATGCGGACGACTTGTTGAATCGCCCTCTGCCTTTGGTCACGCCCACCGCGAATGACGAGAACATCTGCTCCAGCTTGGTGCTTTCGCACTTTGGGCAAGCGGCCGCGCGGTCGCCCGAGACCAGCGCCTCGAACTGATGTTCGCACTTCCGGCAGACATATTCATACAGCGGCATGGCGGCTCCCGATTGCGGTTCCATTTATGATGATACTACGCGCGTTCGCGCGTACTTTATGGGAGCGCAGCTCGAGATCGGCGAATTCATCCCCCGCAGTGGCTTGGCCGGCGGGCACAGGCAGACATTGGCCGGGAACTTCCTGCGCCGGAAGAGCCTGCTTCCTCCCGCCGAAGCACGATTGTTCCAGGTCGAGCCGGACGTAAAAATCCTTTGCCATTGCCATTGGCAACCGGAGGACCGTCGCAGGGACGCGATGACGGTCGTGGTCGTGCACGGCCTGGAAGGCTCGAGTGAATCACAGTATGCGCACGGCGTGGGCAGCAAGGCGTGGGCGGAAGGCTGGAATGTGGTGCGCATGAACATGCGCAACTGCGGCGGCACGGAGCATCTGGCGCCGACGCTCTACCACTCCGGGTTGTCGCAAGACGTGGGCGCCGTGGTCAGGGAACTGACCGAGAAAGACGGATTAAAGCGCATCGGCCTGGTCGGGTATTCGATGGGTGGCAACCTGGTGCTGAAACTGGCCGGCGAGTGGGCCCAAACGCCGCCGCGAGAGATCGCGGGAGTTTGCGGTGTTTCGCCTGCCATGGATCTGGCTCCGTCCGCGGACGCGCTGCACGATCCAGCGAACCGCATCTACGAGTGGAAATTCCTGTTCGGATTGCGCGGCCGCTACCGCCGCAAGGCGGAGCTTTTCCCAGAGCGCTACGACCTTGGCAAGCTGGCGTGGGAGAATTTCACCAGCATCCGCGTGTTCGATGACCGTATCACCGCGTTCTACAGCGGATTCACCGGCGCCGATGACTATTATTACCGGGCCAGCTCGGCGCGGGTCGCGGAACACATCCGCGTGCCGGCCCTGGTCCTGCACGCCGAGGATGACCCGTTCATCCGCATGACCGCGCCGACCAAAGAGATGTTGAGTAGCAATCCTCACGTCCGGCTGATCGAGTCGGCACACGGCGGACATTGCGCCTTTCTGGCGTCCGCCAATGGGTATGACGGCCGCTGGGCGGAGCGCACCTGCGTCACGTTCCTCGGCCGTCTCTGACCGTTTTTTTTGCTGGCATCGCCGGGCCACAGCGGTCAAACTATCGCTATGCACGTGGATTTCTCAGTGGAAGTCGGCCCGGAGGCGCCAGCCCTCGAGGTGCCATGGTCGGCCAAGGACGGAAGCACGCGGTACTTCGACTTGCGCGCCCGCCCCGAACTGCTGCTGGAGATCCCGGAGGCCAATCAAAATCAGGAGCTGGCCCGATTTCTCAGCCTGCTGAATGCGGAGCACTCCCTGGTGCAGACCGCAAAGTGCGACGCCTGGCTCACGGATGAGATCCGCGAAGAAGAGTCGATCTTCGGCGCCCAATGGAAGTTCGCTTCCTACGTCGACCTGTTTCTCACGGCTGAACAAAAGCAGGGCGATCTGGACACTCACGAAATCGTCGCGAGAGGACTTTGCCGGCTGCTGGCCAAGGCGCCGGACATGTCCGTGGCGGCGGAGTTCATCATCCGCCGCTGTTATTTCCACCGTTCGGCGGACATGGAAAAGAGCGACGACGGGTTCTGCATCACGTTCTATCTGGCCGGATATGGCGACGATGAAGATCAGGCGCGCCTGCGCTGGATCATTGGACTGAACCTGGTGCAGCACGCGCTGATGCAGTTTTCCGCCCAGCGTGAACTGCTAAGATGAAACCATCCCGCGGGCCCGTAGCTCAATCGGATAGAGCACCAGCCTTCTAAGCTGGGGGTTGCAGGTTCGATTCCTGCCGGGCCTACCATCCCAACCTAATTGTTCTCCGATGACTGTAGCCGCAACTCGTTGTTTCCCTGGAAAAAAACAGGATAAAGGGCCCGGGGTGGGCTACTTCTGCAAGAGCGTCGGCCAGTTACTGATCAGGGTCAATGGCGCCGTGCTTTCGTCCGGAGCGCTGCTGATCAAGAACTTGCCATCACGGGTGACGTCATAGATGCTGACATTGAAATTCCGCGGAGGGGCCTTGAACAGCGCCGTGGGCACGCCGAACCTGGGTTCGGCGCCGGCGCTCGACACGCTCACGGCCATGATGGTGTTGTCCGGTGCGAAGTAATAAAGTTCGGTGCCGTTCTTGCTCCACAGCGGCTGGCTCCCGCCGGCGTTTGAGACTTGCCACTTGCGGCCGCCGCCCGGGAATGGCGCCTGGTAGACCTCGTAGCGTCCGGATTCGTCCGAGCTGTAGGCGACCCACTTTCCGTCGGGTGAAAAGCGTGCGGCGCGTTCGTTGAACGGAGTCCGCATGAAGGGCGTGAGCTTATGGTCGCCCTCCATGGACATGGTCAGGATGTCCTGCTTGGAATCTTCGAACGGCGTACTGTTCGTGAACGCGATGAAGCGGCCGTCATGCGACCAACTGGTCGGGATGAGCCCTTCCTTCAGGTCGGCGATCTGTTCCGGCGGACTATCACCGTTCACGGCCTTGCGGAAGATCCGCAGTGCTTTGTTCTGATTGCTCGACCCGTACACCAGGAAGTTTCCATCCGGCGACCAGATGGGATAGCGGTTCGCGCCGACGGTGGTCAGGCGCGTATGAACACCGCGGGCCAATTCATAGATCCAAAGGTCGATGTTCGATCGTTTGAACTCGACCGCCGCGACCTTGCTGTCATCTGCGGAGATCGCGATCTCGATGAACAGGCCTCCCTCGCCCAGGAAACCCAGCTCCTTGCCTTTGCGGTCATACCAGGTCAACTGGGCCAGGCCCGAGACCGAACCCGGCGCAAACACCAACATTCCGCTCGAAGAGATGGAAAACAGAGCATGGCTGTACAGCGAATCGACCTGTATCCCATTCGCGATCGGGACCGCTTCACCACTGATCGTACCGGTCTTGAAGTCGAACGGTTGCGCGTTGAGGGTCCCATCCCGCACGAAGAAGAGGTTGCCGGCGGAGAACTCCACGTTAAATGGGGAGTCCAGGATGATCTTCTGCGTCTTGTCCTTGACTGAGCCGAGCATCACGCGGCTGTCCGTCGAGGCGGAACCGGTCGGCGTACTGAGGAACAAGAAGTGGTCGCCGTCTGGCAAGAAATGCGGCCAGCGATGGCTTAGGGAGGTGCCGAGCTCGGTCACCGGCGTCGGCGTGCCTCCGTTGGCGGGAACGCTGTAGATCGGGCTGAAGCGGCTGGGTGCGAACAGAATGACGTCCTTTGTGCCCCAGGTCCCTCCCCGGACATCATCGGCGTCGCAGATCACCTCAGGCGCGCCGCCGTTGACGGCGATCCGCTTGAGCTTGCCCTGGGTGAAGTAAGCGAGATAACGTCCGTCGGGCGACCAGAAGGGAGCATAGCCTTCGTCGGTGCCGGCCACGGGCTTGGCTTCTGTGGAATCCAAGGGCCGCAACCAGATGGCGCGCTGCCCCTCGTACACGGCGACAAATGCGACCCGGGTCCCATCGGGCGAGATGACCGGAGCTCCGTTGCGCCCCATCAATGTGAACTGCGATTTTTCCGGCAGCAGGAGCGCGGTGCGGACTACTTGCTTCGGTTTGCCGGCGATGCCCCAATATGCTGCGCCCGCGCCGATCGCCAACAGCAGACAAAGACCAGCCAGGATCCACGCGGTCCATTCACGATGCTTGCGGTGCGCGGCCACCGGTGCGGCGACGCCCGCCTGGGAACCGCCTTCCGCGATCCACTTCAACTGCAGCTTTACATCATGGGCAGTCTGCCAGCGCTCTTCGGGATCCTTCGCAACGCAGACCTTGACCACTCGTTCAAACGCCGGGGGTGTGAGCGGCTGGATGCTGCTGATCGGCGGCGGCTCGGTCGCGAAGATCGCGGCGACAACACTGGCCTGCGTCTTCCCCTCGAAGGGGCGCTTGCCGGCTGCCATTTCGTAGAGTACGCAGCCCAGGGCGAAGAGGTCGGACCGCGGGTCCGCGTCGTGTCCCTCCAACTGCTCCGGCGCCATGTATTGAAAAGTCCCGACGATCGTGCCTTGCGCGGTCAGAGTTTGATTGCGGGTGACCGTCATCGACATCGAGCTCGGGGCGGCCGATGCGCCCGCCATTGGCTTGGCGAGCCCAAAGTCCAGCAACTTGACGCCGTCCTTAGTGAGCATGATGTTGCCCGGCTTCAAGTCCCGGTGCACCACCCCTTGCCGGTGGGCGCGCTCCAGGGCCTCCGCGATCTGGATCCCATACCTCAGGACCTGCGCGATCGGAAGTGATCCGCGCTCCAGACGTTGAGAGAGTGATTCACCTTCCAAGTATTCGAGGACAAGGTAATGAACGCCATCCTGATTGCCGACGTCATGAAGCACACAGATATGCGGATGGTGCAGTGAGGAGATCGCTCTCGCTTCACGTTCAAAGCGTTCCCGGAAGGTGTTGTCGGATGCCAGGTGGGGAGGCAGGACTTTGATCGCGACGTCACGGTCCAGCCGCGTGTCACGGGCCTTGTACACTTCTCCCATGCCGCCCACGCCGATGGCAGAGACGATCTCATAGGGACCCATTCGTACGCCGGCAGTGAGTGGCATTGAGTGTGCGCCATTATAACCCCCAACTAATCAGCGACGGCCCATTTCTTCAGACGTACAAGCGCTAGGGTGGCGACAGACACGATCGACGGAAGCCAGTTGCTTCGTGCAGCTTCTTGGCGCGACTTTTGGCTCTCGCGGTCCGGATAAGCGATTGGACGAACATGATCTGCTCGATCGCAAACAGCAGCTCGCATCCGGGCCGGGCCCCGATCGTGCGCGACAAGCGGGTGGCCTCCTGCGCCGCCACCCGCAGCTGCTTCCCGATTTGGGATTGCGCGGAGAAATGATGCAGACCCTGAAGTAGTACGATTCACGCCGGCCGGGGACTATGATTACAATCGCATTCACCGGCAAAGGTTGAGTACCCTCATGTCTGCAAGTGCACATTCCAAACCGGGGTCCAAGCCGGAGCTCTGGACGCAGATCCGACAGATCGATTCCACGCGCCTCATGAGGGCGAATGCCGAACTCTGGCTGGTCCTGTCCCTGTTCATCCTGGCGCTGGTCCTGAATCAATTGATCGCCTCGCACCGCATGGTGCTGGGCTTGTATTCGTTGCCGACATTGTTATCGGCCTACGTGTACGGCCGCCGTCACGCCGTGCTGACGGCCTTCGCAAGCATCTTCATGGTCGGGCTGGTAGTGTATTTCTCGCCCAGCATCATGACCGCCACGCCGGGCGTGCTCCAGCTCGAAGAAAAATGGTTCGATATCACGGTCTGGGGCGGAATCCTGGTGGTGACCGCGTATTTCATGGGCACACTGCACGAGCGGCAAAAAGCCCACATGCGGGAATTGGAAGACACCTACCACGGCGTATTGATGATCCTGCAGCAGTTCATCACGAAAGATAAGTACACGCAGAACCATTCCTATCGTGTCTCGATCTACGCGGCCAAGATCGCGGCGTATTACGGATTGCCGCAAAGCCGGATCGAGGACATTCGCGCGGCCGCGCTGCTGCATGATATCGGCAAGCTGGAGATCAGCCGCGAGGTCCTATACAAGGCGGCCAAACTGACCAAAGAGGAGTTTGACGAGGTGAAGACCCACGTCACCCGGGGCGTGGACCTGCTGCAACCCGTGGGCGGGACACTGCGCCGGGTGCTGCCCATCATCCTGGCGCACCATGACCGGCATGACGGCAACGGCTATCGTCCGCTCAAGGGCGAGGAGATCCCGATCGAATCGCGCATCCTCGCCGTCGCCGATTCTTACGACGCCATCACCAGCGACCGGCCCTATCGCAAAGCCAGCACGACCTATGAGGCCAAACAGATCATTCAGGGACTTTCCGGAAAAGACTTCGACCCGCAGGTGGTCGAAGCCTTCGTGCTGGCCTTCGACCGGCGGGAGCTTGAGATCCCGGAAGTCGTGATCTGAACCGATTCGCGCCGCCCGCGTTCAACTCATGCCGCTACCGGCGGTCTTCAACAGCATCGCGGATTCCTGGATCGTTTGGCGGCAGCGCACGACGCTTGCACGCAGGGCGTTCCCTTTTTCCGTCAGTCCCCGCTGCTTCGCGACCTCCAGAAGGTTTTCCGCCCGGGCAAAGGCCGTTTCAGCGAATTGAAAGAGGCAGGTCAACGCGTCCGCATGCGGCTTCCACAGGTATTCCGACTTGGCCTTGAGCTTGTACTCCACGGACTCGACCGTGATCCGCGCCACGACGCCTCCCAGATAGCAGAGGATCTCCGCATAGTCGGCGCGAAAGCTTTTTTCCGCGCTGTAATCCGCCTTGAAAGCCTCGATCTCCGAGGGCGACAGGTTGATCACGCCGCGGGTCAACGGGACGGTGGGCGTGGAGCGTTCGGAGACCCGCACAAAGTCGCGGATAGCCTCGATCTGCGAGCGGAGGCGGCCCTCTTCGATGCCGGATTGCGCGTTCCGGGTCAAGAACGCGTGCGAGGACTGTACCCCGCTTGGCGATGACGATTCATCCCCGGCCATCGAGGCAGGGACCTGTGTCGCCCGCGCCGGGACGGCCGATTCCGCGGGAGCCGGCGCGGGTGTGGGTCGGCGGCCGCCGCCCTTCTTGTCCACGGCCTTCTTGAACGTGGAGATCTGCTTGAAATGTTCCTGGGCCTGGCCGTACTCGGTCGACATCACTTTGTGCTCCTGCACGTCCGCCAGATGTTTGACCGTGATGTCCCCCTCCACCCTGGACATGATGCTGGCGCCTTCGGTCTGCATCCGCTCGGCAAATCCTTTGATCTGATCGGTCGTGGCCTTGAACAACTGGTCGAATTTGCGGCCGAAGGTGACGTTATAGACCGCGACCGCCGCCAGGACCTTCGGGTGATAGAACGAACCGCTGAACGACTGCTTGATGTCGCGCACCCGCTTGATGATGCCGGAGTCGATCAGTTGATCGAAGGTCCGGAAGTCCGCCGCTTCCTGATGGAGGAACTCAAATTCACCAAGCAGCTGCTGGTGCTCCGCGGGGAGCGAGGGCGAGACCGGCAGGCCAAGCACATCGACGATCCGCTGCTCGCATTCCTGCATCTGCCGGTAGATACGCTGCCAGTGATCGTGGCTTTCCCCCGGCAGATCCACGCTCTCCATCTGCCGGAACAACGAGGTCGCGGCAAAATCAGCCTTGTCTCGGTCGACGTCCTCACGCGACTGTTTGCGCATGTAATACCGCAGCAAGGCGCACAACGTCTCTTCCGGGCAGGATTGTTTCAGGACGTCCCGGATCGCCGCCGGGGAGACGGCCAGATCCAGCAGGTCAAGCCAATGTTGAAATCGGATCAACCCCTCGGCCGTGGCGGCGGCATCAGGACGCGCAACTTCCAGCGGGACCGGGAGGGGATGGCCGAGGCGCTGCTGCAGGAGGGAAAAATAGAAATCGTGGACCGCTTGCAGATCGTTGTTCGCGCTGATGACGTGGTCTTCCGCCATAGGAAGCAAGGATGAAGCGTAGATACGAAGCCAGTCTAACCAGCGTCAGCGCCTGGAGCAAGCCCGGAATCAGTTGGACGGTTCCCCGGTCACGAACTCGACACCAAGGACCGGGCCGGCCACGTGGCGGACGATCACATCGATGGTGTTCGAGGTCTGGGCCTTTGGCTCCATGATGGTGACACGGATCTGGTCTCCCACTTTGACCGATGCCGCGACCGCGGCAGATCCGCCTGTGATCTGCATCCCCCCGCCTCCGGCGAGTACGACCTTTCCCAGTTCCCGGCCGTTTGCATCCACGGCGATCGCGTCTTCGGAAAGTTGCAGGCGCGGGAATTGACGGCGCTCGAGCGACATTACTTGCCTCCCAGCACCAGCTTGGCGATGGTATTCAATTGCATGTTCGAGGTGCCTTCGTAGATCTTGCCGATCTTGGCGTCGCGGAAATATTTCTCCACCGGATAGTCCTTCACGAAGCCGTAGCCGCCGTAGACTTCCACCGCCAGTGAGCAGACGCGCTCGGCCACCTGCGAGGTGAACAGCTTGGTCATGGCCGCTTCCTTGACGAAGTTCATGCCGGCGTCCTTCATGCGCGCGGCGTTGTAGACCATCATGCGCGCGGCTTCCAATTCGGTCGCCGCCTGTGCCAGCTGGAACTGCACGCCCTGAAAGTCAGCCACTGCCTTTCCGAACTGCTTGCGCTCCTGCGCATATCTGGCGGCGTGTTCCCAAGCGCCGCGGGCCATGCCCACCATCTGCGCGCCGATGCCGATGCGGCCCTCATTCAGCGTCTCGATGGCGATCTTGTAGCCCTTGCCGGGTTCGCCCAGCACGTTCTCCGCCGGGACTTTGCAATCCTCCAGGATCAGTTCGCACGTGGAACTGGCGCGGATGCCGAGCTTGTCTTCTTTCTTGCCGACGGCGAAGCCGGGGAAGTCCTTTTCCACCAGGAACGCCGTGATGCCTTTATATCCAGCGGAAGCATCCAGCGTTGCGAACAGGATGAACAAGCCGGCTTCTTTCCCGTTCGTGATCCAGAGCTTGCGGCCATTCAAGACGTAATGATCGCCCTTGTTCTCCGCTTTCGTTGCCAGAGCGAACGCATCGGAACCCGAGCCCGCCTCGCTCAGCGCGTACGCGCCCACTGTGTCCGTCGCCATCTTGGGCAAATACTTCTTCTTTTGCGCTTCACTGGCCCAGCGAACCAGAGCGTTGATACAGAGGGTGTTTTGTACGTCCACGATCACGCCCGCGGAGGCGTCCACGCGGCTGATCTCCTCCACGGCGAGGATAGCTTCGAAGAACGTTCCACCACCGCCGCCGTATTGCTCCGGGATCTCAATGCTCATGAGTCCGAGCTGGAAGAACTGCTCGATCAATCCATGGTCGAAGACCTGGCTCTCGTCCATCTCGCGTACCAGCGGGCGGATCTTCTCATCGGCGAACTGGCGGATGTTGTCCCGGAACAGATGCTCGTCCTCGGAAATAGCGGTCAGGGGCATGACAGGCGGGGTCTTCGTGAGGGTAACGTCAGGCATGGATGAAAAACCTCTGCGAACGCGGGATTCAGGGGGTGAACCAATGATTTTAGCATCCGGCGCGTGGCCGGGAGGCGGCTAAACGCCGCGGGCGACGATCTTGAGACCGTCTTCACTCAGGATCTTCTTGATCTGTTGTTTGGCATGGTTGAACCAGGGGCCATTCTGGTCCAGCTTGATGTAGGCCTGCCAATGGCTGAGGGCTTTGCGCGGCAGCTTGAGCTTTTCGAAGGCCAGGGCGACGTTGTAATGCGCGTCCGCATAGGTGGGCGTAAGCATGATGGCGGTCTGGTAGGCGCGGATCGCTTCCGGCAGCCGGCCGGTCTCATCCAGCACATTGCCCAGATCGAAATAGGCCAGGGCATAGCGCGGCTCGGCTTCGATGGCCTTGCGATAATGCGCCTCCGCCCGGCCGAATTCCTGGCGGTTGTAATAGATCGTGCCCAAGTTGATGAACGCCGCCGCGTGTTGTGGTTCCAGTTCAAGGACCTTCTCGTAGGCGGCGATGGCTTCCGTCTGCGTGGCGATATCGTCCTCAAGGGCCACGCCCCGGGCGAAGAGTTCGACCACGGTATCGGGATCCGGTTGGCGCATCGGCGAATCCACCACCAGAAGCCGGTTGCCCCGGGCGACGAAATCGAAGACATACTGTCCCGAGACCGGTTCCACCGCCTTGCCGTGATGGCGGAAGGCCACGCGCCGTCCGGCCGGGACCACGCTGGCTTCCAGCAGAGGGTTGGTCATCCCGGAGGCCAGCTTCATCTCTTCGAGCGATTTCAGGATCACGGCGGAACGCACCCGCTTGGCGCGCAGGTCGCGCAGGGCTTTCAAGGAGAGGAGGTCGAAAAAGGAAAAGGATGCTTGCATGGGAAACAGGCCAGCCCGTTCCCAACCTTGCATCTGGCGGTTTGTGATGCGCAAAATGCGCAGGACGTCGGTTCTATCGTATTGGGTCACAGCCATAGTTAACTGCTTGCAACGAAAGAACGTTCGAGCTATTCACCACCAAAACCATTATGGGGAACCACGGAAGGGAATAGCAAGCGAAAAAACAGTGCGCTTGTGGAAAACATGACTACCTTGATACCTCCCGATCGCTTCCAATCGCGCGCGCAGAGCGCAGCGCGCGGCGATTGGTCGATGATTTTAGCGTGATAAAATCGAAGGAGTGGGCCGACGTAGCTCAGCTGGTAGAGCAACTGATTCGTAATCAGTAGGTCAGCGGTTCAATTCCGCTCGTCGGCTCCAGATCGTCCCTCCAAAGTCATTTTCCTCGCCTAGATCACACATTACTTATCAGCACAGACTGATCCAATATTTCCTATAGTGTGCAAAAAAAGCCGCCCTTGCGGGCGGCTTGCACAGGAGCGTGCGATGGAGACTAGAAAATGCCTATTTCTTGATACGGCGGCGGACGAAGCGGCCGGCGCCGATCAGGCCCGTGCCGAGCAGGGCCATGCTGGCCGGCTCCGGGACCGGGGGACGATCCTTCACCAGGTCCGAAGAGATGCCGAACATGTTGTTGAACTCGCAGGTGGTAGTCGACGCCGCCTTCTTGGTCGCCTTGGTGGTGGTGCACACGTTGTCACCGAAGCGCGCTTGCAGGTGTGGCGGATCGAGGAGCACGCCGCCCGGTTGCAAGGTGATCAGGAAGGTGAAGCTGAAGGTCCCGCCATTGGCGCCCACACCAAGGCCGTTATTCGGGACTGCGGTTGCTTCGACGCAGCCGAAGCCGTTGTCCTGGCCGCCGCAACCATTTGCGCTGGCATTGCCTAACTGGAAGTTCCAGGGATCGCCGCCAGAGGGGCCGGTGCCGGTGATGCCGTCGATCTTGTCCGACGTCTTGATGGCAATGGCCCAAAGATAATTCCCGGGACCGGTGTACGTGGCGGTATTCACTGTCAGTGTGTATTCGTACTGATTCGGGGTGGCGGTCGGGCCGACCAGGGTCAGGGTGAATTGGGCGTTGTTGGTCAGCGTCCCGCTCAGGCTCCAGGAATCCCCGTAGCCCGCGGTCAGCGAGGCCAACAGGATAAGGGTAAGGATTGCTAATTTCTTGCTCACGCTCGTCTCCGATCGAGCTCCGATCGATGTGGCCTCGGTGTCTCGTAACTGATTGGAGTGTAGGGTGGTTACGGGAATGCCACAATGTCACGCAAGTAATCGCATAGTAACTTGGGGTAATGCGGTGAAGAAACTCGGGGCAGGAAAAATGGGTGGTATGGAAGTGGGACGAGGCCGCGCTCACGGCCCCTTCCGGTGCTTTTATCCGCACTTGTCGCAGCGGTGACGGGACGCCAGGAACCATCCGGCAGCCAATCCGAGCGCCGCGCCAACGAACCCGGCGGCCGCAGTCGCCGTCAAGGGATGTTGCTTGATCTCATGTCGCGTGTCCTCAATGGCATCTTCCGTCACCTGGCGCACCCCTCGCGCGCCCCGAGCGGTCGCATCCAACGCCGCTTCCGTGTTCCGGGCCACGTCTTCCTTCATCCGGGCCGCACGATCCAGCAACTCCACACCTGTCACTTTCACATCGTCGGCCATATTGCGTGTCATGTTTGCGAGATTCATAAAGACCTCCTCCAAGCACTATCAGTCGAACACCGGGCCTGCATGCCGGGTATGACTCCGGTCACAATGGAGTGTGACGCCAGGTCTCAGTCCACGCACCCCCATCCGTCAGGAGTCGTTTTCATTTATCCTTCTCCCGCCGGTCCCATAGGGAAAAATTATGAATGCTCGCCGGGCCTTCATTCTCGCCTTCGTCCTGATCAGCTTGTCCGCCTTCGCTCAGCAATTCGATCCCCGCTTATATGAAGACATGCGCTGGCGGATGATCGGACCGTTCCGCGCCGGGCGCACGGTCGCGGCGGCCGGCATCCCATCGCAGCCCAATGTGTTTTACGTGGGTGTGGTCAATGGCGGGGTATGGAAAACAACGGACGCAGGGCGCACCTGGAACCCGATTTTTGACAACCAGCCCACCCAGTCGATCGGCGCGCTAGCGATTGTGCCGTCGAACCCGGACATCATGTACGTCGGCTCCGGAGAGGGATTGCAACGCCCCGACCTGGCCACCGGCGACGGGATCTACAAATCCATGGATGGAGGCCGGACTTGGACGCACCTGGGCCTGCGCGACGGCTGGCAGATCGGGCAGATCCTCATCGATCCCAAGGACCCGAACCGACTGTTCGTCTCCGTGCTTGGACATCCCTATGGCCCGAACAATGAACGCGGCGTCTACCGCTCAGTGGACGGCGGGCAGAGTTTTGAGCCGATCCTCTTCAAGGATGAGAACACCGGCGTCAGTGACATCGCCTTCGAGCCGGGCAATCCGCAGGTTATCTACGCCATGTTGTGGGCGGGGCGGCGTCCGCCGTGGTCGGTCGGAAGCGGGTTCAACGGTCCCGGCAGCGGACTGTTCAAGACCTCCGACGGCGGCGCGACCTGGAAGCAACTCAGCAAGGGATTGCCCACCTGGGACGACGGCCTGGGCCGCATCGGCATCGCCATTGCACCGACCGACCCAAAGCGAATCTATGCGCTGGTGGACGCCGGGAAAAAGACCGGGCTTTACCGCTCTGATGATGCCGGCGAAAGCTGGACGCTGATGAACTCCGAGGAGCGGATCGCAGGCCGGGGTTCGGATTTCGCTGTGCTCCGCGTCCATCCGCAGAACAAGGACATTTTTTACATCTGCAACACCGCGGCGTACATCTCCCGCGACGGCGGCAAGACTTACATCGCGTTCAAGGGCGCGCCCGGCGGTGATGATTACCATAATCTCTGGATCAATCCTGACAATCCGGACATCATGCTTTTCGCGACCGATCAGGGCGCGACCGTCAGTGTGAACGGCGGCCAGACCTGGAGCAGCTGGTACAACCAGCCGACCGCGCAGTTCTACCACGTGATCACGGACAACGAGTGGCCCTACTGGGTCTATGGCGGGCAGCAAGAGAGCGGCAGCGTTGGCACCAGCAGCCGCGGCGATTCCGGCGCCATCACCTTTCGCGATTGGTATCCCGTGGGCGTGGAGGAGTACGGATATGTCGCGCCGGACCCGCTGAATCCCAACTTGATCTACGGCGGCAAAGGCACGGTGTTCGACCGCCGTACCATGCAGACCCGAGACGTCTCGCCGCATGTGCTGCGCACCGGCAAGTACCGCTACAACCGCACGGCGCCGATCCTTTTCCACCCGGCGGACCCGCACACCCTGTTGCTCGGTTCCAGCGTACTCTTCAAGACCGTGAATGGGGGCGAGGATTGGGACATCATCAGCCCGGAGCTGGGGCGCGAGGACCCGGGAATCCCGGCAAATCTGGGGATCTTCGCCGCGCTTGACCCGCTGAAAGGGAAGCGCCGCGGTGTGATCTACTCGCTGGCGCCGTCGCCGCTCGATGTGGACCTGATCTGGGCCGGCACCGATGACGGCTATGTGCAGGTGACGCGCGACGGCGGGAAGACCTGGCGGAATGTCACTCCGCCGGAACTGACGCCATGGAGCAAGATCGCGCAGATGGATGCCGGGCACTTCGACAAAGACACCGCATATATCGCCGTGAATCGCTTCCGCTTGGACGACCTGAGCGCCTACATCTACCGCACGCATGACGGCGGCAAGACCTGGCAGAAGGTGACGGCGGGTATCCCGGACAACGCCGCCGTGAATGCCGTGCGCGAGGACCCGGTGCGCAAGGGCCTGCTTTTTGCCGGCACGGAGCGCGCCATCTGGGTCTCGCTTGACGATGGAGATCACTGGCAGTCACTTCAGTTAAATCTGCCTCCCACCTCCATGCGCGATCTGGTGGTGCATAACGACGACATCGTGGTGGGCACGCACGGACGCTCGTTCTGGATTCTGGATGACATCACACCGTTGCGGCAGATCACGGATGAAGTCGCAAATGCGGATGCCTTCCTCTACAAGCCGCAGGCCACCGTGCGCGCCCGGCGCAGTCTCAATACCGACACTCCGCTGCCGCCGGAAGAACCTGCGGGCAAGAATCCGCCCGATGGCGCCATCCTGGATTACTGGCTCAAAGCCGATACACCCGGCCCGATGACGCTCGAGATCTGGGACAGCAAAGGCGGCCTGGTGCGTCGCTTCGCCAGCACCGACCCTCCCGAGCTGATGTTGGAGGGTGTGCCGGTGCCGGCATTCTGGGTGCGTCCGCCACAGATACTTTCCACCGCCGCCGGCATGCACCGTTTTGTGTGGGACCTGCATTATCCGCCGCCGGCCGTGTTGGAGTTCGAGTATCCCATCTCCGCCGTGCCCCACGACACACCCCGCTGGCCGCAGGGACCAAGTGCGGTCCCAGGCGAATACACCGTGAAGCTGACTGTGGGCGGACGTTCTTTCACCCAGCCGCTGACGATCAAAATGGATCCGCGGGTGAAGACACCGCCCGAGGGACTGGCCGCCCAGTTCGAATTGCTGCGCAAGATCAATGCCGCCTTGCGCGTGGACCACGAGTCTTTGATGGACGTGCGCGCTGTCCGCATCCTGTTGAAGTCAGCACGGGAGAAGACCAAGGCCTCGAATGTAGAACTCGTGAAGGCCATCGACACCCTGGATGCTGCGCTCTCATCCCTCGAGTCCGGGCGAACCGGGGCCGGCTATGCCGCGGAGGGACTGGAGAAGCTGAATGGACGTCTGCGCAGCCTGATCGAGGTGGTGGATTCATCCGACGTGGCGCCGACCAAGCAGGCCGTCGCCGTCTATGACGAGGTGCAACAGGCCGTGGACTCGCTGGTCAGCCGCTGGTCTGACTTGAAAGCAAAGGACATTCCCGCGCTGAATGCCCAACTGAAGAAGGCGCATCTGTCGGCAGTGACGCCACCGGGTCAGTAGAAACGAGGGGCTGAGCGATTCGCTCGGCCCGAATCCCGTCCCCGCGGACGTGTCATTCGCAACCGGGGCGTTGGGAACTTGCTTACGTTTTG
The DNA here is from genome assembly GCA_016185365.1 of Terriglobales bacterium. GTDB lineage: Bacteria > Acidobacteriota > Terriglobia > Terriglobales > Acidobacteriaceae > DSPA01. The sequence goes on from JACPNP010000018.1 coordinate 26,427, forward strand.
GCGGAGAACGGGTCGAATCACTGAATGGGTCAAACCACTCCTGTGAGGTCCCATGCCTACCTTTACCCTTACCGTCAATCGTGAGCCGCGCAAGGTGGATGTCGAGCCGGATACGCCCTTGCTCTGGGTGCTGCGCGACGCCCTGCAACTGACCGGCACCAAGTATGGCTGCGGCGTCGGCGTCTGCGGCGCTTGCACTGTCCATGAAGGCAAGGAAGCGGTCCACGCATGCAGCATCTCGGTCCGGGAAGCGGCGGGCAAGAGCTTCACCACCATCGAAGGACTTTCCGCCGCCGGCGATCATCCCTGCCAGAAGGCGTGGGTCGCGGAAGATGTGGCCCAGTGCGGCTACTGCCAGCCGGGCATGATCATGACCGCGGCCGCGTTGCTGGCGCGCAAGCCCGATCCGACCGAGGCGGAGATCAACCAGGCCATGTCCGGCTCGGTGTGCCGTTGCGGCACCTACAACCGCATGCGCAAGGCGATCCAGCGGGCCGCGCGCGCAGGGAGGTAGGCATGAGAGCCACTCGCCGCCAATTCCTCCAGGCCACAGCCGGCGCCGGCACCGGGCTGGTGCTCGCGTTCCATCTTCCTGATCTGCTCTCCTCCGACAAGCCCTTCGTTTTCGATGCCAACGCGTACATCCGCATCGCCTCCGACAACACCATCACACTTTTCGCCACGCGCTCAGAGATGGGACAAGGTGTACGCACGAATCTACCCGCTGCCTTGGCGGAGGAGCTTGAGATCAATCTGTCCCAGGTGAAGGTCGAGCAAGCAGTTCCCGGGCCGCGATTCAAGGGCATCCGTATGCGGACCAGCGGCAGCGGATCCAGCTCCGGCTCATTCACAGCGTTGCGACGCGCGGGCGCCAGCGCGCGGGAGATGCTGATCGCCGCCGCGGCGAAACGCTGGTCGGTGGATGCGGCCAGTTGTCGAGCGGAGAACGGCGCGGTGTTTCACGCCGCATCCGGACGGCTGGCAACATACGGCGAGTTGGCCGAGGACGCGTCGCGCATGCCGGTCCCGGGCGAGCCGAAGCTCAAGGAGCCAAAGGATTTCCGCCTGCTGGGCAAGCCGCTGCTCCGGCTCGATGGGCCGGCGATCGTCCAGGGCAAGGCGACATACGGATTGGACGCGCGCGTTCCAGGCATGATGTATGCGGTGATGGCGCGCAGTCCATTCCTAGGCGGCAAGGTGAAGCATTTCGATGGCAGCAAGGCGCTGACGATGTCCGGCGTACGCCATGTTGTGCCCATCAAGAGCGGGATCGCGACCGGAGTGGCCGTGGTCGCCGATTCGACCTGGCAGGCGATGCGTGCGCGCGACGCGGTCGAGATCGAATGGGAGCCGGGCCCGAACAAAGACTTCGACTCGGAGCAGTACATCCGCAAGCTCCAGGCGGCGCACGCGAACGGACGCGCCTATCCGCTGCGCAGCGCCGGCGATGTGAAGCAGGCGCTGGCCAAGGCCGCCAAGACCCTCGAGGCGGAGTACGAATATCCGCATCAGGTGCATGCGCCGCTCGAGCCCATGAACTGCACGGCGGACGTCCGCGGCGGCAGTTGCGAGATCTGGGTGTCGACCCAGACGCCCGAGACCGCGGCCAGCGAGGTCGCGACGATGCTCGGGCTGCCCGCGGAGAAGGTACTGGTACACACGACATTGCTGGGAGGCGGTTTCGGACGCAGACTGCAATCCGACTTTGTCCATGAAGCCGCGGAGCTTTCGAAGGCCATCGGCAAGCCGGTGCAACTGGTATGGACGCGCACCGACGACACGCGCCACGGCTATTTTCAGCCCGCTTCGATCGAGCGCGTGCGCGGCGGGCTGGACGCAAACGGCAAAGTGGTCGCCTGGTGGCACCGCTCCGCCGATGGCGGGCTTACCGTGCTCGGCCAGCCGTCCGCGGAAGAAAAGAACGACCCGAAGTACTACGCCAACGACGAAGCCCCCTGGGGCAACTTCGACAATTTCTATCAATTTCCGAACCACCTGGGAGAGTACATCCCGGTGGAGAATCCGGTGCCCACAGGGCCATGGCGCGCGGTGATGTATCCGGCGACGGTATTCGCCCGCGAGTCGTTCCTCGACGAGCTGGCCCACGCCGCCGGCCGCGACCCGCTGGAACTGCGGTTGGAACTGGTCCGGGCAAACAAGCCGATCGACATCGGCAGCTATCACATCGATCTGAACCGTATGGTGCGGGTCCTGGAGGTCGTGCGCGAGAAAGCCGCGTGGGACAAGCCGCTGCCCGCGGAAAAAGGCCGCACCTGGGGCCGGGGGATCGCGCTCAACATCTACCACGGCAGCAGTTACATCGCCGAGGTGGCGGAGGTGAGCGTGGCCCGTGACCTGAGCGACCTGCGTGTGCACCGCATCGTGTGCGTGATCGACTGCGGCTTCGCCATCAATCCGGCCGGGATCGAAGGCCAGGTGGAGAGCGGCATCACCTGGGGACTTTCCGCCACCCTGCACGGCAAGATCGATTTCCGCAACGGCGGCGCGGTGCAGCGCAACTATCAGGACTGCCGGGTGATGCGCATGGACGAGATGCCGGTGGTCGAGACCCACATCCTGCCCTCAAGTGAGCGTCCGGCGGGCTTTGGGGAGCATCCGGTGCCGCATGTCGCCCCGGCCGTCGCCAATGCCGTGTTCGCGGCGACCGGAAAGCGCATCCGGCGGTTGCCGATCACACCGGAAGAGATGCGTCGATCGTAAGAAACGCCGCAGGCCTTCGGCCACAGGCCAAAGTCAATAGCGCAAGTCAAAACCAGAATCGAACCACGGATCAGGCCGGATCAAATTCATTTCATCGCAAAGGCACAATGAAGCGCCAAGGAAACTACGCGGCCAAAAATGGCCGTGCTCCCGACCTCACAACTCCCTGGGCTGGGGCAGGCCGATGTTGAACTGCATGGCCAGGATGCGCAGCACCGAGGTCACGGCGGCGCCGGTGAGGGAGGCCGGGAACTCGTCCAGGCCCAGGCGCAGGGCGATCAGATAGGTCCAGCAGCCGGCGAAGGCGCAGGTCGCATAGAGGCTGGTGTGGCTGAAGACCACAGGGATCTGATTGCAGATGATGTCTCGCAGGATGCCGCCGAAGATGCCGGTGATCACCCCGAACATGGAGGAGATGAACAGGGTCATGCCCTGTTCGCGCGCGTAGTAGGCGCCAGTGACGCAGAACAGGCCCAGGCCGAGCGCGTCCGGGATGGCGATGAACCGCTCCGAAGGCAGCCGCACTCTTCCTCCGATCGCATTCGGCGCATAGAGAAAGATCACGCACATACCCAGGATGAGCGGCGCATAGAGCGGATGGCTGACCCAGAAGAGCGGACGGCGATCCAGCAACACGTCACGCACGGTGCCGCCGCCGAAGGCGGTGATGAGCGCCACCGCGTAGACCCCGACCAGATCCATGTTCTTGCGCCGCGCCTCCAGCATCCCGGAGAGCGCGAAGGAGATCACGCCGGAGATCTCAATGAGGTTCAGCAGCGGCTTCACGCCCACGCCGGTCATGACTCACAGAATGGCACGAAGGCGGAAGAGTGTCGAGCATGCGCAACCGATCGCACGCGATCACGCAGAAATGAAAAAGCCGCCCGAGTGACTCGAGCGGCTTTCTCTTCAAGGGAGAATCGTTCCACGGATGGTCAGACCATCGAGAACTTTTCTGGTCAAATCTTATGGGCCTTGGCAAGGGGGTGTCAAGGGATTTTTGAGAAATAAATGCTTTTATTTTCAACAACTTACAAAATCAGCCCATAGACATGAAACAGTGACACTTTTTGTCATTTTAGCCATGGAAGGGGCATAAACCCTTAGAATTCCGTGACTTGGGCTGTGGAGAAAGTCTAGCGGTCAATGTCCAGGCTGATGAAGTCGCCGCCCTCAGCCGGATCGTGGAAGCGGTTGGGAAAAAGCTTGCGCAATAGCGCTCGGAATCCGCCGAAAACGAATCCGACGACCACTGCGAAGAGGAAGATGATGATAGCGAGAAGTGTGGCGTTGTAGACGATACCGCCGATGTTGTTCTTGGGTTCGAGGCCGGTGGGCTCGGTCCAGGAGATGGTGGCGTCATAGTTGATCCGCTCAAGCAACTCGCGGGCTTCCACGTCACTGATGTTGCCGGTCACCAGCGCGACCAGCGGCCCGGTGCGCTTGCTGTTGGCGGTGTCGAGACGCTCGGGGTCGGGATGGGTCTCACGCGTTTTACTCCAGGCATCGATCTTGGCTTGCTCCTGCGTGGCGATGGCGGGCGTGGGAAAGCGCAGCAGCGTGGCGGTGGCCAGGCCGGCGTCCGAGCGGAAGCGGGCCACGACGACTTCCGAAGTCCGGCTGAAATCAACCACCGCGGAGGGCATGGCCGGATCGGATGCGTCGTATCCGGCGCGACCGAGTGAGAATCGGCCTTGGCGGCGGACGCTCTCCGGCAGATACAGCGGCAGCAGTGGTGGCTGGGCGGCCGGGCCGGTGAGTGTGGGGATGGTCGCGGCCAGCGCGCGCAACTCGGCCGAGGTCATGGCGGTGATCTTGTCATAGGTGGCATCGACGAAGACGTTCTTGCAGAAGAAGATCACGCGCGGCTGCTCGGAAGCGGCGGCGTCACAGAAGTTTTCCTTAGCCATGGCCGGCTGGCGATAGTGAGTGAAGGCGGCGTAGGCGCCGGTAGCGTCGGCGAAGCGGAGTCCCTTGACCTGGATGGTGCGGCCGTCGCGTGTGTAGGCAGCGGATTCAAAGTCGGCGAATCCGGATTCGGCCAGAAACGTGGCGTTCGCGGCGTCGGCGGCTTGGGCGGATGTGCCGTGAGCCGGGTCCTTCGCCTTCTGCCATCCGTTGAAGGAATCAGGCAGGAGCGGCGGAGGAGTCGGCGCGGTCTTTATCTGCGCGGCCAAAAGCGAGCCGGCAACCAGCAGGAACGCGGCGATGCGTGGCATGAGCATGGGGGCCAACCGCAAGTATGACAGAACCTGCAAGGATTAGACTCGGTGGCCGGGGGAAAGGTTCCTAGGGCGCCGTGGAGGCGGTGGTGTTCTCGGCCAGCCTGCCGGCGGCCTTCACGCCGCTGAGCCCGTTGGCGTAGCGGGAGATGCCTTTGAACAGGGAATCGGCGATGCGCTGACGGTGGTCTGCGGTCTTGAGCTTCTTCTCATCCGAAGGATTGGAGACGAAAGAGACCTCGGCCAGGATGCTTGGCATATTGGCGCCGATCAGCACCACGAACGGTGCTTTTTTCACGCCGCGATTTTTCATGCCGGGGTTCTTGTTCGCCAATCCGGCGAAGAGGGCATGCTGCACGTCCGAGGCGAATTCGGCGGATTCGTCGATCTTCTCTTTCAGCGCGATCTTCTTCACCAGGTCCTGCAGCTCGAAGACGGATTTCTGCGAGACCGCGTTCTCGCGGGCGGCCACCTCCAGGGCTTCGGCGTTGGAGGTGAAATTGAGGTAGTAGGTCTCGACGCCGCGGGCCTTGGGATCGTCGCTCGAGTTGGCGTGGATGGAGATGAACAGGTCCGCCTGCTGCTTATTGGCGATGGCGGTGCGCGACTCGAGCGGGATGAAAGTGTCATCGTCGCGGGTGTAGACCACCTCGGCGCCAAGCTTGCCTTCCAGCAGCTTGCCCAGACGCAGGGCCACGTCCAGCACCAGGTCTTTCTCCATCAAACCATTGGGGCCGATGGTGCCGGTGTCGTGCCCACCGTGCCCGGCGTCGACCACGATGCGGCCGATCTTGAGGCCCAGGGCGCGGATGAGCGAGCGGTCCCCGTTGGTGAGCGGCTTGGCCTCTTTGCCCACGCCGGCGTTCTCCGCAGGCGCGGGCTTGCCTTTCTTGGAGGGCTTGGCGGTGCGCGGGGTCACGACCTCGGAGGTCGGCAGCGAGGTGGGCGCTTCTTTGGACTTACGCTCGAGTTCCTTGTTCAGCGGCGAATCAGCTTCGACCAGTTCTTTGGTCGGGTCGGGCCCGGCCTTGGCCGTCGTGACCGGCTTGCTCTCCTCTGGCTTTGCCGGCATTGACTTGGTTGGCGCGGTCTCGGCCGGCTTACCGGATTTTTCGTCCGCGACCTGCGTCTGGCTGGCGGGCTTGCCGCGCACGTCGATGATCAGGCGGTAGGGATTCGGCAGGATGAAGGCCGAGTACTCGGCCAAATTATCCACCTCCAGCACCACGCGCGCCGAGGTCAGCGTGTACTGGGCCACGCGGATCTTGCGCAGGAAGCCGTCGCCCACGTCAAAGCTCTTGCCTACGAGCTCGGTGGCCAGCTTGGTGTCATGCAGGTCGAAGAAGATGCGGTCAGGATCGCCCACGCGGCCGACCTCATACTTCACCTCATCCTCGAGATCGATGGCCACGCGGGTGTAATCCGGCGTGGACCAGTGGCGGACGCTGGTCAGCAGCGGCAGCCGCGTGCGAACGGGTGTATCACCCTTGACTGGAGCCGCGATCTCCTTTACCACCTGCGGTGGAGCAGGCGCTGGCTCCTCGTCGGAATCCGATTCTTCCGGCTCAGGCTTCTTCGGCTCAGGCGCGGATTTCTTTGCGACTTCTTTCTTCTTCGCAGTCTTCTTTCCGCTCTTGGCGGCTTTTTCCTCGTCGGCGATCTCCTGCAGCGTCTCCTTCGCCTGCTCCGCCAACTCGTGCGACGGATAGCGTTTGATCACCTCCTGAAAGACGTCCCTGGCTTTGGCATTGTCATTCAGGTCGTCGTGATAGATCTGGCCGATGGTGAACAGGGCCTCCATGCGATAGCGGCTGCCGGGATACTCGCGGCGCAGGAACTGATACTGGGCGATGGCGTCGTTGAATGATTTCTGATCATCGAAGCGGCGGCCGTATTCGACCATGAGATCGGCGACGGTGAGCGCGCTGATGTCGGCGCGGTTGGAGGTGGGCGCGGTGTAATAGACCTTGCGGTAGGCGTCAATGACGCGGGTGTATTCGGCCCTGGTGCGGGCGCGTTCCGGCTTGCCTTTGAGCGCCTCGCGCAGGCGCTCCGCCTGGTCGAAGTGGCTGCGCGCGATCTGCTTCTTCTGTGCCACCGAGCGCTTCTTCACCGCGAAGGCCGGCGAAGTCCACAACAGCGCCGGCAGCAGGGCCGTGGCAAGAAGTTTGAGGCGCAGTCTGGTCATCCCGAATACACGGTGGCGCTCAATCGTTGGTAAAGACCCGATTGCCGTCAGCGTCGAAGGTCATGCGGATCGGGTTCGCTCCCGGGACTTTCACCGTCCCGCTGCCGCCGTACAGTTCATTCACCCGTTTGACGTAATTCCGGGTCTCGCGATAGTTGGGCACGCCGCCGTGGCGCTCCACCGCGCCCTGTCCGGCGTTATAGGCAGCCACTGTAAGGCTCACATCGCCGCCGAAGTTCTCCAGCAGGTTCTTCAGATGGCGGACGCCGCCGTCCACGTTCTGGGCCGGGTCAAAGGGATTGCGAACTTTGAGATCGCGCGCCGTGGCGGGCATGAGTTGCATCAGTCCCAGCGCGCCCTTGCGCGAGACCGCGCGCGGATCGAAGTTGGACTCCACCTTGATGATGGCACGCACCAGGTTCGGGTCAACATTGTGGCGGGTGGCGGCGTCCAGGATGGCGGCATCCAGTTCCTGCGGCGAAAGGCTGCGAAGGTCGTTGGATGCCTGCGTATCTCTTGCGATCCGGCTGCGGCCCACGGAGTGCGCGCTCGCATCGGTCTGCGCGGAACGTGCGGCCAGCGCGTTGACCTCGGCTGCGGCGGTGCAGGCGCTGGTCATCGCGCGCCGCGTCGGTGTGGGCACGCGCTTCCAGCGCTTCTCCACATTGCTCCAGTACATCAACTGGCGGCGCGGAGTGGAGGCGCACTCGCTTGCTGTCTGAGACTTGGTTGCCGTAGTGTTCGGCGCGGGAGCGGCTTCATTGTTCACAAAGACCGTGCGTCCCCACTTGTCACGCGTGGCCACGATGTTGTCGCCCGCGAACAGGGGCGCCGCCATCAGCGCCAGCACTCCGAATTGGATCACGCGACGCATGTGGGAAACACACTCTGGCCTAAACGCCACCCTCCCCTTGGTTAGAAGGAACTTAGGCGCCCGGAGTAACGCGATTATATGCCAGATTCCAGTCGGGGAGGGCAGGGAATCAGCGGAGGTATCCCCGTTGGGACCGGAAGAAACAGGCATAAAACCCGAGGTTTGCGGCGGGAAGGGAGGTGGGCGCACCAAGGGGCATGTCCGCGCCTGATCGAGTCTCAGTTTCATTGCTCGATCAGTCGCCTTGTTGCCCGACGATTCCTTGGCGATTCCTCGAATGGGCTTTTATGATGAATCCATGGGTTCCGCGACACTCGACCTTCCGGCCTTGTTCTCCGGGCTTTTACCCGCCGCGATATTGCGCGTCTGGAGCAATCTGCCGGAATGGCTCTCGCCGATGTTGATCTTTGGCGTCTGCGTGGGCGTGGGACTGTTGCTGGACAGCGTGGGGCTGGCAGTGTTGCGCCGCCTGGCCAAGCGCACCACGTGGCCGGGGGATGACGTGATCGTGGACTCGCTGCGCCGCTTCCCCCTGGTCTGGATGACTCTGCTCGGAGGCCGCCTGGCGCTGGAGCGCTCTGACCTTCCACCGCAATTCGAAAAGATCTCGACCGTGTGGCTTCCGGTGCTGGGCATTTTTGCCGTGACCATCTTTGTCGCCCGCGCCGCCGGGGGATTGGTCGGACTTTATTCCGGCAAGGCCGAGGGATTGCTGCCGGCCACCAGCATCTTCCGCAACCTGGCCCGGATCGTGATCTACCTGCTGGGTTTCACCATGATGCTGCAGGCGATGGGCATCGCAGTGACACCACTGCTCACGGCGTTCGGCGTCGGTGGTCTGGCTGTGGCACTGGCGTTGCAGGACACGTTCGGCAACCTGTTCGCAGGACTGCACATCCTGGCCAGCCGCCAAGTGCAGCCCGGCGATTACATCAAGCTCTCCAGCGGCGAAGAGGGGTATGTGGAGGACATCCGCTGGCGCAACACCACCATCCGCGCGCTGCAGAACAACATGTTCATCATCCCCAATTCAAAGTTGGCCGGGAGCATCATCACTAATTTCGACCAGCCAGACCCGCAGCTGCTGTTCGGCGTCGAGCTGGGCGTGGCGTATGACAGCGACCTGGAAAAAGTGGAGCGCGTGACTGTGGAAGTGGCGCGCGCAGTGTTGCAGTCTGTGCCCGGCGGAGTGAAAGACTTTGAGCCCAACGTCCGATACCACACCTTCGGGCCTTCCAGCATCAACTTCACCGTCACGCTGCGGGCCCATCTTTTTGCGGACCAGTTCCGCCTCAAGCATGAGTTCGTGAAGCGGTTGCAGAAGCGGTATCAGGCGGAGGGCATCGAGATCCCGCTGCCCAGCCGCACGGTGATCGTGAAACCGGAGTCCACGGCGGAGATCAAGCCGGCGCGGGAAGAATAGTCAGTCGTCCCTACGGGACTTGATCGCTTCGTCCAGCCTTCCCAGCGCTGGGCTAATGGGACATCGCCCCTGGCGGGGCGAATCTCCTCGATAGATCCTTACGTTCTCGGAAGAATTGATATCGCCCCGCCTCTAGGTCCCCGTTCCGGAAGACAGTCCTCTCATCGGCCACATCCGCCGTCCCGCAGGGACGGCATTTCATTAGCCCAGCGCTTCAGCGCTGGGTACGCGGCCCATCACATCCCAGTCCCGCAAGGGACGAATGAATCCTTCAACCCTGCATGAGCGAATGTACCGCTTCCGGTACCTCCCGCAGCGCGCGGTCCAAGGAGGACACGTCTTTGCCGCCGGCTTCGGCCAGGTCAGGACGTCCGCCGCCCTTGCCGCCTACTTTTCCCGCGATCAATCCGACGAGTTTCCCCGCGGAGACGCGCGCGGTCAGGTCCTTGGTGACGCCGCAGATGAGCGCTACTTTTTTCTCGTCCTCGTCCTGCACCACTGAGCCGAGGACCACCACGCCGGAGCCGAGCTTGGTGCGCAAGTTGTCCACCAGCGTGCGCATCTGGTCGCGGGCGGTGTTATCCGGCACGCGCTGGGCCAGCACTTTGATTCCGTCCACTTCCTGCACGTGCTCCGCCGCGGCCGAGACCGAGGCCGACGCGCTCTTCATGCGCATCTGCTCCAGCTCGCGCTGCAGGCGCTTGATCTGTTCTTCCTTGGCCTCGAACTCGCGGCGCAAAGCGTCAGCCGCGGGTTCCTCGTGCGAACCGGTGACGATGCCCAGATTGCGGGCCGCGCTCTCCAGCGCGTGGTCCATGCGGAAGTGACGGAGCGACCCCTCGCCGCTGAGCGCCTCCACGCGGCGCACGCCGCTGGAGACGCTGGACTCATGCAGCAGCTTCACCAGCCCGATCTCGCCGGTGGCGGCGGTATGCGTGCCGCCGCAGAGCTCGGTGGAGAAGTCTCCGATCTTGATCACGCGCACCCGGTCGCCGTATTTTTCGCCGAACAGCGCCATGGCCTTGTACTCGTTCACGGCCACGTCGATGGGGACGTCGTTGATGACCTCCACGTCCTCGTTCTTCAACACCTGCTTGTTCACCAGGTCCTCGATGTCCTGCAGCTCTTCGTCGGCGACCCCGGTGAAGTGGCTGAAGTCGAAACGCAGATGGCGGGGGTCCACCAGCGAGCCGGCCTGCTTCACGTGCTTGCCCAGCACCTCGCGCAGCGCGGCGTGCAGCAGATGGGTGGCGGTGTGGTTGCGCATGATGGCGGCGCGGACCTCGCCGTCCACCGCCGCCTCGATCTTCATGCCGATGGCCAGCGGCTGCCGCGCCTGCACCTTGTGGGCGCGCACGCCCTGTACCGGCATCACGCAGCCGGTGACTTTGGCGATCACGTTCTGCGAACTGTCATAGAACCAGCCCACGTCGCCGACCTGGCCGCCGGAGTCGGCGTAGAAGGGGGTGAAGTCGAGCACGACCTCGCCGGATTCCCCGGCGCGCAGCTCGCGCACGGTCAGTCCGTCCTTGACGATGGCCAGCACCGCGCAGCCGCGCGAGCGCAGCTGGTTGTAGCCCTCGAACAATGTCTTTGAGATCTCGCGATAGACCGGACTGGCCGCGGCCTTGGCCGCGCCCTTCCAGGAGGCGCGGGCCTTCTCCCGCTGCTGCTCCATGGCGTGGTCGAAGCCGGACTGGTCGAACTCGATGCCGGCGTCGCGCGCGGCGTCGGTCATGAAGTCCAGTGGCAGGCCGAAGGTGTCGTAGAGCTTGAAACACTCGGTGCCGGGAAGTTTACCGCCGCTCTTTTGAGTGTCCGAGATCAACTCATCCAGCTTGGCAAGGCCGAGACTGAGTGTATTCGCAAAACGCGCCTCTTCGGTCTCTACAACTCTCGCGACACGATCTGCGGTTTCGATCAACTCCGGGTACGCATCCTTGAACAGGTCACGCACAGCGAAGACCATCTGATGCATGAACGGCTTTTCCTGGCCGAGCAGGCGGCCGTGGCGGATGCCGCGGCGCAGGATCTTGCGCAGAACATAACCGCGGCCCTCGTTCGAGGGCAGCACGCCATCGGAGATGAGGAAGGTGACCGCGCGAGCGTGATCGGCGATCACACGCAGCGAGGCCGCGCCGCGCGCGCCGCTCTCCGCCTTCATCTCTTTCGCGTAATCCACTCCGGTCAGCTCGGCGGCGCGCTTCATCAGCGGTGTGAACAGATCGGTCTCGTAGTTTGAGATCTTGCCTTGCAACACCGCTGCCAGGCGCTCGAGTCCCATGCCTGTGTCCACGCAGGGCGCGGGCAGGGGCGTGAGCTGGCCGCTGGAATCGCGGTCGAATTGCATGAAAACCAGGTTCCAGATCTCAACGTAGCGGCCGCAGTCGCAGGGGAATTTGCAATCGGCGTGGCCTTCGCCGGAAGCGGCGGCTCCCATGTCGTAATGCAGCTCGCTGCACGGGCCGCAGGGGCCGGTGTCACCCATGGCCCAGAAGTTGTCCTTCATCCCCATGGCGAAGACACGTTCTTCGGGCACGCCCACTTCGAGCCAGTATTTCTCCGCCTCTTCGTCGCGAGGGACCGCGCCCTCGCCCTGGAATATCGTGGCGTAAAGCTTGCTCTTATCGATACCGAACCATTCCTTCGATGTGATCAGTTCCCAGGCGAAGCGGATGGCGTCCTGCTTGAAGTAATCGCCGAAGCTGAAGTTGCCCAGCATCTCGAAAAAGGTGTGATGGCGGTGGGTGAAGCCCACGTTCTCCAGGTCATTATGCTTGCCGCCGGCGCGGACACACTTCTGCGAGGTGGTGGCGCGGTCGTACTCGCGCTTCTCCACACCGAGGAAGACGTCCTTGAACTGGTTCATACCCGCGTTGGTGAAGAGCAACGTGGGGTCGTTGACCGGGACCAGCGAGGAGGAGTGCACGCGGCGGTGTCCCTGCTGCTCGAAATAGGCAAGGAACTTCTCGCGGATCTCAGGACCGGTCAGCATAGGCGTGGAAAGGATTGATTTTAGCAGGTGAGGGTTTATTCACCGCGGAGACGCGGAGGCACGGAGAAAAACCAAAGCTAAGTGATAACCGCGGATCAGATCGGATAAGGACGGATCATTCTTTTTCAAAAAATCTGTGAGTATCCGTGAAATCCGTGGCTGATGCTTGGCCTTACCTCAGTCCGCATCTTCACGCTTCGCTGGTTCGATAGCCTCTTCTTCCAGCACACTCAACACCTCTTCCTCCACGTCCCACTTCTTCAGGATATTGAATATCGTTCCGGTACGGAAGCCGGCGCGGGCCAGCATGCGGAAGATGCGCGCGGTGTCTTTCTGGGACTGCTTGCGGCCGGCGGCATCGTCGCGGCGAGCCTTGGCGGGCGGCTTCACCCGCTTGCGCTTTAGGTATTCGCGGGCAAGTTTTTCCTCGTCGGTATCGGCGTAGGCCGCGCCCACGGACTTTTCGATCACATCGCCGTGCACGCCTTTGACCTTGAGATCGGTGACCACGCGCTGGCGGCCCAGCTTCTGACCTTCTTTGCGGAAGGTGGCGTACATCTCGGCGAAGCGCGAATCATTCAGGTATTTATGGTCTTTCAGCCGCTGGACGACGCTCTCGATGGCGGCATCACGGTCCCCGGCGACGTTCTTTTGCCGCAGCAGGCGCTTCATCTCCGCGACCGAGCGCATCCTTCGGCCCAGCGCCTCGACGGCGTACTCGTACAACGACTCCGGGTCATACGTCTTTTTGGAACGGGGGAACGCCATGGCTGTTTCAAGATACCGTGTTTCCGCAATTTGCGGGCAGGGTGGGCGATGCCACCGCACCCGAATATTCCCTGCACAAAACCCGCGTTATTGATGCCCGTTACAAGAGTCAGGATGAGGCAACATCAGCCCGAAGGGCGTTTGAAAATAGCCCGGCACAAAGTGCCGGGGAAAGGAGGCTTGATCATCTGAGTCCCGCAGGGACGGCTGAATCAATCTTTCTGTATTTCCATTCCGTGACGTTTCAGGAACAGTTCCCATTCCGCGGAAAAATCGCGCCGCTGGTGGTGGGCCTGCTGATTTTGGATATACCGGATCGTAGCCGGTAGTTGCGCTATCCCGATGGAGAACGCGCCGTAAGTCTCCTGCCAGGCAAAGAGCCTTCGTTCACTTTGGTCATTCATCCACTTGGACGACCCGGCCTTGATCAGTTGAACTGCCTTCGCCAAGGGCATCGTGGCCGGCAATGAAAGAAGTGTATGGGCGTGATCGGCCACGCCACCGACCGCCAACGCCTTGAAGCCGTTCTTGCGGGCAATCCCTCCCATGAAGGCCCAAAGGCGCGGTTCCATATGTGACGGGATCAAAGGCAGACGCCCTTTGGTCGAAAATACGACGTGCACCAGCAGGCAAACGTATGACATACCGGCGAGCCTAGATCAATCTGCAGGTTGATCCGCAAGAAAGTGATTCTTGTTCCGGAATCAGAACAGGGCTGGTTCAGTCGTCCCGACGGGACTCCATGATCGTGATCGGTCCGGACCCGGCACTTCCGTGCCGGGCTATTGTCAGTCGCCCTGCGGGCTCATCGAACCGAAACAACTTGCGTCTTGGGAATTTTGCTGATTCCGAATGGATGAGAGGAATCAAGGCTGCTGCGCTTCCTCGGTATCGATGTTGGGGAATGACTTCATGACCAATTCGCGTTCACGCGACGACGATTTACCTTTTGCATTCACGCGGTGCTCGGTCAGCGTGCCGCGGATAAGGATGAACCCTTCGTCGCCTGATTTCACTTTCTCGTCGCGCTCGACCTTGCCTTTGAATTCATACCAAATGCCGTGGATGGTCTTGGTGTCGAACTTTAACTTGTTACCTTCCAGCGTGCCGGACTTGATGAAGTGATCGAGCACCTTGCCCTGGTCGCTCTCATCGCTGCCCAGACGGCTGACGAATCCGCTCACCGTGAATGGCTTTGACCAGTCGGTATCGGGCCCGGGCGCGGGGTCGAGTGTGAGCTGGACGAACTCGCCTTCTTGCGTGAATGAATACATACCGGAGATATCGCCGGAGATTGCAGCCATGTTCTGCGCCGCTAATGCCGTGACCGCGAGAATGATGGGGATAAAGCGCACGAAGAAAGAAGGACGCATAAGGTGGCCCGCCGACTTCAGAGTACATCGAAGATATAATCAGGGAAAGCGCGTCCTGCCTCATGTCTCAGGCCCCCCTCCAGATCGAGCCTGATCCGGCCCCACCCAAGCCAAGACCCATGCTTGTGATAGATGCTCCGCCGGACTTTGAAGTCCACTGGACACCGTTCTGGCAGCAATTCCTGCGCAACCTGGCGGACCAGTTTTTCCTGCAAGAGCCAAAGGCGCCGAAGCTCTCGTCGTCGCCGGGGCGGTTCTGGGATGACGTCTTCGTCTTCCGGCCGTTCCCGTGGAAGAACATGGTGCAATCGGCCGTCTTCCACATCGCGGTCATCTCGTTCTTCGTGAACACCTGGCAGTTCTGGGACCGGAAAAGCGCGGTCACGCTGGACTCGCCGTTCTACCGCTCGTCGATCACGTATTACAAAGTGGACAGCTTCCTGCCGGAGGTAAAAACTTCGGCGCCCCCGGCGCGACGTGCGCGCCGGAGCAAAGGCGATCCGGAGCTGGCGCCGCAGCGCATACAGTCACTGCCTCCGGTGGCGGACAACAGCGTGCAGACCATCGTGAATCCGCTGCATCCGGAGGTGCTGCGCCATGATGTGCCCCTGCCGAACCTGATCGTGAGCGCGCCGCAGGTGGACGTACGCCTTGCGGTTCCCCTGGACCTTCCGCGCGAGTTAAAGCGATTGGAGCCGCGGATCCAGAAACAGATGCCGCTCGCGCGAGTGGATCTGCCGCAGACGGAGGTGGTCGCGCCGCCGCCGAAGGAGCGTCCGCGGCTACTGGCGCGGATGGAAGTCCCGATCCCGCAGCTGGAGCCGGTGGATGCACCCAAGCTGCCCACGCCGCGCGAAGCGCTTCCCGGCAAGCTCGACCTGCCGGAGCCGCAGGTGATCCCGCCACCGCCGGCCACGCCTTCCTCGATGGGTGGGACCGGACAACGCGTTGCCGGAGAGTTGCTTGCGCTCAATGTGCGCCCTGCCGCGCCGGAGCCGGAGATCAAGGTCCCGGACGGATCACGCAGCGGAGTGTTTGAAGCCTCGCCGGAAGGCCGCAAGGGCGCGGCGGGAACACCGGAAGTAAAAGCGGAGGGAGTATCGGGCGCGGGCATCGCCGCCGCGGGTGGTGGCGCCGGGCAAAATTCTCCGGGTGCAGGCGCCGGAGGCAGCGGCGCGGGAAGCAGCCGGTTGGCAGCGAGCACGCCGCCAGGAATCACGGTGACCGGAGGTCCCGCGACGCAACCGAGCGGCGCGGTCGTTGTCGGCCAGGCAAGGCCGCAGACGGGGCGGAGAAGCGAAACGCTGCGGCAAACTGCCGCATTGAATCGTCCACCGCCGTCGCCGTTCGACATCGCGCGCAGTGAATCGCGCCGCCTGCCTCCTCCCATCGAGGCGCCCAAACCCGCGGATGCGGTGTTCGGCGACAAGCGCGTCTATCAGATGGCCATCAACCTTCCGAACCTGACTTCGGCCGGGGGAAGCTGGATCATCCGTTTCGCGGAGAAGGACCCGGTGCAGCGCGCGGGAGAACTTTCCACGCCGGTGGCTTTGAGCAAGGTGGATCCGGGATATCCGCCGGACCTGGTCGAAGGCCGCATGGAGGGTGTGGTGGTGCTTTATGCGGTGATCCGTGCCGATGGCACGGTGACGGACATTCGCGTGATCCACGGCTCGCATCCCAAGCTGGATGAGAGCGCGATGCGCGCCTTCGCGCGCTGGCGGTTCCGTCCGGCGACCAAGAGCGGCCAACCGGTCGACCTCGAGGCGGTGGTGCAGATCCCGTTCCGCGCCCGGAAGTCAGGGTTCTAGCTCACTTGTCGAATGCGCCCGTCATCTTCTCGTAGACCTTTTCGTTCACCACGACCTCGTAATATTTTTTCTCCGTCCAGCGCTGGAAGGTGAAATCGCGCGGATTGATGTGGGGGATGAGTCCTTCGCGCACGATGATGCGATGGAAGATGCCCTGGCCCACCGGCACCAGGCCGCTGTAAAGCTTGACTTTTTCCTGTCCGTAGAGCATCTGCATCTGGTACAGGTGCTCCTTGAGTGAGATCTCTTTCTTGAGTTTCTCGAAGGCCAGGACGTTCATGTGGATGCCGCCGATGTTGTAGCGCACCAGGAATTCCTCCGGCATGCCGCCGGTGTCGGCGTCTTCCACGGTCTCAAAACTGAAGACGCTGAACGGGGTCTCCACCTTCACGTATTTGCGCGCGCCTTTGCTGCATCCGGAGAGGCGGTCGCTCTCATTCAGCGCCTTGGAGATCATGATGCGCTGGGTGCCGTCCATCAGATACATGGGCGCGGAGTCCTGATGGCAGATGCCCAGCCCCAGCTCGAGGTTCGGCAGGCCCGCCTTCTGTGACTGCTCGTTGTAGGCGCGCACGATCTGGATCATCTCCCGCGCCATAGCGCAGGTGCGGCCCACGCCGAAGCCCTGCTCGCCGGCGCGCTCGAACAGCGCCAGGATCACGGCGTCGCCCTCGATGAACACCTTGCCGGCGTCGTATTTGGGCAGGAGCTTGTTGACCGGTTCGAAGAAATTCAGGCTGAAATAGCTGGCCGGGTTCAGGCCGCGCTCGTAGAGCGTGCGCGTGAGCGTGGTGCTGTCGCGGATGTCCGCCTTCAAGATGATGTGGCTGACGACGTTGGCTTCCGTCTGCTTCTGCTCTTCCGGCAAAAGGAATTCATACAGTGTGTTGTTGATGGCGGAGAGCTCGCGCAATTTCTCCGTGACGATCAGGTTCACGCCGTCCATCGCGTTGAGCACGGCCTCGAAGCGGCGGAAATCGCGGTGGTAGCGGACAAAATCCAGAAAGAACCGCCCGGCAAATTTGGCGCGGTCCGAGGCGCCGGCTTTTTCGACCTTCTTCACGGCCTGATGGAATGCTTCCGGCGAGATGCGGCTGTGTTCCGAGAGGAGTGATTCCACCCGCTTGCGCTCCACCTTCGTCGCCAGGGCGTTCTTGAGTTGTTGGGCGTTGATGGGCGGAGAGTACTGATTGAGGATGGGGCCCACTTCATACGCCGCCACCACGCGGTCCATCACTTCTTCTTTTTCCAGCGCGTCCAGCCAGCCGCTCAGCAGCGCCTTTTGCGCTTTGCCTTTGGGCGTGGATTCATCGGCCGCGCCTCCGGCCACCAATTCCTGAGCGTTTTCCGGGACATTGAGCACGGTGTCCAGGGCCTTGTCATCGTCGCCGTGCATGCCCGGGAGATTGAGCGACTTGAGATAGGCGATGGCGATGTCCTGAATGTGCTGGAAGCGGTCCGGGTCGCGTTCGTAGCTGCCGAGCATCACGTACTGCTCGGCGTTCAGGTAATCGTCATTGCCGTCCGCGGTGAAGAGCAGGCGATTGAGGAACAAGTCATAGGCCGCGCCGGCCTGGTCGCCCAGCAGGGAGCGGCGGAGCTTGGAAAGGGTCTCTTTTTCGATCTCGCGCAGGACCTCGAAGACGTCCTGCCCCGTCTTGCGCATCACGATCTTCTTGGTGACCTGCAGCCGGGCAAATCCTTCCCGCATCTCCACGGCTTTTCCGCCCATGTGGCCGCGCGCGCCGTCGAAACTCTTGAGCCGGATACGGCAGCGCTCCGTCAACTGCGCGAACTGTTGGCCGATCTCGACACGCAGAAACTTGAGGACCGAGAGCCGCGCCAGCAGATCCAGGTTGACGTTCTCATCATTCTTGGCGCGGTTCAAAGCGACGACATGCAGGTCCGTGAGCGCCTTCTTGAAGTCCGCCGGTTCCACCGGCTTCGCGGGCGCCACCGGCTGGCCCTTGGCGGCCGGCGAACCGGCGTAACCGCCGGGGCGCGGCTGTGCCGCAGGATTCGGGCGGGAGAATGGGTCCTCTTTCACGAAGTCTTCCACGCCGCCGTACTTGACCAGGAGTTTCAGCAGGTGCTGGCGGGCGACGTCGACAAACCGGGGGCTGAGAAAGACATCCACGCGGATGTTGTCCACGCCGGTGGCCAGGCCTTGCACGCTGATCTCAGGAGAATAAAACGACAATTGCATCTGGCGCGCGTGCTCAGAGAGGTTTCCGCGTTGGAGGAACGAGAAGGGCACAGGGTTGCGACCGCACGCGACGGCTGAAGCTGTGCGCGCAGCGTATCACCTACTTGCGCCGCGCTCAAGATGCCCGGAGTGCGGTTTTGGGAACCAACGAGACCGGTACGCCGGGTTTCAGGGACGAAAAAAGCGCGGGCCGGCCGGCCCGCGCCCGGGGTTCGAGGCTATTTCCGGCTGGCCTTGCGGGCGGCTTCGAACTCGTCACCCGGATGCCACTCGATCAGCCGGGGCGCGTCCGCGGCCTGCCAGGCCAGCGCGATCCCGAAGCGCGCCAACTTGGCGTTGCCGTCGAAGATCATGTCCGGCGAATATTCGTCACTGGGCTGGTGATAGCGGTGCTCGTTGTAATCCTTCGACTGGGCCTGGCCCCACTCGAGCGGGTGTCCCTGCCACTTCTCCCCGGGATTCACCGAGAATGACGGGATGCCCACGCGGGAAAAGCTGAAATGGTCGGAACGATAGTAGTGTCCGGCCTCGGGATGAGGGTCTCCTTTAATGGTCAGTCCGAAGGCCTTGGCCGTGGACTGTACGACCGGGAAAAATGTATTGCGCTCGGCTCCAACGAGTACCGTCTCCTCCGGGATGCCGATGGGCGCGATGCCATCGAAGTTCAGCCCCAGTGTGATCTTGCCCGCCGGGAATGGCGGGTTCCTTCCCAAGAACTCTGAACCGCGCAAGCCCTGCTCCTCGGCGGTGACGGTGGCGAAGATCAAGGTGCGTTTGGGGCGTTTCGGCTGCGACGCGATGGCGCGGGCCATTTCCAGCACCATGGCGGTGCCGGTCGCGTTGTCGGCGGCGCCGTTGAAGATGTTGTCACCGGTCATGTCCGCGCGGATGCCGAGGTGGTCATGATGCGCGCTGAAGATGACGGCTTCGTCTTTGAGCTTGGGATCGGAGCCAGGCAGGATGCCGATGACGTTGCTGGACTGCACGTCGCGCACTTTGCTGAGGATCGCGGCCTGAAGCTTCGCGCCCAGCGCGCGCGGATGGAAGTCGCGGGATTGCGCGTCCTTGAAGGCCTGATCGACATCGATGCCGCTGTCCGCAAGCAGCTTGCGCGCGACCTCCAATTGGATCCAGCCGGCGGACTTCACGTGCGGATTCTTGTCACGGAGGAACGAGCGCTCGGCGGAGTTTGAATTGCGTACCACCTCCCATCCGTAGCTGGCCAGGTCGGTACGGTGGATGAGGATGCAGGCCACGGCGCCCATGCGCGCCGCCTGCTCGTACTTGTAGGTCCAGCGGCCGTAATAGGTGAGCGCGCGGCCCTTGAAGAACTTCTCGTCATTCGAGACCGGCTCATTGACAAACATCAGCACGGCCTTGCCGCGCACGTCCACGCCTTTGTAGTCGTCCCAGCCATATTCCGGCGCCTGGATGCCGTAGCCGACAAAGACGATGTCCGTATCGATGTCCGCGCGGTCGGTCAGGGTCTCGTTATTGGCGACGTAATCATCCTTGAATTTGAGCGTGAGCGGCTCGCCCTTTGCGGTGACCAGGGTGAATTTCGTTTCCGGCAGGGTTGTGAGCCCGACGAGCGGGACTTTTTGCAGGTAGGTGCCGTTATCGCCGCCGGGCTTGAGGCCATAGATGGCGAACTGCGTGGCGATATACTCGGCGGCCAGGTCCCCGCCGCGCTGTCCCGTGCCGCGCCCTTCAAAGAGATCGCTGGAGATGAACTTGTCCTGTTGCCGGATGTTCTCCACATTCACGGCTTTCATCGCCGCATCGTATGGTTTGCCGGTGGTGGGTCTGGCTTGCGAGAAAAGAAGAGAAGTACAAAGAAAGAAGCAGAGCAGGAACAGCTTTCGCATCGGTCGAGGCTCCCTGGATTCGGTCACGAACACTCAATTGTAAGGGATGCGAGTCTCGCGCGCAGCCGTCTGTACCTACTGTTTTCTAGCCTCCCGTTCTTTCTTGGTCGCTTCCTCCTTGGCTTTGTCCTCGCGCGCTTTGTCGATCTTCTGCTGTGCCAGTGTTGGATGACGCAGCGGCACACCGGGGCGCGCGCCGGTGACTTTGCCTTCCAGGACCACCCAGACGCCGTTCACCATCACGTCAGGAATTCCCACTGGTGGCGCCAGCGGCTCGGCGATGGTCGAGCGATCGGCCACGGTCTTTGGATCGAAGAGCACCAGGTCCGCCTTGTAGCCCGCGGCGATACGTCCGCGGTCTTTCAGCTTGAGCTGCATCGCCGCCAATAGTGTGGCCTTGCGGATGGCCTGCGCCAACGGAAGCGCGTTCTCGTCCCGCACGTACTTGCCGAGGATCCGGGGAAACGCGCCCGCACCGCGCGGATGCTTCCCCTGCAGCGCGCCGTCCGTGCTGAACAAAGTGCGCGGATAGGCGATGAACCAGCGCACGTCGTCCTCAGACATGGATTCGCCCAGGACGTCGGCGTCCTCCCCGGCTTCCTGGCCCTGCTTCACGATGCGCATGAAGGCCTCGGACGCATCGGTGTTCCACAGGGCAGCGATCTCCGCGAGCGATCTGTCCTCGATGGTGGGATCGGGCTTGAATCGGGTGATGCGGATATGACTCGCGCCGCCATTCTCCTCGATGTTCTTCTCCACATTGGCTTTGTCGAAGTAATTGCGGTCGGGCACCACCACCCGCAGGTTCGAACTCCAGTAGGTGTATGGGTAGACGTCCCCTCGCAGATCCACGCCCGCGCGCGCGGCCGCGGTGAACATCTCGGGGATCCGGCGGCCCGTAAGATGCCAGACCGGTTTTGTTCCCAGCTTGATGTGCGTGATCTCGACGGGGATCTTGGCCTGGCGACCGATCTCGACCGCCTCCTGGAACGCTTCCAGGACTTTGTTGCCCTCATCGCGGACGTGGGAGATATAGAAGCCGCTGTTGGCGGAAGCGATCTTGGCCAGATGCACCAACTCGTCTGTAGTCGAGAATTTTCCGGCATCATATTCGAGACCACTGGAGAGGCCCTTGGCGCCGTTCTCCATCTCGTCATGCAGCAGCGCGGACATCTTAGCGACCTCGTCCGGCGTGGCGGCACGCAACAGGTCTTTCCCCATCACCTGCGCGCGCAGAGTGGCATGACCTGACAAGCTGGCCACGTTCATCGCGGGCGGCTCCGTCTCGAGGCGAGAGAAAAAATCCTTGAGCGGATAGACGCTCTCGCCATCCTGCCCGACCAGCACGGTGGTGATGCCCTGGCGGATGACGGCATCATGCGGAAGCTCGAAGATGCCGGTGTCGGCATGGCTGTGCATGTCGATGAAGCCTGGGGACAGTGCCAGGCCATTGCCGTCCTGCACGATCTCATCCTTTTTCGGACTGAGCTTCGCCGCCACGCCGGTGATGGTATTGCCCTCCACGCGCACTTCGCCGGAATAAGCCGGCGCGCCCGTTCCGTCATAGATCATGACATTGGTGATGCGCAGAGATTGGGCGTAGAGATCTGGCGCAAGGAGCAGAACGCAGGCGGCGAAGATAAGTCGTCTCATCCGGATCGTCCTCCGAAAGAAGGCGGCGAAATGCTGAGGCAACATTGGAACACAAAACAAAAGAGGGGCAAAATGCCCCCCTGATCCTTGATCCGCACCCGGCGGATCAGTTGAGCGCTCCTCAACCGGCTTTGAAGTCCAAAACTTGCTCGCCCGGGTGGAAGAGCACAGCGGGCGTGACACCCGCGGTCTTGGCCACGCGCTGGTTCAACTGCTCAAACTCCTCTTTCAGCCAGCCGATGAAGTCTTGCTGGATCTTGCCGTCCGGGGCGACAAGAAAGACGGACGGAACGCTGACTAGGCCGTAGGCATTCGAGGCGGCATACGACTTCTTGTCATCCAGCGCGATGGGGAAGGTGACCCCGAAGGTTTTCGCGAACTCCACAGTTTCCTTTGCATCGTTCTGGGAGATGCCGATGACCTTGAGCTTGCTTGCCGGATACGCCTTGTACATGCGTTCCAGGAAGGGGAACGTGTACTGGCAGGTGGGGCAGTCGACCTTGAAGAAAGCCGCAATGACGGGTACGGAGGACTTCAGCGTTTCCGTCGATGAAAATATCCCGCCGCCGGCCACGGCCAGGTTGATCGCCGGCGCGGATTGCCCGGCGCTGAGGGTCGCCATCTTGTACCTCCGAAAGAATGAGAACAGTCTCATGGAGCTAGATGATTCTACTCCGCCATCCGATTCACAGAAGCCCAACGCGGCGCAGGATCTTGCGTGTAAGGCCGGTGAGTGGCAGATCCACAGCGTCCGCGGCCCGCACCCACTTGCCGCGGCTTGATCTTGCCGGGCGCGCGCGAAAAACCGACACGGCAATGTCCGTGTTCGTGATCGAGTGCTTCAGACGCAGGCAGGGCTCGCCCCTCGCCACCGTCTCGGGCAGCTCCCACATCCCGGCCATCAACGAATGGTCGTACGGCCGCTGCACAAGCCAGACCCGGTCCTTGCGCTGGGCGAGCGCATACGCGGCGACGATTCTTCGCCGGCTCTCTTTTCGCTGGGCACGATGCTCTCCGCGTGTCGCGCACCAACGGAACAGCGGACATTCCTTACACGCGGGTGATTTCGGAGTGCACACCAGTGCTCCCAGTTCCATCATGGACTGGTTGAAATCGCCCGGCCGCCTGGGGGCAAGCAGGTCATTGGCCGCCTTCCATAATCCTTCGGGACGAAAACGCTTGCCCGTCAGCCGATGCAGGACACGCTCCACATTGCCATCCACAACAGCCGTCCGGGCATGGAGACAGATACTGGCAATGGCCGCCGCGGTGTAGCGCCCGATGCCGGGCAATGCTCGCCATTGTCCTTCGTTTTGCGGGAGCCGTCCGCCGTGGTCATTTACGATCGTACTTGCGGCTGCGTGCAACATGCGCGCGCGGCGGTAGTAACCCAGACCGCTCCACACGGCCAGCACATCGGCTTCGGAGGCGCGCGCCAGCGCGCGGACGCTGGAAAACTTCTTCAAGAAGCGACGGTAATGATCCAGCGCGGCCGCCACTCGCGTCTGTTGCAGCATGATCTCGCTGATCCACACGTGGTAGGCGTTGGCGGGCGTCCTACGCCAGGGCAACGGACGTTGGTGTGCGTCATACCAGCGCAGCAGCGCGCGCCGGATGGCGGGTGCTTGCTCCCGGACTGGCGATCGTGCGCTCATAGTCCCGATGAAGATTACATCATGGTCGGCGGCGGCCCGGTTTCCGTGCTGACGCGGCCCATGGCTCCGCTTACAATGGTGCAACCACGCCATGCCAACCAGCCCGCTTATCCGGATCCTGCGCTACGTGGTCCCGTACGGACTGCAGGTCGCGGCGTCCGTCATCCTGCTGGCCATGGTGGGACTGCTGGACGCGTTCCGCGTCCTGCTCATCGGGCCGATCTTCGATCGCGTGCTCAATCCCACCACGCATGCGCCCGGCATCACGCTGTTCACGCTGCCAAGCACCGGCCTCGCGTTCAATCTGCATGATTTTGTGCCCGCCCATTTTCAGAATGATTGGACCGTGGTCGCATTCGCGCTGGTCGTCTCCACGCTGCTCAAGGGCGTGTGCGATTACACGGGAACGTACCTGGTGAATTACGCCGGCTTCGGCATGATCACCGATCTGCGCAATGACCTCTACAACGCCATCCTGCGCCGTTCGGTGGCGTTCTTCCACCGGCACACCACGGGCACGCTGCTCTCCACCATCATCAATGACGTGGAGAAAGTGCAGTTCGCCATGTCCAACGTCCTGGGTGAATTTTTGCAGCAATTATTCACTCTGCTGTTCACGGCGGTTGTCGTTGTGTTGCTTGGCGGCAAGCTGGCGTGGGTGCTGGTGGCATTTATCCCATTCGTGGTGTTTTCCTCGCGCAAGATCGGCGGACGCGTGCGCACCACCACGCGCAAGGGCCAGGACAAGCTCGCCGACATCCAGAACATCCTGCAGGAGACCATCAGCGGCAACCGCATCGTGAAGGCGTTCGGCATGGAGGCCTGGGAGATCGCGCGCTTCCGCGAAGCGGCGCGCAAGTTGTTCCGCGCCAACCTGCGCTGGGTGCGCGCCCATGCCATCAGCTCGCCGCTGATGGACGCCATCGGCGCCATCGCCATCGCTTTCCTGCTCCTGCTGGGACGCGACCAGATCAAGGCCGGGGCCTTCACCGCGGGCACATTCCTCACCTTCATCATCGCGGTGTTCAAGCTTTACGACCCGGTGCGCAAATTCGCGCAATTCAACAACAGTTTCCAGCAGGCCATCGGCGCCAGCAGTGAGATCTTCCGCTTCATGGAATCGGAAGACGACGTGAAGCAGAAACCGAGCGCGGCGGCGCTCAAGGACTTCTCCAAGAACGTGCACTTTGAGAATGTCGGCTTCTCGTATTTGAACGGGAACGGGGAGGACAAGACCATCCTGCGCGACATCAACCTTGACGCGCGCGCCGGAGAGGTCATCGCGTTCGTGGGGTCCAGTGGCGCCGGCAAGACCACGCTGGTGAACCTCATCCCGCGATTCTTTGACGTGGACAGCGGGCGGCTGCTCATCGACGGCCACGACGTCCGCGACCTGACCATCGCTTCACTGCGCTCGCAGATCGGCATCGTCACGCAGGAAACGATCCTGTTCAATGACACCGTGCGCAACAACATCGCCTACGGCCAGCCAGACGTGACCGACGACAAAGTGGTCGCGGCGGCCCAGGCCGCATTGGCGCATGACTTCATCCTGCGCATGCCCCAGGGCTATGACACGGTGATCGGCGAACGGGGCGTGTTCCTCTCCGGCGGCGAGCGCCAGCGCATCGCCATCGCCCGCGCCATCCTGAAGGACGCGCCCATCCTTATCCTCGACGAAGCCACCTCGTCACTCGATTCGGAATCGGAAGCGCTGGTGCAATCGGCGCTGGGCAATCTCATGTCCGGGCGCACGGTGTTCGTGATCGCGCACAGGCTTAATACCGTGCGCCGCGCCGACCGCATCGTGGTGCTGGAGAACGGCACCATCGCCGAGATCGGCACGCATGACGGCCTGCTCCAGGGTGAGGGCCTGTACAAACGCCTGTATGATCTTCAATTCGTGGATGCGGAGGCCCGCTGACCATGTCCGTCCATTCCATGACCGGCTTCGCCCAGGTCCGCTGGCAGAGCGGGACGCAAGGGTTCGTGCTCGCGCTTAAGTCAGTGAACCACCGGTATCTCGATCTGCAATTCCGGCTGCCGTCTGACTGCGACGCGCTGGAGATGAAACTGCGCCGCTTGCTCAAAGAAAAGCTGATCCGCGGCCATGTGGACGTCACCTTTTCGCTCGATCGCGGCGCTTCCACGGAGTTCCAGTTGAATCGCGAATTGGTAAAGGCTTATGTCGCCGCTTTCCGTGCGGCCGCAACCGAGACGGGTCTCACCTCCGAGCCGGACCTGAACGCGGTGCTCAAATTGCCGGGCGCGCTCAACAGCGGCGTCGGCGCGGTGGATGAAGCGTTCGAGTCCGTGGCCATGGCCCACGCGGAGGAGTGCATCGCCAAGCTCAATGAGATGCGCGCGGAAGAAGGACGCGGCATCGAACACGAACTGCGCCGCAGCATGGCACGCCTCGCGGCCTCGACCGACGAGGTGGAACAGATGCGCGTGGCCATCTCCCGCGCCTGCCTGGACAAAGTCCACGCGCGCATGAATGAGTTGATCAGCGGCAAGGCCGACCAGGACCGCATCCTCCAGGAAGCCGCCATGCTCGCCGAACGCAGCGACATCGAAGAGGAGATCGTCCGGCTCAAGGCCCATATCAAGCATTTCATCGGACTGCTCTCCGGGAGCGGGGAGATCGGCAAGAAGCTGGATTTCCTGTTGCAGGAGCTGAATCGCGAGGCCAACACCATGCTCTCGAAGACCAGCGGCATCGCCGGCGACGGCCTGCGCATCACCGAACTCGGCCTGGCCATGAAAGCGGAGATCGAGAAGGCCCGCGAACAGGTGCAGAACATCGAGTGATGGTGCACGGGTAGGGTCATTGGGATTCCGCCCTTTCCTGGCGGTTGGAAACCGGGAAGTCGTCCTCAGACCATGCCATTGGTAACTAACTGCACCGGCCCGGAGGCACTATACTTGTTGGTGCAGACTCCCAGTCGCCGCCTTGGCGCTTGCAAACGGCTAAAGGCCGACGGCTAACGGCTGCTTTTCCATGGCTGGCATCCTGTTCATCATCTCCGCGCCCTCCGGCTCCGGCAAATCCACGCTGGTGAATGAACTCTTGCGCCTGGTCAAAGGCTTGGAGTTCTCGGTGAGCTACACCACGCGCGGACTGCGGGGCAGCGAGCGGGAAGGCCGGGAGTATCACTTCGTCACGCGCGAGAGATTTGAGGCCATGATCGCCGCGGGTGAGTTTTTGGAACACGCGGAGGTGTACGGACATTACTACGGCACGGCAGCGCACACACTGGAGGACGCGGCCACGCGTGGCTGCGATCTCTTGCTCGACATCGACGTGCAGGGCGCGGTGCAGGTCAAGGAGAAGCGGCCGGGATCCGTCAGCATCTTCATCCTGCCGCCCTCGCGCCAGGTCCTGGAGAAGCGGCTGCGCAACCGCAGCATGAGCGAAGGCGCGGTGGATGACAAAGTGATCGAGCTGCGCCTGCAGGAAGCCCGCAAGGAGATTGAGAATTCGCCCGTTTACGACTATAGTCTGGTGAACGACCGGCTCGACGATTCGGTGGACCATCTGTCGTCCATCGTGCTCGCCGAACGTGCCCTGCGTTCCGGGGGAGCGCT
Source organism: Terriglobales bacterium (assembly GCA_016185365.1). Taxonomy (GTDB): domain Bacteria; phylum Acidobacteriota; class Terriglobia; order Terriglobales; family Acidobacteriaceae; genus DSPA01. The sequence goes on from JACPNP010000018.1 coordinate 53,772, forward strand.
GTCCCCGGAAGAGCAGCGCGCAGTCGCCATCGCCAAGATCTGTTCCCAGCGCAGTGGGCCGAACCGGAAGTTACGAGCGATCCTGGACACGTTCGGCCAGGCAGTCGCGAATTAAGGAAAGTTCCCCAAGTAGAGGACCCGCACTATGAAGATTGACGGTTTCGACAGCAAGTATCGTTACATCCACGTGGCCGCGCGCCGCGCCCGGCAGTTGCAGTCGGGAGCGCCCGCGCTGGTCAAGACCGAGTCCCGCAAGGCCAGCAAAGTGGCCCAGGATGAGATCGATGCGGGCCTGGTGAACTTCACGGCGGAAGAGAAGCCGGCAACGCCGCTCACGCCGGCAGAGACGCATTTCGACGGCGGCAGCCACTAGGCTTGCCACCGGAACCCCCTCCCGGGCATCCAATGGACATGAAGATCGCGCTCGGCGTCACCGGCGGCATCGCGGCTTACAAGGCCGCGGAGGTCACCCGTATGCTGCAGGATCTCGGGGTGCAGGTGCAGGTGGTGATGACCCGCTCGGCGCAGGAGTTCGTCCGCCCGCTCACCTTCGCCTCGCTCACCGGACGCAAAGTCATTACCGGCCTGTTCGCGCCGGAAGGCGCGGAGTCAACGCCCAACGTAGAGAGCGCCATCGAGCACATCGCCGTGGCCCAGGAGATCGAGGCGCTGCTGGTCGCTCCGGCCACGGCGGACGTCATCGCCAAGTTTGCCCAGGGCGTGGCCGATGATTTCCTGACCACACTCTATCTCGCGACCAAAGCCCCTGTGGTCGTGGCGCCGGCCATGAATGTGAATATGTGGGAACATCCGGCGACCCAGGAGAACCTGCGCATCCTCCGGGAGCGCGGGGTGCGCATCGTGGAGCCGGACAGCGGCTACCTGGCTTGCGGCATGATCGGAGCCGGACGATTGGCCGCGAATGAAAGCATCGTGAACGCCGTGATGGAAACGCTGGAAGGCGCGCGCGACCTTGCCGGCGAGACCGTCTTGGTCACCGCCGGGCCCACACGCGAGCCCATCGATCCGGTGCGTTTCATCGGCAACCGCTCCAGCGGCAAGATGGGATATGCCATCGCGGAGGCGGCGCAGCGCCTGGGCGCGCGCGTCATCCTCATCAGCGGGCCCACCGCGCTCACCCCGCCGGGCAAGGTGGAGTTTGTGGGCGTGGAGACGGCGGAGCAGATGCGCAGCGCGGTCCTGGCGCGGATGGACGAGGCCACCATCATCATCAAGACCGCGGCGGTCGCGGATTACCGCCCGAAACAGGTGGTGGTGCAGAAGATCAAGCGTAAAGGCGAGATGAATCTGGAACTCGAAGCCACCATGGACATCCTGGCCGAGATCGCCAAGAAACGCGCGCAACAGATCATGATCGGATTTGCCGCCGAGACGGAGAACGTGGTGGAGAACGCGCGCGGCAAACTGGACCGGAAGTCGCTGGACGCGATCGTGGTGAATGACGTGTCCCAACCCGGCATCGGCTTCGACTCGGACCGAAACAAAGTCACCGTCCTCACCCGCGACGAACAGATCGAGCTGGCCGAGGCGCCGAAAAGCACGATCGCGCGGCAGATCCTGAAGTTTGTGGCCACGCTCAAGCACAAACGCGCTTCGGCTGTCGCCAATTAGCCGCCAGTCACATCCTGATCCCTTCGCAAAATGAGAGTCGGTTAGACTAGGTAAGCCCATGCCCCTCGACTCAGAGTCCAAGCGTCGACTTGCTACGCATTTGGAGTACTACCGCGAACTTGGTATCCATGATTTCTATCGCCGCGGCGACGCGCCGCCGGCTGAGGTCATCCCCGTGTTAACGGCGGTCGCCGAGCCGCCGCAGCCCGGTGGTGACAAGCGCGAAGCCTTGGCGGCCATCCGCGCCGAGATCGGGGATTGCACCCGCTGCCGGTTGCATCAAGGGCGCAAGAACATCGTGTTCGGCGTGGGCAACGTGGATTGCGAGATCATGTTCGTGGGCGAAGGCCCGGGCGCGGACGAGGACCAGCAGGGTGAACCCTTCGTGGGCCGCGCGGGACAGCTGCTCAACAACATGATCCAGGCCATGGGCCTGCGGCGCGAACAGGTGTACATCGCGAATGTGGTGAAGTGCCGTCCGCCGGGCAACCGCACGCCGGAACGCGACGAGTGCGACACCTGCGGCCCGTTCCTGATGCGGCAGGTGGAGACCATCCAGCCAAGGATCATCGTGGCGCTGGGCGCGACCGCCGCGAAATACCTGCTGGGAGTGAATGATTCCATGAGCAACCTGCGCGGCCGCATCTATGATTTCCGTTCGACCAGGCTCGCCGTGACCTACCATCCCGCGTTCCTGCTTCGCGACCCGCGCCAGAAGGCCGAAGCGTGGAAAGACCTGCAGATGGTGATGAAGTTTCTGGGCATGGCGGTGCCTGGGAAGAAGAAAGAAGAGTGATGTCTCCCGGCCTGTTCAAACTTCTCCGCACCCTTGTGTTGAAATAAGGTTGTGCCCGCATTCTGCGACGTCGCCCTGCCCGTCCCCCTGGAGATAGCCTTTACCTACGCCGTGGGCGAAACCGCGCCGGTCGTGGGCGGGCGGGTGCTGGTGCCCTTCCGCGCCAAGCGATTGGTGGGCATCGTCACGCGGCTGCATGACACCGCGCCCAGCGTAAAAGCCAAACCCATCCTCACGGTGATGGACACCGCGCCGGTACTCGACGACGGCCTGCTCGGGCTTGGACAGTGGATCGCGGATTACTATCTTGCGCCGCCCGGGGAGGTTTTCCGCTCGATGCTGCCCCTGGTGGCGGAGGTGAAGCGGGGGACCGCGTACTCGATCACAGAGACAGGCCTTGCGGCGCTGCATGACTCGGCCAACATCGGCTCCTCCCGCCGCTCCAAGCGGAGCGCGGAAGAACAGACGCTTGAGTATGAAGCGCTCGACTTCCTCGCCAATCACGAGGACGGCGCGGTGCGTGGATCGAAGCTTCGCTCCGCCACCGGCATCGCGCGCGCTCTCCTCGAAGGCATGGTGCGCAAGAAATGGATCACCCGCGAGGATGTGTCCGCGGTCCGTGACGCCTCGCGCACGGTGCGCGTCGCGGTCCTGGTCGAGGCAGCGGCCGGATCATCCAAAGATTTGTCATCCCGAGCGAGGCGCGAAGCGCCGAGTCGAGGGACCCCTTTGGTGACCACGGAAGATGAAGTCAAAGGGAAGAAGTTGAATGCCAACCAGCAAACACTCCTCTCTTCTCTCGCCATCGCCGGTGGCCGCCAACGAGTCGATGAACTCAATCAGCTGGCCGTGCCGCGCAGCACCCTGCAGACGCTGGTCAAGCGCGGCCTGGTCGAGATCGTGGAGGAGCCGGCGGATTTCAAGGTCGCAAGCATCACCACGCGCTCGCCGCTCGAATTCGAACTTACTGCTGCGCAGCGTACTGCGCTGGATACGATCGAAGCGGCCATCCATGCGCGTAAATTTTCCGTCTCGCTCATCCACGGGGTGACCGGCTCGGGCAAAACGGCTGTCTATCTCAGCGCGATGCGGCAGGTGCTGGCCGAGGGCCGCTCCGCCATCATGCTGGTGCCGGAGATCGGCCTGACGCCGGCCGCGGCCGCGCACCTGCACACGGTCTTCGGCGAGGAAGTCGCGATCCTGCACTCTGGCCTTACCGACCCGGAGCGCGCCGAGCAATGGCACCGCATCCATCGTGGCGAGGCACGGATCGTGGTGGGCACGCGCTCCGCGGTCTTCGCGCCGGTGAAGGACCTGGCCTTGATCGTGGTGGATGAGGAACACGACCATTCCTACAAGCAGGAGGAGACGCCGCGCTATCACGCGCGTGACGTGGCGGTGATGCGCGGCAAGTCAAGCGGCGCGGCTGTGGTGCTGGGTTCGGCCACGCCGTCGCTGGAGTCGTTCCACAACGCGCAAAAAGGGAAGTACGCGCTGATCGAGTTGAAAGACCGCGTGGCCGACCGTCCGCTGCCGGAGGTGGAGATCGTGGATCTGCGCCGCGAGTTCCAGGAGACCGGCGAAGACCAACTGTTTTCGCGACGTCTGATCGAAGAGGTGCAACAGCGCGTCCAGGCGGGTGAGCAAGCCATCATCCTGATGAACCGCCGCGGATACTCCGCCGTGGTCCTCTGCCGCGCCTGCGGACAGACCGTGCAGTGCAAGAACTGCGCCATCGCGCTGACGCACCACAAAGGGTCGGCGCGGCTGGAATGCCATTACTGCGGATTCCGCGCGGCGGTGCCGAAGAAGTGCCCGCAGTGTGAGAGCGAGTATGTCTATTTCCTCGGCAGCGGCACGGAGAAAGTGGAAGAGCGGCTGCACGCGGCATTCCCCACGGCGCGCATCGGTCGCCTGGACCGCGACACCGTGCGTGGGCGTTATGACTTCGAGCGCATGCTCAATCAGCTCGACTCCGGCGAGATCGATCTATTGGTGGGCACGCAGATGGTGGCCAAGGGGCATGATATCCACGGCGTCACCCTGGTGGGCGTGGTGGGCGCGGACTTCGCGCTCGGTTTCCCGGACTTCCGCGCCGCCGAGCGCACCTTTCAGTTGCTCACGCAGGTGGCCGGACGCGCGGGCCGCGGCAAGATCCCGGGAAAAGTGGTCTTGCAGACCTACTACCCCGACCACTACGCCATCCAGTTCGCGCAACAGCATGACTTCACCGGATTCGCGGCCAAAGAGCTGCAGTTCCGCAAGTGGATGCATTATCCGCCGTACACGGCCGTGGCCAACGTGCTGGTGCGGAGTGACGATCTGCAACACGCGCTGCGCTATTCGGGGGAGCTCGGTCAATGGTTCAAGCACACGAGCATGGAAGGCGTGCGCGTGATGGGCCCGGCGGCCGCGCCCATCGTGCGACTCAAACGTGACTACCGCTATCACTTCGTGTTGAAGGCCGCGAGCCGGGAAAAGCTGAATGGCGTCCTGCGCGCGATGCTGCGCTTCGCGGACGAACGCAAGATCCCACGCACGAACGTCATCGTGGACATGGACGCGGTGAGCCTGATGTAGTCAGCTTCGGGCGAGGATCTCGCGGACCAGTCCGAGCAGACTGCCGCCGGCCAGCGGCATGGGCGTGAAGCTCAGTAGAAAGATGACGGCGGCCGCGACCGCCAGCCGGCGGCGATCCGCGGGCAACGGCTGCTGGTTCTCCACCGGCGGATGCCGCATCATGAAGCGCAGCGCGATCAACCACACCAGCCATCCGCTCCAGAAGAACAAAGCCAGAGGCGCCATGAGGACGATCACCAGCAGCGTGATGCGCCGGTGCGCGCGCGGATCCAGCGCATAGATCAGATGCCCGCCGTCGAGTTGTCCGCCGGGAATGAGGTTCAGTGCCGTGGCCAACATGCCGGTCCACGCCGCCACCGCCATCGGGTGCAGATAGAGTCCAACGTCGCCCGCCGCGCTCTGTCCGTAAGCGCCGAATGTCTCCAGCAAATAAAATACGATGTGAAACGCCGGTGGATATCCAACGCTGGTCACTAGGGCGTATCGACATATGGCTTCAGCAAAATCATGGAACAAGCAAGGGCGACAAAAGCGTGAAAGCAATTCTTGTTTTTGTCGTAGCGTGTGGCCAGCCGGCGGAAGTGTTTGAGTCGGGCAAACGTGCGTTCGATGCTCACCACCTGGCCTCCGTTGCTTTCGATGTGCTGCACAATGGCATCGGAGTCATAGCCTCTGTCCGCGATCACCACCCTGGTCCGACGTTCCCCCAGCAGCGTCTGGGCTTGAGTGGCATCATGGACCTGTCCGGCGGTCAGCTGGAAATCGACTGGTTCCCCCGACTGATTGCAGAGCAGGTGAATCTTGGTCGTCAATCCTCCTCGGCTACGCCCCAGAGCCTGGTCGCCGCCCCCTTTTTGCGGCCCGTGGCCGCCTGCTGGTGGGCCTTGACAATAGTTGAATCCAGCATCAGGTACTGGTTGCGACGATCCTTCACCAGAGCCGCGAATACACGCTCCCACACCCCGCTACGCGCCCAGCGCACGAAGCGCTTATGCACGCTCTTGTACTTGCCATAACGCTCCGGCAGATCCTCCCAGCGTGCCCCGGAGCGCAGCATCCACAGCACGCCATTGACAAACACACGGTTATCGACCGCCGTCCGCCCCACCGTCTCTTTCCGCCCAGGCAGCAAGTCCTTGATCCGATCCCACTGTGCTTCTGTCAGTTCGTAGCGGCTCGCCATACCGCTATTTCACCCCCAGCCCGCAGATTGGCCAAGTCTATATGTCGATACGCCCTAGGTGGGTGACGATGATCGAAGTAAGTCCGAGTTGCCGGTGCAGTTGCTCGATCAGGCCGAAGACGCGTTGCGCGGTCGCGGTATCGAGATCGCCTGTGGGCTCGTCCGCCAGCAGGAGCCTGGGGCCGGTGATCAGGGCGCGAGCCAGGGCCACGCGCTGCTGCTCGCCGCCGGAGAGTTCCCCGGTGCGATGGTCGGCGCGGTCGGAAAGTCCGACCTTGTCCAGCCACTCCCCGGCGGACTGCAAGGCGGCCTGCTTCGCGCCATTGCGCATCAGCAGCGGCATGGCCACGTTCTCCTGCGCGGTGAATTCAGGAAGCAAGTAGTGAAACTGCCAGACGTAACCGATCCGCCGGCTGCGAAAATCGCTGGCGGCGTCACCGTGCAAGCCGTGAACGGCGGTGTCCTCGAAATGGATCTCACCGGCCGTGGGATGGTCCAGCGCGCCGAGCAGGTGCAGCAGCGTGCTCTTGCCACAGCCGGATTCGCCGATGATGGCCAGCATCTCTCCGGCGGGGACTTGGAATGAGAGATCGTCGAACAGCACAAGCTCCTGCCGGCCAGTGCGGAAGACCTTTTTTAGATGACTGACGCTAAGCAGAGGTGAGGTCATCGGCGGCCTCCACTCGCCTGCATCCACGGCGGACGCTTTTTCGCAACTCTTGCGAACACCGGGCAGGATTCCTTGTGGGCGCCGGACAGGTAGCCGGTGCTCAAAAGGAATTCACCCGTGATCTCACCGCCGGTGAAACGAAACGTCTGTTGAAAAAGCTTGACCCAATTCTCTTTCGGGAGCGGATGCTGCGCGTCCAGCCACTTGGCGAAAGAGCCGTTCTGATCGCGCAGATCGAGGATGCGGCGGGCGTTCTCGATGGCGGCATCCACCTTGAGCCGGTTGCGGATGATGCCGGAGTCCGCCAGCAGACGGGCGTGGTCGCGCGCGCCGTAACCGGCCACGCGTTCCAGGGAAAAGTCATGGTAGGCGCGGCGAAAGTTCTCGCGCTTGGCCAGGATGGTGAGCCAGCTGAGCCCGGCTTGATTGATCTCCAGCACGAGGCGCTCGAATAGCTCGTCATCCCCGCGCAGCGGGAAGCCGTATTCCCGGTCGTGATAAGGGCCGTGGAGCGGGTGGCCGCGGGCGACATCGCAATAGGAACTCATCTCAGGTTACATCGTATAATGCGGCAGTATGATCAGGCATCTCACAAAGCTCGGGGATGATTGGGCGTTAGTATTTGACCGGGAAATGTTGCGCCGGCTTAACGTGAGCGGAGAAACCCCTCTTGAAGTGACGGAGGAAGGCCGCTTCGTGCTGATCGCTCCGGCGGAGAGCGGCAGCGAGGGGGCGAGATTCCGCGAGGCCTTCGCGCGCGTGAAGGAAAAGTATGCTGAGGCGCTTGAGCGGCTTGCGAAGTGACGCCAGAGCCGATCTTTCTCAGTCTCAGTCAGGTGATGGAGATCCATAGTGATCTGATCGCCACATTCGGGGGCATGTCGGGTCTGCGAGACTCCGCGCTCCTTCTTTCCGCGCTTGCCATGCCGATGGCGACCTACGAAGGGGCCTATCTTCATTCCGATAGTCCCGAAATGGCTACGGCTATCTTTTTCATATCGTAAAGAACCACCCCTTTCTTGACGGGAACAAGAGGACGGCCGCGGCTACCGCACTTACCTTTCTACTGCTGAATGGATGGGAATCCACATTCACGAACCAACAAGTGGAAGAGGTCGTGCTCAAAGTTGCGGAAGGAAGCATATCCAAGAGTGACTTGATCTCCATCGTGCGCGCTCACCTGAGATCGATCTGAATCATTCATAGCGCAAAGCCTCCGCCGGCAGGACCTTCGCGGCCGAATACGAGGGATAGATGGTTGCCAGGAACGAGATGACCAGCGCCACGGCCGAGACCACAAGTCCATCGAGCAAGCGCGGCGCGAAGGGCACGTAGTCGATGGAGTAGACCTCGGCGGAAAGTGTGATCAATTTGTAATGTCCCCCGGCCCAGGCGCCCAGATAGCCCAGCCCGAGTCCCAGCAGGGTCCCCACCACCCCGATGAGCAGGCCCTGCGCGATGAAGATATTCCGCACCTGCGCTTGGCGCGCGCCCATCGACATCAGTACAGCGATGTCGCGAGTCTTTTCCATCACCATCATGATGAGTGAGATCAAAATATTCAGCGCGGCCACCATCACGATCAATCCGATGGTGATGAGCGTGACCACGCGTTCCAGCCGCAGCGCGCGGAACAGCGCCTGGTTCTGGTCCATCCAGCTGGTGGACTGGAAGCCGGGACCGGCCCTGGCCTCTAACTGGCGGCCGATCTCGCCGGCAAGGTATAGGTCATCGAGTTTGAATTCGAGCACACTGACCACGTCACCCAGGCCGAATAGCCGTTGCGCGTCGGAGAGCCGGGTGAAGGCCCAGGCGGTGTCGTAATCGTAGAAACCGCTTTGAAAGATTCCAACCACCTTGAACCGCACATACTTCGGCACTAGGCCGAACGGAGTCAACTCGCCTTGCGGGCTGGTGACCAGCACCACCGAGCCGACGGTGGCGCCCAACTCCTGGGCCAGGTCCTTGCCGAGTACGATCGGCGCCAGCGCCGGCGCGGGAGCATCGGATGAGGAGCCTTCGAGCGGTTGCAGCATGGTCTCCGCGGGAGCGCGCAGCGGATCAGCCGATCCGAAACGGATGGTGTTGAGCAAACCGCTCACACGGTCTTCCATCTCCGGGAGGACGCCTTTGAGCACCACACCCCGGGCCCGCGCGCCACGCGAGACCAAGACCTGTTCGTAGATCGCGGGCGCGGCCGCCAGCACATGGGGTCCGTGCTGCAGGGCCGCCAATCTCTCGCGCCAGTCTTTAATGCCGTTGTTCTCCACCTTGAGCAGGCTGACGTGGGGCGTGGAGCCGAGAAGCCGCTGTTGCAGGTCCTGGCGGAACCCGTTGTTGATGGCCAGGGCGATGATCAGGGAAGCCACGCCTGCCGCCACGCCAATGACCGAGATGCCGGTGATGACGCCGATGACGGCTTGCCGCCGTTTCGCGCGGAGATACCGTGCGGCGATGAAGAGTTCGAAGCGCACCGCTAGCAGGATAAATCAGAAGCGGGGAAAGATGGCCGGAACAGTATGCTGATATTCACGGTAGGCGTGCACCGCTAGCAGGATAAATCAGAAGCGGGGAAAGATGGCCGGAACAGTATGCTGATATTCACGGTAGGCGTCGCCGAATCTCTGGACCAACTCTTTTTCCTCAAAATGGACCATGAGTGCGCCTGTGATGATGCCAAAGGACCAGAGCGCGTAGTGGGCGAGTGTTCCGCCGGCCGCGGTCCATGCGGTCATCATCAAGAAATGTCCTGAATAAATAGGATGGCGCACCTTCTGGCGCAAGCCGGTGGTGACCAGCACCTGAGGATGCTCCTCCGGTCTGACTTCCGCCTGGCCGATGAGTTGCGCGCGCGTGAATCCGGGACGCGTCTGCCGATAGATGTAGAGACCGGGAATCGCCATCACCAAAGCTGCCAGCGACGACCAAGGCGTGGCATACACCAGCCGATCGAGCAAGGGCCACGTAGCCAGCGCCGCAAGGACCACGGAGCCCAGCCAGATCGATCCGAGCATCGGCATCACCGCGCCCTTGCGTCCCCGCCAAAAACCGGGAAACGGATGGATCACCAGCCAGTAGACGGGAATGGTCGCGTACACCGCGACGAACAGCCATGAAACGCCCCGCAGGATGTTCACGGCCCTCTATTTCACCACCACTTTGGCAGTGCCCACATTGTCGAAACGGTCAAGCACGCGGACCACGATGGTGTGCTCGGTACTGAGTTCCGCATCGCCACCCGTTGGCGGGGCAGGGGGCAGGGGAGCGGTGAAGTCGTAATCTTCGGCCGGATGGTCGGAGATCTGGCCGACCGGCTCGACGAATTGCCACTCGCCGGCGTCGATCGAGTATTCCGCGCGCTGGATGCTGGAGAACGAATCGGACGCTGTGAAACGGATGCGCAGCTTGCCACCCTCGATCCGTGCGGCGAGGCCGTCGACCCGGGGCGCCGTGGTGTCGACCTCGAAGCGCGCGCTCTCGCGGGAATTACTCAGCGCATCCTCAAGCGTGTGCGAAGGCGCATCCGAGGCGATGATCTTGATGACATAGCCGCCGTCAGGCAGGAGCCCGGCGTCGAACGAGTAGAGGCGTTCAGCGAGCTTGTCGCGCAACAGCTTCCAGCGGGTCTCATCGTCGCCGCGGTAATAGAGCGCATAGAGCAGGTCATCCTCGTTGTCATCATGCGCGGCCCAGCGCACGGTGACGGACCCACGGTCTTTCTGCGCGGCCACCGGCGCCTCAAAACGCTGGGGCTGCGGCTGTGGCTGGCCGCTGGTGAGGTTGATGCTCACGGTCTCCAGCGGGGGACGCGGCACGTTGGCCGGGTTCACGCGCGCGCCGGTCTGCACCACGACCTCGTCCACCACCGGCGCCACATTCTTCGAGCGATAGAAGATGCGGAGGCTGTCCACGCTCGGGACGGAGGCTGACTTGACCTCCGGCCGCAGGACGACCTTCCATTGCAGGAAACGCGAGGCGGGTGCATCCACCACGGATTGTTTCGCCAGATCGACCTTTTTCCAGGGGCCCCAATTGCGGTCCGGGTTGTCGACGTTGCCGCTGCGCGCGAACAGTTCCACATTTCCGGCGCTGCGCAGCTCTACCCGGCCCCAGCGAGAAAATACACGGGCGTCAAACACGTCGCTTTCGAACGAGCCTTCATTCTCGGGTATGGCCGCGATACGGAACACTTTGCCCAGATTGCTGGTTGCGGCATAAAGCCCGCGATTGGGAGCGGGCGCAAAGGCCGTGACCTGCGCCGCGCTGGCCTTGACCAGATCGGTGAAATCGCCGTTCCGTGCGATGGACACCACACGTCCCTTGTTCCCCATGCCGGCGATCAGCCGCCCACCGGCATCGAAGGCCAGCGCGTACACGATGTCATCCTTGGAAGTCCACAAACGACGGGGCGCACCGTCCGCGGAGATCACATAGATATCCGATCCGCCGGTCGCCGAGAACGGGACCATCATGATCGGTTGCGCCGGCTGTATGCCCACCGCCGAGGTCATTGCGGGTTGGGGGAATTGTTGCATCGGTTGCGGCATCGAGGTTGCGCCGGTGCGCTTCTCGCCCACACCGGCCGCGAACACATTGCCGACATCATCCACGGCCAGCGCAGTGATCTCCTTCTTGGGCGCGCTATAGAGCACAAATCCCTCACCGTTCACGGAGATCCGGTAGACCAAGCCACTGCCATCCGAGCCGGCGTAGAGATTTCCCTTGCTGTCGAATGCCAGTGTGCGTACGTGAGTCTCATCGCTCTTGAAGAAGACGGCTCCCTCGCCGCTCCGGGTCACGCGGAAGATCTCGCCCTTGTCCCCGGTGGCGACATAAAGATTGCCCGCGGCGTCGAACGTCATCGCCCAGATGTACTTGGTGCCGGGCTCGTAATAGACCGTGGCCGTGTAATTCGAGTCGGTGGGAACGTCCTGCGCGCTTTGCGCGGCCTCGGAGTCTTTCTTTGGGTCCGCGGGCTTCATCGTCACATTTCCTGTGCGTTCGATGCGATACACCTTGCCATCGGGAGAGGTCGCGGCATAGACCACGCCGCCGCGAATGGCCAGCGACTGGACCTGAAGCTCCTTCGGCTCGAAGATCACCGTGGCGTTGCCATCCGGCGTGATCTTGTAGATCCGCGCGGGAGCTCCGGTGCCGAGATAGACATTGCCATCGGCATCCGACACCGCCGCCCAGACGAACGTGGAAGGCGACGCGAAGATCTGTGTGAAGGCCGGCGCAAGTTCCAGAGTGCCATCACTGCGCAGGGCCACGCCTTTGGCCGTGCCCCGGGAAAATTCATCGTAGCGGCTCTGGGACCACGTGCTGGTGCCTTCCGCCGATACAAGAGATGTAAGCAGCAACAGGACAGCCATCGTTCGAAGAGTCTTCATTCTTTAGTTCGCCTAGTGGACTGGGATTGTTGGAGTGGAGCGTCTCATTTGATGGTGATGGTGATGACTTGCGCGCCGGAGACCACGAAATCCAGGGCCACGCTCGACTCCTGCACCGCGGACTCATTCAACACCACCATGTCCTGCGTTCCGCGCAGGCCGTCCATCACGTTCATCACGGAAAGCGGCAGCGTGGGCAACACTTTGTCTTCGACCAGGGCTTGCGGGTTCTGGTCGAGAAGCGAGACGTACAGCCGGCTGTTGGTGCGGTCTTTATTGAGTGCGGCGATGGTGGCGGCCAGATCGAGCTTGCGGTTCAGGGCCGGCGCCTTGCGCACGCGGTCGAGCGTGTCGCCGTCGCTCACCAGGATGCGAAGTGTTCCTCGCGCCGCGGACATCGGGATGCGCACCGGGATGCGGCGCACCACACGCTCGCCGCGGTACGGCCGGAGCACGGCTTCAATGGTCACCAGATCACCGGGCCGGGCCTCGACCACGCTGGTGCGCGCCAGCTCCAGGTTGGCCACGCGCCGGTCCTGGATCTGCTCGAAATTCATCTCCACGCCGTCGATCTGCGGCTCCTGATAAAGGTTGTTATAGATGCGGCTGAATTTTTCTCCGATGCCGAGCGCCGCCAGGAAAGGCGTCGGGATGGCGTCCGCCGAGGCATACATATTCTGCATGGTCACTTTGGGGAAGCCCTTCACCGTGATCGCACCATTCAGGCGATAGCTCACATTCTCGCCATGTTCGTTCAGGGATTGCAGCGCGTTGAACACGGTGATCATCATCACCAGCGGCGTCAGGCGCGGGCTATTGAGCATCTCGTAATGGAATTGCCGGTCTTTGGCGCCGCCACGGAAGTTGACCGTGCCGACCGACGAGCCCGGCTCGATGGGCTCGGGCTGCTTGGCGTCACTGGTTGTGCCGATGCCCATCACCGGCAGGAGTCCGGCGGACGCGATCTGCGGACCGAAACGGCGCAGAGTCTCTTCTGAGAACCCGTTGAAAACCAGTGGCGCGCCGATCGGAGTCAAGGTGCGGGCATAGCTTTCAAACGCGGGCGGCGCAGTGCCGGCGCCGCTCATCGAATCTTTGGCGTTGGTGTCATTCCGGTCGGCGGCGGTGATCGCCGGCAGAGTTCGGTCCAGTTCGTTGATCTCCAGCATCTGTTCGATCGGCGTCACCCCGGCGATCGGTTCCTTGGTGAACACCCCGATGCGATACGACAATGCCCCAAGCAGCTTACCGTCCACATACACCGGACTGCCACTCATCCCCGCGACAACGCCGGTGTAATCGGGTTTCTCTCCCTGTAGCCGGATCAGGATCAGGTCGTTCTTCGGGCCGAGCGCGTTGCGCAGTATCCCGAGGACTTCAAGAGCCATCGGCTCCGGCTTGGTGCCTTGGAACACCGTATAGGCCACGCCCTGCATGCCGGGCCGGACCTGGCTCAAAGGCAGGATCTCCGTCCTGGAAGGCGCGCCCTGGGCGAAGGACTGGAACGAAAATAGGAAAATGAGGAACGAGATGGAACGAACCGCGCGATCGAATCGCATAGACCCCTGCTCCCTGACGATGCCGGGGGAGGATGGCAGACAGCCGTTTCCGGACCTGGAACCGGATTAGACGCCGGGCGATGCCCCGGCGTTATCCTGGCCGCAAAAATCGCACTAAACGGCCACTTCTCGCATCTATAGTAGCATAAGGAAAATACTCATTCAGGCGGTCCTCATGCGGTCTCTTGCTCGTTATCCCCGGTTTTTGTCCCTGGTTTTGATCGCGATCGCCATGCTCGGCGGCGCGCCCCAAGTCGTGGCGCAGAGCCAGCCGCCCGATACCCCTGCCGCGGGTGGGCCGCAGGGCCAGAGCGGCCCCATCATCCTCCCCAAGAAGAAGACGGAAGAGGAAAAGCCGGCGCCGAAGCCGGAGAAGATCAAGAATCCGGAAGGGCTGGGAGACTTTTCCATCCGCACCACCACCAACCTGGTGACCGTGGACGCCAATGTGATCACCAAGGACGGCCAGTTCATTCCCGGGCTGAAGAAAGAGAATTTCAAGATCACCGAAGACGGCGTGCCGCAGTCCGTCCAGAAGCTGGAACAGGGGGAAGCGCCGATCACCGCCGTCATGCTGCTGGAATTCGCGCAACCGAATCCGGGCGTGAACCGACAGGGCATCGGCGGCATCGGAGGACCACGTACGTATAGCTTCATTTATGACATGCTGAACGCATCTTACATTTTTGCTTCGCAGTTGAAGCGCGAAGACTGGGTGGCCGTCGTCAGTTACGACATCAAGCCCACCATGCTGCAGGACTTCACCCAGGACAAGCGCCAGGTGCGATCCGCCCTCAGCCGGTTGCGCCAACCTGCATTCTGGGAGACCAACATGTTTGACGCGCTCTATGACACCCTTGACCGGTTGGAAGGGATCGAAGGGCGAAAATATGTGGTGTTGATCTGTAGCGGCATCGACACGTTCAGCAAACTTACCTTGAGCAAGATCCTGGACAAAGTGAAGGCCACGCGCGATATCACCATCTATGCCGTGGGGACCGGAGGCGCGTTTCGCGCGCAATATGACCAATACTTTGGCCCGATCCAGTCCCTGGACCTCCTGCAGGCCGACAACCAATTGAAGACGTTTGCCGGCATGACCGGAGGGCGGGCCTACTTCCCGCGATTCGTGGGCGAGATGCCGGACGTGTTCCGGGAGATCGCGCAGTCCATCCGCAACCAGTATCTGATCACGTACAGTCCCACGAACAAGGCGCAGGACGGCAGCTATCGCAAGATCAAGGTGGAACTACAGGGTGAGAACGGCGGACCGCTGCTGGTCCAGGACCAGAAGGGCAAGAAACTGAAGTATCAGGTGATCCACCGCGACGGCTATCGCGCCAAGCCGGTGGTGCAGTAACAAGTCCCGGTCACATCCGCTACGGAGTGGGCATACTCTTTGCCGTCCCAACCAATGTCGCTGTGGCCACTGCTTCGAGCGGCGTTTTTTGCCAGCACCTTCATGGCGTTCACCCTGTACTGGCTGCCGCATCAGATCGTGCGCAACGCGGGCCGCACGCTGGAGTTCTCCTACTCCGATCCTGTCCAGACCGCCGGACTGGCGCTGCTTTCGGCCGGGCTCGCCATTGGGACCGCGTGCGCTTTCGAGTTTGCCTGGACGGGTCAGGGCACGCCTGCGCCCTTCGATCCGCCGCGATTCTTGGTCACGAACCGCTTGTATGTGTACGTCCGCAATCCCATGTACATCGGAGCGTTGATGGTCCTGTTCGGCCAGGTGTTGATCTACCGGCCATTCATTCCCGGACTGCTTTGGTATGCGCTGGGTTTTTGGGCGGTAGTCCACTTTCTAGTGCTGCTGTATGAGGAGCCGACTCTGCGAAAAAAATTCGGCAAGGATTACGAAGAGTATTGCCTGCAGGTGCCGCGGTGGATACCGCGTCTGAAGAGAATCTCCGCCGGCTAGACGCCCTTGAACAGGGTGTCCAGCACGAACAACAGCGCTACACCCACAAACACCAGAAGCGGCATCTTCACGCCGTGTTCCTTGTTCACTTCGGGAAGCAAGTCGGTGGCGGCCACATAGAGCGTGACCCCGGCCGAAAGTGGCAGTCCCACATTCACGTATTGCTGCAGCAGGCCCATGGTGAGCACGCCGGCAAGGGTCGCCGCTCCGAGCAATGCAGAGGCCGTGAAGGCCACGCGACGGCTGGCGCCGCTGGCCAGCATCACGCTGGCGACGGTGAATCCTTCCGGCATCTTGTGCAGAAACACCGCCAGGAACACCACCCAGCCCAGCCAGTTCGAGACCAGGAATCCGCTGGCGATGGCGATCCCGTCAAAGAACGTGTGGATCAGCAATCCGAAGAGCACGCGGTAACTGGTGTGCGCGTGGAGGAATTGGTCGGCGTGCGTCTCCTAGCCAAAATGGAAGTGTGAGGTCACGATATGTTCGGAGAAATGGACCAGCAAATACCCGGCAAGGATATAGAGCGGCGTGCGCTCGCCTGCCAGGCGGGCGCTCTCCGGGATCATCTCCAGGATGGCCGCGGCCAGCATGAACCCGGAGCCCAGCGCGATGAAATATTTGAGATAGCTGCGGTCCCAGTGTTTCTGCACGATAAGGAATCCGCCGAAGCCATTGGCCGCGGCGGCGGTAAGACCGAGCAATACGCTGAGCAGGATGGGATTCATCAGGCTAGGCAAGCATAACAAATGGCACAGCTAGGGACGGCCTTGCCACTTGATACAGATGCAGGGACAGCCCTACCGGTCGCCGCCGATGATGTCTCCCAACCCGCCGAGGATCGAGCCTTCGCCCACGCGAGAACCGCCGGCGCGCGGCGCGGACGCGATGATGCGGTCGGCCAGCCGGCTGAATGGCAAAGATTGCAGCCAGACGCGGCCGGGGCCGGTGAGCGTGGCAAAGAACAGTCCCTCGCCACCGAATAACGTGTTCTTGAAGCCGCCGACAAACTGGATGTCATAGCTCACCGTGGGCTGGAAGGCGACCAGGCATCCGGTGTCCACTTTCAGGTGTTCACCCGGGCCGAGCGACTTCTCCACGATGGTGCCGCCGGCGTGAACGAACGCCAGGCCGTCTCCCATGAGGCTTTGCAGGATGAAGCCCTCCCCGCCGAACAGGCCCACACCGATCTTGCGCGTGAACTCGATGCCGATCTGCGTGCCCTTGGCGGCGCAGAGGAAGCTTTGCTTCTGGCAGATCATCTTGCCGCCCATCTGGGCCAGGTCCAGCGGCACGATCTTGCCGGGATAGGGCGCCGCGAACGCGACTTTCTCGCGGCGCGCCCCGCGCGCGGTGAAGGTGGTCATGAACAGGCTTTCGCCGGTGATCACGCGCTTGCCCGCGGCAAAGACCTTGTCCATGAAACCGCCGGACGCGCCGCTGGCATCGCCGAACTCGGTGGTCATCTCGATACCCTGGGTCATGAACATCATGGATCCGGCCTCGGCCACCACCGTCTCATTCGGGTCGAGCGTGATCTCCACGAACTGCAGGTCGTCGCCGAAGATCTCGAAATCCACCTCGTGACTGGTGCGGCGCATGCTGCCCGCCACCGGTACCGGCGGAGGCATGGCCCCATCACTGGTGTGAAGGAAGGAGTGGAACTCGGGCACCAGTTCGAGCGGCGTCCATCCGGACATGCCGCGGGTGAAGCACAGCGTGGCGCCGTTCACTTTGCCGTCGCGGATCATCTGCACGACTTGCTCTGAAGGGAAGGGACCGGCTTGTTGTCCGTTGAGGGCGAGGTAGTAGTAGTTCATCTTTGCTCCTTCGATACTGTTTACAACTCTTGGCGGCCAACGCTCGACCGCGCGTTCCTGCGTTTCGTGAAGCAAGGAATAAATTACGATGTTCGTGGCACAAATGTTTCAATGGACCTAGCGCCGATTATCGCAATCCGCAAAGCCTCGTGGCTCGATGCTCAAGGCTCAGTGCTCGGGGCTGCCTTACCCGCTGTGGCGGATGTGCATCACGTCGCCGTCCTGCACGATGTAGTCCTTGCCCTCGAGGCGCATCCAGCCTTTGGATTTCGCGTTCGCTTCCGAGCCCGCCTCCAGAAGCTTGTCCCAGTGAATGACCTCGGCGCGGATGAAATGCTTGGAGAGGTCGGTGTGGATCACGCCGGCCGCATCCTGAGCGCGCGAGTTGCGCTCCGTGGTCCAGGCGCGGCACTCGTCCTCGCCCACAGTGAAGAATGAGATGAGCCCGAGCAGCTCGTAGCTCTTGCGGATCAATCGGGTGAGGCCGCTCTCCGTCAGACCGTATCCGGCCAGGAATTCGGAGGCGTCTTCGTCCGGCATGGAGGCCAGCTCCGCCTCGACCTTGCCGCAGATGGCGGTGGCGCCGGCGTTGTGCCGTGAGGCCACGTCAGAAAGGTTGAACTTGCTCACCGCGCTTTCCAGATCCGCTCCCAGCGTGCTGCTCTCACTGATGTTCAACACATAGAGGATCGGTTTCTGGCTAAGGAACATGAAGCCGCGGATGCGCTTGATGTCGTCCTTGTCGATCACCATCTCGCGCAGAGGCTTTTCCGTCTCCAGATGTGTCTTGCAGCGGAGCAACAGGTCGTTCTCCTTCTCCAGCTCCGTGGTCTTTTGCTTCTTCAGGTCCTTTTGCAGGCGCTCCAGGCGCTTTTCCACCTGGCCGAGATCGCTCAAGATCATGTCGAAGTCCACATTCTTGATGTCGCGCAGCGGATCGAGCTCACCCACGTGCGGGATCGAGGGATCATCGAACGCGCGGACCACGTGGGCGATGGCATCCACCTGGCGCAGGCTGGCGAGATAGTTGGTGTCCTTGAGCGCTTCCTGGCCGATGGCGGCCACGTCGGCATATTCCACGGCGGCGTGGACGAGCTTTTTCGGGTTGTAGAGAGCGGCCAGTCGGTCGAGGCGGTCGTCGGGCACGCGGGCGATGCCCAAGTGGGCCTCGCGGGGGTTGTGCGTGGCCGCGTGGATCTCCACCTTGGTCAGGATCTGGAACAACGAGGTCTTGCCCACCTGGGGCAGGCCGATGATTCCGGTCTTCATGGGGTCCGTTCAGTAAGGATCAGGTAGCTAGGGGCAAAGGAATATTCTAACCGACCGCGTCCGGATCGCGCGGGTTCACCAGCCGCCAGAGCACGACCAGACCGCACACGAACACCACGATCTCCAGCGCCGCCGAGGAACCGTGCAGCGCGGAAAACAGCCCGTGGCGAGGGTCATCGGC
Source organism: Terriglobales bacterium (assembly GCA_016185365.1). GTDB lineage: Bacteria > Acidobacteriota > Terriglobia > Terriglobales > Acidobacteriaceae > DSPA01. The sequence continues at coordinate 72,779 of JACPNP010000018.1, forward strand.
GGGAAGTGCGCTGATCACGATGGCGCCCTGCTCCGTCAATGCGTAGATGCGGGCAGCGATCCAGAACTGCGCGCCGGTCAACGCCAGCATAAAAAGTGTCAACAAGTTTTCAGTTGCATTGACTCTATGAGTGAGCACCAAATGTGTGGCTAGAAAAACACCGCCGCAGATCAAGGCGAGAATGTGTAACTGGAGCAGCGTTTGGCCGGCGAGAACTCCGGCAAGCGCACGCAGGCCGCGCGGAGAGAGGACACCAAAGATATTGGGTGCGACAGCGGCTGCAAAATAGAAAATGCCCCCAAGCCAAAGAACGAGGGAAAGAAGACGAAGTAATCTTATGAACGAGATCACCGGGCCACGCTCGAACGAAGGAAAGGCATTGGCGCCACGGTTTTCATGCGACTGTTGTCCAGAGGTTCAAACCTTGGGCTTGGCGACGTTTGCTGCAATGGGTCTATTTCTTGAGTTTCAGGTCTTCCATCGTAACGCCCTGGTCCTTCAACGTGGCGTCGCGATTGGCTTCCATCTGGGACTGGATCGATGCGAGGTTCTTCCGTAAATCCTCATAGCGTGCACTCTTTTGATTGAACACCTGGCGGACATTCTCATCACGGATAACCAGCCGGCCATTGTGCGCCGCAAAGGACCGCGAATTCTTAAGAGCAAATCCATACAGATCGAGCGCCGCTTCGGCCCACAACTTCTCTACCTTGTCTTGATTTGTGATATTTCGCAGAGGGCCGGCTGAGCTTTCATCGAACCCCCGAAGGAATGCCTCCTTCTCGGCTGCCGGCCAGTCCTTGGCTGCTACTTCGGCTCGTACGGCGGAATAGCGTTTGAGGATCTCGGCAAAGTAGGCCGAATCCGATTCGGTACATTCGCGAAACCCATTGGCTGTGTTTTGCATCGCGCCGGGCGATGCGAAGGACTCCGCGGACATCAGGCCTTCGAGTATCGGTCCGCACTTGCCAACCGTTTCTTGATGTTCCCGCGTAAGCTGCAGGATATCGCCGAGGAACTTCAAGCCATATTTCTTACTTTCGCTTGCGTCCGGATCCACTTCACGATTTGCGGCCTGCTGTATCAGCGATTTCGCCGTTGTGTCATCCGGGTCGGCCGGTTGATTCCGCGCCCCGGACAGCGAAAGAATTGAGACGACCACTCCGCCCCAGAATAGCCACTTGGAAAAGCTATTCCAATCGCGCAGCCCAGAACGCCGGGATACAAAAAAAGCAATGATCGCGGGGATCAAAAGCATGCCAATGACCGAGCCGATGATATAGGCGGACGACTTGCGCAGATTGGTCAGGTAGGCGAACAGTGCCATCAGAAGAACGATCCCGACGGTCCGGACCACGCTGGTCGTAGTCAATTTGTCGGGGGCCGTCGCAACCGATGACGTGGTCTGCGACAAAGGCAGGAGGGTCGCAGCGCTTGAGGGACAATTCTTGCAGACACCGTCCGGTTGAGTCGGACTTCCGCACTGCGGGCAAAACATACGTCGTTACTCCTATTCAAAGCTCTTCGCTCAAGCTTGCCGGTTCGATGACGAGCGCAAGCGACCGATCATACCGGCACGGGCACGCCGTCGACCATCTCCGTCATCAGTTGGTCGGCGTGGTCGGTCTTCTTCAGCGTCGAAGAATAGCGCGGATCCACCACCACGCGATGGGCGAATACGGGAACGGCCAGGGTCTTGAAGTCGGAAGGCGTGGCGAAATCGCGGCCGGAAAGATAGGCCATGGCCTGCGCGGCACGGAACAGCATGAGCGAACCGCGGGGTGAGACGCCAAGGTTGAAGTACTCGGTATCACGGGTGCGCTTGACGATCTCCAGCGCGTAGTCCACCAGCGACTCATCCACGCGCACCCTGGTCACTTCCTGCTGCATCGCCAGCACGTCGGCGCCTGTGAGCACTGGCCGCATCTCATCCAGTCGCGCGGCGCCGGCCTCCGAACGCAGGATCTGCTTCTCGCTGGCGGCCTCGGGATACGTCATCTTCACTCGCATCAGAAAACGGTCGAGTTGCGACTCCGGCAGCGGATACGTTCCATGGTGCTCCACCGGGTTCTGCGTCGCGATGACAAGAAAAGGTTGCGGCAGCGGGTGCGCGCGGCCATCCACGGTGACCTGGCCTTCGCTCATGGATTCCAGCAGCGCCGATTGTGTCTTCGGCGTGGTGCGGTTGATCTCATCGGCGAGCAAGACGTTGGTGAACACCGGGCCAGGCTTGAATTCGAATCTCTGCTCCAGCGCCGAATAGATGGATATGCCGAGTACGTCACTGGGCAGCAGGTCGCTGGTGAACTGGATGCGATTGAATGTGCAATCGATGGCCCGCGAGAGCGCATGGCCGAGCGTGGTCTTGCCCACGCCGGGGACGCCTTCGATCAGCAGGTGCCCGCGCGCCAACACGGTGACGATGGCCAGCCGGACCACATCATCCTTGCCGCGGATGATGGTGCGGAGCGCCTGCTCGAGCAGGGCGGCGCGGTTCGCGGTCTGGGCCACGGGCGGGGTCATGTCCGGCGATTTTACAGGAGGCGGTGGGCCGCTGCCAGCCGCGCGCAGGCGTGATTCAGGTCACAGACTCCGCCGCCCGGACACGTAGAATTGCAAGCAGATACGCAGTCTGCAACAATGTAAGTTCCACCACCGACTATGGCCGTTTTTGGCAGTTTTGCCCTGATGCTGGCGCTGGTCCTGAGCTTTTATGCTCTGTTCGCCGGCGGGTTCGCGCTCTATCGCGGCGCCCACACCACGGGTCTGGGTGCGGCCTCTCCCTTCGACCGCTTAAGCGAGACGGCCCGGCGCGCCGGTATCGCCACATTTTTCAGCGTGAGCGCGGCGGCGGTGGCGCTGGTCATCAGCGTGATGCGCGACGATTTTTCGCTGGCCTACATCCGTGACCATTCCAATATCGCCCTGCCCGCGGCGTACAAGTTCGCGGCCCTGTGGTCCGGACAGGAAGGCTCGCTGCTGTTCTGGGCGTTGCTGCTTTCCTGCTACGCATTCGTGGTCCGCATCCGGCATAAGGTCGACGTAAAGCTCTCCGCATACGCCGGCGTGGTCCTCGCGGCCATCCAGTTCTTCTTTCTCCTGCTGGTGAACTTCGCAGCCCGGCCGTTCTCGCTGGTGGTGGGTGAGGTGCCACCTGACGGCAACGGATTGAACCCCCTGCTGCAATATCCGGAGATGGTCATTCATCCGCCGATGCTGTACCTCGGCTACGTGGGCATGTCCGTGCCCTTCGCCTTCGCGCTGGGTGCGCTGATCATGAAGTATCCGGGGGAGAAGTGGATCCACATCACCCGGCGCTGGACCATGGTGGCCTGGCTGTTCCTCACCCTGGGCATTTTCCTCGGAGCGCACTGGGCCTACTCGGTGCTGGGTTGGGGCGGCTACTGGGGCTGGGACCCGGTGGAGAACGCCTCGTTCCTGCCCTGGCTCTCCGGCACCGCGTTTCTGCATTCGGTGATGATGCAGGAGAAACGCGGCATGATGAAGGTGTGGAACGTATGGCTGATCTTTGTCACCTTCCTGCTCTCCATCTTCGGCACGTTCCTGACGCGCAGCGGCGTGGTCAGCTCGGTGCACGCCTTCGCGCAATCGAACATCGGCATCTGGTTCATGATCTTTCTTGGTGTGACCCTGGCCACCTGCTTGTTTTTCTATCTGATGAATCACGCCCACTTGCGCAGCGAGAACAAGCTGGAGTCGCTGGTCTCGCGCGAGTCGAGCTTCTTGTTCAACAATCTGGTCTTGCTGGCGGCTTGTTTCGCCGTGCTCTGGGGCACGATCTTCCCCATCCTGAGTGAATGGGTGCAGGGACACAAGATCACGGTCGGCCCGCCGTTCTTCAACAAGGTGTTGATACCCATCGGACTGTTCCTGCTGATGCTGACGGCACTAGGTCCGTTGCTGGCCTGGCGCAGCACGTCACTCGCGGCCGTTAAGCGCAACTTCCTGGTCCCAGGAGTCCTGTCGCTCGCCTCCGGCGTGGCGATGCTGGTCGGCGGGATGCGTCCCTGGGACGACATCGCCAAGCTCTATTCGCTGGTCACCATCATGCTCAGCGTGCTGGTCACGGCCACCATCGCCAGCGAGTACCTGCGCGGCGGGCGCGTCATCGCAGCACACACCGGGCGGGGCATCGTGCCCGGCATGTGGCTGCTCACAAGGCGCAACACGCGGCGCTACGGCGGATACATCGTGCACTTCGGTGTGGTGCTGGTGTGCATCGGTTTCGCCGGCGCGGCGTTTAACCAGACCAACGAGCAGGAACTGGGTTTCCGCGAGTCCATGAACCTCGGGCCATACACGCTGGTGTGCCAAAAGTACACGCAGGACGATTATCCGAACTATGGCTCCGAGCTGGCGATCATCGATGTATACAAGGGCGGGCAGCTTGTGACCACGCTGTTTCCCGAGCGCCGCTTCTACAAGTCGAGCCAGCAGCCGTCTACGATGGTCGCGCTGCGCAGCACCCTGCGCGAAGACCTCTATCTGGTCTATGCCGGAAAGAATCTGGAGAATGACAAGCCGATCATCAAGGCCCACCTGAATCCGCTGGTCATTTGGATCTGGATCGGCGTGGTGGTCATGACCATCGGAACATTGGCCGCCCTAGTGCCGAACCTGCCGGCTGCGGCCGTCGCAACGGTTGCGCCGCGCAGGGAAGTGGCGAAGAAAGAGCCGGAACCTGAGCCGGCGGGAGTGGGGGACTGATGCGCAAACGAGTCACTTCACTCTTCGCGGTGGCGCTGATCGCACTGGTCACGCTCGGCGCCGATACCGATCAGGCGCGCTTCGAGAAACTCGGCCATGAGATGGTCTGTACCTGCGGATGCAATCAGATCCTGCTGGAATGCAATCACGTGGGATGTCCGTCCTCAGAGAAGATGCGGCAGGAATTGATCGCCGGCATGAAGGAAGGCAAGGGCGATAAAGAGATTCTGGCGATGTTCGTCGCCAAGTATGGCCCGACCGTCCTGGCCGCGCCGACAGCCACGGGATTCAATCTGACGGCCTGGGTCACGCCGTTCGCGATCTTCATCGCCGGCCTACTCACCGTGATGCTGGTGGTCCGCAATTGGCGCTTTAAGAGACGCGTTTGACCTTTTTGCGCGAGCGCAAGGAAGTGGTCTATGAGAACCTGCGCGATCTGAACTTCGAACACAAAGCCGGCAAGTTCCCCGAACAGGATTTTCTGGCCATGCGCGCCGGTCTGGAAAGCGAGGCCGCGGCGATCCTGGCGGAGATTGAAGACCTGGAACAAGGCAAGCGCCCGCGGACATCGTCCAGCCACTGATCAGAGAAATAACTGTTCGTAATCCCAGCGTCGATCAAGGAGAAAGCGTGATTCGAAACACGATCGCATGGTTCCTGTTGTGCGGGGCGTCGTTCGCCGCGGACCTTACCGGCACGGTGACCAACAAGACTGTTGGCAAGCCTGCCGCGGGCGACACCGTGACCCTGCTCAAGTTGGAACAGGGCATGAACGAGGTTGGCTCCACCAAGACGGATACCCAGGGCCGCTTCAAATTCTCCGCGGTGGAGGATACAGCCAGCCACCTCATCCGCGTGAACCATCACAACGTGAATTACTTCCGCCCGGCCCCGGCCGGCACTGGCTCCGTCGAGGTGGATGTGTTCGACGTAGCGGAGAAAGTGGAAGGCGTGAAGCTTTCCCTGGATGTGAACCGGATCGAGGCTGACGGCGGTTCGATGCGGGTGATCCAGTTCTATGAGGTGATGAATGAATCGAAGCCGCCGCGCACGATGATGTCGGCCAAGGGGTTCGAGTTCGTCTTGCCGGAGGGCGCGCAGATCCAGGAGTCACTGGCGGCCGGGCCAGGCGGAATGCCGGTGACCACGGCGCCTGTGCCGACCGGAGAAAAAAATCACTATGCGTTCCTGTTCCCGGTGCGTCCGGGCGCGACGCGCTTCCAGGTCGCCTACACACTCGCGTACAGCGGCAGCGCGACAGTTACTCCGGTCCTGCTGCGCCCGACGGAAGATTTCGCCGTCAGTGTTCCCAAGTCCATGCAGCTGACACCGGCCACGGGATCGCCTCTGGCGCGGAAGGGTGAAGAGGGCGGGCTGGACGTCTTTGTCGCCAATAATGTGGGGCCGGGGAGCAATGTCGGCTTTTCCGTCAGCGGCACCGGCGTGGCCCCTGCCACCGAACGGGGCGGAGGCAGTCAAGGCGCTCCGGCTGGCGGCGACAACAGCGGGCGACCCGGCGGTGGTTTGGGCGCGCCGGTCAACTCGCCCGATCCTCTCTCGAAATATCAGTGGTGGATCATCGGCGGCATCGCCATCGCCCTGGTGGCCGGGGCTGGATGGATGATGAGCAAGACACCCGTGCCTGCGATCGCAGGGGCGCGCCCGGGGTCACTGATGGAGACCCTGAAACAGGAATTGTTTGAGTTGGAATCCGAGCGGTTGCAGAAGAAGATCTCAGACGACGAATACGCCAAACAAAAATCCGCGCTGGAGATCATGATCAAGCGCGCGCTGGAAAAGCAAGGTTAGGGACGGCGTTCAAGACGAACGGCGGAGACCTTGGTCTCCGCCGTAGTTTTTAGGACAGAAGTCGTCGGGAATTACAGACTTTTCTTCATTGCATCCAGCCCCGCCTGGATGATCTCCGGCGCGGTCGAGAAGGAGAAACGGCAGTGCCCTTCGCCGGCGTCGCCAAAAACGATGCCCGGAACCGTTGCCACTTGTGCCGCGTCCAACAACGTCGCCGCGGCGGCGCGACTCTCCTTATGGATGCGGGAGACATTCGGGAAGGCATAGAAGGCGCCCGCGGGCATTTCGCAGGTGAGTCCCAATGCATTCAACCCGTTGACCAGCAGATCGCGCCGATATTGATATTGCTCGAGAACGTCCGCGAGAAATGCAGTCGGCGTATTGATCGCGGCCAGCGCGGCCCACTGCGACGGCGTGGAAACACCATTCGTGGAATAAAGCGTGGTCTTGCGCAGGCCGGTCATCCACGGTTCCTTGGCGATCACATAACCCAAGCGCCAGCCGGTCATGGCATAAGACTTGGAGAACGTGAAGCTGGTGATGGTGCGCTCCATCATGTCCGGCAGCGAGGCGATGGAGACGTGTTCCTGGTCAAAGACCAGGTCCTCATACGCTTCATCCGCCAGCACGATCAAGTCGTGTTCCTTGGCGAACCCGGCAACGATCTCGGCCTCGGACCGGTTGAACACAACACCACCCGGGTTCTGCGGCGTGTTGTAATAGATGGCTTTGGTGCGCGGTGTGAGCGATTGCTTCAAGGTCTCGCGCAATCCCCGGGCGCGGGCTTCCTTCGTCGAAACGAAGACCGGCGTTGCCTGACTATAGGCGACCAGGTCCTTGATCGGTGTCCAGAAGGGCGAGAACATCAGGCATTCATCGCCGGGATCAAGCACGCACTGAAACGCTCCGAACAGGCCTTGCATGCCGCCGTTGACCACGATCACGTCGTCCACCGTGGCGGGGATGCGATTGCGCTCGTTGACTTTGCCGGCGATGGCGGCGCGCAGCTCCGCGATGCCGGACGAGGGCGCGTAGCGCGTCTTGTTCGCGGCCAGCGCCTGCGTCATCGCATCCTTTATATGTTGCGGAGTGGGCAGGAAGGGCTCGCCGCCTTCGAACTGGTGGACGGACCGCCCCTGGGCGCGCAATTCCATGACCTTATTGCGGATCTGAACGATGTCGGAGAAGCCGACCCGCTCCAGGCGGTTGGCCAGCCTAAATCGGGCGGGGACAGAGGTTGTGCGCAAGCCGATTCGAGGTCCTTTGATTGGATTTTGTGGGCGGACTAATGAGTATATCGGGAAATGTCAGGGGACGAAAGCCACTGAACGCGTACAATGCTGCGAACGGATCAGGGAGGTTAGGAACATGAAGCGTGTGACCGGACTCGGCGGGTTGTTCTTCAAGGCGGACGACCCCAAAGCTCTTTACGCATGGTATGAAAAACATCTGGGACTCCCGCTGACACCCGATGGCTCGTGTGTGGTCCTGCCCTGGCGATACGCGGATGATCCGCAGCGCGAGGGCATGACCGTTTGGTCCATCTTTCCCAAGAGCACCAAGTACCTTGAGCCGAGCCAGGCGTCGTTCATGATGAATTTTTGCGTGGATGATCTCGAAGCTGTTTTGACTGAGCTCAAGAAAGAAGGAGTGACCATCGATCCGAAGCGGGATGATTCAGAATTCGGGCGCTTCGCCTGGATCATGGATCCGGAAGGGAACAAGATCGAGCTGTGGGAGCCTCCGAAGAGCGCACATTAGCGTTTGTCGCTAAACGGCCAACGCCAGCCGCCTGGTTTATACTGACGCGGCAAGCCGGAGAGGACAGACTATGAGCTTCTGCACGTCGTGTGGAGCGCAGGCCGATCCATCAGCAGCGTTTTGCCCAAAGTGCGGCGCCGGTCTGGCGCCGGTCCCGCCTCCGATCCCCGCGCCGGGCTCCACGGTGCAACGTCCCAGCAGCGGGTTGAAGATCCTGCTGATGGTCCTCGGCGGTATTTTCCTGCTTGTGGTGTTGATCATCGGTGGAGCGGTCTTTTTTGTGAAAAAGACGATCGACCGCAGTTCGATGGAGACCAGCGACGACGGCAAGCAAGTGAAGGTGGAAACGCCCTTTGGCTCCATCGAGACCACCAAGGACACGGAAAAGATCCTGGAGAAGATGGGCGTGGAAGCGTATCCGGGCGCGGAACCGGCCGAGCATGGCGCCTCCAGCATGACCATGAACAACGTGGAAGTGATGAACGCGATGTTCGATACCGAGGACACGGCCGACCAGGTGCTTGCGTTCTATCGCGGAAAATTCCCGAGTGCTGAGGTCTTTGACACACCTGAGAATAAGACACTGATGGAAGGCGACAAGAGCAAGAGTTCGCTGTTGATCGCCATCCATGAGGCCGACGGCCGCACCCGCATCACCATCACGAAGACCACCAAGCTGGAAAAGTGACGCCAGGGCCGGGTTTGACCGGGTTTCCGCAGGTCGAATATAATCAAGAGGTTGCAGTGGGCGGGAGTAACTCAGTGGTAGAGTGCGACCTTGCCAAGGTCGAAGTCGCGGGTTCAAATCCCGTCTCCCGCTCCATACCTTGCCTCGCCAATGGCGGGGTTTTTGTTTCTGGGCGCGGTAGCCAAGTGGTAAGGCAGAGGTCTGCAAAACCTTTATTCGCCGGTTCGATTCCGGCCCGCGCCTCCAGCATTTTCCTCGACTGAAGCCGTTCACGAGGTCCTTCGACTCGGTCGCAATGCGGCCTCGCTCAGGATTTCGGCAGCAGGCTCCCGCTGCGCTCACGCCTGCTGAGCGCCTCAAGTTCGATTCCGGCCCGCGCCTCCAGCATCTTCCTCGACTGAAGCTGTTCACGAGGTCCTTCGACTCGGCCTGCGGCCTCGCTCAGGATTTCGGCTGAAGGCTCCCGCTCACCTCCGGTTCGCTCACGCCTTCAAGACGCCTCAAGTTCGATTCCGGCCCGCGCCTCCAATATCTTCCCCGACTGAAGCCGTTCACCAGGTCCTTCGACTCGGTCGCAATGCGGCCTCGCTCAGGATTTCGGCTGAAGGCTCCCGCTCACCTCCGGTTCGCTCACGCCTTCAAGACGCCTCAAGTTCGATTCCGACCCGCGCCTCCAATATCTTCCCCGACTGAAGCCGTTCACGAGGTCCTTCGACTCGTGCGCTTCATGCGCATGGGCTTGAAGCTGACCTTCTGATCGTTCGACCACACACAAATGGGTCTGCGCTGACCGGCGCGGGCCTTTCTCTTTTCGAGGACTCGACTTTTTAGGACGGCTGCCACCGATCGCCCCACTCGGCCTTTCGCGCGCGGCGGTAGGCATCTTTTTTCGACTTGCCGACCGTGATCCGGCTGAGCCCATGCGTGTCACAGAGTTCAAGCTGCACGTGTCCTCCGTGGATCCGGGGGTGACGCACGACCCGAGCCTGCGCGGGCTGGGCCGGCGTTCTGCTGAAGATCAGGTACGAGAATTTCTCGTCCTCGTAGCCAAGGCTCGCATCCTTCAGCCGGCGATGCGCGGCTGTCCGTTCCAATCTCGCCGAGAAGTGGCACCAAGCCTGCGTGCCTCTCATCGGGCATGTCTTTGCATGTGGGCAAGGCGCGACCAGTGGCGCACCCTGGTCGGCCAGCCACTGTCTTGCCTCGAGGATGCGGGAAAACGCCGATGGCGTACCCGGTTCCACAATGACCAGGATCTGTTTCGTTTCCTGCCACGCCTTCTCCAACACCGGCTCGATCGCAGAATGCTTCAGTTCACCCAGCGCATACGAAAGCATCACAAGATCGGCAGAGCCCATCGCCGCTGACGACGCAAGGTCTGCCGTGCGCCATTGTGCGTTCCGCACCGCATCGTTCGGCGAGCCCATGGCCAAACATTGGCCGATCCGCACCGTGTCCGCATCGCGTTCGACCAGAGTGGCGGCGTCTAACGAAGGGAATAGGTCAGCGGCGGCCCACATCGCCGTGCCCGGGCCCGCGCCAAGATCCAAGAGGGATTGCGGCGCAAAGGCAGGCAAATGCTCGGAGATCCGTTGCAGGACTTTGCGGCAAGCCGCATAGGTTGCCGGTACGCGGATCGCCAGGTACGCCGCCCGATGCGCCGCCGATCTCAGGACCGGCGCGGAGAAATCCCCTCGCTTGTAGTGTTCGGTGATCTCGGCGGCGGCGCGGGACAACTCGGCCGCGGGAATGGAAGCGATCTCGCGTTCGATCGCGGTGCGCAGTTCATCCGGCAAACGCATGCCAGCCAGTCTAATCGAACAGGGAATCGGCCTTAGGGGACAGGGACCAAGGGAAGGGGGTCGGAGACGAAGGAAAGTAGGAAGACCCGCCCGACGTGCTACTTCAGATCGCCGAGGTGGGCCGCGAGTTTTTTATAGAGGTTCCGGCTGAAATTTGCGGGCAGAGTGAACGTGCGCCCATCGCCGACCAGGGTGATCACATTCTTGGCCCCGTCCAGGATCGCGCTGCAATGATGGCAGGTGGCAAAATGCGCCTCCATCCGCGCGCGCAACTCCGGATCGACCTCTTTGTCGATAAAGTTCGAAATCTCCCGCATGACCTCGCGGCAGCTAATCTCCAGCATGGGCCCTCTTTTTCTCCGGTTCCTTGGCTGGACCTTCCATCCATCCGGCGCCCCATCCCGGGGCAAGTTTGTCCCGCATCTGCAACCGCGCCCGCAACAGCCGGGTCTTAACGGTGGACTGCGTGACGCCGAGCGCCTCCGCCGTCTCCTCGATGCTCAGGTTCTGCACGTCCCGCAGCACGAAGACCTCGCGATAGATGGGCGAGAGCGACGCCAACGCGTTGGCGATGGCCCTGCGCACTTCGTTCCGTTCCAGAGTCTCGGCCGGGATCTCGCGCCAGTCCTGATAATCCTTGGGCAAGTACTGCCCGTCGTCATCCTGCAGGCCGGCGTCGGTCGATTCGTACAAGTGGCGCCGGTCCTTGCGCAACTTCATCCGGGCCTCATTGATCGTGATCTGGATGACCCAAGTGCTGAACTTTGACTCCGCGCGGAATGTCTTGAGATGCATGAAGGCCTTGAGGACCGCCTCCTGGGCCACATCTTCGGCATCCGCCTCGTTCTGCAGGACCGAATACGCCGCCATATAGATGCTGCGCTCGTAGGGCCGCACCAGCTCGTAATAGGCCTCGTTCTGCCCTTGCTTCACGCGCTCGATCAGGCCGGCTTCGTCGCGACCGGGTTGGAATTTGCTCGTGGCCACAAGTCCCATCACCAGGAACAACACCTGGGCTGTGCTCATCACCGCCAGCGATTGTCCGCAAAACCAGTGAGCCATCGACTCCGGACTTTCCCTGGCACTGTCTTGAAAACAACCCATTATAGGGCAGCGTGCGATCAGCCAGTCTGCAAAGATCCCGGGCGTGAACACACGGATACCACGCCCGTCACAGGTAAGATTCGCTGCTCCGGAAAAAGTTACAAGGCGACACGGCCAAACCCAGGGCTTGACCACGACCGCCGCCTTCCGCGAAGTGCTTTTCTTTGAAGACTTTACAGGCTCCTGCCCGAGCTCATCCAGAAGGCATCTCAGCACTTCGGCCACGCTCCATGCCTGCGCGATACAGCCACCGGGATGCTGCGGAGCATCACCGTCGAAGACTTCGGAGATGTGTCCCAGTCCTGCTTCGGTCAGATGTTCAAGCAACGGGCGCAGGAATCCGGCGGCATCCTTGCGCGAATCTTCCGAGTAGCCATGCACGCGAAGATAAGCGGTGAGGAAGGGTCCGATCAGCCACGGCCAGACCGTGCCCTGGTGATACGCCGAGTCGCGGCTGACCACGCCGCCTTGATACTTTCCGACATAACCGCTGCAATGCGGCGAGAGCGAGCGCAGACCATAAGGCGTTAGTAGCTGTTCCTGTACTACTGCCACTATTTTCCGGGCTTGCTCACCTTCGATCAGCGGATGCGGCAGGCTGACGGCAAAGATCTGGTTCGGACGAATGGCGGCGTCCTTCTGATCGAACTCGATCACGTCATAGAGGCACCCGGCTTCCGCATTCCAGAACTTCTCCTGGAAGCCGGTTTTGGCTTTCTCCGCCATGGCCCGGTAGAGGATGGCATCGGAGGTGTGGCCGAATTCCTCTGACCAATCTTCCATCACGCGCAGCGCGTTGTACCAGAGCGCTTGGATCTCAACCGGCTTGCCGCGACGGGGTGTGACCACCCAGTCCCCGATGCGGGCGTCCATCCAGGTCAACTGCTGATGTTCGGCGCCGCCGGCGAGCAGGCCGTCTGCGTCTACCTTGATGTTGTGCCGCGTGCCTTTCACGTGCCACTCGATGATGTCCTGCAAGACCGGGTAAAGACGCTTTAGCACGAAGTCGCGGTCGCCACTGCGTTTTCCGTACTGGTGCGCGGCGTGAAAGAACCACAGGGTGGCGTCAATGGTGTTGAATTCGGGCGCTTCGTCGAAGTCGGGAAAGCGGTTGGGCAGCATCCCCTGGCTGACACTCTCGGCGAAGGTCTCAAGTACGTCCTTGGCGACCTCGTAGCGGCCTGTGGAAAGCGTGAGGCCCGGCAGTGAGATCATCGTGTCGCGGCCCCAGTCGCTGAACCAATGGTAGCCGGCGATGATGGTCTCATGTTCCCCACGGGCCACGATGTACTGTTCGGCGGCCACACGCAAAATGCCGGCGTTGTTCATCAGGTCAGGGAAGCGGGTGTTCACCGGCGGCGCGCCCATGATGCGCTTCCGGCGCTGGACCTCATTCTTGCGCATCGCCGGGACTTGAGACACCTCGCGCGGTTCGAGTGACGCCACGACTGTGGCTTCGGGTGTTTTCGCGGAGAGCCCGAAATGCAGAGCAAAGGGACTGTAAAGGTCCTCGCTGAAGTCGAGGCCGCGATCGCGTTCCGCGGCATACTCAAAATTGTTGTACCAGAAGCCCTCCTGGTCCAGTGTCTGCGCGTTGTGGGCAAAGTGCAGCGCGGGCAGATTCGAGTACGGCCGGATGCTGACCCGGCCCTCGCTATCATTCAGGATCGCCTGTACGTTGCCATTTGCCTGCGCCAGGGAGTGATAGTCACGGAAGGCGATCAGCGGCCTCAATTCCAGGCGGCAGTCTGATACCGGTGTTCCACCGTGTTCCCAGTCCGTCACTTTGTACTGCGCCACCACGGTATTTTCGCCGTGCGGCATGAAGACGGATTTCTCGATCTCGACCCCGCCGACGTGAAACGTGAAGACGGGAAATGGCTCCAGACGAAAGCGCCGCAGGAACTGGAACCCGAGAGGATGGATCGCGCCCGGATACTGATTGGTGGAGAGTTCAAACCGCTCACCCTGGACGATGACCGCTTCTTCGAACTTGGAGAGCAGCACCGTACGCAGCACCGGCGGGTGCAGGGAGGCGACCAGCAGGCCGTGGTAGCGGCGCGTGTTCGCGCCCAGGATCGACGACGAGGCGTATCCGCCGAGGCCGTTGGTCTCCATCCATTCTCTACCGAGCGCTGTGGGCATGTCGGTGCAGATCTTCCAGCCGAGTTCGATCATGGTTCGGCTCCTGTCCTGCGATGTATCGCAGCGGAAAAGGTTTCGTGGTTCGCGCATTACCGAAGCGCGAAAAATGGCGAGGGACGCTCCGGTCCCTCGCGCGCCAAAAAATGGGCCGCCTAGCCGCCGGTGGCGAAGCCCGGATAGAGCGTCATACCGCCGTCCACGAACAGCGTGGTGCCGGTGACATACTCGGATTCATCGGAGGCGAGCCAAACGGCCGCATTGCCGATGTCCGATGGCTCGCCCACACGCTCATACGGGATGAGCGTCAGCAGCGACTTGAGCGCTTCGGGTGATTCCCAGGCCGACCGGTTGATCGGTGTCTTGATGGCGCCGGGCCCGATGCTGTTCACCCGTATCTTCATCGGCGCCAGTTCCTGCGCGATGCTCTTCATGAACAGCATTACGCCGCCCTTGGAGGCCGCATAGTTCACATGGCCGGCCCACGGGATCACTTCATGCACGGAACTCATGCAGATGATCTTGCCCAGGGACTTGGAGTACGGCTGGAAGCCGCGGCGCAGGAATTCGCGCACCGCCTCCCGCGCGCACAGGAATTGCCCGGTCAGGTTCACGTCGAGCACGAACTTCCATTGCTCCAGCGTCATGTCCTTGAAAGCGGCATCGCGCTGCAACCCGGCGTTGTTCACCAGCACGTCGATGGTGCCGAACTGCTTGACCATCTCGGCGAACATGGCCTGCACTTCATTCTCCTTGCTGACGTCGGCCTGCAGCGCGATCGCAGTGCCGCCATCGTTGTTGATCTCATTCACCACGGCGTCCGCGTCCTTCGCGGTCACCGCCACGGGATGATTGACCACGACCTTGGCGCCTTCCCGCGCCAGGGCGATGGCCGTCGCCTTGCCGATGCCGGAGCTTGCGCCCGTCACCAGAGCGGCCTGTCCTTTGAGTCGGTCCATGATGGTATGTGTCCTTCTTCCTTATGATTTGCGTCCTGCCGTCGCCGGCCGGCGCGCGGATTTCTTCTTCAGGTCCTTGGCCGTCTCCGCTTTTGCCGGAGCCTTGCTGATCGATTCCAGTTCGGCCTCGATCACCGCATACGGATCACCGGACTGCTGCAACAGTTTCGCGACCACGCCGGTCCAGCCGGTCTGATGGCTGGCGCCGACGCCGCGCCCCGTGTCGCCGTGGAAATACTCGTAGAACAGCACCAGGTCCTGCCAATGCGGATCGTTCTGCAACAGGGTATGGTCGCCGTTGACCGGGCGCCTGCCCCCGCGGTCGCGCAGGAAGAGCATAGAGAGCCGTTGTGACAACTCCTTCGCCACCTCCCACAGCGTCATCATGTTGCCGGAGCCGGTCGGGCACTCGACACGGAAATCCGGGCCGAGGTAGTAATCGAACCGTTGCAACGACTCGATGAGCAGATAATTCACCGGCATCCAGATCGGACCGCGCCAGTTGGAGTTGCCCCCGAACAGACCGGTCGAGGATTCGCCCGGCTCATAGTCCACGCGGAACTCCTCGCCATGCACTTGGAAGCGGTATGGATCGTCCTTGTGGCGGCGCGAGATGGCGCGGATGCCATACGGCGAGAGGAACTCATTCTCGTCCAGCATGATCTTGAGCACACGGCGCAACTGGTCCGGATTCACGATGGACATCAAACGCCGCTCTCGCGCTCCCTGCGTCTTCATGCAGGCGATGTTCTTGGTCAACTCCGGCCGGTTCTTGATGAACCACTCCATCCGGCGCTTGAATCCGGGCAAGCGGTCGAGCAAGGCATTGTCCAGCGTCTCCACCGCATAGAGCGGGATCAATCCGACCATGGAGCGGACCTTGAGCGGGATGTGATGGCCATCGGTGAGATGGAGCACGTCGTAGAAAAAGCCGTCTTCTTCATCCCAGAGACTGGTGCCGTCAGCGCCGCGATGGTTCATCGCGTCCGCGATATAGAGGAAGTGCTCCCAGAACTTGCTGGCCACGTCCTCATAGGCAGGATTTTCGGATGCCAGCTCCAGCGCGATGGCCAGCAGATTAAGGCAGTACATGGCCATCCAGCTGGTTCCGTCCGATTGTTCGATGAACCCGCCCGTGGGCAGCGGCCGCGACCGATCAAACACCCCGATGTTGTCCAGCCCGAGGAAACCGCCCTCAAAAATGTTGTTGCCTTCCGTGTCCTTGCGGTTCACCCACCAGGTGAAGTTCAGCATCAATTTGTGGAAGACCTTCTCCAGAAAAGCGCGATCGCCCTTGCCAAAACGCTTCTTTTCGATCTGATAGACGCGCAGTGAGGCCCAGGCATGCACGGGAGGATTCACGTCGCCGAAGGCCCACTCATACGCCGGGATCTGCCCGTTGGGGTGCATGTACCATTCGCGCACCATGAGCATGAGCTGTTCCTTGGCGAAATCGGAATCGACCAGCGCCAGCGAGATGCAATGAAAGGCGAGGTCCCAGGCCGCAAACCACGGATACTCCCACTTGTCGGGCATGGAGAGCACATCGGCGTTGTACATGTGCGGCCAGTCGCTGTTGCGGCCCTGATCGCGCCCTTTGGGGGGAGCGGGCTGCGCCGGATCGCCTTCCAGCCAGCGTTCCGCCTCGTAGTGGTAATACTGTTTCGACCACAACATGCCCGCCAGCGCCTGGCGCATCACGTTCTTGCCGTCCGCAGTGAGCGTGGCTGGAATCACAGTGGCATAGAACTCGTCCGCTTCCGCCTTGCGCGCCGCGAACACGGCGCTGAAATCCTTGCCCAATGGGTCCTTGTCATCATCGGACCAAAGCTCGTTGGTGAATCGCAAGCGGAACTTGCGTTCCTCGCCCGGCTTGAGGGTCATGCTGAAGCGCGCGGCGGCCTTTGTACCCTTGCGTTCCGGATTCACCGCATCGGTCTTGCCGTGGATGATGAATTCATGGAACGCATCCTTCACATACGGTTGGGCATTCTTGCCGCCGAACAGACGCTCCGCATTGGTCTCATTCTCAGTGAATAGGAATTGGCAACGCTCCTGAGAGTACAGATAGCGCTCCCCGTAATAGAGGTCGTTCAATTCGATGAAGTCACGCAGCCCGGACTGGCCCTCGGCCTTCCGCAGGCTTGGTCGAGGTGCCGCATGGTCCCAGGACCATGTATTGCGGAACCAGATGGTGGGTAACAGGTCAAGATAGGCTTCTTCCGGTCCGCGGTTGGCGACCGTGATCTCAATGAGGATGTCCTCCGCGGCCGCCTTGGCGTATTCCACGAGCACGTCGAAATAGCGGTTGTCCGCGAACACACCGGTGTCGATCAGTTCATACTCGCCTTCGTTCTTCGCCCGCCGGCGGTTCTCTTCCAATAGCTCCGCATAGGGAAAAGCTGCCTGGGGGTACTTGTACAGATACTTCATGTAGGAGTGCGTCGGCGTGCTGTCGAGGTAGAAGTAATATTCCTTCACGTCCTCGCCGTGATTGCCCTCGCTCCCAGTGAGGCCGAAGAGCCGCTCTTTGAGGATCGGGTCTTTGCCGTTCCACAAGGCCAGCGCGAAACAGATGTGCTGGTGACGATCACAGATCCCGGCCAGACCGTCTTCATTCCAGCGATAGGCGCGGGAACGCGCGTGGTCATGCGGGAAATAGTCCCAGGCCGTGCCGTTGGCGCTGTAGTCCTCGCGCACCGTGCCCCAGGCGCGTTCGGCGACATACGGGCCCCAGCGCTTCCAGTGACTGATGCGGTCACTCGACTCCCGCAACCGTTGGGATTCCTTCGTTTCCTGTACTTTCGTGAGATCCATGACTTCCTGTCCTGCCTGCGCGGGATTGGGGACGCGTGAACCGTGCCGCGTCATTGTGTCAACTTCATGGCGTGACCGTCCGGGTCACGCACGATCACTGCCCTTGCTCCGCCAACCTTGACCACATCGCTTGAAACCATCGGAGCTTTGGCGCTGCGCACACTGGGCGCTAGCGCATCCAGTGCGGGCGCGAGCAGCGTGGTCTGCCAGTAGAGCAGATCGTTGGCCTGCAGGTCCGCCGGCGCCGGGCGCCCGTCCCGTGGAGCAAGATACTCCAAAAACTCGATCCCGGGGCCGGACTCACCGCGCACCGCCGTGATATGAAGCCGCGCGCCGAATACGTTGTTCAAGTGCTCTTGTTCCGTCCCGTGATTCTCGCTCTCCCCGGCCACGCGCAGGCCAAGCAGGTCACGATAGAACTTCAGGCTCGCCTCGGTGTCGGAGACCACGATGGCCGTGTGGTCGATGCCCAGAAAAAGTTGCGCCTTGTTTTGCCACTTCGGCTGGCCCTTGCCGGCGGGGAAGCTGAGGACCTCGAGAAAGTGTCCATCCGGGTCGCGGAAATAGAACGCTCGGACCCCGGCCGCGCCTTTGTTCCACTCCGGGATGGTCTGGGGCCCCGTGGAGGCATGTTGGACTTTGTTCTGGCGCAGCCACGCGTAGGCTTTGTCCATGTCACTTACGATGATGGCGATATGCTGGAAGGCGCGGTCGTTCGGTCTCATGTCCACCGGGATGGGACGTCCCCTGGGCGCCAGGTATTCCGTCAACTCCAGCGTCTCCTCCCCCAGCTTCAACCGCACGATGCGCGCCCGCATGCCGAATACCCCGGTGAGGTGCTCATATGCCTCGCCCGCGACCTCATCCTCTGAGATCTTCTGGAACATGAGCACGCGAGTAAAGAAGTCCACCGAGCGGTCCATGTCGCTCACGGTGAAGCCGACGGCTTCGACACCTTTGACCTGCGCGAGTAGCCGGTTGCCGGCGACGAGCAGCAGGACGAACACCAGGATGGGGCGAAGCTTACGCACGCGCTGAGACCTCTGCCGTATTCTTTACGCCCAAGCGTCCCAACATATGGTCGCCCACGCGCAGCGCGTTGGCCATGATGGTCAGCGCCGGATTCACCGCCGCGCTTGACGGGAAGAAGCTGCCATCCACCACATAAAGATTGTCCAGATCATGCGCCTTGCAATTTACATCGAGAGCGGAAGACTTCGCGTCTTTGCCGAAGCGGATCGTCCCATTCTGGTGGGCGACTCCCGCTAATGGAATGCGTTGCCCCACGAACAGGCTGCGCGACAGCAGGCCTTGATGGCACTCATGCCCATGAATGCCGCAGCTGGCCTGATTCTGCAGCAGGTGCTTGAGCTTGTTCTGCAAGCGCGCATGCGCTTCCTGGTTGTTGGGCGTGTACGCCATCACGATCTCGCCCTTCTGGTTCAGGGTGACACGATTGTCAGGATCGGGAAGGTCTTCCGAAGTGAGCCAGAAATCAAGCGAGTGATTGGCCATCATTTCCAGCGACCAGCCAGGCGCGAAGAAGGGCGCGCCCGCGCGCAGTGTCTCGCCATCGAGCTTGCCCACGAAGGAGATGTGTCCCATGGGGAACTCCCACTCTTTAGATCCAAAATAAAAATCATTCACTCCGAGCGTCTTCTGGAACACGGTGGGGTTCGGGCATTTGGAGATGGCCATCATCACCGAATTCACATGGCCCATGTAATGCCGGCCCACAACATCAGAGCGGTTGGCCAGTCCATGCGGATGTTTGTCAGTGGCGGAGCGGAGCAACAACGCCGCCGAGTTGATCGCGCCGCAGGAGGCCACGACGATGTCCGCGGTATATGTCTCAGTGTTGCCGCCGCGCGTGACCTCCACACCGGTGACGGCCGTGCCGCCGGCGTTGGTCGCAAGTTTCTCGACTTTCGCATTGGTCAGCAGTGTGACGTTGGGAAACTTCAGGGACGGCTCGACACAGCACGTATGCGCGTCACTCTTGGCGCCGACCAGACAAGGGAAGCCGTCGCAGGTGTTGCAGCGGATGCATTTGCTGGTGCGTGGGTCCTTCTCATCCAGCATGATGCCCAGGGGCACATGGAATGGTTTTAGTCCCTGCTTTGCCAGGTCATCATGCAGCGCCTGGATGCGCGGTTCGTGCGAGACGGCTGCGTACGGATAGGCTGAAGTCGAGCCCGGGTCCGTGGGGTCTTCTCCGCGCGTGCCGTGCACGTGATAGATGCGCTCGGCTTCGGTGTAATACGGCTCCAGGTCGTCGTAGGAGATCGGCCAGGCGGGCGAGATGCCGCCATGATGTTTGATCTCCCCAAAGTCCTGGCGGCGCAGGCGGAACAGCGCCGAGCCATAGAATTTCGTGTTCCCGCCGACGTAATAATTCGTGTGGGGATGCAGTGGCTCGTCCTTCTCCGTGCGCCACACTTCCTTGGTGTTGTACTTGGCCTCGACGTTGACGACCCGGGGGTTCCAATTGTCTTTCTCCCGCGGGACGTAGTCGCCGCGCTCCAGCACCAGGATGCGCTTGCCGCTGGGCGCCAGCTTGTACAGCAACGTGCCGCCGCCGGCGCCGGTGCCGATGATGATGATGTCGTAATGATTCTGTGCCATCTATGCTCCTCACGGCGGCTGCGCCGGTATGCATGGTTTGACATGTCGGGAGGGACGAACAATGTCGCCCAACGGTGGAACCGGTCTTGCCTCCCAAACTCGGGCCCGGGGAACTACAGGATCATCTGGCTGTCACTTGTTGGGATTCCTGATGTTCGCAGAAGATACAGCGTTTGTCGTTATCGTGGTGCAACTTGGCGCAGCCGGGATGCCGATCCTGGAACAAGTACAACTCAGCCGCCGCCAGCATTCCCAGGACCGGAGCGACAAAATAGATCCACGCCCCGTCCCAAACGTGGGCGACCACGGCGGAAGCCACCGTCCGCGCTGGATTCATGCTCATCCCGCTCACCGGCGATTCCAGCGTGATGTAGGTGGCGACCAGGGCAGCGGCAAACAGTCCGGTGTATCGTCCCAGCCGCGCGTGGTTCGAAACGTGCAGGATCACGGTCATCAGGATGGCGGTGATCAGGAATTCCGCCCCGAAGGCGGCCGTCCTGCCCCACATCCCGGGTACGGTGACCACGTAATTCACGCTGGCATAGGCCAGTTTGTCGCCCAATACGAGCTGCGCAAGCCATACTCCCAACACGCCGCCGAGGAACTGGAACAGGACGTAAAATATCAAGTCCGGCCGCGAGACTTTTCCCAGTCGAAAGAACGTGATCGTGACCGCCGGGTTGAAGTGCGCGCCGGACCTCTTCCCAATTGGCGAAAAGATGATGGTGGCCGCGGTCACGCCCATGGCCAGCCCCATCAGCAACCGCCGGAGGAAATCATCCGGGACCGAGGCCGCGACCGCCGAGGACGGGTGATACAGGATCACGCCGAAGGTACACGCCGCGACCATAAAGATCCCCAACTCGGCGGCTTCCATCAGGTATTCGGGCCAGTGTCGCATCACAGTCTTCACGGGGTCCTCGTTACCGGTTCGATCCGCACACGCAGACTTTCGCCGGCCTGCTGCGCGCATCGTTACAAACGGGTCTCACTTCTTTTCCTTAAGCGGCGGGCGGATCCCTTCCATGTTCAACCGGATGCGATACAGCCCGGTCTGGGCCGTGAGGTAGAGGGTTTTGCCATCCGCATCGCCGAAGGCAAGGTTGTGCGGATGCTCCGGGCCCGCCAGCGTGCCCAGATGCTTCCCGGCGGGGTTGAATATCCACAGCCCGCCCGGTCCGGAGACGTAGAGGTTTCCGTTCACGTCCACCTTGATACCGTCGAGGGCATCTTCACCCGGTGCGGGGGTCATGTCAAAAAACACTTCGCCCGCGCCTAATGTGCCATCGGCGTTCACCGGATAGCGCATCAGGTATTTCTTCTTCTCATCCCAGTTGCCGATGTAAAGGAATTTCTCGTCCGGCGAGAAGGCAATACCATTCGGTCCGGTCAATTCATTGTTGAGTAGTGTGACCTTGCCGTCTGTGCCCACCCGGTAGATCCCGCTGAATGGAGTTTCCTTGCGCGGATCATCGAATACTTTCGGCAGGCCGAAGGGCGGATCGGTGAAATACAACGACCCATCGCTCTTGTAGACCAGGTCGTTCGGACTGTTCAAACGTATACCCTGGTAGTTGTCGGCCAGAACATTTATCTTGCCCGTACGCTCCTGCTGCACCACGCGGCGATTGCCGTGTTGGTCGAAGGTGAGCAGGCCGTCCTTGTTCAGCGTGAGCCCGTTCGAGCCGGCCTGGTGATACTCGCCTACATTGAAGCCGCTGTAACCACTCTTGGTCATGTAGATGGAGACCTGCCCATCCGGCGTCCAGCGGTAGATCCTGTTCGCGTTCGGATCGCTGAACAGCAAATAGCCATCGGGATGCCACACCGGGCCTTCGGTGAACTCGAACCCGGAAGCCAATTTCTCGATCTGCGTCCCTGGCGTGAGGATCTCGTCGAGCGCGGGGTCGAGACGGGTCACTTTGGTCTCTACCTTACGGATGCCGGAGACATTCTCCGGCTTATAGAACTCCAGTACCGCGGAACGCACCCAGATGAAGTTTCCGGGTGGATCACCCATCGGGCCATTCGCGCCGAAGACCGCGATCGTGAATTGCTCGCCAGGTCGCGCGTCACGCGCCACTATCACCCAGTTGGGCGCATTGAAGCCTTTGATCAGTCCGCCGCCGGTCTGTCCAAGTACGACCGGATTCTTGCCATTCACCCAGACTTCGGCATAATCGTCGATCACGATCTCAAACACCACGGTGGAGCCGGCAACCGGGAATCCGCCGACTGTCTCCGGCATGGTGAACTTCAAGCGATACCAGTTGAAGCTGAAGCGTCCGTTCCCGCGCCTGTCTTCGAGGGACGGACCGCTGATGGCCTGCCACTTGGAATCGTCGAAATCCGCGGCCGAGGCCTTGGGTTCGATGTCCATGGTGCGGTTCGGCGGGCCGCTGGGCCGCAGGTCCCTGCCCACAGCATGGTGGTCTACTTCGACGAACTTCACGTCGCTATACCGCCATTGGCCCTTGACCAGCGAGACCCCGGCATCGGAACGCAGGTCCACATAGGCCTCCGGGTGGACGGCGGGAACATCGGCCGTTGTCTGGGCCGAAGCTCCCGCCGCGATCCCGTACGCGAGCAAAACGGAGGAAACGATTTGAGTCAGCTTCATGGCTTAGTTGACCTTCACCACGTAATAGAGGAACGGGGCCTTTACGTCCTTGAACCAGTGCGGCGTGTTCCTGGGGATCACCATCACGTCGCCTTTGACCAGCTTGTGCGTTTCGCCGCCTTCGATGGCGGCGCCACGGATCTCGTGCGGGGCGATCGTCTTCGTATCCAAAGCCCTGCCGCCGGTGACGACCGTGGCTTCGCCGCTCAACACGTAAATGAGGTCGGCATCCAGCTCATGGATCTCCGCCATCCCCGGGCCATCGCGCCGGCTGGCGTGGATCTTGTAATGCTCGCCCGCGGGCTCGAGCAGGGGCATGCCTTTGGCGAATGCTTCTGAGACTTTCGCGCTCTCCAGATATGTCACCACGGGCCCCATCGCCATCGGCATTCCGCCCTCGACGGCCTTCGCGCCTGCGATGGCCAGTTCTTCATCCTCGGCCGCGCTGGAAGCGCCGCTCACGCCCACGCCGCCCACGATCTGCCCGTCCAGCAGGATGGGGATGCCGCCGATCAGCGGGGTAAAGTCGTTCAGGGCGGTCATGGCCGTGCGGCCCTTGCCGCTGGAATTGATCAGCTCTTCGAACACACGTGTCGGCCGCTTGAACAGGGCCGCCGTGCGCGCTTTTCCGATGGAGATATTCGCGCCGGCCCCAAAGGTGCCGTCGATGCGCTCCACAGCCATCAGGTTTCCGCCGTCATCCACCACGGCGATCACCCCGGTGGTGTTGCGCTTCTGCGCTTCGGCGACCGCCGCGGCGATCACCTGCTTCGCGCCTTCGCGCGTCAGAGTCTTCTTCTCGGCCACCTGTGCCTGCGTTGCAGCGCCCAGGGCGAGGACCGCCAGCGCGGCCAAAAGATTGCGTAGGGACTTCATATTGATTTCTCTTTCTGGACAGTAGAAACGGCCGGCATTTGGGGCCGGCCGTCTTCACGATCCGATCGGGTTACTTCACCGCGGTGCTGAACTCCGCTTCGCCCAGGTTGACCTCGGCGAACGCGCACCAGATGACGACTTTCTTCACGTCCTTCACGTACTCCGGAAGTGTGATGGACTTGTTGTACTTGTCGTCTTTGATCTTCAGCTTCTGAAGGTTGTAGACGGTGCCCTTCGAATCCACCACCTGCCAGTGCGGATCCGGAGTGTCGGGCACGACGAAATCGTCTGACATGGTCAGGACGCTCTTGCCGTTGACGGTGCTGTGGGTCACGGTGCCTTTGTTGGCCTTGGGGCCCTTGAATGGGCTCGAGGTATGGCCGTCCACGGCGAACGCCGCGCCGCTCAGGAGCAGCGAGACCACCAGGAGGGACAGGACCGCGATGCGAAGACTTGACTTTTGCATGATGAGACTCCTCAAAGAAGTTGGTTTTGCAGAGAACCGGATCCAGGCGTCGAGCGCAGGATCCGCTTTGCACTTCGTCTGATGGACAGGGGGCCAGAATGTTTCAGGAGTGATAAATATTTTGCGTGTAACTTCCGTAAGCTGTTCGCATCCCTGGGCGAAAAATTAAAGGCCGCCGGATGTTCCGCCGGCCGTTCTCCCACCGGCTAGAGATCAGGCTGGACACGGCATTAAAGAGCCGTTCTCCTGCCGGTACAGACACCAGGCTGAAGCTTGGATTTACCCCGATCTTTCGACTGCGATCACTTCGTCGTGTCCGTCAGCAGCACCAGGTTGCGGGATTCCTGCACCTTCAAGAACAGCCACAGTTTGCCGTCCGGGGAGTAGTCGTAGCCGGCCAGTTCGACGTCGCTGAAGCGGGTCAGCGGCTTGATCACGGCGCCGGAGAAGGCGACCTGGACCAGGTTCCTGTCCTTGGGCGTGATCAGCATGGCGAGCAGGCTCTAGCTGTCCGGCGCGAAGCGGATGTTGACGAACCCCTTCGGAACAGTAAAGGAGAACGCCGTCTTCCGCGTCGCGGTCTCAAGGGCCTGGAAGACCGGTTGCGACTTGATGGCGGCATCGCCCGCGATGGCAAGCACGCCCAGCCATTTGCCGTCCGGAGACATGCGCAGCAGGCGGGCCGGGAGGTCGCTGAACGTTTCCGGCTCCCCGCCCGCCACCGCGACCCGTTGCACCGAGCGGGACTTGCCGGTATCGGCGATGTAGTACGCCCATTGGCCATCCGGCGAGCATTGCAATACCGCATCATTGCTGCCGCGCGTCAACTGGACCGGGTTGTTTCCATCGGCATCGCTGCGCCACAGATTGATCGTGGTCGTGCCGTCGGCGGCGCGGATCCGGCGGACCACCACCAGCGCCTTCTCCCCGGCGGCGCACGCCTCGGCGGCGTCCTGCGGCAGATGCAGAGGCGTGCCTGTGCCGCTCACAGGATCGACCGCCACCACCTGGCCCGAACGCTCAAAGATCAGGATGCGGCCGGCGCGCGACCACCCCGCATTGTTGGGCACCGAGGAATATTTTTCTACCAATTGCAGCGGCGCGCCCGCCGCCAGCTCGCCGAACGGCGCCCGATAGATCTGTCCCGGCACGTCGGTGGCGATCGACATCAAGGTCTTGCCGTCGGCGGTGAGGCTGAGCGCGCGGCCGGTGTATACGCTCAGGTCGTTGGTCACGCGCTGGCTCTCTCCGGTCTGCGGGTCGAGCAGCACCAGTTGCAGGGGCGCGGCCGAAGCGGGGTCATTGGAAGCCGCCACCAGATG
Organism: Terriglobales bacterium; assembly: GCA_016185365.1. Classification (GTDB taxonomy): domain Bacteria; phylum Acidobacteriota; class Terriglobia; order Terriglobales; family Acidobacteriaceae; genus DSPA01. The sequence goes on from JACPNP010000018.1 coordinate 98,498, forward strand.
GCGGCCATCGGGCAGCCACTGCATGATGGGAAACACGTTCTTCTGACGGAAGGAGCGGAGTTGTTTGCCAGACTCGGCGTCGAACAGGACGATCGCACTCTCGCCCGGCTGAGGCTCGCCAAAGAACGCGATGGTCTTGCCATCCGGTGACCATACCGGGCTGGAGGCCTGAAACCGGGAATAGGTCAAGGTGGCGAAGGTGCGCTGGTTCTGGCCGTCCGCATCGGCCATCATCACGTACATCTCCTGCTTACGCGGCTCACTGCGGGCAAAGACGATGCGCTTCCCGTCGGGCGAGAAGGAGACCACCGAGTCGCAATCCTCCAGCAGCATCTGCGGCGTGCCGCCCAGCACAGGCGCGCGATACAGGTGGCGCAGACCGGCGCGGAGCGGGCTCTCACGGACGAAGTAAAAGGTGTTGCCGTCCGGCGCGAAGCTGATGGCGAAGTAGCGCTGCTGGGCCAGCGCGATCACTTGGGTGCGGCTGTTGGTGGGCAGGTGCTTCATCCACAGCGTGGAGCCTTCGCGCGTCTCCGTGGCATAGACCACGTATTTCCCGTCCGGAGAGATCGCGGCCACGCGCACCAGGTCGCCCTCGGAGATCTTGGCCATATCAAACGTGCGGAAGGGAAGGCGTGCGCCGCGGCCCACCAGGTTGTAGATCCCGAAGCCGGCGGCGGCGACCAGCAGTAAAACGATCCCGGCAATGACACCCGTGCCCAGCTTGTGCCGCTTCACTTCCGCCGCGATCACGGAGGTAGTGGAAGAGACATGGCCGGCCGCGGCCGTCGCGGCCGGGCCGGAACCCGAAGCGACCGGCACCGCCGCGCTCACCGCCGCGCTGCGGCCGGAGTCGGTGTCCCGCTTCAGCCGCTTCAGGTCGGCGCGCAGTTCGGCGGCGTTCTGATAGCGAAGGTCGCGGTCCTTCTCCACCGCTTTGTTGATGATGCGCTCCAGCTCCTGCGGCACATCCGGATTCAATCGCACCGGGGCCACCGGCGCGCGGTTGAGGATGGCATCAAAGACCAGCGCCGAAGTCGCGCCCTTGAAGGGCAACGCACCGGTGGTCATCTCATAGAGTACGGCGCCGAAGCTGAACAGGTCGCTACGCGCGTCCAGGTCTTCGCCCTTGGCCTGTTCGGGCGACATGTACGCGACCGTGCCCACGGCCGTGCCCGGACTGGTGAGATGTGTGGCCGTGTTGCCGGCGCCGGCCATCGCCGGTTTATGGTCGGCGGCAAGCTTGGCCAGGCCGAAGTCCATCACCTTGGCATGGTTGCGATTGGTGACGAAGAGATTAGCCGGCTTGATGTCGCGGTGCACGATGCCTTTGGCGTGGGCCGCGTCCAGCGCGTCGGCGATCTCGATGCCGAGCTCGAGGATCAACTCCAGTCGCAGTGGTTGTCCGCTGAGCAGGCGCTTGTCCAGCGTCTCGCCCTCGAGCCGCTCCATGGCGATGAACTGGTGGCCGTCGGCGGAGTCGATGTCATAGATGGTGCAGATGTTCGGATGGTTCAGCGCGCTGGCGGCGCGGGCCTCGCGCTGGAAGCGCTCCAGCGCGGAGGCGTCACCGGAAAGTTCGGCCGGGAGGAATTTCAACGCGACCATGCGGCCGAGCTTGAAGTCCTCCGCTTCATAGACCACACCCATGCCGCCGCGGCCGAGTTCGCCGACGATCCGGTAATGAGAGATGGTTTGTCCGATCATGCCAGCCTGAGAGGTCACAGCATGGTACGGGTTTCAGGAAATCCGGTCAAAGTGATTCAGAGTTTCGGCGTCTCTTTAGGCTGTTCCTTGGGCGTTTCCTTCGGTTTCTCGCCAGGCGCCTGGCCGGCGGGCGGGGGCGGCGGCATAGGGGATGTGAGCGCCGGTTCCTTGGAACCGCGATGGCAGGTGTAGCAGCTGATCTCGATCGGCTCGTCAAGCCCGGCATTGGGCAGGTGCTTGGTGTTGATCTCCATCACCATGGCCAGCATCTTGCGCGCGATGGCCTTGTTCGGCTTGTCGTCGGTGGCGAAATCGAAGGTGGAAAGCGGTTTGCCTTCTTCGCCGACATGGCAGAAAGGGCAGCGCACCCCCAGGCCCATGGCGAAGCTCTTCATCTTGTCGATGAGTTGGGCGCGCTTGATGTCCTTGGGCAGGACCTGCAGATTGGTGAACTTTTCCGGCATCTGCGCCGGCGAAGACAAAGCCAGAATGATCAAAAGTGCGGACAACCGAAGCGAGTGTCGCATGAAGCCTCCGGGCGAAAAGTATAGCAGCGGTGGAATGACCAGCCGCTGCTCACCGTCCCAGGATCTTGCGGATCTGATCGAGGTGGTTGCGGTCGTGGCCGGCCATGTGCCGGGCAAGCTCCTGAACGGTGATGCGGCCGCGCTCGGCATGGACGCCGTGCGCCTGCCACTGCTCCGGCGTAAGCCGCTCCAGCAACCGCAGATTGGACTCGCGCAGCAGGCGGAAGAGGGTGAGTGACTCCCGCGGGTCCCAGTCGGCATAGCCGCCGAGCCGGGCCCAGAGGTCCTGATCGAATGAGGCGAACGGGCCGCCGTTGTGTTCCAGCATCTGCCGATAGCGCCACGCGGTGGCGACTTCATCGTCCGCAAGATGGGCAAGGATCTCCGCCACCGACCACTTGCCGGGAGCGGGCTTGCGACGGAGCGAATCTGCCGACGCGCCTGTGATGGCCTGCTCGAGAAGTCCAGCCATTTCGCGCTGCATGGCGAGCGGATACTTGCCTTCGGAGTAGGCCAGGATGCGGGCCTGGTAGGTCGGGTCAGCCATAGTGAAAGACTAACGCGACGCGGCGGGGAGGGCTAGAGCCTGCGTCCCTGCTCGGTCAGGATCCTGGCTTCCCGGCGGACATCGGCCCATTTGATCGGCAGGTCGCGAATTTCGCCGGACTGCGTCGCATTTTGCAGCAGTTCGAGCATCGCGAACAGCACCCGGCGCTGGACCTCGAAGTGGAAAGGCGCGCCGAAGTGGTGTCCCATCGGCCACGGGACAAAGACCGCGCGCGGCGCCTTGATGGCGGCGGTGGAATCCTTGGCCACGGTGACGGAGACCGTGGGCACGCCCCGGGCTTCGATCTCACGCTGGATCAGTCCCACGGACTGATGACAGATGGGTCAGGCCGGGGCCAGCAGGGCCACGTCCGCGCGCTGTTCTTCGACCACGGCGGCGGCGATGTCACGCGCCACGATGGCCTCGAAGCGCTCCGGATCCATGTTGTAGCCGATGAAGCTGAAAAATTCCGGCGTGAGCGCGCCAATGACGGCCTCCGCCGCCAGCTCCTGCAGACGTTCGATGGGGAAGATGACGTTGATGTCGAGATCGGCGTCGTCATGCGGATACTTGAGCTGATGGATGATCAGGTCGCCATGCTTGGCTGTGGAGGGTACGCGACGAAAGGTGAAATCGCCGAATGGGTGCGCGACTTCCATGGGCGCATCATTTTTCAGATGCACGCCGCACGAACTCACAAAGGTCACCCGGCATTCCGACAACGGCTTGCGCAAGGCCACCAGCGGAACGAAGTCAGGCTTGGTGATCATGGACCCGGGGTAGCGGCTGTTGATGGTGTGCCACAGTCCGGGGCGGAGCTGCGTGCCCGCCTCGCGCGGATCGGGCCCCGGCAGGCTACCGGCTGCCGTCATGGACCCATGCCCCGGATCTGCGGATGAGATGGAAATGCAGGCGGTAATAAAGCAGCGCCAGGGTGGAGTCGTCCGCCTTCAGCACCCGGTCGAGGAATTCACGGTCCACGGGCTCATACCGCAACAGGACCCGGGTAGCCTCGATCCAGCTCTTCTCGATCTCTTTGCGGCCCACTTCTTCGTTGCCATCGCCCAGGTGCAGGCGCACGAACCGGATGACTTTTTCCAACTCGGGCGGTATAGCAGATAGCCCCGCACGTCAGTGCGGGGTGTGCGGCGCATCAAAATGTGAGTCCGCTTCAGCGGACGCCATACCTACTCGAATCCATCCTCAGACATCGTCACCCCATTCAATCGCAATAATTCGCGCAATTCCTCCTCGAAGGTCCGTTTGTGATGGTGCTCCTTCTGACCGGCGATATAGGCGATGGTCTTTGGAGCCACGGATTGACTCACGCTGAACGCCGCGTACTTCCCTGCCATTCGAACCCAGTCACATTGTGTTTCATCCAGCGGGACGAATTCGCCTTGATGACTTGTACGGCTTTGGCGACTGAAAGCGCGGGTGAGGTTTCGATCAGTAGGTGGCAGTGGTCTTCCATGCCACCGGCTTTCAACAATTGGAAATCATAGTTGCGGGCCACGCCGACCATGTAAGCCCAGAGCTCCGGTTGGATCTCTTCCCGGATCAGATGCCGCCTGCCTGACGTGGCGAAAATGATATGCGATTTCAAACTGGTGAAGGAGTGGGCCATAAGAGGATTCCCGCGCTGGATGGTACGGTGCGAGCGCCGAGTGTGCGCAAAAATCGTGATCTTGTTCTGTTTTCAGAACAATCATGGTATGTCGTCCGCTGAAGCGGACTCAGGGTCATTGAGAATGCGTGACCCCGCACTGACGTGCGGGGCTATCCGGTATGTCGCCCTGCGGGCTCTGGTGGCCGCTGACGTGCGGGGGTTGGTCGGTCTCGCGCACTGAAGGCTGGAGCGGCTGCCGCACTTGCTTGGCAGTCCAAGCGTTCTCATAGATGGGGGCACCGACGTGAGGAAATGTAGGCTACCTGCCAGCATTGGGACAAGAAATTGGCCATCAGCCAACCTTCATCTTTGCTTTAACAATTGTTCAACGGCAGCACGAACTTCCCTTAGTGCCTGAGAAACCTGGTCGTGGTTGTAATTAAATTCACCACTGTGCGCCGCATCATTGCGCATGCGTGCAAGTGCCTCTAGGCGCTTTGCCTCAAATTCATTGAGTACCTGAGCCTCTTGTGACTTTAGTCTCGTTATCAACGGAGTCAGAGTATCCTTCGGTCCTATCTCTAAGCCGATTGCTTGAGCCCGGGTTTTAAGACTTTCTTCAAGCGCTGCGCCAATTAATACCGCTGCCGCCCGAATATACCCTTTATTCGCGAGATATTCAGCTTCATCCAAAAGTCCGTCAAATACGGCAGCAGAAACAGAAAGGTGATATTCAACCGCCAATCCTAGCGAATACTCGACTCTTGCAGATTTCAATACACCTAACGCCGCGCCTATATTGATTTCCTTCCCATCTCCACGTGTCGCCCAGCGTTCAAACTCGTTTACGAATCTATTGCTTGAAACTGAGAGCTTATCCAAGAGGTTTAGTACGCTCGTAACCCACTGGGCAAAGCTCGACGGATCCTTGATTGTGCCATCACCACCCGCTTTATAGCGTTCCCACTGCCGTTCGCCTTCCCCAATTAGATCGTCGAGTCGCTGCTGAATTAATGCGTTCCCTCTTAACATCTCTGAAACTCCATTCTGATCAGACTTGATGTCTTCCACTTGTCATTGGACCTAAATCATGCCAGTTCACATAATCCTGTCCAGCGCTACTGTGAGTAACCATACCTGAATCTAGTTAGACCTTGATCTCCACCAATTCCGGCTCGGAGAGGGGGAAGCCCAATTCCTTCCAGGCCTCGAACCCTCCTGACAGCGGACGCACACGGCTTATGCCGCGTTTCCTGAGTTGCAGCGCCACACGGGCGCTGGTGGCTTCGTTGGGTCAAGTGCAGAAAAGGATGATGTCACGGTCGCGGGGGATGAGTTCATGCTTTTCCTCGATCTCATCCGGCGACATGCGCAGCGCCCCCGCGATCGACCGCGGCTCGGCGCGAAAATCCTGGGGATGGCGCAGGTCCACGATGAACACCGGCTCGCCCTCATCCATCATCTTTTTGAGCGCCGGTGGATCCAGGCGCAAGATCCGCAGCTCGCGCAAGAAGAGTTGGCGCTTCAGGAATTTCCACCCTATGTAGATCGTAAACAGGAGCGCGAACGCCTTGGCCAGAGAACCGCTGAGGGTGAGGATGCGCTCCGCCACCAACTCCACCTGCGCGCTGAACAGATAACCAAGCATCACGAAGGAGCCGAGGTACAGCAGCGCGCCCAGGGCGTCATACGCGAGGAAGCGGGCCGTGGAGATGCCAAAGATGCCGGACAGCGGAGGCACGGCGGTGTTCAGCCCGGGCACGAACTTGGCGATCAGAATGGAGCGCGCGCCCAGGTTGCCCCAGGCGGCCTCGGTCTTGCGCACGCAGGTATCCGGTTCGAGGGAGATGCGGCACAGCAGATTCAACACGCGCATGCCCCGCCGCCGGCCAAGGTCATACCAGAGATAGTCCGCCAACAGGCAGGCCGTCACGCTGAGGACCAGCACGGAACTCAGGTCCATGTATCCGCCCGCGATCAGCGCGCCCGCCGCCATGAGGATGGGGATGGTGGGGATAGGAAGGCCCAACTGCTCGGCCAACACCCAGACGAACAGCACCGCGTAGCCGTGTTGCAGGAGAAAATGGAAGGTGGTCCGCATGACGCGTGCGACGAGCTTACTAAATGATTCAGCTCACAGTGAATAAGATTCGGCTGGGGCGGGATTTTGCCGGGCCGGTACTGTGGCCGGGGCTTCAGGCCTTGTTCAGGGCGCGCAGGAAGAGCAGCAGGTAACGCTTCACGTTGTGGGTGATCAGGAAGTTCTCTTTCACATGCTCATGACCGTTCTCCCCGAGCCGGCGGGCGAATTCCGGGTTGGAGAGGAGAAAACGGAGCTGATACGCCGTGCCCTCCACTGACTGCGTGAGCACTCCGGTGATCTTGTGCAGCACTTGGGAGGGAATGCCTCCCACCGCCGACGCCACCACCGGTTTTTTCTTCCACAACGCTTCAGAGACCGTCAGTCCGAAGCCTTCGCGCAGCGATTTCTGGATGATAATGGTGGAGCCGCGTTGCAACGCGTTGATCTCTAGATGACTTGTGGGCGGAAGTTCGAGAACATGGATGTCCGGATCCTCATTCGCGGCGTGCATGACCTCGGCCAACACCTCCGCGCCCTCCGGATCGTCGGAGGCGCCGCCTCCGGCCAGCACCAGTTGGCAATCGTGATAGCGCCGCACCATGCGGAACGCCTGGATTACGCCCACCGGGTCCTTGAGCCGGTCGAAGCGCGAGATCTGGGTCAGGATGGGGCGGGCGGGGTCGATCTGGAATCGCGCTAACACGGATTCCACGAAGCGCGGATCGAGCTCGCGGTTCTTGTCGGCGAGCGGGTCGATGGTCGGATAAAAAAGGATCTGCGGGATCAAAAGCCGTTGCGTGAATGCCGGCGCGGAAAATAGGGCCTTGTCGTACCGCTCCACCCAGGGCCGCAGGAAGTCCCAGACAGTTTTGTCAGCGTGCGAGAGGTCGATGTGGCAGCGCCAGATCCAGTATCCATGGTCTTTCTCGCGTGCGGCGATGAGCGCGGCCGGCTGCGGATCATGGATCACGGTGAATTCGCTGTCCAGAACGATGCGCTTGCGGTTCTGCTCATTGGCGGCTAGGAACACGTCGAAGGCGTCCGGCGGCGCCAGGAACGGCGCGCCGTGCAGGGCGTTGTGCATCGCCTTGGTCACGGCGAAGAAGCGACCATCGCCGGTCATCACCTCCCACCGGGCCTGCAAACCGGTCTCATTCAACAGCGGCATGAGCCGGTTGAGGATCTCGGCGACGCCGCCGCCCACGGCGGTGGAATTGACCATGGTGAGCGTGCGTCCGGCGAGCGGCTTGGCGAAGGTGCGCAGCTCAGCGATCTCCGGCTGCCCCACGATGGCGGTGTAATCCTCGAGATGGGGCAGCGTCACCGCGGGCTGGAGTGTTGTGGTCATGCGTTTCCGACCTCGTACGGCGCCAGGTCGCGCAGCAGCTCTTGACGCACTCCTTCCAAAGTGTTGGTGAAGAAGTCGATGCGATTGATCTCATCCGCCAATTCCCCCAGGCCGATGCTCTGCAGCCATACGGAAAAGTCATTCACCATCAGCCGCGGGCGCAGGCGGGAGCTGATGAAGTGATGATGCAGCGTCTGGTGGCTGATGGCGCGGATGCCGGCGGCCAACTCGGCCACGCTCGTAGCGGTGAGGTCGAGAGGCGCGGTGACCGTTTCCAGGGTGCAATAGTGGAAGGGTTCGGCGGCGGGCCGGGCGCCGGCGTAGGGGTCCTGCTCCACATGGTCTTCGATCAGCGCGGTGAGCGCCTCGCGCACTTCCGCGATGGTGGGGAATGAGGTGAGGTCCACTGCGCCTAATCGCTCGGCAAGGCGCACATCATTGCACTCGGAGTGTACCCACTGGGCAAAGTCGTTGGAAAAAGACGTGTAGTGGTGCGCCTCCATGCTCTGGAACGTATGGAAAAAGACCGACGCTTCCGGCACCGCGCGCAGATGTAGAAGCAGCTCATACAGGTTCCGCGCGCGTTCATGACGGATCTCCACCAGGTAGGAGGCCGCCACGAACTGGAACGGCCCGCCGTGCTGGATAACGTTGTTCATTGCGACTCCGCCAGGCTCGCCAGCTCCGAAGGTGGCGCGGCGCCCAGGAGGGATGCGCCGCGCCGGTCGGCCGAGGGAGCAGTGACTACGGCCGAAAGAAACTCGTCCGCCCACCAGCGGACGTCATAAAGTCTTGCCGTCTCGCGCATGCGCTGCATCCGCGCACGGCGCTCGATGGGCGGCAATTTGCAGGCGCGATACAGCGCGGTGGCGACACCTTCAAGGTCGAACGGGTTCACCAGAAAGGCGTCGTGCGCAAACTGCGCGGCCGCCCCCGCGAACTCGCTGAGCACCAGCGCGCCATTCAGGTCGACCTGCGACGCGCAATATTCCTTGGCCACCAGGTTCATGCCGTCTTTCAACGGCGTGACCAGGGCCACGTCCGCGGCGCGGTAATAGGCGAGCAGGTCGGCCCGGTCTAGGTGGCGATACAGATAATGGATCGGCACCCATCCGGGCTGGGTGTATTTGCCATTGATCTTGCTGACCAGCCGTTCGACCTCGAGGCGCAGCTCACGATATTTCGGCAGCGCTTCGCGGCTGGGCACCGCCACCTGGACCAGCGTGACTTGCCCGCGCATCTCCGGGTACATATCGAGGAATGCACGGAAGGCAAGTAGGCGCTCCACCAGGCCCTTGGTGTAATCGAGACGGTCCACGCCCAATATCAGGAACGGTGTGCGCAGATCTTCACGCAGGACGCGGACCTTGTCCGCCATCTCCGGCGTGTCTGCCGCTTCGGAGAACTCATCGAAATCGATGGCGATCGGGAACGCGCCGGCCCGGATCATGCGCCCGCCCCGTTGGATCAGTGTGTACCCGTCATCGTCAAATGTTTCCGCGCCCGGGACCAGTTGCTCCACACACTGC
>JACPNP010000063.1 GCA_016185365.1 Terriglobales bacterium
CCAAACCTCGACAAGCGTCAACGTCAGCCAGGTGCCGTTGTTGGGTTCCATCCCGGTCTTCGGCAACCTCTTCAAGCGCCGTGGCATCACTACCACGACCCAGGAACTGCTGTTCTTCCTGACCCCTAAGATCATCCAGACATAGGTTGAGTCGTCTTCTCCTTGCCCCCGGCGATTGCCGGGGGCATTTTTTCGCCGCAGACTCTACAATCACCGCCATGGCCCACAAAGGACGACAAGCCAAGGCGATCGAAGCATTGGGCAAACTTCGCCTGCACGGCCTGGTGGTCACACACCTGCCGAACATCCGGTACCTGTGCGGGTTCACGGGAAGCTCAGGTGTATTGTCCATCGCGGCCGGGGCCCGGCCCCGGCTGGCGCTTTTCACGGATGGGCGTTATGCCACACAGATAAAGGAAGAGGTGGTCGGGGCGCGGGGCGTCATTGCCAAGACCAGCGCTTTGGCTGAGGCTGCGGCTTGGCTCGGCAAGTCACTACCCAAGGGCTCCAGAGTCGGCTTCGAATCCGACCACATGACGGTTGCCATCCGGGAAGCCCTGGGTCGGCTCTCACCCGCCGGCTTGGCCCTGAAACCGGTCGCGGGGTTGGTGGAACGTCTGCGCATGATCAAGGAGCCTGCCGAGGTCACACAGATCCGCTCGGCCGTGAACCTCGCCTCCTCTATCTATGACGCCATTGTCGGTGACATCGCGCCCGGCGTCACCGAGATCAGCATCGCCGCCGAGATCGAATACCTATGCCGCCGGATGGGTGCCGAGGGCATGTCCTTCGAGACCATCGTGGCCTCGGGCAAGCGTTCTGCCCTGGTCCATGGCCGCGCCACAGCCACTCCGGTGGCGGCTAACGGCTTCGTAGTCATGGACTTCGGTGTTATACTCGGCGGGTACTGCTCGGACATGACCCGCACGGTCCACATGGGTCGCCCAACCAGGAAGTCTGAGCGTATCTACTCTGCCGTCCTGGAAGCCCAGCTAGCCGGAATCAACTCAGTCAAGGCCGGGGTCGACACCTCAAAAGTGGACTATGAGGCCAGAAAAGTGATACAAAAGCATGGGCTGGGTGGTTACTTTACCCACTCTACGGGGCACGGAGTGGGAATTGAGATTCACGAGATTCCCGGTCTGCGCAAAGCCCCGAAGCGCACCCGAAAAGCCAATCCCGGCGCCGCTGACAGGCTGAAAGCCGGAATGGTCGTGACCATTGAGCCGGGGGTTTACATTCCCGGATTCGGCGGGGTGAGGATCGAAGACATGGTATTGGTGACCGAAACGGGCTGCGAGGTCCTGACCCCTACCCCTAAGGAGCTCATCGTCCTCTAGGCCCTCCCGGAGGACGCGAAAGATCCCCAAAGATGAATCAAAAAGAGCTGCGAGAGCTTATTGAGTTTTTGAAGGCCAATGACATCGCTGAGTTCGAGCTGGAACGGGGCGACGTCAAGGTCAAGGTGAAATGGGCCGGGGAGCATCCCCCACCGTCCGCGCCGGATATCCGCTTCGTCCATGCGTCAGCCCCCCAGGCAGTGCCGGCAGCTGCTGTGGCCCCCGCGGCTGCGCCGGTCGTCGCCCCTCCGCCGGAGCCAAAGGTCGAGGCGGAAGACCTGTTTATCGTGAAATCGCCGATCGTGGGCACGTTCTACGAGGCCCCGTCACCGGGCGCGCCGCCCTTCGTTGGGGCCGGAGACGAGGTCAAGGCCGGACAGGTGCTGTGCATCATCGAAGCCATGAAGCTCATGAATGAGATTGAGTCCGAAGTCGCCGGCGAGGTCGTAAAACGCCTGGTCAGCAACGGACAACCGGTCGAGTACGGACAGCCGCTGTTCGCCATCCGTCAACAGAAGTAGGCCCCGGGAACGGGCTCCAGCCACTCATACGTCATGTTCAAGAAAGTCCTGATCGCCAATCGTGGAGAGATCGCGCTGCGCATCATCTGTGCCTGCAAGGAACTGGGCATCCGCACCGTGGCGGTCTACAGCGAAGCCGACCGAAATTCGCTGCACGTGCGCTTTGCCGATGAGGCCGTGTGCATCGGCCCGCCGCGTTCCTCCGAGAGCTACCTGAACATCCCTGCTGTCATCAGCGCGGCTGAGATCGCCAATGTGGAGGCCATCCATCCCGGCTATGGATTGTTGAGCGAGAACGCCAACTTCGCCGAGGTCTGCGAAGCCAGCCACCTGAAATTCATCGGCCCGAAACCGCACGTGACCCGCCTGATGGGAGAGAAGGAACGCGCGCGCCAGGCGATGAAAGAAGCCAATGTGCCCATCCTGCCCGGGTCGGATGGCGTGGTGGCGGACGAAGAAGAGGCGCTGGCCGTCGCGGAGAAAGTCGGCTATCCCGTCATCCTCAAAGCCAAGGCCGGTGGTGGGGGACGCGGCATGCGTGTGGTACGCTCCGCGGAAGAATTGCCCAATCTTTATAAGCAGGCCAACTCCGAGGCCGCGGCCGCATTCGGCAATGGCGACCTCTACATGGAAAAGTTCATCGAACGGCCAAGGCACATCGAGTTCCAGATCCTGGCCGACGAGCACGGGCATGTGGTCAGCCTGGGCGAGCGCGAGTGCAGCATCCAGCGCCGCCATCAGAAACTGCTGGAAGAGTCGCCCTCCACCCAGGTCACGCCCGAGTTGCGTAAGAAGATCGGCGACAAGCTGGTGGAGTGCCTCACCCAGATCGGATACTCCAACGCCGGCACCATCGAGTTCCTGATGGACGAGGACCGCAGCCTCTACTTCATCGAGATGAACACCCGCATCCAGGTGGAGCATCCGGTGACGGAGATGGTCACCGGCATCGACCTGGTCAAGGCCCAGATCCGCATCGCCGCCGGGGAAAGACTCAGTGACATCCTGCCGGAAAATATCGAGATACGCGGCCATGCCATCGAGTGCCGTGTCAACGCCGAGCATCCGGAGAAATTCACGCCCTCCGCCGGAAAGATCACTGTGTTCAATGTGCCCGGCGGCATGGGTGTGCGCGTGGACACCAACCAGTACGCCGAAGGCGTTGTGCCTCCGTATTACGATTCCATGATCGCCAAGCTCGTCACCCACGGCCGCGATCGGGAAGAGGCCATGCGGCGCATGTCCCGCGCCCTGGATATGTTCGTGGTGGAGGGCATTTATACCACCATACCCCTGCACCGCCGCATCCTGCAGGACCCTGACTTCCGCGCCGGGAACTTTGACACCAAATTCATGGAACGCTTCCTCGCCGCCAAGGACGAGAAGGCGGTAAAGTAGTACGCACCATGCCCGCCCTCATCTCCTGTCCCACGCGCATCACCGCCGCGGGCAACAAGCCGAAGATGATCGATGAGTTCATCGGGCGCATGAACACCGGGGAACCGGGTCTCAGCATCGCCCACATGCACAGCCCGGGCGGCTGGGAAGAACCCGGCCAGACCCCGGAGTTCTTCGAATACACCATCGTCCTGAAAGGGATGTTGAAGGTCGAATTCAAGGGCGGCGTGATCGAAGTCCGCCCCGGCCAGGCCGTGCTCACCAACAAGGACGAGTGGGTGCGTTATTCCACGCCCGAACCCGAAGGCGCGGAGTACATCGCCGTCTGCCTGCCTGCGTTTTCCATGCAGTCTGTGCACCGCGACGAGTAGTCAATTGAGTGCTTGCGGCTCGTCTTGGGGTGCTTCGGCAACGTATAACGACTGTTCGATGAACTGCTATTACTGCGATAAAAAAAACGAATTGTCATTCCGAGCGAGGCGCGATTTTTGCGCCGAGTCGAGGAACCCCTTTATCCAGCACGGAAAGTGAGTGCGTTTATTACCGCTTTTGGGTACATCCAGGCTTCAGCCTGGTGATGGTCGATTTTCACGAGACGGCTTTAGCCGTTGAGGTAAGACAAATGTGTTCTGCTTCCCACAGACCTTCTCAACAGAGTGACAGAAGGCGCTGCAATGATTTGAAATAGGAGTGAGGCCATCGATTGTCTCTCCCACACCTTTACGCCATCCTTGACGCCGACCGTGTCCCGTCGCCCACCGAATTTGCGACAGCCGTCGCCTCCGCCGGAGCCACCCTAATCCAATACCGCAATAAGAAGGATGGCCCACGCGTGATCCTGGAAGACGCCCGCGCCATCCGCGCCGCCTGTCCCGGCATCACCCTCATCATGAATGACCGCGCCGACTTGTGCCTGGCCACCGGCTTTGATGGCGTCCATGTCGGCCAGGATGACTTGAGTGTCGAAGGCGCGCGCCGCGTCTGTCCGCGGCCATTGATCGTCGGAGTTTCCACCCACAATCTGCAACAGGCCAGAGCTGCCGTTAAAACGGACGCCGACTACATTGCCATCGGCCCGGTCTTCGCGACCGGATCCAAGCTCGATCCCGATCCTGTGATCGGTCTCGAGGGCGTGCGCTCCGCTCGCGCAGCGACCCGAAAACCTCTGGTCGCCATCGGCGGCCTGACGCTGGATAACGCGCGAAGCGTACGGGACGCCGGGGCGGACTCCATTGCCGTAATCTCCGCCCTCATCCCTGATCCCCGTAAAAGAACTGAGGCTTTTTTGCGGCTTTTAGGGTAAAACTAAAAGGGTCCGCCGTTGTCTATCCCCTAAGGGAAGAATCCTACCCAGCGACGCATGACCATCACGGTAGCCACCCCCACCGACCAGCAAGAGCAGGGATTCGTCAAAGCGCTCGGCCTCACCAGCGCCACCACCATCGTCATCGGCTCGATGATCGGCTCGGGTATCTTCATCGTCTCGGCGGACATCGCCCGCCTGACCGGCTCACCTGGCTTGCTCATTCTGGCCTGGCTCATCACCGGCTTTCTCACCGTGACCGGCGCGCTCAGCTACGGCGAACTCGCCGCCATGATGCCCAGGGCCGGCGGCCAGTACGTCTATCTGCGGGAAGCGTTCGGCCCCCTCTGGGGCTTCCTCTACGGCTGGACCCTGTTCCTCGTCATCCAGACCGGCACCATCGCCGCCGTGGGCGTGGCCTTCGGAAAGTTTCTGGGATATTTCTTTCCCGCCATTGCAGCGGACCGGTGGATTTACCAAATCGGAAATGGCAACGTTGGGCTAAACAGGCAAAACCTAGTCGCAATCCTTGTTGTTGTTGTTTTGACTGCCGTCAATCTGCGCGGCATCAAGACCGGAGCGCTGGTCCAGAACGTTTTCACCATCGCCAAGACCGGTTCGCTGGCCATGCTGATCGGCGTGGGCTTCCTCGTGGGGCGCAACCCCGAGGCCGTGGCCGCCAACTTCACCGACTTCTGGCGCGGCCTGACGGAACTGCATCCGGTGGCCGTGGGCACCACCGGCGTCACCGCGATGGTGGGCACGCTGACCGTCCTGGCCATCGCACAGGTCGGTTCGCTGTTCTCCTCCGACGCCTGGAACAACGTCACATTCACCGCCGGGGAAGTGAAGGAGCCCAAGCGCAACCTGCCGCTCTCGCTGGCCCTTGGCACCGGCATCGTGACCCTGCTTTACGTTCTGGCCAACGTCGTCTATCTGAATGTTCTGCCGCTGCATGGCGATCCGGCGGGCACGACCATCCTCAGCCGCGGCATCCAGTACGCCACTGCTGATCGCGTGGGCACCGCGGTGATGGAGTACATGTTCGGGGCGAGCGGCGCCGCGTTGATGGCCGTCGCCATCCTCGTTTCCACCTTTGGTTGCTGCAACGGCCTGATCCTGGCGGGTGCGCGCGTCTATTACGCGATGGCCAAGGACGGGCTTTTCTTCAACAAGGTCGGCGAACTCGACCCTGTCAGCAAGGCGCCCGTCGCTTCGCTGATCGTGCAGGGCATTTGGACCTGCGTGCTTTGCATCTCCGGGTCCTACGGCAATCTGCTGGATTACATCATCTTTGCCGTCCTGATCTTCTACATCCTGACCATCGCCGGGTTGTTCCGGTTGCGCCAGACACGCCCGGACGCGGAACGTCCCTATAAGGCCATCGGCTATCCCATTCTGCCGGCCATCTACATCGTGGTCGCCCTGTTCATCGACGTGGTGCTGTTGCTGTACAAACCGCAATATACTTGGCCGGGACTGATCATCGTGTTGCTGGGCATCCCGGTGTATTTCTTCTGGCGTCAAAAGGCCAAGGCCTGAGAGTTTGTAACTATCCCCTGGAATATCGAATTAGGAGAACAACCGAATGGCCAATCTGCTGGCGACCAAATCGCTGGACATCCTGATGAAGGAAGCTGAGGAAGAAGGCGAACATACGCTCCGGCGGGCCCTGGGGCCCATGAACCTGATCATGCTTGGCATCGGCGCGATCATCGGCGCCGGCATCTTTTCCCTCACCGGCACCGCGGCCGCGAGTTTTGCCGGTCCGGGCATCGTCCTTTCGTTCGTCCTGGCCGGGACCGCCTGCGTTTTCGCTGGACTCTGCTATGCCGAGTTCGCCTCGCTCATCCCCATCGCCGGTTCAGCTTATACCTACGGGTACGCGACCCTGGGTGAGATGGTCGCCTGGATCATCGGCTGGGACCTGGTCTTGGAATATGCCTTTGGCGCCGCCACCGTGGCCTCCAGTTGGAGTGCCACCGTGGTCAGCTTGCTGCAAGACATGGGCATCCACATTCCGCCACAATTGACGGCCACACCCGGCACCGTCCTCGTGTATTTCAATGATCGCTGGGAGACCCTGGCCAGCAGCAAGGGCGCGATCCTGGCTGCCGGAGTGGATCCGGCGAGCCTGCCGCACGCGATCGGACTGTTCAACATCGTCGCATTCCTGGCCATCGTGGCGGTCACCACCATCCTTGTGATCGGGATCAAGGAGTCCGCGGCCTTCAACACCGCGATCGTCTTTGTAAAGGTGGCAACGATCCTGATCTTCATCGGCATCGCCGCCATGTGGGTGCTGAAGAATCCGGAAGCCGCCAGCAAGAATTGGACGCCCTTCATACCGCCGAACACCGGTGAATTCGGGCACTACGGCTGGTCCGGGATCGTTCGTGCGGCCGGTGTGATTTTCTTCGCCTATATCGGATTTGATGCGGTCTCCACCGCGGCCCAGGAGGCCAAGAACCCCAAGCGGGACATGCCCATCGGCATCCTTGGCTCGCTGGTGATCTGCACCGTCCTCTATATCGCGGTTTCCGGCCTCTTGACCGGCGTGGTGCACTACACAGACCTCAATACCGCCGCTCCGGTGGCGGTCGGGATCGATCGCACCGGCGTGGCTTGGGGACGTTGGCTGGTGAAACTGGGCGCGATCGCCGGACTGAGCACGGTCATGCTTGTCATGTTGCTCGGTCAGTCCCGCGTGTTTTATTCCATGTCTCGCGATGGATTGCTCTGGAAATGGGCCGGAGCCGTGCACCCCAAGTTTAAGACCCCATACAAGTCTTCGATCGTCGTAGGGGTGTTTGTGGCCTTCTTCGCTTCGCTCATTCCGGTCAATATCCTGGGTGAATTGGTAAGCATCGGCACCTTGCTGGCGTTTGTCATCGTCTGTGCCGGAGTTTGGATGTTGCGCAACAGACGCCCGGACCTGCAACGGCCTTTCAAGACGCCGCTCGTTCCTCTCGTGCCGATCCTCGGCATACTGACCTCTCTCGGTCTCATGGCCGGCCTGCCTTTGGACACCTGGTTGCGACTGATCGTCTGGCTGGCGATCGGTATGGTGATCTACTTCACGTATGGAGCGAAACACAGCAAGGTGCAACAGGCTCTGGAAGGGAAGTGAACCAGGGCTGGATTTCCTGGCGCCCTCCGCTCCGGCGGAGGGCGTTTTGTTCTCAGCCTTGGGATACAATCTCGCGTTGACGGATGCAATCACTCTTCCAGGACAGGAGTTTCCGGCGGCTGGCCATCGCGCTGATGGCGGTGGTCGTCGTCGCGCTCAGCGGCGTATTGGGATTCCGCCTGATCGAGGGCTGGGGCTGGTTCGACTCGTTCTATATGGTGGTCATGACCATGACCACGGTCGGCTACCGCGAGGTGCATGACCTCTCGCCCGCCGGCCGTATCTTCAACATCTACGTGATGGCCGCCGGATTCGGCAGTGTGTTCTTCTCCATCACCGCTCTGACCCAGACCCTGATGAGCCTGGAACTGCAACGCATCCTAGGAAGGCGCAAGATGGAACGCGAGCTGCGAAACATTTCGGATCATTTCATCATCTGCGGCGCGGGCCGCGTGGGTCACAGCGCGGCGCGGGAGTTTGCCCGCAGCAATGTGCCCTTCGTGATCATCGAGACCCAGGGGCCGAAGGTGGAGCGCGAGAACAATCACGGCTGGCTCACCGTCCAGGGTGATGCCACCCAGGAAAACGTGTTGAAGGAAGCCGGCATCGACCGCGCCAAGGGGCTGGTGGCCGCCACCACCACGGACGCGACCAACATTTATATTGTGTTGACCGCGCGCGGCCTGAAGCCGGGGTTGAAGATCATCGCCCGGGCCAGCGAGCTTGACGCGGAAAAGCACCTTAAGACCGCCGGCGCGGACGTCGTGATCTCGCCCTACTTCTTCGCCGGACACCGCATCGCCCAGCATTTCCTCCGCCCTAACGTGGTCGATTTCCTCGACATCGCCATCTCCCGCGAGAAACACGAAGAGATGGTGATCGAGGAGATCCGCGTCAGTGACAGATCGCGGCTGGCGGGCGCCACCATCGGCAATTCCTTCATCCACCGCGACCTGGGCATCATGGTGCTTGCCATCAAGCGCGAGGACGGGAACCCCTGCTTCAATCCCACGGCGAATGAGCCCATCCGCGCCGGAGACAACCTGATCGTGATGGGGGAGGCGGCCAAAATGCCCAAGCTTGAATCCATCGCCGCCGCGAGGAGCGCATGAAGAAGATCATCACCGCCGCGGAGATGCGCGCGATCGACCGCGCCTCCGTGGAGCAATGCGGCGTGCCCTCGCTCACCCTGATGGAGAACGCGGGCTCGGCCGTGGCCGAAGTGTGTCTCGACCGGTTCGGTGACGCCGAACGCGTCACCGTGGTCTGCGGTCGGGGCAACAACGGCGGCGATGGCTTTGTCGTTGCGCGCAAGCTCAGCGAAGCCGGGAAGGACGTCACTGTCCTCCTTCTGGCCAGACCGGAAGACGTGCGCGGTGACGCGGCGGAGATGCTGCTCCGGATGAAGCAGAAACCCATCGTCGCGACCCGATTGGACGAACTGCCTCGGCCGGCGCTGCTCGATTCCGACCTGATCGTGGACGCGATCTTAGGCACAGGCTTCCGCCCTCCGGTCGAGGGGATTTACGCGGAAGCGATCCATGCCATCAATGCGAGCGGAGCCCCGGTCGTCGCTGTGGACATTCCCTCGGGCGCGGAGACGGACACCTTCACTCCGGCGGACATCGGCGATGACATCGTGCCCGCGGACGTGATCGTTACTTTCACCGCCTACAAGCCGGCACACATCTTCCGTTTCCTGGATGTAGCCACGGTGCTGCGTCCCATTGGTACGCCGCCGGAAGCATTTGTCTCCAGCCTGGGGATGCACGTGATCGAGCCGGATGATTTCCGCGCCTTGCTGGCGCCCCGTCGCCCGGACGCCAACAAAGGCGCCTATGGCCACGTCCTGGTGGTCGGCGGCTCCTTGGGCAAGGCTGGCGCCGCCGCCATGGCCGGCATGGCGTCCCTTCGTATTGGCGCGGGTCTGGTGACGGTTGCAACGCCGAGATCCCAGTTGCCATTGGTGGCTGGCTTCGCTCCGGAGCTGATGACGGAACCCTTGGTCGAGAACGCCAATGGCGCCATCAACATCCTTGCTTTGGAAAAACTCCGTGAGCTGACCGATGGCAAGAATGTGATCGCCTGCGGCATGGGCGCATCGCGCGATGCCGAAGCCGGCCAGTTCATCCGCACCATGGTCGACCGCACCAATCAGCCCTTGGTGCTTGATGCCGACGGCCTCAACGCCTTTTCCCAGCATCTTCCATACTTGCACGGGATGCTGCGGCCACTGATCCTCACGCCGCATCCGGGCGAGATGGCGCGCCTCGCCGGCGTGACCCGCGACCAGGTACAGGCCGATCGCGCCGCCGTGGCCCGCAAGTTCGCCCAGGAACACAAATGCATCGTGGTCCTCAAAGGGCATCGCACCTTGGTCGCCACCCCCGATGGCCAGGTGTGGGTCAACACCACCGGCAACCCCGGCATGGCCACCGGCGGCACGGGCGACATCCTTACCGGTATGATCGCGGGACTTCTGGCGCAATCGCCGCAGGCTGTCCTCGCGTGTGTGCTGGCGGGTGTCTATCTGCACGGCTTGTCGGGTGACATCGCCCGCGAGGAGATGGGTGAGATGAGCCTGACCGCCACTGACCTGCTTCTCGCCCTGCCGCACGCCATCCGCCAAGCGGCCCAGGCATGATGTTGCGACTCCAACAGGTCACGCAGTCACCCGAAGAAACGGTTGCTTTCGGCCGGTCATTGGAGGATTCGCTCAAGCCTCCCGCGGTGGTCTTGCTGACCGGCGATCTCGGCGCCGGCAAGACTACTTTGGTCAAGGGGATTGCGGAAGGCTTTCACGCCGCCAAGCAGGAGGACGTGACCAGCCCTACCTTCACGTTGGTCCACGAATACCGTGGCCCTTCCGTCACTGTCTACCACATCGACCTCTATCGGATCGAGACGCTGCGTGAGTTGGACACGCTCGCCCTGGACGATCTGCGCGCGGAGAACAGCATTCTGCTGGTGGAGTGGGGTGAGAAGTTCGAGCGCTTGCGCAAGGACGCGGACGCGGAGATCGTGATCGAGCGCGCCGGAGAGACCCGGCGGAACATCCGTGTGGAGACGCGGGACCCCGCGTCTCCACACGCAAAGGTCTAACGAATATTGATGCTTCCCGAACCGGTCTCCAGGCTCAACAGCGCGCCGCCGTTGCCGACCTTGCCCTGCACGCGGTTGCGCTTGATAAGGCCTTGGACCAACATCGGATGATTGATGGTGATGTCGCCCGACGAGCTGCGCGCGTTCACGTCGAACTGCGAGCCCTGGGGCACATCCAGATTGATGTTGCCGGATCCGGTGTGGATCTCCCAGCCGCCCTTGGGCGTGCCATCCACCGTGATGTCGCCGCTGCCGGTATGTGCGTCCACCCCGCCCACTACGTTGCGGAGTTTGATATTGCCCGAACCGGTCTTCGCGCTCACGTCGCCCGGTGAGGTCTGTTCGTAGGTCACATCGCCGCTTCCCGTCTCCGCCACCAGCCCGCCTTCCACCTGGCGCGCTTCCACGTTGCCGCTGCCGGTGGAAGCATAGAGCCGCCCTTTGACTGCGTCGATGCGCACGTCGCCGGAGCCCGTGCTCACCCGCGCTTCGCCGCCGACCCGCTGTACTTTGATGTTGCCCGATCCGGTCTGTGCGCGCAGCGGGCCGACATTGGCGTCGATGTACTGGTCGCCGGAGCCGGTTTGTGAGTCCAGCTTGGTGCCGGCCGGCAGCGTTATCTCATAGCTGATGCTCACATTCCGCCGCAGGTCCTTGTCCTCGATGCGCCCGATGGAGATCATGTTGCCGTTCTGGGTGATGGGCGGTTCCGCCTCCAGCCGTTTCACTTTCTCCTCCGGCGATGGCCCGCCTTCGAGCCAGCTCGTGCCCGCGGAGATCCGGCCGATGACCGTGACCGTATCGCCGCTGCCTTCCCGGATGCTGATATCGCCCGAGCCGGTCGTGACCTGTACCTCCGCCGGGCCCGTGACTTTCAGCGTCCGGGTGAAAGATCCTTTGACATCGGCGGAAGCCGTGAGGGAGAACGACACCAGAATGGCGAGGGCGAGGAGCGCTAAGCGTGACGTTCCGGGTCTTGTCATATCGCTAGTCCTTTTTGGCTACGGAGTTCTCGATCTTGCGGTAATCCGAGTACGTGGCCGTTTGTTTGACGTGCATCCCGGTGAATAGTTTTCGCCCTTCGAATGCCACCCGCACTTCTTTAGGGACGAATGTATCCGGATCCACCGCGAACAACTCGATCAGGAAGTCCAAGGAGCGCACACTGCCCAGGCCGCCGGCAAGACTGGTGGGTTCGGTCAGGTGCATGTCCACCTTGAGCAGGGCGAAAGCCTCGGTGTCCACCCAGACCTTGCCTTCCAGCCGGTTCAGGATCTTGTCCATGCGCCGCTTCTCCGGCAGCTTGACGTTGGTGCGGGGCAGGAACGTGAGCACGAATGCCTCGCGGTCATTCACCCTTTCCCGTCCGATCACATGGAACTGATAGCGCGACACCAGCTCTTCATTGAGTCGGATGTCATCGTCGTCTTTTTTCTGCGTGAGCGGTTTCTTGATACGCTCCCGGAACTTCTTCTCCCGCTCCTCTTCTTTCTTGGCATCCTCGCCTGTCAACGGCTTGCCGTTCTTCTCCACGGGCTTCAGATAGATGTGTCCGTCGATCAGGGTCGCCTGATAGAGCCGGTCATTGCGTTCGGTCACGGCGCCGCTCTTGTCCAGTTTTTCCTCGATGCTGCGCTGCGCGAACAGATAACCTGGTTTGGCCTCTTCGCGCTTGTCCGCCTGCTCCTCGCGCGCAATGACCTTCTTCACCACTTCCTCCGCGTTGGGCAGGGGCTTGTGGGGCTCCTGGGCAGTAGAGGGAAGGGCCAGCAAGAGAGGGAAGAATGCGGCGATCAGGCGGCGTCTCATGGGAGGGTTAGAAGCGGGAAATGGGGGAGCGGATGCTCCCACCATTCCTGTGCGGACTTAAGACTGCTTGCTCTTACTGCAGGACGACCTTGTCGCCCTTCTTCAGGCCCTTGAGGACCTCGGTCTTCGAACCGTTGGAGATGCCCACATCGATGGCCACCTTACGCTTGCCCTCCTGGCCCTTCGCATCCGGCACTTCCACGGACGCTTTCTTGTCCTTGTCATAGATGATCGCGCCTTCCGGGATCCAGAGCACATTCTTGTGCTCTTCCAGGATGATCTCCGCGTTCGCGGTCATGGCGGCCTTCAACTCGCCGGAGGCGTTGTCGATCGAGACCCGGACCTCGAATGTGGTCACGTTGTCTTTTTCCGCGCCCATCGGCGAGATCTTGGTCACCTTGCCGTTGAAGATCTTGTCTTTGAATGACTCTACCTTGATGCGCGCCGGCTGGCCCAGGAACACCTTGCCGATGTCGCTCTCATCCACCTTGCCCTTTACGTACACCTCTTTGGTGTCGCCCAGGGTCATGACCAGCGTGGCCGAGGAGCCGAGGATCAGGATGGAACTGACCGCATCACCCATCTCCACGTTGCGGTTCAACACCACACCTTCGAGCGGGGAGACGATGGTGGAATTGCGGAGTTCTTCTTCATTCTGCTCCAGGGCGGCGCGCTGTTGCGCCACTTGCGCTTGCGCTTGCATCACCTTGGCCTGACTCACGCTCAGGTTGGCTTTGGCGATTTCCTGTTTGTTGACCGCCAGCTCATAGGCGCGCTGTGCGTCGTCAAGCAAGGCCTGGGAGATCACGCCTTCCGTGGCCATGTGTTTGGCCCGCTCGTACGCCCGTTGCAATGTGGGCACGTCGATGCCTTGTGCGTCCACCTTCGCTCGCAGCACGTCTGCCTGCGCGGCGCGTGAGTTGGCCTCAGCGGCGTCAAGCGACGCCCGTGCCTGCCGGACGCGGGCTGTGATCTCCTCTTTGTCCAGTTCCGCGAGGATTTGTCCCGGCTTCACCTTGTCGCCGGCGTCCGCCAGGAGCTGCTTCACGATGCCGCTGGCTTTCGACTTGATCTCGACCTTCGTGATCGGCTCGATCTTGCCCGTGGCCACCACGCTCTTGGCCAGGTCGTCCTGGCCCACTTCCGCGATCTTGCTCTTGTCAATGGTGGTGCCGCCGCTCTTGGCTGCGATCACGCCGCCCACGATGATCAGGGCCAATACGCCCACGCCGATTCCGATATACAGCTTCTTGTTTCGCTTCTTGCCGCTCCCCATTGCCATGGGATGCCTCCTGATTGCGGTCCGTGAAACTTGGGATGAGTGCCGGTTACAGCTTGGTATACGAGCTTCGGACTGAATTGGTTCCCGGAAATCTTGGCTTGTCCCTGGCCGTTGCCCCGGTCAGGAACGCGCTTACTAACCTTAGACGCCCCAAGCACTTCCGGGTTAGCCAACGGCCCCAGAAACCCGGTGCTAAAATGGCCCCATCCATGATCAGCCTGGCGCTCTTCAACGTGTTCCTGGTGATCCTGCTGGTCGCGGCCAACGCCTTCTTCGTGGCTGCCGAATTTGCTTTGGTCAGCATACGGGAGACCCGCATCCAGCAGCTGCTCGAGGCCCGCCGCGTGGGTGCCCGCACCGTCCAGCGCCTCCATAAGAATCTGGACGAAGTCCTTTCGGCTGTACAGTTTGGCATCACTTTGGCCAGTATCGCATTAGGCTGGGTGGGCGAGCCAACCCTGGCCCGCGGCGTGGAAAAACTCCTGGCCGGGATCCCGAATTCAGCCACCTATTCCCACATCATTGCGCTGGGCATCGCCTTCGCCATCATCACCGCCCTGCACGTGATCCTTGGGGAAGTGGTCCCCAAGAGCCTCGCCCTCCAGCGGGCCGAGCGCATCGCCCTGGCCGTGGCCACCCCCATGGACGTCTTCATGAAGTTTTCCCGTCCGGCCCTCTATTTCCTCAACAAAAGCTCCAATCTTGTGCTGCGCGGTCTGGGCGCCCGCCAGGTCCGTGAGGGCGGCGTGCACTCGCCCGACGAACTGAAGCTGATCGTGACCGCCAGTTCCAAGGTCGGCCTTCTCCCCGAGCTCCAGGAAGACATGATCCATCGTGCCCTGGAACTGGAGAACATCACCGTGCGCGAGATCATGGTGCCCCGGCCGGAGATCTTCTCCCTGCCCTCGAGCATGACCGTGGAAGACGCCATGCGCCGTGTGGTGGAGGAGCAGCACTCGCGCGTCCCCGTCTATGACGCGCAAAAAGGCCCGGAGCACATCGTCGGTCTGCTTTATTCCAAGGACCTTTCCCGCCTGATGCATCTGAAACTGATCTCGCCCGAGGTCGTCGCCCAGAGCATGAAGTTGTCCGTGGCCAACGTGATGCGTGACGTGATGGTGGTGCCGGAGACCAAGCCGGTCAGTGACCTGCTCCAGGAATTCAAGAAGCGCAAGCGCCACCTGGCCGTGGTGGTGGACGAGTTCGGTTCGACCTCGGGCGTGGTCACGGTGGAAGACGCCTTGGAACAGATCGTCGGCTCACTCGAAGACGAGTTCGACGTTGCCGAGCAGCCGCTTCATCTCTCACCCGGCGGCGGCCTGATCCTTGACGGGGCGGAGAACATCCTGGACCTGGAATCGCGCCATAAGCTCCGCATCCCGCGCGACAAAGGCTTCGAGACCCTGGCCGGATTCCTGCTCTACAAGCTCGGCCGCATCCCCCAGGGCGGCGAGAGCCTCGAACACGACGGCCATCGCTACACCGTGCTCGGCGTGAAGGGACATCGCATCGACAAGGTGAAAATAGAACTCACGGTGCCATCCGAAGCACCTGCGGAAGCCCTGCCCGCGGCCCAGGGAGACTGATGCTGCGCCATCTGCTCACGCGCGTGCTCTATACCATTCCCGTCGTCTGGCTGGTCGTTTCCGTCGTGTTCCTGCTTATTCACCTCGTCCCCGGCGATCCCATCCAGCAGATGCTTGGTGAAGGCGCCGCCGGCGCCGACATCGAAGCCGCGCGCAAAGCCTACGGCCTGGATGCGCCACTCAGCCGGCAATATGTGAATTACTGGAAGGGTGTAGCCCGCGGGGATCTGGGCAAGTCTCTGCGCTTGCAGCAACCGGTGGCCGCGCTGATCAAAGACGCCTACCCGTCCACGCTGCTACTCACGCTGGCGGCGCTTTTCGTGGCGCTTATGCTTTCGATCCCCGCGGGTGTGCGCTCGGCGCGCCGCCGCGATCGCTGGGACGACCGCACCATCAGCTTCGTCAGCCTGCTCGGACTCAGCTTCCCGAACTTTGCCCTCGGGCCCATCCTGATCCTGTTCTTCGCCATCACCCTCGGCTGGCTTCCCGTCTCCGGCACCGCGCAATGGACCGAACCTTCCACCTGGGTGCATCTCATCCTCCCGGCTGTCACCATGGGCGGCGCTCTGGCCGCCATCCTCACCCGCATGGTGCGCACGGCCATGCTCGAGGAACTCAGTCAGGATTACATTCGCACCGCCCGCGCCAAGGGCCTGCCGGAGCGCACCGTGGTCTATAAGCACGCGCTCCGCAACGCGCTCATCCCGGTGCTGACCGTGGTGGGCTTGCAATTCGGCGCGCTCCTGGCCGGCGCCATCGTCACGGAAACGATTTTTTCCTGGAAGGGCATCGGCCGCTTGACAGTGAGTGCCATCAGCAACCGCGATTACTACCTGGTGCAGGACTGCATCCTGACCATCGGGCTGACCTACATTGCGGTGAATTTCCTGACCGATCTGCTGTACACGGTGGTGAATCCCAGGATACGGGAATAGATTATTTCCGCTCGAACACCCGCACCTGCTGATACTCGAAGTCATCACCGTGCTTCCTCAGCTTGATCTGTAGCTGCTTTCCGTCATCCAGCGCTGCACAGGTTTGGCCTCCGTGTGAATCGAACTTGATCTAATCTATGCGGCGACCTGTGCGGGGGGGGCTATGATGCCGGTCACTCCGCCGCCTTCCGGTACGAATGCACCACTTTTCCCGCCGACGACCGCTCGATCACCGTCAGCTCTTTGGCATCATCGCTGAGCGACCACTGTTGTGTTTGCGGCTCGTCCTCTGACTGCAGCGTGAGCAGGAATCGGTCCCAATGTGCGCGTTCCGGACCGTCACCTGGATTTGTAGAGAATGAGTATCGTCGCTCCACCGTCCCCTCCGGTGTTTGCACGACGTAAGAAAGTTCTTCCGGCGTGTGCCGCACTGACAATCGTTGAGGTAGCAACCTCGGCCCGCGTGGCCGCTGGTCGAACCGCACCCACTCTCCTGTGAAATTGTCGCGTTTCGGCCGCAGCTCCGGGTACGGGTCGGAGATGCCCACGCTCAACAGCGTGGCCCGCCAGAGTGATTTCCACCACGGCTGGGACACTACAGTCCCGCCGCGATCCGCGACCGTGGGTCCAGATAATCGCGCAACGCGTCGCCGATGAAATTGAACGAAAGCACCGCCAGCATGACCGCCGCCGCGGGGAAGAGCACCAGGTGGGGCGCGTCGAACAGGTGCGCGCGCCCGTCATTCAGCATGGAGCCCCAGCTCGGGGTCGGTGGTGGCACGCCCAGGCCGAGAAAGCTCATGGTCGCCTCCGCCAGCACCGCGCCCGCCATGCCGATGGCCGCCTGCACGATCACCGGCTGGATGATGTTCGGCAGGATGTGCCGCGCCACGATCCGCCAGTCGCTCGCGCCCAGCGCCCGCGCCGCTTCCACATACTCCCGCTCTCGCGCCGCCAGCACCTGCGCCCGCACCAAGCGCGCGTACCCCACCCATCCACCGATGGAAAGCGCCAGGATCAGATTGAAGATGCCCGGGCCAAGGAACGCCACAAACGCGATCGCCAGCAGGATCCCGGGAAAGGACATGAACGAATTCATCACCACGATGTTGAGGAAGCGGTCGAGCAACCCGCCGTAGTATCCGGCGATGCACCCGAACACCAGTCCGATGGCCAGCGACGCGGTGACCACGCCCCCGCCCACCATCATCGAGATGCGCGCGCCGTGGATCACCCGGCTGAGGATGTCGCGCCCCAGCTCATCGCTGCCGAACCAGTGCTGCGATGAGGGCGGAGACAATCGCGTGGGCAGGTCGATCACCGCCGGGTCCTGCGGCGCCAGCCACGGCGCAAGCAGCGCGCACAGCACGAACACCGTGACCATCACTGCGCCGGCGGCCGCCAGCGGATTGTGCCTGGCGGTCTGTGCGATGCCCGGCAGAGTGAGTGCGCCCGTCGCCATGGATGGGTTGATGATAAATCACGCGGCCGCGGAGCCTTGGTCCGGGTCGAAACCTTTTCCGCGCGACCGGGTTCAGTCTGTCAGGTCCGCCGCCTCAGATTACGGTTGGATACACGGAGGAACGCCCGCATGAGATCGATGAAGAAGTTGGTGTTGGGAATTGTGGTGCTGTTCGCAAGCGCCGGCCTGGCCGCGGCACAGGATTCTTATTCCACCGGCGGTCCGAACCAGCGCCTGAATCTGCGCGAGAAGCAACGGCGCCAACAGGCGCGCATCCGCGAAGGTGTACGGTCCGGACAGTTGACTCTCCGCGAAGCTGCCCGTCTCGAGCGGGAAGAAGCACGGATTCGGCGTGAAACTTTGCGGGCCCGTGCCGACGGACAAGTCACACCACGCGAACGCGCCCGCATCACTCGCCAGGAGAACGTGGTCTCGCGGCAGATCTATCGCCAGAAACACGACCGCCGGCATCGCTTCTGAGTCCATCGCTTTCGTACATACCCAGCCCGGGCCTACGTCCGGGCTTCTGTTTTTCCACAGGCAGCTACATTCATCTGCAAGTTGCTGAAAACAGACAAAATCTAGCTCTTGACAATATTGCATTTTGCGATAGTATTATCGCAATTTGCGATATGAAGGTTCGCCATGATTAGAAGAAAAATCTATCGCGAAGAGCAGCGACTTCCAAAGTTTGTGTGGCTACTAGTAGTCCCTCTTACAGCCGTGGTCGCTGCCGTTGGATACGCAATATTTCAGCAAAGCGTAAGTCGCCAACAACTCGACCCTAGGCCATTGTCTGACGGAGGCGTACTTCTAGCAGGTTTGGTTGTTTTTACTTTGTGGTGGTTCTCAATCTATGTGCTTTGGCGACTGCGTTTGATTGTTGAAGTTGATCAGGAATGTGTAACAGTTCAACTGATTCCACTTCTAGGCTTTCGCGCAGTTCGTCTTGACAACATCATAGAGTTCACACCGCGATTTTATCGACCGATATTGGACTATGGAGGTTGGGGTTTTCGATTGGGGCTGAAGGGATGGGTTTACAGCGTGTCAGGAAACCAGGGAGTGTACTTGAAGCTTAGACATGGATGGCCCTTGATGATCGGATCACAGTCGCCTGAGGAGTTGGCGGCTGCGATTGCTCGAGCCAAGGCTGTGAACAGTGAAGGATGATGAAGACGGCGGAAAAAATCCGGTACCTGCGCGAGGTGGAAGGGCAGCTTCGGGGTCTGGGGCGGGCCTTGACCCAGCAGGAGGTGGTGGACGGCATCGGCAAGCAGAGCGGCGCCAACATCAGCCAGAGTTATCTCTCGCAGATCGAGAGCGGCGCCCGTCCGCACCTCACCAATCCCACGCGCATGGCCCTGGCCAGGTTCTATCGCGTGCATCCGGGCTATCTGGTGGATGATCCGGAGGGCTACCACGCGGAGTTGCAGTCCGAGCTGCGTGAGCAGGAGCAGTCGCTCGATGTCTGGCTCTTTCAGGGCGCGGAGATCTTTGCGAAGCGCGATGCGGAACTGAGCGATGTGCTGATCGAGATCGCCCGCCAGGACGATTCGCGCCAGTGTCTGTTGCTGCTTGCGGAGCTGCTGAAAACGCCGGACATGGTCCCGCGTTTGCGTGAGGCCTTGTGCAGCCAGGAAGATTGGTCCGCTGAAGAAGGGAGGGAGAAATAACGCCATGAATGCCGCGGAGATCTATCTGACGTGTTTCATTGTGGGCTTCGCCTTGACCATGTTCTCACTGCTGGTGGGCGTGTTCCATATCGACCTGCCCGGGAATTGGGACAACTTCCTGCATGGCCACCACACCCTGGGTCATTTTCACGGGCCCATGGGTCATGGCCCACACGGACACCTCGGCCATGGGGGCCACGGTGCGCATGGCGGCGGCCATCACGCCGACGCCCAGGTCTCGCCCTTCAATTTCTCCACGTTGATGGCATTCCTCACCTGGTTCGGTGGCGCGGGCTATGTGCTTACCCAGAACACGCGGTTGGTCGGCTGGCTTACGTTGGGTATCGCCGTCCTCGCCGGAAAGATCGGGGCCGCGGTCGTCTTTTTCTACCTTACCCGCTTCCTGCTGAAGCATGACCACTCCGTCTACCCGTCGGATTTCGATCTGGTGGGCACAGTGGGCACGCTCAACGGCACCGTGGGTGGGACCCGTTACGGAGAGCTTTTGTACACCGGCGACGGCACGCGCAAGTCCATCCCGGCGCGCTCGGAAGACGGCGCCGAGATCGGCAGCGGGGAAGAAGTGGCCGTCACGCGTTACGAGGACGGTGTGGCCTATGTGCGTCGCTGGCAGGACCTCACCGGCGAAGGGGAAGAGCAGCCGGGATAACGCTTCACAGGCTCATTGCAGGATTTGCAGTCAATCTCAGGAGGAGTTATGGAAAACATCTCAATGCAGGTTTGGGTCATTGCCGGACTGATCATCGTGGCGTTCATCTCGCTGCTGACGATCGTCACCAAGATGTATCGCATCGCCGGCCCCAATGAAGCGCTCGTGGTCACCGGGTTTCGTGAGACCCGCATCGTCAAGGGCGGCGGCACGGTCGTCGTTCCCCTCGTGGAGGAGAGTCAGTTGCTCTCCCTCGAATTGATGTCCTTCGATGTCGCGCCCAAGCAGGACATGTACACCGTGCAGGGTGTCGCGGTGACCGTGGAAGCCGTCGCTCAGATCAAGGTGAAGTCGGACCCGGAGTCCATCCGAACGGCCGCCGAGCAGTTTCTCACCAAGACCATGCCGGAGAGGGAAGGTCTGATCCGTCTGGTCATGGAAGGCCACCTGCGTGGCATCACCGGCCAGCTCACCGTGGAACAGATCGTGAAGGAGCCGGAGATGGTGGCCGAGCGCATGCGCGCCAATTGCGCCGCGGACATGGGCAAGATGGGCCTCGAAGTGGTCTCGTTCACCATCAAGGAGGTGCGCGACCAGAACGAGTACATCACCAACATGGGCCGTCCGGACATCGCCCGCATCAAGCGCGATGCCGACGTCGCCAGCGCTGAGGCCGAGCGTGACACCGCCATCCGCCGCGCCGTCGCCATGCGGGAAGCGGCCGTGGCCAGGGCGCAGGCCGACCAGGAGCGGGTCCTCGCGGAGACGTTGAGCCAGGCCAAGCAGGCTGAAGCTTCGCGTGATCTTGAGATCAAGCGGGCTGAGTACCTGGCCGGCGTGAAGAAGCAACAGGCCCAGGCGGACAAGGCCTATGAGATCCAGGCCAACGTCCAGCAGCAGCAGGTGGTCGCGGAGGCGGTGAAGATCCAGCAGATCGAGAAAGAGCAGCAGATCAAGGTGCAGGAGGCTGAGATCCTGCGCCGTGAGCGCGAACTTGTCGCCACCGTACTGAAGCAGGCGGAGATCGAGCGTCAGCGTATCGAGCAGATCGCCAATGCCGATCGTCAGCGTCAGATCGCCGAAGCGGAAGGCCGTGCCTCCGCCATCCGTGCCCAGGGCGAGGCCGAAGCCGAGATCATCTTCAAAAAAGGTGAGGCGGAAGCCAAGGCCATGACCATGAGGGCGGACGCCTACAAGGAGTACAACCAGGCGGCTGTGGTCGACAAACTGTTCTCCAGCATGCCGGAGATGGTCAGCGCACTGGCCTCGCCGCTGCAGAAGGTGGACAAGATCACCGTGGTCTCCACCGGCAATGGTTCCTCGGCCGGGATGAACAAGGTGACCGGTGACTTGACCGAGATCGCGGCCCAGGTGCCGGCGTTGTTCGAGGCGTTGAGCGGTATGAAGATGAGCGAGCTGTTGGGCAAAGTGCGTCAGATCGGTGACGCGCCACCCAGACCGGCCGCCGGCAAGTGAATCACTTCGTCCGGGGCGGCGATCCGCCCCGGACGGCAAGACTGAGGAGCTAGGCGATGAGGATGAGATCGAGACGCAGACACAGGAATGGGTTCGCGCTGGGGTTGATGACCGGGGTCCTGATCGGGATTTTCACCGGGCAACTCGCGGTCTGGACCGCGGTGGGTGTGGCGATGGGTGTGGCAATGAGCGCGGCAACGCGCCGGGACGGCATCGACCGTTCCTGGCCGGGCCGCTAGAACGGGGAAAGGAGCCGGACATGGCACTACTAGAGAGAGTGACGACGTTGCTTCGGGCGAACCTGAATGACCTGATCGACAAGGCGGAGGACCCGGAGAAGATGATCAAGCAGATCATCCTCGACATGCAGAACCAGCTCATGCAGGTGAAGACCCAGGTGGCCATCGCCATCGCGGACCAGCGCCTGCTGGAGAAAAAACTGCAGGAGAACATGGAGGAGATCACCGCCTGGAAGCGCAAGGCCGAATTGGCCGTGAACAAGGACCAAGATGGTTTGGCGCGTGCGGCGCTGGAGCGCTCGCTCAGCCATCAGCAGATGGCGGACGGCTTCCGCCAGCAGGTGGACGACCAGAAGGCGCAGGTGGAGAACCTGAAGTCCGCGCTGCGCAAGCTGGAACAAAAGCTGGCGGAGGCGGAAAGCCGCAGCCAGTTGCTGATCGCGCAGCATCGCCGGGCCAAGGCCGTGGGCAAGGCCGCCGATGCCGGCCTGAAAGTGAATGGAGCAACCCGCGGCGCCGGATTTGACCGCATGAAGCAGAAGGTGGCGCACACCGAAGCCGTGAGCCAGGCCAAGGCGGAGATGGCCGGGGAGGACGCGCTCGAGGACCGCTTCGCCCAACTCGAGAAGGAAGACGAGGTCGAGAAGCTGTTGCAGGAGATCAAGCAGCGCCGGGCTGCGGTGACCTAGCCCTGGGACGTGCGGGAGGAATACAACCATGAGATCGCGAAAGAACATCCCAGATGCCATCAAGTCCGGTCGTCCGTTGCCCGGACGTGTGCTCCGGGTATTGTCCCGGCCCACGCCGCCTGGTTGGATGCGGCGTTTGCGGCTCGAGCCGGAGGACCTGGTGGCCATACCGCTGTGTCTGGTGTGGTGCCTGGGGTTCGTGTTGATCAGCTCCTATGTCGGCAACGGGCTGGAGCGGAGTATGGGCGCGCCGGCGGTCGTCTCCGCAAGTGACCCCGGCTCCCTGTGGAAGGCCTTGGTCATCGTGGCCAGTGTGACGATGACAGCGGTGCGGCAGCTTTTTGGCAAATGACCCTTGCTCGGACCATCCGGATCTTGCTCTGGCCTGCGCTTGTACTGGCGGCGCTGCACTGTCACGCGCAGGCGGAGCCGGCGTTCCGCGAAGACCTGGAAAAAGAGCTTTTCGCGCGCGCCAACCAGGAGCGCACTCAGCGCGGATTACCGGCCTATCGTTGGAATGACAGATTGAATCAGTCTGCCCGGGCCCACGCCCTCAAGCTGGGCGAATACCGGATGCTCTCGCATCAATTCAAGGATGAGCCGCCCCTGGCCGTGCGCATCTCCGCCACGGAACTCCATTTCAGCGCCGCCGCCGAGAACATCGGTCTCTCCACCGAACCGCTGGACGTGCACGAGGGATGGATGGAATCCGCCGGCCACCGCGCCAATATCCTGAGCACCGAGTACGACTCGCTCGGTGTCGCCGTCTTTCGCCGGGGAGATTATTTTTATGCGGTGCAGAACTTTGCCCGCGCCGGTGAGGACCTAACGCCCGAAGGCGCCATGCGGGTGTTCGTCCAGGCCCTGAATACCTTCCGTCGCCGGAAGGGGATGCCGCGTGTCATCGCGACCTACTCAGGTCGTATCCGCGAGGCCGTCTGCAAGATGGCCAATAATAATGACAAGCCCATCGCGCCTGACCTTCCCACCGGGCCGAATGATCACGGCATGACCGCCTTCACCACCCCGGAACCGGAGGTATTAACGGCGGAGATGCAAAAATTCGCTCTGAACGCGGAGTTCGCCAGTATCCGTGTGGGCGTGTGTTTTCAGGTGTCCAAGGCCAATCCCGGCGGGACCTATTGGTTCGGCGTGGTGTTTTGACCGTCCCGTAATGAATCCTCATCCTGGCGTTTCTTGCTCCATATGGCAGGGAACTTTCGTAACGGTACCTGCGTACTCTTGTTCAGCGGACGGGATAGGCGCATCATCCCGCTGCTAACCGGAAGGCCTGTAGGCCGTCTGATAGGCATGAGGAGCAAGACCATGAATAAATTGTTCGATGGAAAATATAACGAGTTGCTCGACAGTATGGCGTTCCGGATGGGGCTGTTGGTCGCGGCGTTCGGCGTGTGGCTGGTGGCCGGCGTGAGCGTGTTGCGGTTGGGCGTCTAAGTCTCGGGAAGCAGTAAGACCCGCGCAGCCGCGCGGGTCCCGGGGTCTCCCGCTTCTTCGATCTACGCTTTCACCGTTTCCGCGGTCTCTTTACGGCTGTAGTGGCTGTCCACGTAGTCGTCCAGGATCTTGATGAACTCCGCGACGATCGCATCTCCCTTCAACGTGGTGAACAGTCTCCCATCCACATAGACCGGCGCCTTGGGTTCCTCGAACGTGCCCGGCAATGAGATGCCGATGTTGGCGTGCTTCGATTCGCCCGGTCCGTTGACCACGCATCCCATCACCGCCAGTTTCATCTCTTCCACGCCCGCATAGCGGAGTTTCCACTCCGGCATCTTGTCGCGGGTATAGCCCTGGATCTGTTGCGCCATTTCTTGAAAGAATGTTGAGGTAGTGCGCCCGCATCCCGGGCACGCCGTGACCTGCGGCGTGAAGCTGCGGATGCCCAGCGATTGCAGGATCTGTTGCGCCACCTTCACTTCTTCGGAGCGGTCACCGCCCGGCGCCGGGGTAAGAGATACGCGGATGGTGTCGCCGATGCCTTCCAGCAGCAGCGAAGAAAGTCCCGCCGCCGAGGCCACAATGCCCTTGGCGCCCATGCCGGCCTCCGTCAGCCCCAGATGCAATGCGAAATCACAACGCCGCGCCAGGGCGCGATATACATCGAGAAGGTCTTGTACGCCGCTCACCTTCGCGCTAAGGATGATCTGGTCTTTGCGCAGGCCGTATTTTTGCGCCATCTCCGCCGATTGCAACGCGCTCACGATCATGGCTTCCATGGTCACGTCGCGCGCGTCAAGCGGCTCCGCCTGGCGGCTGTTCTCATCCATCATCTTGGTCAGCAGCGCCTGGTCGAGCGAGCCCCAGTTCACGCCGATGCGCACCGGCTTCTGGTTCTTCACCGCCACTTCGATCATGGCGCGGAAATTGTCATCGTCCTTGCGGCCGATGGAACAGTTCCCCGGATTGATGCGGTATTTCGCCAGCGCCTTGGCGCAATCCGGATACTTCGTCAGGAGGATGTGGCCGTTGTAATGGAAGTCGCCGATGATGGGCACATGCACGCCCAGCTTTTCCAGGCCTTCCGCGATGTGCGGCAGGGCCTTGGCGGCGTCTTCATTGTTCACCGTGACGCGCACCAGTTCCGATCCGGCGCGGGCCAGGGACACCACCTGCTTGATGGTGGAAGCGGCGTCAGCCGTGTCCGTGTTGGTCATGGACTGGACGACGACGGGATGGGACGAGCCCACCGCCACGCCGCCGATCATGACCGTCGGGGTCTCTCTACGGGGATGCAATGCCATGTAGGGCTATTTTATCAGCCGGCGTGGACCGCCGCTATTTCGCGCCGGGGAAGAACTTGGTCACGTCGTTGTACATGACCACCGCCGCGAACATGATCAGGAACACGAACGCCGTCTGGTAGATGCGCTCTTTGATCCGTTGATCGATGTCCCGCCGCATCAGGCCTTCCACGCAGGTCAGCAGGATCAATCCGCCATCCAGGATGGGGATGGGCAGCAGATTGAAGATGCCCAGATTCAAGCTGATGATGGCGGTCAGTCCAAGGATGCTGATCCAGTCCCGTGTCTTCACCTGGTCGCCGACGGCGCGGGTGATGCCCAGCGGGCCTTCCATCTGCTTGATGGAGACCTTGCGTTCCACCAGTTTTCTCAACATGCTGAAGATCAGCAACGAATACTTCTGGCTCTCGACCACACCCTTGGAAAGCGCTGGTAGCAGAGTCAGCTTCTCCACCTTGAACTCAGGCTGACTGGTGATCCCGATCCGATACTTTGTTTCTCCTTGGACCTCAGCCAGGACGGGAGCCACATTGAATTCCAGCCTCTGTTCGCCACGAAGCACAGTGAGCCGCACCGGCTTTCCGGCTTCTTGCTGCAGGATAGGCAGGAGCGCCCCGCCGGTCGCCACCACGCGGCCATTCGCTTCCACGACCTCATCACCCTTTTGCAGGCCGGCCGCTTTGGCGGGTAGAGTCTCGTCCACGGACTGCACCACATTGACGTAGCGCGGCAGAAGCCCCTGCAGATTGGCCCACTCTTTGTCTTGCTCCGGCGCGGCAGGCACGATGGTCAATGCTTTCAAGTCATTGCCACGGCGGACCGTCAGGTCGACAGGATGGCTTGCATTCAGAAGAAACGTGGTCCGCAATTCTTCCCACGTTGGACTGTCATTGCCATCCGCGAGAACGATCTCATCATCGGCTTTCAGGCCGGCAGCTTCCGCCGGCGATCCCGGATTCACGGCTGCGATCTTGGCTGGCTCTGTGAAAAAACGCGGGGTCTCGAACCGGTTCATAAAAATGCCGGTGAATAAGGCCACCGCAAACACAATGTTCATCGCCGGCCCCGCCAGCGCGATCACCACCCGCTGCCAGCGCGGATGGCTCATGAACTCGCCCGGGTCGCCCGTGAGTGACTCCACCTTATCTTCGATGGGACTCATGCCCGCCATTTTGACGTAGCCGCCGAAGGGCAGGGCGCTGAGCCGGTAGTCCGTGCCGCCATAGAGGAACCCGAACAGCCGCTTGCCAAAGCCGACCGAGAACACCTCCACCCGCACGCCGAACATCTTGGCCGCCAAATGGTGCCCCAGCTCATGGATCACGATCATGATCCCAAGGATGATCAGCGTGGGGACGATATAGATTGTGACTAGACCACTCATCTCGATTGCCGGTTCCACCGGCATTTCTTCCTGGACTATTGGATTCTAACCCGCCTCAAGCGGATTTCGCGAAGGGAAGTACTAACGTAATACCGCCGGCCATTACCGCGCCTCCACGCCGCGCCTGTGCGCCACGACCTCCGCCGCCGCGCGCCGGGCTTCGGCATCGCATTCCAATACCTTCTTAATAGATTCCGGATGCACGTCCGGGGTTACTTTAAGTACGGCGGATATCGTCGCCGGGATGTCGCTGAACCCGATCTCGCCGCTCAGGAACGCCGCCACCGCCACCTCATCCGCCGCATTCAGGGCGATGGACTTGGCCCCGCCCGCCTCCGCCGCTTCATACGCCAGCCGCAGGCAGGGAAACTTATCCAGGTCCGGCGCCTGGAAGTCGAGCTGCTTCAGGTCTAGCACATTGAATTTCAGGTCGCTCTCGATGCGCTCGGGATAGGTCAGCGCGTACAGGATCGGCAGGCGCATATCAGTCACCGAGAGTTGCGCCAGGATGCTGCCGTCATTGAACTCGACCATCGAGTGGATGGTGCTCTGCGGGTGGACGATCACCTTCACTTTAGATGCCGGAAGGTTAAACAGACGGCAGGCCTCGATGACCTCGAATCCCTTGTTCATCAGCGTGGCCGAGTCGATGGTGATGCGCTTACCCATCTTCCACGTCGGATGATTCAGCGCCTGCTCCACCGTGATCGAATCGAACTCCGCTTTGGGCGTGTTGCGGAACGACCCACCGGAGGCCGTGAGCCAAACCGCCGTGACTTCTTCCATGCGTCCGCCGCGCATGCACTGGTGGACCGCATTGTGTTCGGAATCGATAGGCAGGAGCGGCTTGCCCTGCTTGCGGGCTTCGGCGGTGATCATCTCGCCCGCGGCCACCAGACATTCTTTGTTCGCCAGTCCGATCGCCTTGCCCGCCTTGACCGCTTCATAAGTCGCTTCAAGCCCGGCTACGCCAACGATCGCACTGACCACAAAATCCACGTCCGGATGCGTCGAGACCTCCACTGTCCCCGCTGGCCCGTGCAGAACCTTCACGCCGCCAACACCGGCTTTTTCCAGCCGCGCCCGCAGCGTGGCCGCATCTTCCTCCCGCGCCACGGACATGACTTTGGGCTTCCACCGTCGGCACTGCTCGAACGCCGTCTCCACGTTGCTGCCCGCGGCCATCGTGACCACGGCGAAGCGGTCGGGATACGCCTCACAGATCTTCAGCGTGGAATGCCCGATGGATCCGGTGGAGCCGAGGATGGCGATGCGTCTCATGATGCGAACCTATCGATTATTTCATGTCGTCAGATTCTGAGCCAATTCGCTAGATACGCAATAGGAATCGCAAACAACAGCGCATCAATCCTATCCAATACTCCACCATGACCAGGGAGAAGGTTTCCTGAGTCTTTTACTCCAGAGGCTCTCTTAATGAACGACTCACAAAGATCGCCAATCTGCGCTACCAAATTCAAAAGCAGACTAACAAGAGCGGCAAATATGTGCTGAGACGCCGCTGTTCCAAAAAAGTCCTCTGCGGGTGGAGGTAGACTGGTTCCAGCGAGCCATGCAAACAAAAGATCAGCGTTAGTTAAGAACAGGTAACCTGTGATGCTCCCACCAAGTAACGATGCGATCGTGCCTTCCCAGGATTTATTCGGACTGATATTGGGAGCCAAACGGTGGCGGCCAAAAGTTTTGCCTATATAGTAGGCAAATATGTCTCCGACCCAAACCACGATAAAAATGTACAAGATGAAGAAGTCTCCCCGCACGTGCCTCCGCAGCAAAACGAGCGCTGCAAGAGGAAATGTTATGTATGGAATTGAAAAATAGGACAACACCAAGCCTCTAAAGCTTGCACCCGGTTCAGTACGCAGCAGGCCGCATGAAAGCGCGACCAAGGGTAAGAAGAGAACAGTATTGCCATTCGGAATGGCTTCTCACCTTGTGCAGCGATCATACCCAGATATTCAGCCGAAGCTGCGACAGCAACCAATCCTACAGTGAGTGTAAATATCCACATCGGCGCCTTGAAGAGTATTAGCAGCACCAACGGGATCAGCACCACCGCCGTCAGCACCCGCTTCATCGCGACACGCTCCGCCCCGCCAACATGGCTGCGATTATACGGGACGCTGGTTGCGGAGTACCCTACTGCCTTGTTGCTATCTCCCGTCTGTGAGGGGCACGGATTCATCCGTGCCGTTCCGGGTGCAATTCACACCGGGTTTCGCCGCTGAGGTAAATATTCTTTTGTGAAAGGGTGCGGCTTCAGCCGCACCGCAACGACCAATCCTGGAAGTGTCATTCTGAGCGGACGCAGGTCCGCGAAGAATCTGCTTCTCATCCACGCCAGTCAGGGTGCGGGTTTACCCGAACCGCTGCCGCAGGCTACAAATCTCGCCGTTGGGTACAGCCTGGCGAGCCTGTCTCTGTGGTGAATTAGTCTTGAAACATGTGCAGTAAGATACCTTCATGACCCTAATCCTCAACGGAGAGGCGCGTGAATTCCCGTCGCTCGCGGACCTCGCCGCGCTCATCGACCATCTCGGCATGAAGGCCGACCGCGTGGCCGTGGAACTCAACCGCGAGATCGTCCCCCGCGCCCAATGGCCCGCCACTCCGCTTCAGGAAAACGACAAGCTGGAGATCGTCCACTTCGTCGGAGGCGGGAGCCGGTCATAGAAGAAGACACAAGGGATTCCATGAATTACCGCAGATAGATCCTGATTGGTTCTGATGCAAGGATTGAAAATCAGACCTTATCCGATCTGATCCGCGGTTAGCTGTTGCCTGTCTTGGTTCCACGCCACCCACAATTCCTCTTGACTCCCGCCAACTCCTGCCTAAAATGTTTCAAACAATTCACATAAGAATTGTTTGGAGCATAATGCCGGACGCATTCACCTCCGCCGAAGTCATCGCCCTCACCGGCATCTCGCCCCGCCAGCTGCAATGGTGGGACGAGCGCGGCCTGGTGGTGCCGGCGCGCCAGGGACGCAACCGCGTCTACACCATGGACGATCTCATCGAGGTCGCCGTGCTCTGCCAGTTGCGCAGGAAGGGCTTCAGTCTGCAGCGGGTGCGCAAGATCATGCGTTATCTGCAGCGCGAGCTGGGCAAGCGTCTGGCCCAGACCGTGACCTCCGGTTCTGACTACCACCTGCTCACCGACGGCAAGCGCATCTATCTGGAGAACTCCGAGAAGCAGGTCATCGACATTTTGAAGAACTCGCGCCAGCCGCTGCTGGGGGTCTGCCTCAGCGACGCGGTGCGTGAGGTCCATGCCGAGATCCGTATGCAGGGGCTGGCCTCGTCCCGCGCGCGCGGCGGCAAGCGTCCCGGCACAGGCCGGGCCGGCGCGCAGAGTGCGCGTCCGCTGGCGGCGCGCCGCCGGGCCGGAGGACTTTAGCAACAGAGTGCAGTGGTCGGCGCACGCTTGCGTGTC
>JACPNP010000069.1 GCA_016185365.1 Terriglobales bacterium
ATGGTCTGCCCGCTCTCCTGATCGGTATGGACCTTGAAGGTCGGGTCTTCCTGGGCCAGCTTGGAAAGGGCCACGCCCATTTTTTCCTGGTCACTCGTGGTCTTGGGTTCGACGGCCACGGAGATGACCGGATCGGGGAAGTGGATGGATTCAAGCACCACCGGGTTCTTCTGGTCGGTGATGGTGTCGCCGGTGGTGATGCCCTTCAGGCCGACGCAGGCGCAGATGTCGCCGGCAAAGATCTCCTGGATCTCTTCCCGCTTGTTGGCATGCATCTGCAACAGGCGGCCGATGCGTTCCGTGCGGGTGGTGCGCGGGTTCAGCACGCTGTCACCGGTCTTGAGCGAGCCGGAGTAGGCGCGGACAAACACCAACTGGCCGACGAATGGATCCGTCATGATCTTGAAGGCCAGACCGCAGAATGGTTCATTGTCGTCCGCCTTGCGGACGACTTTCTCTTCCGCCTTGTCCGGGTTGAGTCCCTCGACGGCGGGAATGTCCAACGGCGAAGGCAGAAAATCTACTACGGCGTCCAATAGTGTCTGCACACCTTTATTCTTGAAAGCAGTGCCGCAGAGGACCGGGAAAAGCTTGAGACTGATGACCGCCTGACGGAGCGCGGCTTTGAGCTTGTCCGCGGGGATCTCTTCCCCCTCGAGGAACATGTGCAGGATCTCGTCATCGGTCTCGGCGATGGACTCGACCATCTGCATGTGGAAGGCTTCCGCCTTCTTCTTCAGGTTCTCAGGGATCTCTTCGATGTCGAATTGCGCGCCCATGGTCTCGTCATTCCAGACGATGGCTTTCATGGTGAACAGGTCGATCACGCCTTTGAAGGCGGCTTCCTGGCCGATGGGCAATTGGATGGCGATGGGGCGGGCGTTGAGGCGCTTGCGGATGGTGTCGATGGCGTGCTCGAAATCGGCTCCCATCTTGTCCATCTTGTTGATGAAGCAGATGCGGGGCACGCCGTATTTATCGGCCTGGCGCCACACGGTCTCTGACTGCGGCTCCACGCCGTGCACGGCGTCAAAGCAGGCGACTGCGCCATCCAGCACGCGCAGCGACCGCTCGACTTCCGCGGTGAAATCCACGTGGCCCGGCGTATCAATGATGTTGATGCGAATGTCTTTCCAGAAACAGGTGGTGGCCGCGGAGGTGATGGTGATGCCGCGCTCCTGCTCCTGCTCCATCCAGTCCATGGTGGCCGTGCCTTCATGGACCTCACCGATGCGGTGCGTGATACCTGTATAGAACAGGATGCGCTCCGTGGTGGTGGTCTTACCGGCATCGATGTGGGCCATGATGCCGATGTTCCTGCAACGATTTAGAGGTACCTGTCTCGCCACTGTGGTTCCCTGATCCCTTCGAATCTCTCTTGGTCCGCGCTTACCAGCGGTAATGAGCAAAGGCCTTGTTGGCCTCCGCCATGCGATGCACGTCTTCCTTCTTCTTGATGGCGCCGCCCTTGCCGTTGGCCGCGTCCAGCAACTCATTGGTCAACTTGTCCAGCATGCCCTTCTCGCTGCGCTCGCGCGAGTAGCTGAGCAGCCAGCGGATGGCCAGCGAGGTGCGGCGATCGGCGTTGACCTCGACCGGCACCTGATAGTTGGCGCCGCCCACGCGTCGGGACTTCACTTCCAGCACCGGTTTGGCGTTCTCCACGGCCTTCTTGAACAGCTTGAGGGCCTCATCGCCGCCCTTCTGTTCAAGCTGTTTCAGCGCGCCATAGAACAGCTGCTGGGCGGTGGACTTCTTGCCGCCGTACATCATGGAGTTCACAAACTTCGTGACCAGGGTGGAGTTGTACACCGGATCCGGTGCAACTTCCCGTTTGGCGACATAACCTTTTCTCGGCATACTTGATCCTTCGTCTCGAAACTCTTACGCCTTGGGGCGCTTGGCGCCGTACTTGGAACGGCCTTGTTTACGGTTGGCCACGCCGGTGGTGTCCAGCGTGCCGCGGATGACGTGATAGCGAACACCGGGCAGATCTTTCACACGGCCGCCGCGGATAAGCACGATGGAGTGCTCCTGCAAGTTATGGCCGACGCCGGGGATATAGGTGGTGACCTCGATGCCATTGGTCAGGCGGACGCGGGCCACTTTGCGCAGCGCCGAGTTCGGCTTCTTGGGCGTCTGGGTATAGACGCGGGTGCAGACTCCGCGCCGCTGCGGGCACTCCTGCAAGGCCGGGCTCGCCGTCTTGTACTTGGGCGGCTTGCGGCCGCTCTTCACCAATTGATTGAACGTAGGCACTCGATCCGCTCCTTACCGCGCAAAAAGCCCGTGCGCACACAAGGGCGCGCTCCGGTCCGAACCTTAATTATGTATCACTTCCCGAACGACTCTGATTCGGCCTGCGACGGTGGCACGGTGTCCCGAAGGAACGCGCTCCGTTTCGCATGCCCCGGACCTGCATACCCCCGCACAGGTGCGGGGCAGCGCAGGTCATACTTAGGAATCCGGCCAGGCTTCGGCCTAGATCACTTTTCAGCGAGGGGAACGCTTCCCTACCGCGGAAGCGTTTGAATCCTACAGCTCAGTGTGCGACATCACTACAGCAGACTAAACCGAACTCGCAGAACCTTATTAGAGTACCAAACCGGTCCGTACCCGTCAACCTGTTCACTCCTATATACTTGCGCCGCGATCAATCCGGGGGTGTCCAGCAAAGATCATGCCACCTGCGAGCGACCCATGCCCACGTATTCAAAGCCGAGGGCTTTGAGGCGGACCGAGTCCA
This sequence comes from Terriglobales bacterium, assembly GCA_016185365.1. Taxonomy (GTDB): domain Bacteria; phylum Acidobacteriota; class Terriglobia; order Terriglobales; family Acidobacteriaceae; genus DSPA01. Next base: position 2,747 of record JACPNP010000069.1, read on the forward strand.
GCATGTTCTTGGGATCGATCACCAGCGGGCGTTTCACCGTGCGCTTCAGACGATTGAAGTCCAGCGAGCGGAATTCCGGCCACCCCGTGCTGATGATGATGGCGTCGGAACCCTCGGCGGCGCTGTACGCGGAATCGCAGTAGTTGACCGCGCTGTGCAGCTCCGCCTTGGCCTCCACCATGGCCGCGGGGTCATACGTGTTCACGCGAACGCCGCGTTCGACAAGGCGCTTGGCTAATACGATCGAAGATGAAGCCGCGACCGAATGCGTGTTGGGCTTGAAGGCCAAGCCGAGCATGGCCACCTGCTTGCCGCTCAGGCTCTCGAACACACCGCTGATCTTGGCGATCACGCGGTCCGTCATGCGGAGATTGACCTCACGTGCGGCGCCAAGGATCTTGAGGCTCACACCCTTGCTGTAGGCGAGTTGCGCCAGCGAATCCAGCTGCGCTTCAGCGAAGGCGCCCCCCATGGATGATCCCGGCTGTAAACAGCGGGGCGAAACCTTCTTATCCAGGCCGAGGGCCAGCGCCAGGTGCATGGCGTCCGCATTCACGTATTCACACAGCGCGGAAAGCTCATTGATGAAGCTGAGCTTGGTGGCGACGAACGCGGTGGTGGCTTCACGC
>JACPNP010000064.1 GCA_016185365.1 Terriglobales bacterium
CACTCCGGCGCCATACGTCCCGACCATGAATCCATCTCCGACCGGGAGGATGGCGGTGATCCAATTGTGTTTCAAAGCGGAGGTGGCGGTAGTGAGATTAGCCTGCACCACGTCCCCCTCCAGAACCGAGATACCGCCGAGAGTTCCCGCGAGGAGTTGGCCGCCCTTGCCCGCGCCCAAAGCATAAACATGGTTGTTCACCAGGCCATGGAACGCGAACACGCTGTGAGCTCCGCTCTCGTCGAAGAACGTAAGTCCGGCGGGAGTGGCGACAGCCATCTGCTTTCCACGGATGACGAGATCGGTCACATGGTCGGCAATGAGGCCGTCTGACCTGGTCAAGACCTGCCGGGGTTCAGCATTCGAATCAAACATCACCAGGCCATTCGCCGTGGCCACAGCCATCCGCTGCTGGTCCGTGTCTTCGACGATGCGATTCACGCAGAAGACATGTTCGTCCTCTACGTGGTGCGCTTTCATCTGGCTTCCAACACCGGTCATCACATCCAAGCCGCGATCAAAGTATCCGACCCAGAGCCGTCCGCGCGAGTCAATGTCAAGAGCTGCGATGTTCCCGTCCGCCAGCAATGATCCCGGACGCTCCAACACGCGGCGCCAGCCTGAGCCGTTCGCGTCCCGCAGGTATATCCCATCCCGCGCCAGCGCGTAGGTGGACTCCGCGCTTCGCAGCAGTTTGACGATCTCGGCCTCGCGCGTGGCGCCGCCGTGGCGCGCCGCACCTGGGCGGGCGCGTTCGGTGGCAATCTCCATCACGCCCTGCTCAAACGTTCCCACCAGCAAGGACTTTCCTTCCAGCAACAGCGCGCGGGCAAAGATATTTCGCGCGAAACTGCGTTTCAGCTTTCCCGATTCGAATTCAGTCACTCCCAGCGCGGTCCCAACGAAAACGCGCTCTCCGTCCACGGCGAGGGAGTAAACGTGCGCATCCGGCAGCTTCTGCTCTTCACTGAAGCGTTCGCTCCGGCCACCCTGATAGTGGATGACCCCGTCATTCAAAGTGCCGATCCACAGGTCCTCCTCGCGCCCGGCGAGCGTGGTGACGAACAGATCTTTCAGCGTGGGATGGAAAGCGCGGACCTGTTCGCCGTCATAGACAAGGACGCCGTTACGCTCCGTGCCGATCAGCAACCGGCCAGAAGACACGGGCAGAATGGCGGAGATCATGCGGATCGTTGCGCGTTCCGGCCGGATGGAACGAAAACCGGAGCCGTCATAAGCCACGATGCCTTCACGGGCCGTCGCGATCAGCAGTTCCGGGCCGCGGCCGTCGGCAAGCTTTCCCACGGCCAACTGGACCACCGGCGAAGCCGGCAGCTCCCGCCCAACGCGGTACTCCTTGAGCAATCCGCCCCGGGCGTCATACTCGGTGACGCCGGAGAGTCCGGCAAGGAATAGGTGGCCCTTGAATCCGGCGGCGTCAGCGAAATCGGATGGGGAGGAGATCCACTCAAATCCCGGCTGCGCGGCCGGCAAGAGCGGCCTGCGGCTGACACGGAAGACGGAGGCGGACCTGATCTCTTCGGCGGAACGATCCAGGGCCTGGATCGAGCGCCAGCGGACATAGCTGAAAACAATGATCGCCAGGAGGACCGCGGTGAGGGCGGCCTGCCAGGCGATCTTCTGAAACCGTTTCATGTTCTTCTCGGGGCAGCGTGACTATAGCGAACTCAGATGCGATTGCAATAGGAATGTTGCACGGTTTTCAGGGTTTTTGCGAATTTGCCGCTCATTCCATACTTTTTTCGAAAGCAATCGTTCGCGGCGATGGGTCAACGACGACTGAACGCCATTGAATGGGAATCGCTGAAATGCATTCGCGCTCGTCGCAGGTATGGCCTTCCCGGTTCAGAAACAGTCGTTCAACACTTCCACCACGTGGCGGACGGGCAGGTCGATCCCGCGCGACGCCAGTCCCGCCCGCATCTGAATCATGCAGCCGGTGTTGGCGGTCACTACGGTGTGGACATCATGGGCCACGGTCTGGACGTCCTTCATCTTGGCAGCAAGCAATTGCCGGGAAAGGTGGTTCTGAGTCAGGTTGTAAGTGCCGGCGCTCCCGCAACACTGGTCAGAGTGTGGCAATTCAGCAATCTCGAGACCTGCGGCCCGGAGCAGGTCACGCGGCGCCTGGCGGATGCGCTGTGCATTAAGCAGATGGCAGGGGTCCTGATAAGTGACCTTTCCTGTCGCCCGCCGCCTGGGTTCGCGCAATCCCACTTGGGCAAGGAATTCGGTGACATCGCGGGTCCGGGCCGCGAAACTGACCGCGGCTTCCCGATATTCCGGATCGTCGGACAAGAGGTCGACATAGTCCTTCATGTGGGAGCCGCAACCGGCGGAGTTGGTGATGATGGCATCAAAGTCACGGGCTGCGTCCTTCATTGCACGGATATTGCGGCGGGCCAACAGGCGGGCGTCCTCGCGCAGGCCACTGTGGGCATGCAAGGCGCCGCAACACCGTTGCCGGGGGACGATGTAGACGTCAAATCCGTTCTTTGACAAAACTCGGACGGTAGCACGGTTGAGTCCGGCGAAGGCCACGTTGGTGATGCAGCCGGCGTGGAAGGCCACGATGCCCCGTCGCTCACCCTCAGCCGGGACCAGGGTGCCGATCTCGCTGAAGAAAAACTCATCGTCAATCTTCGGCGCCAGGCGTTCTATCTCCGCAAGGCCCAACATCCTTAGGACACCGGACTTGCGAACGACGGTCCGCAGTCCGCTGCGCTGGTACCAGCGCAGCAGTTTCGCCGTCCGGGAAAGGGTGTGAAAGTCCCGCAGGGCCTTCTGGAAGAAATACCACCGAGCCATCCGGGTGAGGAGGGGCCGGCGGATGTGCTGCTCGATCTGCGCCCGCGCCCTCTCCACAATGTGGCCATAGGGAACGCCCGAGGGGCAGGCGGTCTCGCAGGCGAGACAGCCGAGGCAGCGGTCGATGTGGGTGACAAAGGAGTCGCCGATCGCAAGCCGTCCCGCGTCGACTTGCAGCACCTGATAGATCCGGCCGCGGGGTGAATCCATCTCCGTGCCCAGGACGCGGTAGGTGGGGCAATGATTCAGGCAAAGCCCGCAATGGATGCAGGTGGAGTACATCTCCCAGGTCGGCCGATCGAGCGTGGCGAAGTTGGAGTGCTTGCTTTCGATCTGGACGAGTCCGGGCATGGGTCTGCGGTCCTACTTCCTAAACGATGAACCTCCCACGATTCAGGACCCGGCCCGGATCCATTGTTTTTCGGATCGCCCGCATCAGTCCCAGGTCGGTGGGCGAAGTTCCCCAAACGTCGAAGTGACGCTTGGCCTCTGTGGGACAGCGGAGGACCACGGCAGAGGCATCTCTTGAAAGCCGCCCCCGCAGTGCCGACGCCATATTGGCGAACTGCATCGCCGAAGGAGGGTCCACCGCGAGAGGCGCAAGTCCCACCACCAGCGACCCGGCCGGCAACCTACCGACTGCCGAGCAGACAAAATTATCTTCTATGGCGGTCTTTTCGGCGGCTGACAAGGCATCTGCCACCTGACTCTGCGGGACGCTGACCCGGATCACCATCGCATTCTGATGGCGATGGGCGAGCTTGACCTCAAAATCAGATACCCAGCGCCACCAGGCCGCTTCTGTCTCCCCGCTGAGTTCCTCTGAAATGGCGCCACCGAGATCCTTACTGAAGCGTCCCAGCACGGCATCACTGCCGTTGGCGCGAAGGCTGACGGTCCAGGCCGTGTGGTGCTTCACGGGCGCAGCCGGCGAGAAGTGGTCCGGGTCGCGCGGGTCCCAACCGTCGTTCAAATATTCCTGTGCCCGAGGTGAGATGATCTCGAGGCACATCAGGCGGCTGCCAAGCGAGGACGCCCAAACCTTTCTCCCAAACTCGGCGGCCTCGATGGCGGTCTTGAATTCGCACTGGAAAGTCGCGGTCTGACGAGGGAGCGGATAGACCTTGAAATTCGCCGCCGTGATCACTCCGAGGGTCCCCAGGCTGCCGATCATCAGCTTCATCATGTCGTAGCCGGCGACGTTTTTCACCACGCGCCCACCACCTTTGGCCCGCTTGCCATCCACGGTCGCGAATCCGATGCCGATACAAAACTCGCGCGCACCACCGTAACCCGACTTCAACGGTCCGCCGGCATTCGCGGCCAGCACCCCGCCGATCGTCGCCTGGCCGGGAAGCATGGGATCCAAGGGAAGGAAAAGCCGGTGTTCAGCCAGAACCTGTTGCAACCCGGCCAGCGTCATGCCTGCGCCAACCGAGATGGTGAGGTCGCCCGGGTCGTAATGATGCACCTTATTAAGGTGGCGGAGGCTAAGAACCAGATCGGCTCGATCAGGTACCCCACCGATACCCTGTTTCGTCATGCCTCCGGCCGGGATGAGCGCCAGACCATTCTCCGCGGAGAACCGCAAGACCTTCGCGACCTCATCTTCCGAGCGCGGTATGACGATCGCATCCGGCCGGATCTCGTCGATGGAAAGCTCAGGCCCGGCACTCTGTACATCGCCCGCAACCGACCGTAATGCGGAGACGATATCGACGGCAGTCGCGGTGGCGCTCATTTCGACTCTCCCAGGCTGGGATGTCCGGGGTTATAGGCCTCGCGACAGCTGCGCGCAGACGGCAATACCTTTAGTGGGTTGAGCAGCGCTCCCGGATTGAACACATCATGCAGGCGGGTCATCACCTCGATGTCATCGTCGGTGAACATAGAGGGCATCATGGAAAGTTTTTCCATGCCCACGCCGTGCTCGCCGGTGATGGAGCCCCCGACGCTCAAGCAGTATTCGAGGATCTCGCGTCCGATCTCCAGGGTCTGCCGGGTCTGTTCCGGGTCGCGGACATCGAACAGGATCAGCGGATGCAGGTTGCCATCGCCGGCGTGGAAGACGTTGCCGATCTGCAGTCCGTAGCGTTTTCCGATCTCCTCGATCTTGCGCAGGGTCTGCGGGATCTTGGTGCGCGGGATGACACCATCCTGGGTGTAATACGACGGCGAGAGCCGGCCGACCGCGCCGAAGGCCTGCTTGCGTCCCATCCAGAGTCGCTGCCGCTCGTTTTCATCCTTAGCGCGCTGTACTTCCCTGGCCCCCATGCGTAAACAGATCAGGCGAACGGCTTCGGCGTCTTCTTCCACGGCTTCGCTGATTCCTTCCAGCTCGATCAACAGGACCGCGCCGGCGTCCATGGGATAGCCAGCGTGCAAAGCCTGCTCCACCGTGCGCAGCATCCAGCCGTCGAGCAGCTCGAGAGCGGAGGGGGTGATGCCGGCGGAGGTCAAGGCGACTACCGTATTCGCCGCGTCTTCTACTGAATTGAAAATACCCAGCAATGTGGCCACGGATTCCGGAAGGCGGGTAAGCTTCACTGTGATCCCGGTGGCAATGCCAAGAGTCCCTTCCGAGCCGACAAAGAACCCGGTCAAGTCAAGGCCGGCGGCGTCGAGGGACTTGCCGCCGAATTCCACCACGCGTCCATCCGGCAGAACCACTTCGAGTCCGGTGACGTGATTCACGGTCACACCGTACGCCAACGTATGAGGTCCGCCGGAGTTTTCCGCAACGTTCCCGCCAATAGTGCAGGCCTTCTGGCTGCTGGGATCGGGGGCGAAGTGGTAGCCGTGTTTCTCCACCGCCTTGCTCAGTTCAAGATTCACCACGCCGGGCTGGACTGTGGCGCGTTCGTTGGCGAGGTCGATCTCCAGGATGCTGTTCATCCGCGCCAGGCCGATGACGATGCCCTTCTTGCGCGGGACCGAGCCGCCACTCAGCCCGGTGCCGGCGCCGCGTGGCACCACGGGCACACCGCGTTCATGCGACAGCTTCAGGATGCGGGATACTTGCTCGGTGGTCCGCGGAAAGCAGACGACCTCGGGCATGGAGCGGTTGATGCCGGCGTCGTATTCGTAGAGCATCAAGTCTTCGGGGCGGTCGAGGACCGCTTCCTTGCCCACGATGCGTTTGATCTTGGCCGGCAGTCCGAAACCGAACATGGAAGTGAACCCGCACCGATTCTAACAGCGACGTTGTGGCGCGCTACTTCCGCGCGGATCTTTGCATGAAGAGGATGTAACTGGAGGCCCAGAGCTGCGTGGGCACGGTGCCTCGCGGCTCGGAGGTGATCAGGATGTTGTAGTCGGGTGTGTCGCCCAGGCCGCGCAAGACCGATTCACCCGATTCCGGCTGGACCAGCGCCAAGAAGCGCAGGAAGTCGATCACGTTCTGCGACCCGCTGTAGCCTCGGGCCACAAATGCAAGCTGGGTCTGACTGTCCGCGAAGTGCCAGGCCAGCGATGCCGCCAGCTCCACCGCCGCCTCGTACTCGGCATCGGTCAACACGCCCGGCGCGGGATTGTCAAACACGATGCGCAGCTTGCGCTCATCTTCGCGCGTGAACTCGCGCACTTTGAGGGATTGAGATTTTGCCGTCGCCTTCCAGTCGACCAGGCGTGCCGAATCGCCCGGTTGGTGCTCGCGGATGCGATAGAGATCGTGTCCCCGACCGGCCTGGAACGCCTCAAATTCGCCGGTGATCATCGGCAACACCTGGAACAGTTCATCCGTCTCCGCCACCGAGGGATACACGATGATCTCCCGCTGCAGCGGCACTTTGCGGGTCTTGCGCAGGAAGGAGAACGGAAAGCGCGTGGAGATGCCAAAGTCTTTTTGGGTGTACAGGCCGCGCTTGGCAAAGTGCAGCTCCACGTCCGCATGGGCGGAACCGCGCGCAGTGATGTACGGGAAGTAGACCGTGCTGCGCAGGATCGCGTCCGAGGCGATCTTCTCTTCCGTCGACTTCAGCTTGAGGTCAGCCACGCGGAACCATTGCAGATGCGGCGGACGTTTTGGTGGCCAGCCGAAAACCCCCTTTTCCCAGTAGAAGCGCTTCCGCCGTTTTTCCTTCGGCGGGACCACGGCCACGGAAAACGAAGCCATGCGATAACGGTTATGCAGAGTGACCCGCGCGAGCATCGACTGGCGGGCGAAGATGCGGCCGGGCAGGGTGATCTCCAGGCGCAATCCGCGCAGGATCAAAGCGCTGGCCACACCGCTGACCAAAACGGCGGACAACATGGCGCTGACCACGATGAAAAGAAGGTTGTTGTTGGTATTGAGCGCGGCCACGCCGATGATCAATGTGGCCGCGAGGTACGCCAGTCCCTCGCGGGTGATGTCGTAATCCACCACCTCGCGGAAGCCTTCCAGGGCGGTGCGCTTGGCCAGATAGGGCACGGTGTAAAGCCCGACGAATCCGGCAGTAAGAAGCGCGACCGATGCGGAGATTGCGGTTGCGAGTTCGTTTCCCTGCTGGCGAAACACGGTGGAGAAGAGCGCGGCGGTGAAGGCCAGCACCAAGCCACCCAGTCCGACAAAAAAGCGCACCCAGGCCGGATGGTCGATCCCTTGCCAGAACTTTGCCAGGGCCTGCATGGCGTCTACGCGATCTTCTCCTTCCGCGTTGAAAGTACCTCTATCAGGATGCGATTGAACTCATCCGGTTGTTCTTCATAGGGGAGATGGCCGGACTCCGGCATCTCGATCCACACGCAACCCGGGATGTGCTCCCGCAACGTGCGCCCGGTCTCCACAGGGACGATTTTGTCTTTACTTCCCCACAGAAGGGTCACGGGCATGGGAAACGGCTCGCGCAGAGAATCTTCCATCGAGGCAAAATCGCGGTCCCAGCCTTGCACCATCCGCCAACCGTGCTCGAAAGTCCCGGGGACTTTCATTGCGGCAACGTACTCTTCCACAGTCCCGGGCAAGGCTCGGCTTTTGTCCGCGTACATGCGAGACCGGATGGCGTAGTCATAGAACTTCAGGGGGAGCCAGTACATTAATTTCGCTGCGATCCAGCCGAGAACAGGAGTGGAGAACAACGCGATCTGCCAGCGCCATCTTTCCGACCAGGGATTCGCCGCGGAAACAAGGATCAACTTGCGTATCCGCTCCGGCGCCATGCGCGCCATTTCCAGTGCGACCGGGCCGCCCAGTGAGGTGCCCAGCACCACCGCGTAGCGCATTCCCACGGCATCCATGAAACCAAGCGCGCGGCGGGCCGTGGCGGCGACCGATGCGTCCACCACAGCACGGTCGGAGTAGCCGAGATTGATGTTGTCCGGAGCGTAGACCCGGAAATGTCGGCCCAATTCTGCAATGTTTTCGCTGAATGAGAAGGAGAAGCCCAGCGAACCGTGCAATAGCAGGAGTGCGGGGCCATCGCCTGCAACCAGATATCGCATACGCCGGCCTTCCAGTTCGACAAAGCGCTCGTCGCACCCAGCCGGGACCCGTTGCCGTCTTGCCATCGCCATCGCCAACCCAGGCTCCTGACTTTTTTTGCGGCCGGGGCAACTTCTTTCCCGCGGCGGCGTCTAATCCAATAGAAATCGTCTCTATCGCTTCTGTTCCAGGGAAGGCCAAAAGCCTTCCCTCTTTTTTTTGGCTACCCGGCTTCCGCCAACAGCTTTCTCAAGACCGTGACCGTCTGATCCACATGCACTTCCTGGATCAAGAATGGCGGCAGGAAGCGAAGGACGACGTCCTGAGTGCTGTTGAACAACATGCCGTGGTCCAGGGCCTTCTCGACGATCGGTCGCGCGGGGACCGTCAGCTCCAGAGACTGCATGCAGCCGCGTCCGCGCGTTTCTTTTACAATCGCGAATTCTTCCACCAATCCGCGAAATCGCTGCTGCATGTATGCGCCGATACGGCGCACGTTTTCCAACAACTTCTCTTCTTTCAGGACGGCGAAATATTCCAAGGCCACGCGGCAGGCGAACGGTCCGCCCCCAAAAGTAGTGCCGTGCTTTCCCGGCGGGATCATCGTGGCAAAACATTCGCGAGTAAGGAACGCGCCCAGAGGAAGGCCGCCGGCGAGCGGCTTGGCCACGCAGACCACATCCGGCACGATCCCCATATCCTGATAGGCGAAATAGCCGCCGGTGCGTCCGAGGCCGCATTGGATCTCATCCAGTACCAGCAACGCGCCATGTTTGTCCGCCAACACGCGCGCCTCGGCCAGAAACTCCCGGGAACATTCACGCACGCCGCCTTCGCCCTGGATCGGTTCCATCAGGATGGCGCAGGTGTTGTCATTCACTAACCGACGCAGTCCGGCAGAATCGTTGCGCTGCACAAACCCGACGTTCCCGCCCAACATCGGCTCGAACTCTTTGCGGTATTTGGCTTGCCCGGTGACGCTCATCGCGCCGAACGTGCGCCCATGATATGAACCTTCCAACGCCACCAAGCCGCTCTTGGCCTCTCCGCCGGCTTTGTGTCCGGCGGCACGGGCCAGTTTGATCGCACCCTCGATGGCCTCGGTGCCGCTGTTCGACAGAAAGACCCGGTCCATGCCGGAGAGCCGGCACAGCTGCTCCGCCAGCTCGCCATAGTACTTGTGGTGATAGAGATTGGAGGTGTGGATCAGCTTATCCGCTTCCTCGCGGATGGCCTTCACGATCCGCGGGTGCGCATATCCCAGCGCATTGACGCCAAGGCCGCCTACGAAATCCAGGTACTTCCTGCCGTCCACGTCAAAAACGTGGACCCCTTCGCCGCGCTCCAATGCGATGGGATAGCGCTGATATACCGGCAAGACGTGTTTTTCTTCGAGCGCGCGGATCTGATCGAAGGTAAGCGGGGCCATGCAGTGCGATTCTACTATCGTGGAGGGACGGCCGCTTTTCGAGCGTCAAGGACTTCACGCACCTTCTGCGACAGAGCCGTGGGCGTGAAGGGCTTCTGCACAAAGTTGGCGCTCCCTTCCTGGATGCCTTGCCGCAGGACCACCTCATCCGTGTAGCCGGACATGTAGATAACCCCGATCTCAGGCCGCATCTGCCGGACCTTTGCCGCCAGCTCTTTGCCGCTCAGGCCGGGCATGACCACATCGGTCAGCAAGAGATCGATGTTTCCGTCGAATTCGCGGCAAACGCGTTCGCCATCCGCGCCAGAGGCCGCTTCCAGCACCCGATAGCCGCGGTTCGCCAGCACCCGTCGGGCGAGCTCCCGCAATCCTTCATCGTCCTCGACCAGCAGAATGGTCTCCACACCGTTTTGCATCATGGCCGGCATCTCCGCGCGCGCGGTCGGCGCAACCTCGCCGTGGATCCGGGGCAGGAAGATGCGGAAGGTGGAGCCCCGGCCCGGCCTGCTGGTGACCGTGATGGTGCCCCCGGATTGCTCCACGATGCCGTAGACCGTTGGCAATCCCAGTCCCGTTCCCATCGAGCCCTTGGTGGTGAAAAAGGGTTCAAAGATACGAGTGAGAGTGCTTTCTTCCATCCCGTTGCCGTTGTCGGACACGGCCATCATCACGTAATCGCCGGGACGCGCCCCGATGTGTTCGCGTGCAAACTCTTCATCGAGGGTCACATTCTGCAATTCGATGAGGAGTTTCCCGCCGCTGGTCATGCCGACCATGGCGTCGCGTGCATTCATCACCAGATTGATCAGCACCTGTTCCATCTGGCCAGGATCGGCCTTCACCAGGCCTACTTCCCCGGTCCTACGGATCACAAGATCCACATGCTCACCCAGCAATTTCTTGAGCATCTTCTCGATGCCGCCCAGTGCCATCTCCAAGTGGATGACCTCCGGCTGCATGACCTGGCGTCGGCTGAAGGCCAGTAGTTGCCGGATGAGGGCAGTGGCCCGGCTGGCCGCGCCTTCGATCTGCTTCATCTCCCGGGTGAGGGCCTCGTCTCCGGACGCGCGGTCGGAAGCGACCTGGGCGTAGCCCAGGATCACGGTCAGCAGATTGTTGAAGTCATGAGCGATGCCGCCCGCCAGAGTCCCGACCGCTTCCATCTTTTGCGCCTGGCGCAGGCGCTCCTCCAGGCGTTTGCGATCACTGATGTCCTCGATGATGGCCAATTCCGCGGGTGCGCCGGCAAAGTCGATGGATTCGCCCAGGATGCGCACCTCGATCGCACGTCCGTCCTTACACAAGTGCCGCGATTCGCGCACCCGTGGACCGACGCCACGTTCCATGGTGGTCTCCACCAATCGAACCAGGCCGGCATCCTGCTGGATCTCGCCGGTCGTCATGCCCAGGAACTCCTCCCGGGAGTAACCATACTTTCTGACGGCAGCATCATTCACTTCGAGAAAATGGTGGCTGTCCCGGTGCTCTACCCAGATGGGTTGCGGGTTCTGATGGAAAAGGATCTGGAATTTGCCTTCCGCCTCCTGCAGCGCATTACTGACACTGCGCTGACGCTGCTGCGTGATCGCCAACCGGACCGCGAACAATACGAACGACACAACGATCGCCACCGACGCGGACGCCAATTGTTCCCGCGCGATCCGCGCCGCCATCACCAGGATCAAGAGGGGAATGACGGAAGGAAGCAGGTAAACCGCAAGGGCGGCCCGCCAACCCTCCTCAGGGACCTGGTGTTCCGCGCCGGGTTCCTCCTTCCAACTGGCGGCCGAAAGCGCCAACATCAGGAAAGGCAAGGTCCAGAACAGGTCCAGCCAGGTGCCGGTACCGATGTCCCACTTCAATCGTGCCCAGGTGGGAATGCGCGAGCCCAACATATACACCGTGACGAACAAGGAAGCATGCAGGAACAACGACCGCTCAAGCCGGGAGCGGCTGATCATCACCCGGGTCCAGACCAAGACCACAAGGAGGAAATTCCGCGCCATGAACACGTGGTCCAACATGCGCTCGGAGGTCTGCTCGTAGGTCTCATAGCGGAAGGGTAGATAGAACTGCCACAGGAAGATGCAGACCAGGACCACGACCACTTGCAGCACGTCGAGGGCGTGGATCCAGTCCAACTGGCGTGACTCTATTTCGGACCGGATCAGGATCAAGTAAACGAACGGGGCGAAGGAGAAAAAGAACAGAAAAAGTGTTGCGTTCTGGCTAAAAAAAATGAAGCCGGAACGGTATTCACCGATCGTCCAGATGATCTGTGCCACGACCCACAGCAACGGGACCAAGGCGGTCACGGTCCAGAATCGGCTGACCAAACCCGACCGGCTGCGGGATGAACGCCAACAAAAGTACGCCGCCGCGGCCGCAGCCATGATCTGGAACAGGTTCGAAGCAAGGATCTTGTTCGCCTTATCCGCCGGAGTCTGGTCCGGAGCCAGAATCATGGTCAGTGCGTGGGCGACGAGCAATGCACCGGCACCGAGAAGCAGAGGTTTGAGGCGTGGAAGCATGAGTCGGGGTCGATCGAGCGGGGCCATTTCAGTGTAAGACCGCAAACCTTAGCAGGCAACATCAATTCCCGCTCCGGGACTGCGTATGACAGCGAATTCACAGCCAATTCCTGGAGAGAAATTCTCATTCCTGTGGGCCGCCCTACGGCATAGACTTTGTACGTTTTACCGTATACGGTTTCATTTTTTCATATTAACTTTGCTTCGACTCGGTTTATGATGTTGTAAACAAAGGGGAAAGTAAATCCCGATTCTTGGACTTTTGGCAACTTGGCTGCAGTTGATTGCACCTAAGACTTGAAGTTTGAACCAATCTCATGGCATTGAACCGCGACATCAAGGTAAGAATGACCGCTGCCGTTCTGGGCATTTTGACGGTAGCCGCGGCCGTGTTCGCGTGGCTGAATTATCAGCAGGAAACCCAGTTTGCCATCCCCAATGACGGCGTCTGGTGGGTGGAGCACTCCGGGCATCTCAAAGCCGAACGAGTGCACAGCCAGGGTCCGGGCGAGCGTGCGGGGGTGAAGCTGGGCGACATCCTTTACCAGATCAATGGGCAGAAGACCGCGACCATCGCGGACCTCGTGCGCCAGCTCTACCGCAAAGGCATCTACACCGAGTCAACGTATTCGATCGTACGTAACGGCGTTGCCATTGAAATAAAGGTCATTCCCGAGCGCAACGACACATCTCTCATCAATAACAGTTTGCGCGGGATCGCGCTGATCTACCTCGTCATCGGCGTGTTCGTCCTCCTGCGGCGCTGGACGGCACAGAAATCCGCACACTTCTACATCTTTTGCCTGGTCTCCTTCATTTTCTATTCGTTCAAGTACACCGGGAAATTCAATGCCTTTGATTGGACCATTTACTGGTCGAACGTGGTCGCGACGCTGCTGCAACCGGCGCTGTTCTTCCATTTTGCGCTGACCTTCCCGGAGAAGAAAGACTGGGTGCGGCGGTATCCCTGGATCGAGTATGCGGTCTATCTTCCGGGGGCGCTCCTTCTTGGGTGGCACCTGTTCGCATTCCGTGCGCTCGAAGCCACCGGACTTTTGCTGTTCAATCTTGACCGGCTGGAATACAGCTACCTGGCGATGTATTTCGCCCTCGCGGCCGGCGTACTCTGGCACAGCTACGTGAAAGCGGACACGCCGCTGTTACGCCAGCAGATGAAGTGGGTCACGCGCGGCACCATCCTGTCGATCGTTCCCTTCACGTTGTTTTATGTACTGCCCACCGTGTCCGGCAACCTGCCTTCCGCGAGCATGAAGCTGTCCGTGCTCTCGCTGATCTTCCTGCCATTGACCTTCGGCTATGCCATCGTGCGCTACCGCCTGATGGACGTGGACATCATCTTCAAGCGGGGCATGATCTATACGCTGTCCGCGGCCGCGATCGTAGGCCTGTACTACGGCACCGTCTCGCTGATCGTGCTGGCGCTGGGCGCGCGCTTCCCTCTGGGCAACTGGGGCCTGATCGCCGCCGTGATGGTCACGGCGCTGCTGTTCGATCCGATCAAACACGCCATTCAGGACCGGCTGGACCGGGTCTTTGACCGCAAACGCTACGACTACCGCCGCACGTTGCTCGACTTCGGCAAGGAGCTCAGTTCCGAGACCGATCTGGACGCCATGCTCACCTCGGTCGTCGACCGGCTCTCACGCACTTTGCTGGTCGATCGTGTGGCCGTGGTCATGGCGTCGCAGGACACGCCGGAACGATTGTTTCTGGCAAAATCGTTCGGCATCACCTACACCGGTGACCTGGACTTCAGCTTTCTCTCTTCTCCACGGATGGAAAGCGAAACCGGCCATCTGTTCCTGGACAATACGCGCCAGGCGTTGCGCGAGTCGCCCACCGCCCAGGTCACGATCGCGCAGCTCGATCTCAACTACTACATCCCCTGCCGGATCCAGAACCGCACAATCGCCGTGCTCGGGCTGGGAAAGACCTATCAGGGCGATTTTCTTTCGAGCGAAGACGTGGAACTGCTGGAGACGCTGGCCGGATATCTTGGCATCGCCATCCAGAACGCTCTGCTGTATGCCTCGCTCGAGCAGAAGGTGATGGAATACGAACGCCTGAAAGACTTCAACGAGAACATCGTGGAGTCCATCAACGTGGGCGTGCTGGCGGTGGACCTGGAAGACCGGATCGAGAGCTGGAACGCGCAGATGGAAGTCATGTATGCCATGCCGCGCGCGGAAGTAAAAGGCAAGAACCTGGCGGACATCTGCCCACCGGATTTCATCACCGCCTACAACCGGGTGCGGGGCTCGAGCGGCGTGCACACCCTGTACAAGTTCCGCTTCCCCACACCGTCAGGTGAGATGAGGGTGGCCAATATCGCTATCGCACCGCTGGTGACGCGAAACTTCCAGACCATCGGCCGGCTCATCATCGTGGATGACATCACGGAACGGATCGCGCTGGAGTCGCAGGTGGCACAGGCGGAGAAACTGAGTTCCATCGGCGTCCTGGCGGCAGGCGTGGCCCATGAGGTCAATACCCCACTGGCGGTCATCAGTTCCTATGCGCAGATGCTGGCCAAGCAATTGACCGGTGACGAGAAACGCTCCGCGCTGCTCGAGAAGATCACGCAACAGACATTCCGTGCGTCGGAGATCGTCAACAACCTGCTGAATTTCTCACGCACAGGATCCACCGAATTCGGCGACGTGGACCTCAACAAGGTCATTGCCGATACGCTGGCGCTGCTCGAACACCAATTGCGCGGCGCGCGCATCAAAGTGGAGCACACCCTGGATCCGGCCTTGCCGGTGATCCTGGGAAACAGCGGCAAGTTGCAACAGGTGTTCCTCAATCTGTTGCTGAATGCAAAGGACGCCATGACCGAAGGAGGTTCATTGAATATCGTCACCGCCAATGGGCCTTACGTCAGCGTGCGTGTGTCCGACTCCGGCGTGGGCATCGCACCCGAGCATCAGGCACGAATCTTTGATCCATTCTTCACTACCAAGATGGGGACCAAGGAAGGAAACCGGCGCGGAACAGGGCTGGGTCTGGCCGTCACCTACGGCATCATCCAGGAACACGCCGGCAAGATCAGCGTGGACAGCCAGCCGGGAGAAGGCACAACGTTCTGGCTGGAATTCCCCGTCCCGCGCAATCGGCAGAAAGCCGCGGCCCCGGTTGCGGCGAAAGCATCCGCGGATTAAAAGGCAGACGCTATGGCAGATACCGCAGTCCTGACAAAACGATTCGGCAAATCGAATCAACCGGCCGCTCCCGCGCACATACTTGTGATCGACGATAACCTCGAGATCCGGGAGTCGCTGCTCACCTTGCTCGACATCGAGGGCTACGCCGCCGACGGAGCCGACACCGCCGAAGCCGGACTGGCCGCGCTTGGCAGCAAGGTCTATGACGTAGTGCTGCTCGATATCGGCCTGCCGGACCGCAGCGGCCTGGAAGTGCTGGACGACATCCGCGACCGCGACCCCAATCTGCCGGTCATCATGATCACGGCACAGGGCACCGTGGAAAACGCTGTGCGCGCCATGAGCCACGGCGCCACCAATTTCATCCAGAAGCCCTGGGACAACGAAAAACTGCTGGCGGACATCGCCGGGGCGGTGGGCCGCCGGCGGGCGGAAGAAGAGAACCTTCAGCTCAAACGCGCGCTCAAAGAACGCTACAACTTTGAAAACATCGTGGGCAAGAGCGACATCATGCTCCGGGTCTTCGACCTCATTGCCCAGGTCGCGCCGTCCCGCTCCACCGTACTCATCCAGGGCGACAGCGGCACGGGAAAAGAGCTGATCGCCAAGGCCATCCATGCGAACTCCCCGCGCAAGGATCGTCCGTTCGTGCCGGTCAATACCGGGTCCATGCCCACGGACCTGCTGGAGTCCACACTCTTCGGCCACGTGAAGGGCGCCTTCACTTCCGCCATCGCCTCGAAAAAAGGACTGTTCGAAGTCGCCGATCGGGGCACCCTATTCCTCGATGAGATCGGCTCCATGTCGGTCGAGACACAGGCGAAGATCTTACGCGTGCTGCAGGACCGCAAGTTCATGCACCTGGGCGGCGTCCAGGAGATACAGGTGGACGTGCGTATCATCGCGGCCACCAACGTCGACCTGAAGCAACTGGTGAAGGAAGGTCGGTTCCGCGAAGACTTGTTCTACCGGCTTAACGTGATCACGATCGACCTCCCGGCGCTGCGCTCCCGCCGTGAGGACATCCCATTGCTCACGCAACACTTCCTGCAGCGCTATTGTGAGGAGAACGGAAAGCCTCCGCTGGCGCTTTCGGCCGAGGCGATGCGC
>JACPNP010000065.1 GCA_016185365.1 Terriglobales bacterium
ATGAGCTGCCATACGGCGGCACTTGTTCCCTGCGCGGTTGCGATCCGAAAAAGGTGCTGGTCGGAGCCGGAGAACTCACGGAGTGGTCTCGCCGAATGCAGGGAAACGGTGTGTCAGGGAACCTCCAGATCCGCTGGCCGGAACTGATTAAGTTCAAACAGACCTTTACAGAGCCTGTGCCGGCCAAACGCGAGGAGAGTTTCAAAGCCAAGGGTATCGAAACTTTCCATGGCCCTGCAAAATTTGTTGACAGCACGACAGTGCAGGTCGGCGACAGCTTTCTGACTGGGCGTTACGTTCATATCGCGACCGGAGCAAAGCCCGCCCAGCTCAAGCTCCCAGGAGAGCAGCTGCTAGCGACTAGCACGCATTTCCTGGAGTTGCCGCAGCTCCCCCGGCGCATTCTGTTTGTCGGCGGCGGGTACATTTCCTTTGAGTTCGCTCACGTTGCCGCCCGTGCCGGAGCCGAGGCTCGCATTCTGCACCGAGGCCCTGCCCCTTTGGTCGGGTTCGACCCAGACCTTGTGCACCAGCTCGTGGAGGCGACCAGGGCAGCAGGCATCGACGTCAGGCTCAGCTCGCCCGTACGAGCGATTCACAGGAATCGTGATGGTTTCATCGTAGAAGCAGACACCGGAGACTCGCCGACAACCTTTGAAGCTGATCTGGTCGTCCATGGGGCTGGGCGAGAGCCTGCCATCGCAGCTCTCGATCTTCAAGTGGCAGGCGTTCGATATGGGGTCAACGGTGTCACTGTGAATGAGCATTTGCAGAGTGTTTCCAACAACTCCGTTTATGCGGCAGGCGACGCGGCGGACACCCCCGGCTTTCCACTCACGCCGGTTGCAGCGATGGAAGGCCACGTCGTAGCCGCCAATCTCCTGAAAGGGAACTCGCGAACGGCGGAGTACCGTTCCATGCCAAGTGTCGTGTTCGCGTTGCCGCCGCTGGCCAGCGTGGGAATGCTTGAAGCCGAGGCTCGATCCAAAGGGCTGCGATTCAAAGTCAAGATGGCCGAGACATCCCAGTGGTACTCATCGCGACGCGTCGCTGAACGGGTCTCCGGTTACAAAGTCTTGATCGAGGAAGATACTGACCGAATTCTCGGGGCACATCTTCTGGGCAAGGACGCCGAAGAAGTGATCAACGTTTTCGCCCTGGCGATCCAAGCCGATATCAAAGCAGCCACACTGCGCCACATGCTCTTTTCCTATCCATCACGCTGCAGCGATGTCCCCTACATGCTGTAGGGTTTTCAGGCACGAGCCTCCCTGGCGCCGCCCGCCGCCGGCGCTGATTCGTTTTACGATCCAAAACACGGTGAAAGGCAGAATCATCAACTGCAGAACAGGCAGCACACCGACATTCAGCACCGGCAAGACGGGCATCGAATCAGCGTACCGCTAAGCGCCGCATAAATCCCATGGCGCGCTCGATGAGAACCGCCGTAAAAAAGCCCGCCAGCAAAATATCAACGGACTCTTAGGGACCCCGCAAGAACACCTTTACAGTTGCTTGATCGTGTAATTCCACTCCGGTGTTTCACCGAACTGGGGCAGGTCGTTGATATAGAGACCCCTATTTTCCATATGTCGTACCTCGCGAGCTGGCCACGCGGAAGTGAGCGGTCCCTCTGGACGCCCTCCCTCCTCGCTGTGTCGTGTTTCGGTTAGAACGCCAGCGAAAGCTGAGCGTCATTGCCAGTGCGGGGCCTACGGGCGGCTTTCGGCCGCGATAGGACCAGTTGGGCGAGACCGGCTGGCGCTAATACTGGTTGGAGTGGATAAAGTGGCCCGCTCTCAGCCAGATCGACCTCACCTCGCGCCTGTTGCGGCGGCTCCATCTCGACAACACTCGTGGTTGCAAGCAAGCGGGTGTGATGCTGTTGGATCTGTTTCCAGAGCGCATCGGATTTTTCCCCGACGCCTTTCTGCGTCACCAACTC
>JACPNP010000057.1 GCA_016185365.1 Terriglobales bacterium
AAAAGCCGCCCACAAGGCGGCTTTTCGCTTTTCCTCCGCGATCTCCATTCAAACCTGCTTGATAGAATCAGATCATGTCGTTCCTGCGCCTGCTGGCACCCGTCCTGGTTCTCGGTATGACGGCGGCAGTCGCGCAAGCCCCGCCCCCGCTCCCCAAGCCCGTTTCCAATAACGCGATAGTCAGCTTTCACGTCACCGGTGGGGAATTGATCTTCTCCTTGCTGGGCATCGGTCCGGGCAAGAAGTGGCGCGACATCACCCAGGAAGCCTACATCTTCGACTCCCGCAGCAAGCATTGGAAGCGCATGCCGGATGTCCCCGGCCCTGCTGGCCGCCTGGCCTCCGCCGCCGTGGGCGCCAATGGCAAGGTGTTCCTGTTCGGTGGTTATACGGTGGATAAGCACGGCAAAGAAGTGACCCTGAATCAGCTGGACATCTATTCTCCCGGAGCCAAGGACCCTTCCAAGGGGATCTGGACCAGCGGCCGGGCCATTCCCATACCTGTGGATGATTCGGTGGCCTTGATCTATCACGGACGCTTCGTGATCCTGGTCTCAGGATGGTCGGGGAACGACAACGTCAGCGCCGTGCAAGTCTATGACATCTACAACAACACCTGGCGCGCCTCCTCGGCCATCCCTGGCCGCGCCGTCTTTGGCCACGCCGGCGGCATCTCCGGTGAGACCATCGTCTACTGTGGCGGAGCCTACAAACCACCCGCAGGTCAGTCCTCGGCAAAGTATGTAGCGTCCGAAGACTGTTGGCGTGGCGCCATCCTCACCGAAGACGCCTCGAAGATCTCCTGGTCACGCCTGCCGAAGCATCCCGGCGACGCGAACTACCGTATGGGGGCTTCCGGCATGGGCGCCCAGATCGTGTTCAGCGGCGGCACCGACAATCCTTACAACTACGACGGCATTGGATACAACGGCGTGCCCTCCGGACCCAGCGCCGTGAACTTTGCCTGGGACATTTATTCCCGCACATGGAAGGTCCTCCCACCGTCGCCATCGCCCACGATGGACCACCGCGCACTGGTCCGCTGCGGAAAGACTTTATGTTCGATCGGCGGGATGTCGGCGGGGCAGAGAGTCACGGACCAGGTCAACGCTCTGGATCTGACGGCAAAAAATTAGCGGGGGCCGGAGCCCCCGCCGCGCACGCGAGCGCGCCTTGCAATCTAGTCGCCGACCGCGGTCAGCGCCATCGGACGGCTCAACTCCATCGTGATCTCCGTGCCAGCCGGCAGACTGGCGGACTTGGTCTTGCTCAGCCAATAACCTACCGCGGCGCCGCCGCCGATCACCGCGCCGATCAGCGCGCCCTTGCCGCTGTGCGCCACCAGCGCGCCGAAGCCCGCGCCCCCACCGGTGGCCACGGCCATTTCGATCTTGTCCCGCTTGTCGATCGACGGCGCCAGGATGCGGCCTTCGTTGTCCACTTTCGTTCCCGCATCGGTGCCCGTCACGCCGGCGACCATGACGTAGCGGCTGCCGTCCGGCAAGGTCACATACTCCGGCCGCAGTTCCAGGATCGACCGTCCCTTGATCCGCCGCTTCTCATCGACTTTGGTGACCGAACCTTGGATGGAGGACCCCACCGGCACCACCACTTTGCCTTGGTAATAGAGATCTTCCGTGACCCGGCCCGTGAACGTGTCCCCGGGCTTGTTTGACGCGGTGGTCACGCCTGTCTCCAGCCGCATCTTCACCACGGTGCCTGCCGGCAAGGCATACGGGGCAGTGGCCTGTACCGACAGCTGCGGACGTGAACCGGATTCCCGGGTTTCAGTGTTCTGCTGCGCGATCGCCGCCGGACCCAGCAGCAGAGCGCATCCCACAACCAGTAGTCGTTTCATTCCTTTCACCTCCGGTAGGTCTAGGGGCACTGTAAAACACCCAAGAAAACCGGACAACAACCAAAGAAACAGGGTATCTAGTTGGTAATCATTCAGGACAGTCAACCGCTTAGGCGCCGTCCATCACATTCAACCGCTGACCTATCCTCTATAATTCCGAGTTCGCTACTTGCTAAAGGACCACACCATCATGACCCTTACCGAGATTGTCAGCGTTCGCGCCCGTGAGGTCCTCGATTCCCGCGGTAATCCCACCGTGGAGGCCGATGTGGCCCTGGCTGGCGGTGCGCTGGGCCGCGCCGCCGTCCCCAGCGGCGCTTCCACCGGCGAACATGAAGCCGTCGAGCTCCGCGACGGTGAAAAGGACCGCTATCTGGGCAAAGGCGTGCGCAACGCTGTCGAGAACGTGAACAAGGTGATCGCCCCGTCGCTCGAGGGCATGGACGCCACCCAGCAGCGCCAACTCGACCGCCACATGAATTCGCTCGATGGCACGCCCAACAAAGGCAAGCTGGGCGCGAACGCCATCCTGGCCGTCTCCATGGCCTGCGCCCGCGCTTCCGCGATCGCCTTGGAAGTCCCGCTCTATCGCTATTTGGGCGGCGCCGGCGCCAACACCCTGCCCACGCCCATGATGAACATCCTCAACGGTGGCGCGCATGCCGATAACAACGTCGACTTCCAGGAATTCATGGTCATGCCCACCGGGGCGGAGAGTTTTTTCCAGGCATTGCGCTGGGGCGCCGAGGTTTTTCACACGCTCAAAGGGGTGCTCAAGAAGCGCGGGTACAACACCGGTGTGGGCGATGAGGGCGGATTTGCGCCTTCCGTAAAGTCGAACGTAGAGGCGATCGAGCTGGTGCTGGAAGCCATCCAGGCCGCGGGCTACACGGCGGGCGAGGATATCTGCATTGCCCTCGACCCCGCCGCCAGCGAGTTCTATACAAAGGACAAGAACAAATACGTCTTCAAGAAGAGCGACAAGAGCGAGCGCAATCCGGACGAGATGGCTGCCTATTGGGCCGACTGGGCCAAGAAGTATCCCATCGTCTCCATCGAGGATGGCTTGGCCGAGGACGATTGGGCCGGTTGGAAGAAACTCACCGACCTCGCCGGCGCAAAGATCCAGCTGGTCGGCGATGACCTCTTCGTCACCAACGTGACCCGGCTGCAGCAGGGGATCGATAAGGGAATCGCCAACTCTATCCTCATCAAGGTCAATCAGATCGGCTCGGTCTCGGAGACGCTCGACGCCATCGATCTCGCCGTGCGTAACGGATACACCTGCATCATCTCCCATCGCTCCGGCGAGACGGAAGATACCTTCATCGCGGACCTGGCAGTGGCTGCCGGAGTGGGTCAGATCAAGACCGGCTCCGCCTCTCGCACCGATCGCATCGCCAAGTACAACCAGCTCCTGCGCATCGAGGAGCAGTTGGGGCAGTCCGCCCGCTACCTCGGCCTTGCGGCCTTGAACTATAAAGGTTGAGCCGCGCTATGCGACCCAAACCGCTCGTCCTCGTCATTCTTGACGGCTGGGGCTACGCCCCGCCCTCGAAGGCCAACGCCATCTCGCTGGCCCGCAAGCCGAATTACGACAAGCTCCTCGCTGATTTTCCAAATACGTTGGTCTACACCAGTGGACGCTACGTCGGCCTGCCCGACGGTCAGATGGGCAACAGTGAGGTCGGCCACCTCAACATGGGCGCCGGCCGTATCGTCTACATGGACATCACTAAGATCGATCTCATGATCGAGAATGGAGAGTTTTTCTCCAATCCGGTCCTGCTTGAGGCCATGAAACACGCCAAGTCCGGCGGCCGCAGGCTGCACCTCTTCGGGCTCGTCTCCGACGGCGGCGTGCACTCACACACACGCCACCTTTACGCCTTGCTCAAGATGGCCCGCCAGAACGGCGTGGACCGCACCTTCGTTCATTGCTTCATGGACGGGCGTGACACTCTGCCCACCAACGGCGCCGGATATGTCGCCGAGCTGCAACAGAAAATGCGCGAACTCGGTAGCGGTAAGATCGCAAGTGTCAGTGGCCGCTTCTACGCCATGGACCGCGACAAGCGCTGGGCCCGCATCAAGCAGGCCACCGACGCTATGGTCCACGGTAAAGGTGAGGCCGGCGCCACCATCGACCCGGTGCAGGGCATCAAGCAGTCTTACAATCGCGACGTCACAGACGAATTCATCGTCCCCTTCGTTTGTGTTGACAATCGCGGCGAGCCGGTGGCAACGGTCCGCGATGAGGATGTTTGCATCAACTTTAACTTCCGCGCCGACCGCGCCCGCCAGATCACCCGCGCTCTTGCCCGCCGCAGCGGCCTGGCTGCGGACGACGGGAAAGGGCTTCCCGACGCCGAGGCTTTGGACCTCTCAATACCCCCCTCCACTATCCCCAAGGGCTTGAAGTACGTCTGCATGACGCAATATGACAAGGAGTTCACGCTCCCGGTCGTCAGCCCCCCGGATTCGATGAACAACCTCCTGGCCAACGTGATGGGGAACGCCGGATTGCGCAATCTTCGCGTCGCGGAGACTGAGAAATACGCCCACGTCACCTATTTTTTCAATGGCGGCATTGAAAAACCGTTTCCCGGCGAGGAACGGATCCTGGTCCCTTCGAAAAAGGAATTTGCCACCTACGACTTGGTCCCGCGGATGTCCGCGGCCGGGATCGCTGACGTGGTCGTCAAGGCGGTCGAAGACAAGACCTTTGACGTGATCATCGTCAACTTCGCCAATGCGGATATGGTCGGCCACTCCGGGAAGATCCCGCCCACCATCACGGCGGTGGAGACTGTGGATGATTGCCTGGGACGCATCCGGGCTGCGCTTCAGCGCGCCGGCGGCGCCATGCTGGTCACCGCCGATCACGGCAATGCGGAGCAGATGATCGACCCCGCGACCGGCGGCCCGCACACCGCGCATACCACCAATCCGGTGCCATTCATCCTTGTGACCGCGGACGCGCAACGTTACACCCTGCGCAACGATGGCTCACTCCAGGACATCACGCCCACCGTGCTCGGCATCCTTGGCGTCCCTCAACCTGCGGAGATGAAAGGGCATGACATCCGGATTTTGAAGAGTTCGTAAGCTGTAGGCGCTACGATAACGGATGATGGGCGAGCCATTCACAGAACTGGCGGAACGCGGCGCCCCGGTGGCTGTAGCGCAGTTTTTCCTCGCCCTGCATCTCGGCAAACGTCTTGTTTGCTTCCGGCACGAAGAACAGCGGGTCATAACCGAATCCGTGTCGGCCAAGGGGCGCTTGCAGTATCTCTCCGCGCGCCTCACCTTCGAATGTGCCAAGCAGCTTGCCGTCGCGCGCTGCTGCGATCACGCACACAAAGAGCGCGCTACGACCGGCTCCGGGGTACTTGGCAATCTCGCATAAGAGTCTTTGATTGTTGGCCGCGTCGCTCGATTTGTGATTGTCCTGCTGCGCATAGCGCGCGGAGTGGATACCCGGTGCTCCGCCTAGCGCGCTGACTTCCAGTCCGGAATCGTCGGCGATGACGATCTCGCCCGGCACGGTCCGACTGTAAGCAACGGCTTTGATCGCAGCGTTCTCGGCAAAAGTGCTGCCTGATTCTGCCGGGACAGGCAGGCTGCCTGATCCTGGCAACTCATGGACCACAACAGAATATGCGGCGCCGGCTTCGGAAAGCTCGCGCAATTTTCCAGAGTTAGAGGATGCGATGAAGATTCTCATGGGTAGAGATGGCGCGCCCTGAGAGATTCGAACTCCCGACCTTCTGATTCGTAGTCAGACGCTCTATCCAACTGAGCTAAGGGCGCTTTACCGTGGGTCCTGGCGCGGAGCGCGAAGGAATACCGTCGGAAGGGAAATACACATACATCATACTAGACGCCATTGCCGTGGGGCAACCCACACATCACACCAGGCGGATGCGTTCCGTCACATCCAGCCCCGCTCGACGCAACAGGTTGGCAACGGTATCGTCGGCGAAGCGCGTCGCATCGTATTCCACGGTCACCGTCCGCGCCTTTTCGTCAAACAGCACCTTGCGGATCCCATAGACTTCATGCAGGGCCCCGATGGCCTGCATCTCCGCCTCGCGCGGAGGGGTGGCATAGCGATAGCAGACATCCACAGTCGTCATGGCTTCTCCGGACCTTTGGGTCGACTCCTACCCCTCCAGTATAGGTCATGAATCCCGGGCCCGGGCGACGACATCAGATCGTGAGTGGACTTATAGGATAGGACGGTATAGTATTTAAGTATGAAACCACACAAGAGAAAAGCTGTCGCGGTGGATTCGGCGGGCAAGGCCGCGAATCGCCGGCGCTTGCGCCGCATCGAGGGCCAGGTCCGCGGCATCCAAAAAATGGTTGCCGAAGAGCGATACTGTGCGGACATACTGATGCAGATCTCCTCCGTCCAACAGGCCTTGCGCGGGGTCGCGCGGGAGCTGATGCGCAATCACCTGCAGCATTGCGCCACCCATGCCTTGCAAAAAGGCACCAAAGCTCAGGCCAGCGCCATGTATGAGGAGTTGCTCGACCTGATGCACAAACACTATCGCTGAGAGGCGTCTATGGACCACGAACACACCAACAAATCCGGCGCCATCGATCCGGTCTGCGGAATGGCGGTTGATCCTGCAACTGCATCCGCCCACGCGGAACATGCAGGCAGGACATACTATTTTTGCTGCAAAGGCTGTGAGACCAAGTTTCGCGCCGAGCCGGAGCGATACCTTGCGCCTGGGAAGCCGGCGCTGGTACAGATCGCTGCGACCATAGCGCCACCGCCCATCATTCCGCCCCAGGGAGCGAAATACATTTGTCCGATGGACCCGGAAGTCGAAGCAGACAGGCCCGGTCCCTGCCCGATCTGCGGAATGGCGTTGGAGCTTGCAACGCCGCACCTTGGCGGCAAAACCCAATATACGTGCCCGATGCATCCGGAAGTCGTTTCCGAGGTTCCCGGGAATTGTCCCATCTGTGGCATGGCGTTGGAACCTCGCACGGTGACTGCTGGGCCCGAGGATGACTCAGAACTCCTCGGCATGTCCCGTCGATTCTGGATCAGCCTGCTGTTGACCTTCCCGTTGTTTACCTTGGCCATGGCGAAGATGGTCCCGTCGCTCTCGGCCTCCGATATTTTCAATCAGCCCTGGGCCATGTGGCTTCAAGTGGCGCTGGCCACTCCGGTTGTCTTGTGGGGCGGCTGGCCGTTCTTCGAACGTGGCTGGACCTCGCTCAGGACCCGCCACCTGAACATGTTCACGCTGATCGCGCTTGGGACGGGAGCAGCATATCTCTACAGTCTCATCGGTGTGTTGTTCCCCGGACTTTTTCCCGCAACGGTCCGCGGGCACCATGGCCAGGTCGAGATCTATTTTGAAGCGGCCGCCGTCATTGTGACCCTTGTCCTACTCGGACAGGTGCTGGAATTGCGTGCGCGCCGCGCCACCAGTGGCGCGATCCGTGCGCTTTTGGAACTCGCACCCGCCACAGCCAGACGCATCACCCCCGATGGACGGGAGGAAGACATCCCACTCGCGCACATCCACGTCGGCGATACGCTCCGCGTGCGCCCCGGCGAAAAGGTCCCGGTCGATGGCGTGGTGCTGGAAGGGAAGAGCGCCCTCGATGAATCCATGCTGACCGGCGAATCCATGCCGGTGGATAAAATGGCTGGAAACCGATTGATCGGCGGCACCGTCAATGGGACCGGCTCGCTGCTCATGCGCCCCGAGCACGTTGGCAGCGAGACCTTGCTCGCACAGATCGTGAAGATGGTTGCCGAGGCCCAGCGCAGTCGCGCCCCGATCCAGCGGCTGGCGGATAGGGTAGCCGGGTATTTTGTGCCGGCGGTGGTCTTGGTCGCCGTCCTGTCTTTTGCGGGCTGGTGGTGGTTCGGTCCCGAGCCCCGCCTGGCACATGCCGTCGTCAATGCCGTCGCAGTTCTGATTATTGCCTGTCCTTGCGCGCTGGGGCTGGCGACTCCGATGTCCATCATGGTCGCGACCGGTCGCGCCGCCCGCGCCGGCGTGCTTTTTCGGGATGCGCCATCGCTTGAATCATTGGAGCAAATTTCTGTGCTGATGGTGGACAAGACCGGGACCCTAACTGAGGGTCGCCCTCGTGTCGTATCAATCCAGGCCCGGCCTGGATTCGAAGACCGCGAAGTCATTCGCCTGGCAGCGAGCCTTGAGCAAGCCTCGGAGCACCCACTTGCGCAAGCGATCGTGGCTGCGGCGGCGGGATCGCAACTTGTGAATCCGCACGCTGTGGAGTCCAGCACCGGTCTGGGCATCCGGGGCATGGTAGGTGAGAAACAGGTCATGGTCGGGCGTGCCGCATTTTTGCGACAGCAGAATGTGGACCTTTCATCGCTGTCAAGCGATGAGCCGGCAGGCCGATCAAGTGTTCTGGTTGCTGTGGACGGCGTTTTCGCGGGAGCGTTCTCGATCGCGGACCCGATCAAGCCAAGCGCCGTGGACGCCTTGCGCAAGCTTAACGCCATGGGCCTCCGCGTGGTCATGCTTACCGGTGACAACATGGCGACCGCTACGACTGTGGCCCGCAAGCTCGGGATCGACGAATTTGAAGCGGAAGTGCTGCCTCAGGACAAGCGGGAAGCGATCGCGCGCCGGCAAGCCAAAGGCGAGCGTATCGCCATGGCCGGAGACGGCGTGAATGACGCGCCTGCATTGGCGCAGGCCGACGTCGGCATCGCCATGGGCACAGGCACGGATGTGGCCAAGCAGAGTGCCGGCGTCGTTCTGGTCAAGGGAGATCTGCAGGGGATCGTCCGGGCGCGTCACCTGAGCGTGGCCGCCATGAACAACATTCGCCAGAATCTTTTCTTCGCGTTTGCATATAACGCGCTGGGTGTACCCATCGCGGCCGGGGTCCTCTATCCGTTCTTCGGGGTGTTGCTCAGCCCGATGCTGGCGGCAGCGGCGATGAGTTTCAGCTCCGTGTCTGTGATCGCGAACGCTCTTCGGCTGAGGAATGTGCGGCTTTAGAGTTTGGTGAGGTACTCGAGGATCTCAGGCTTGGTCCAATCGACCGGGCCGATGAATTTGCGCCGCAAGACACCGCTGGCATCGATGACGTATGTCTCCGGATAGCGGAAGGTCCCGTAGAGCGAATTGCTCACCTGCTGCCCGTCACGCACCGTCAGTACTGTTGGCGTGATCCCGCGGTCCACGATGAACTTTTTGTAGGCTGTCTCGCTTTCATCCGTGCTGACCGCCAGTACGACCACCTGGTCCTTGAGCTTCTTTTGCATGGCCACAAGTGATGGCATTTCTTCCACGCACGGCGGACACCATGTGGCCCAGAAATTGAGCACCACGGTCTTGCCCCGGAATTGGCTGAGGGTCACGCTGCGATCGGCATCACGCACCGTGAAGTCCGGCGCCGGCCTGCCCACCAGATCAGGGGTCGACCCCCGTTGGCATCCCGCCAACACAAAAACCAGGAAAATCGCTGACTTTATGTAGCCCCGACGCATCATCCTCCATCTATAGTACAGCCGGACGCGCACTTCATTAGAATGGTGAGACTGAGGACAGGGACCCCGATGATCTATCTGACGCGGCGCGCCGACTTTTCCGCTTCGCACTACTATCACAATCCGGCCTTTTCCCCGGAGGAGAATGCGCGGGTGTTCGGCAAATGTGCCAACCTCAATGGGCACGGCCACAATTACACCCTCGAGGTGACCGTGAAAGGCGACGTGGACGCGACCACCGGATTCGTCGTGGACCTCAAAGACTTAAAGACCCTGATGGAGCGGGAAGTGATCGGGGCCATGGACCATCGCCACCTCAACAAAGAGGTGCCCGAGTTCAAGGATCTGATCCCGACCACGGAGAATCTCGCCATCGTGATCTGGAATAGGCTGGAACCGAGGCTGAAAATCGCCCGGCTGCATCGCGTGCGCGTCTATGAAGCGGAAGATCTGTTCGCCGATTTTTACGGGGAAGCATGAGAGCATACCTGACAAGACGATATTTGTTCCCGGCGTCGCACCGACTGCACAACGATAAACTTTCTCCCGCGGAGAACGATGCCATCTACGGAAGATGTAACAACCCGCACGGTCATGGGCATAACTACGCCTTGGAAGTCACCGTCGGCGGCCCGGTGGATCCGGCGACCGGTATGGTTTGCGATCTTGCCGATCTTGATGGATTCATCCGTCACGAGGTGTTGGCCCGCTTCGACCATGCCAACTTGAACACGTTGCCGGCGTTTGCCGGACGCGTCCCGACCACGGAAAACCTTTGTCTCGAGATCTTCCGGATCTTGCAGCGTGGATTTCGCGTTGCCGCCGTGGAACGCATTCGTCTGGAGGAAACACGCAAGAACTCTTTTGAATTTGGGAATGTGAGACCATGAACAAGAGACCGATCGCCATGAAGAAGAAAGTTCTCCCCGACCCGACACCGGTCGGTGAGGCCGGCCTGCGCGAGCTTGCGCGCCAGATGCTCGTGCGTCTTGGCGAAGACCCCGGCCGCGACGGCCTCCTGCGCACGCCGGAACGGGTCGAGAGCTCGCTGAGATTCCTTACCCGCGGCCAGCACGAGGACCCGGCGGCCATACTGCGCGACGCGCTCTTCGATGTGAGCTATGACGAGATGGTCATCGTCAAAGACATTGAGATGTTCAGCCTCTGTGAGCACCACATGCTCCCGTTCTTCGGCAAGGTCCATGTGGCCTATATCCCCAACGGAAAGGTGATCGGTCTGAGCAAGATCCCGCGGCTGGTGGATGTCTTCGCCCGCCGCCTGCAAGTGCAGGAGCGCCTCACCACTCAGATCGCGGAGACCATCCAAAAAGCGATCCGGCCGCAGGGTGTGGGCGTCGTCATCGAGGCCCGCCACCTTTGCATGATGATGCGCGGCGTGGAGAAGCAGCACTCCTCCACCGTGACCTCGTCGATGCTGGGCGTATTCCGCGACGAGCAGGAGACCCGCGAGGAGTTCCTTTCACTCATCCGCTCCCGCAACGGGAACGGGATCTAGCCGATGGCGGGACTCTCACTCGCTTCCAGGACAGCGTTGGTGACCGGCGCCACACGTGGCATCGGTCATGCCATCGCCCTCAAATTGGCGGCCCGGGGGTGCCGTGTTTTCGCCTCCGGTCGCGATCGCGACGCGCTGGCCGCGCTGGCCGCCGGGCAGCCCGGCATTTCGCTCCTTCCGTGCGACCTGCTCCAACCAACCGAGATCAAGGCGATGGCGGCAAGCATCGAGGAGAAAGCGGGCCGGCTGGATTTTCTTATCAACAATGCCGGTATCGCCCACGCGAACCAGGCGGTGTCGGAGATGTCATTCGAATCTTGGCGAAAGGTCTACGCCACGAATCTCGACGCCATGTTCCTGGTCACCCAGGCGGTCCTTCCTCTGATGTCCACCGGGGGCGTGATCGTGAACAACATCTCCGTGGCGGCGCAAATCCCATTCGCCGGCGCGTCCGCGTATTGCTCTTCCAAGGCCGCGGCCCTGATGTTCACGAATGTCTTGCGGGAGGAACTGCGCGCACGCGGCATCCGGGTGACCGCGTTGATGCCCGGCGCGATCCACACGGAGATATGGAACCAATTCTGGGCGGATGCGCCGCGCGACAGGATGGCCACCGCTGACGATGTTGCCCACCTGGTCGCCGCCGTGCTCGAGCTGCCGGCAAGTGCGACCTCGGAGACCATCCACATCGGTCCGGTCGGAGGGGAACTATAGCCTCGGCTCACTCCTCAAAGGAATAGTTGTAGCGCCTCTTGGAAGGGAAGAGTTTGATCAAGGAGACCCCGGCGACGAACCCGCCTACATGCGCCCAGAAAGCGATCCCGCCGCTGGACCGTCCCATCTGATTGATCGAGCTTGCCGCCCCGCTCACGAACTCCGCCAGGAACCAGTAGCCCAACACCACCCAGGCAGGCAGCCACACAAATAGGAACACGAACGGCACCATCGTCTGGACGCGCGCACTGGGGAACAAAAGGAAGTACGCACCCATGACGCCCGCGATCGCGCCGCTTGCGCCCACGCTCGGCAAGGGGGAGGTGGGATTGAACGTGACGTGAAGCAACGACCCGGCGACGCCGCAGGTCAAATAGAGTAGGAGATATCGAAACCCGCCCAGGTAGTCCTCGATGTTGTCGCCAAAGATCCACAAGGCCCACATGTTCGCGATCAAATGCAGCCAGCCCGCGTGCAGGAACATGGAGGTAAAGAGCGGGAGCACCGTGGCCAGCTCCACACCTTGCGACAGGTTTGCCGGCACCACGCCGAACTGGTAGATCAGTTGCGAACGGCTGTCAGGGTCGAGTGCGGTCTCAAA
>JACPNP010000058.1 GCA_016185365.1 Terriglobales bacterium
AGCTCGTTGGGCTCATAACCCAAAGGTCGCTGGTTCAAAGTTTTTCCTGGTCTTCATCCTTGTAGGGCGTATCGACATATAGACTTGGCGCGGGCAAGTGATTGGGGTTGTAATTGGACATGCCCGCCCGCTATGAACTGACCGAATCGCAATGGAGCAAGATCAAAAACATGCTGCCCGGACGCCAGGAAACCGTCGGCCGCACTGCGGTCGACAACCGCCTGTTCGTCAACGCCGTCCTGTGGATCTTGCGTTCCGGGGCGCGCTGGCAAGACCTGCCCGAGCGCTACGGCAAGTACAAGAGCGTGCATACACGCTTTGTGCGGTGGGCGCACAGCGGGGTTTGGGAGCGCGTGTTTGCGGCCTTGGTGAAGGAGCGCGACAACCGGTACCTGCTGCTGGATTCGACCATCGTGAAGGCCCATCAACAAGCGGCCACGGGCCGCAAAAAGGGGGCGCCGACCAGGCTCTGGGGCGTTCCCGCGGAGGACTGACCACCAAGATCCACCTGCGGGCGAACGAATGGGGCGAACCGGTGGACTGCGCGCTCACCGCCGGGCAGGTGCATGATGCCACCCCGGCCGTGACTCTGCTGGGGAACCACAAAGCCAAATATGTCATCGCCGACAAGGGCTATGACGCGGATGCGATTGTCACCCACATCCGGGCCAAGGGAGCCCGCGCGGTGATTCCCCCCCCCCCAATGCAACCGCCGCCGCAAGCGGCGATACAGCAAGAAGTTGTATCGGCTGAGAAACCGCATCGAACGAGGGTTTGCCCGACTCAAACACTTCCGTCGCCTGGCTACTCGTTATGACAAAAATAAAATTTGTTACCACTTTTTCGTCGCTCTGGCCTGCTGCATGATCCTGCTCAAACCATATGTCGATACGCCCTAGCAAGGGTAAGCGCCTTCAATACTTCACGATCGCGTGGAACAGCTTGGAAGGGCTGGTTGCGATTGCCGCAGGATTATTGGCCGGCAGCATTGCTTAGTGGGTTTTGGTCTTGACAGCTTGGCCCCAGTAATCACGATTGCCAGCGCCCGTTCATCGTCGGTGCAATGCAGCCGGAGTTCTGGCAAGGTGAAAACTATTGAAATTTGAAGAATTGTAACTGCTTGATACTGAGGTTATTGTTGGCGGCAAACTCTTGATACCGTTATGTGAATAGAAGCGTCTAAAGGGAAATGGGCAAATGGCACTTTGACACTCATCGGGTTAATGACGTAAGTTAGTGAAGCATGTTAAGTCAGATTCCAAAAGGACGAATCGTCGCAATCCTCTTGCTGGGTTGGGCATTGTTCGATCTCACTTTGCCTGGGGTCTGCCAGACCGACGTTCCGTCGTCGAATGAATTTTCAGTATCGGTTCAGGCGTCATCTCTTATAGCGCAAAATCTCGGGGCACAGCACAATCCAGTGCCTACCCGGAATCAGACCCCCGGCGTTCCTGACGACTGCTTCTGCTGTTGCTCCCATACCCTGCCGACCCAACCTCCCCGGATAACTCGAGCATTGGCTGACATCTTGTCGATGCCCGCATTAGAGATTCAGTTCCCAACCATCGATCTTCCCACTCCGTATCACCCTCCTCGCGCCTAACCTCCTGACCTACTGCTGACTCACGCGGAGCCTCATTCCGCGATCATTCAGCAACAGTCCAACCCACAGCCCGGAAGGGCAGGTGATGTCATGGAACGCATATGGACACAAGTAGAGGTCCAAGGTCTTTACCCACTTTGTGGGCGTCTTGTCTTTCGCTTTAGTCGATTCTTCTTTGGCGAGGATTTACCAGCCGAAGAGACAGTGCGGAGAGCTTTTAGCGCGTATCTGCGCTGGGCAGAGAGTCTTTCATTGCAGACTCCTCCGAGAGATCTCTTGCGATGTGTGTGGATGGAAATGCGATCTGCATGTGACCAAACCGCAATTGTGGTTCAGACAGGCGAGGGACTTGAGCGTGCAATTCTCTCTTTGCCTTGTGATGCGAGAGCTGTGTCCATCCTGCGCAATGTACGGGGACTTGGTCCCGGAGAGACAGCTTGGGTCATGGGAATGCCTTCCGTGGATATCTCTCGTCTGCATCTGGAAGCCATGCTTCAGATCCGGCGCATCTGGAGCTCGAACCGGGAAAATCGCGGAAGGAAATAACAATGGGTAAACTGGAAAGAGAGCTGCACATGAGAGTTGGTTTTCGATTGGTTTCGCAATTGCTACTTCTGGTGCTTTTGATCTCGCACCTCGGAGCTGGGCAGACGGAGCCCGTCCCCAAGCTGATTGATTTAAAGACTGCAACCGGTCTAATGATCGCAAACAATCCAACGCTTCAGCGCGAAAAAGGCACGATTGATGTTGCCAGAGGGGATCTTGTGGCAGCCCGCCAGTTGCCAAATCCATCCATAGACGTCTCTTCCGAAAGCTATCCGGTGTTCGGATCACACCCAGGACCATTCTTCAATAGGCAGGAATTGATTATCCGAGCCGGCCAGACGATTGAAACTGCGGGAAAGCGGGGAAAGCGGACAGTGTTTGCGGAGAAAGGCTTTGCGAGCACAAAAGCCGCCTTCGACGACGTTCTCCGGCAACTGACACTCGAATTGAAATCACGTTATTACGGGATCGCATTCGCCCAAGCGCAATATGAACTGGCAAAAGAGTTGCTGGGTCAGTTCGATGAGCTCCTTAGGTTCTATGAGGCCCGCTATCAGCAAGGCGAGATTTCCGGTCTGGAGTTTGCCCGCCTGCGGACTGAACGTTTGCGTTTTTATTCCGATATGGGAAGTGCCGAGTTGCAGCTAAAAAATAATCGGGCAGCCCTTCTGGAGTTGCTCGGAAGTCCCGCGTTAGACGCAGAGTTCAGTGTGGCCGAAAAACTGACTTCTCTACAGCCGGTTTATTCCATCGAGCAGCTTCAACAGCAGGCAACAGCAAATCGTCCCGACCTCCGGGCCCAAGCTGAGCGAGTAGCAAGAGAGAACGCTGATGTCCGTCTGCAACGCGCGTTGGCGTTTCCTGACATCACGCCTACGGTCGGTTACAAGCGCGATTTCGGCCTCAACACCCTTGCGATTGGGTTCAACCTGCCGATTCCGCTGTTCAATCGCAACCAGGGCGGAGTCATCCGAGCAACCGCGGAATTGCAGAGACAACAATCGGAATTGATTCGATTACGGCTTCAAGTCAATCGCGAGGTTCAGCAAGCCATGAATCAGTTAGCTGTACAAACTGCGCTTGTCCAGCAGATAGAAAAGGACTATTTGCCGAGCGCCAAGAAAGTGCGGAGTTCGGCACTGCAATCATTCAGACTTGGGGCCATCGATCTAGTTACGTTCATCGACGCTGATAGAACATATCGTGAAACCCTACGCAGTTATAACCAGGCGCTTCTGGATCAACATCTATCCAAGTCAGCGCTCGAAGCGGCAGTGGGAGGGGATCTGCAATGAATAAGCGCGCACTCTTTGTTGGCATCGCGACAGTCCTTATATTCGCGGTTGCCACGTTCGTTTGGAAGCACACGCCTGCTCAGAAAACACAAGTGGCGGAAACGAGCGACCCGAACATGGTGGAGTTGACCCCGGAGCTCCAGCAGACCGGCGATATCAAGACTGAAGCCGTAGTTGAACAGCAGATCACAAAGCGCGTAAAGATTACAGGCTCGGTCTCTCCAGACGAGACCAAGCTTGCACACATTGCGCCCTTGGGTCAGGGCTTGGTCGAGGAAGTGTATGTGAGGCTCGGTGACCGCGTACGCAAGGGCCAGCCGCTGCTTCAATACGACAACATTGAATTGGGAGAGCTCATCAGTGAGCATTTGACCGCTCATAGCGAACTTGAGCGCGCGCGGGCCCAGGCTCAGGTTGCGGTCAAGGCGCTTGACCGTGCCAACAATCTTATCGGCGTGGAGGCGATCTCTCCTCGTGACTTTGAGCTCCGCAAAGCAGAACAGCAAAGTGCACTGGCAGACATCGCCAGCAAACAAGCGCAATTAGCGAGGGTGGAAGAGAAACTTCATCGTTTTGGCCTGAGCGAGCAACAAGTGAGCGACATCACCAAGAATGAGGGGGGCCACCGCACCGCGTCTGAAACGATTCTGCGAGCGCCTTTCGACGGGATCGTGATCAAGTATGACGTGGGAAAAGGCGAGCTTGTGGGACAAAACAAGGAGTTGTTTACGATCGCTGACACCGCCAATGTGTGGGTGCAGGGTGACGTGTACGAGAAGGACTTGGGGAGCATTCCCTCGACCGGAGACTGTATTGTGAATGTGTCCTCGTATGCGGATGTCCCCTTCCGCGGAAAGATCACATATCTTGGCGATTTTCTCGATCCCAACTCTCGAACTGCAAAATTACGCTGCGTTGTCCCGAACAACGATGGCCGCTTGAAGTTAGAAATGTTCGCGGACATGGTGATTCCCACAAAGTCGTCCACCACTGTTCTCATGGTGCCAAAGTCCGCCATTCAGGAGGTAAATGGAGATTCGGTGGTGTTTGTGAGGAAGGATGCCACGCATTTTGAGAAGCGGTCAGTCAAACTTGGCGGGAAGGGCGATAACGACTTCCACGTGATCAGTGGCTTACGTGTCGGCGAACAAGTGGTTACGCAGGGCAGTTTTTATCTGAAAACCGCAATAATGCGCGGATCCATAGGGGAAGAATAACGTGTACAAGCTCGTTGAATTCTCTCTAAAGAATCGCTTCTTGATCCTCATCTTCACATTGGTGGTGATAGGCATTGGCATTTGGGCAATGCAGGTTCTTCCCATTGATGCGGTCCCTGACATCACGCCTAACCAGGTACTGATTCTTACCAACGCACCTGGATTGGGCCCTATTGAGGTGGAAAAACTGATCACGTTTCCAGTCGAAACTTCGATGAGCGGTTTGCCGGGAATAGTCGAGATTCGCTCCACTTCACGATTCGGGCTTTCGGCCGTGACGGTCTTCTTCAAGGAAGGAATGGATATCTACTTCTGCCGCCGCTTGGTCCTGGAACGTCTGCCCCAAGCACGGGAAGCGATCCCTGCTGGATTCGGTACCCCGGAAATGGGTCCCATCAGCACAGGGCTCGGTGAAATCTACCAATTCGAGGTTCGCGGCGACGGTCACTCACTGATGGATCTGCGCACGGTCCTCGAATGGAATATCGCTCCCCAGTTGCGTACAGTGCCTGGAGTGGTCGAAATCAATGCGTACGGAGGTGAACTGAAAACGTACGAAGTACAACTCGATGCAGATCGTTTGGTGAGTTACAACATTCCGCTTGCAACGGTTTTCCAGGCATTGGAACGGAACAACTTCAACTCAGGCGGCGGCTACATCGAACATAATCAGGAACAGTACATTATCCGTGGCGAGGGCCTGATCAACACTCTTCAAGACGTCGGGAACATCGTGGTAGGCGCAACAAAAGAAGGAACTCCCATCTTCGTTAAGAACCTCGGGAATGTCGCATTTGCGCCCATGCTGCGCCAAGGTGCGGCCACTCGCGATGGGCGGGGAGAGGTCGTGACGGGTGTAGTCATGATGTTGATCGGCGGCAACTCCAGAGTGGTGGCCCAGGATGTGAAAGCGAAATTGGGCGAGGTGCAAAAAACCTTACCGCCCGGAGTGACGATAGACACTTTTTATGACCGAACGGACCTGGTGAAGAAAGCCATTGCAACGGTCACAAAAAATCTGCTGGAAGGCGCCGTTTTGGTCATTGTGGTGCTGCTGTTGCTGTTGGGAAATATCCGCGCTGCCCTTATCGTCGCGTTGTCGATCCCGCTTTCGATGCTGGTCGCTTTCATGGGTATGATCCCGTCTGATATCAGCGGCAACTTGATGAGCCTGGGTGCGATCGACTTTGGCCTGATCGTCGAGGGGTCCATCATCATGGTTGAAAACATCGTGCGGCATTTATCAGAAAAGCCGCGAGACAAGAATACCGAGTTAATGCCCATCATTCTTAATGCTGCCCGAGAAGTGACCCGCCCGGTGTTCTTTTCTGTGCTCATCATCATCGTTGTGTACATCCCGATTCTGACGCTTGCGGGGGTGGAAGGGAAAATGTTCCGGCCCATGGCGTTCACCGTCATATTTGCCTTGATCGCCTCCCTTGTATTGGCTTTCACCCTGATGCCGGTACTGGCCTTCTTCTTGTTGAGACGCACTGCTGAGCATGGCGATCCAAGGATCGTCACCTGGCTCAAAGGAAGGTACATGCCTCTCTTGGAGCGTGCGGTCAGGAAGCCATTGCTGGCCAGTGGGATTGCCGCCGCCACCTTTGTGCTCGGGGTCGCGGTTGCGAGCCTGATGGGAAGTGAGTTCATCCCCAGGCTGGAAGAGGGGGCTTTGGCGCTGCAAGCATGGCGCTTACCCAGTGTGTCTTTGTCGGAATCGATTCAGAGCACTGGCCGGATCGAACGGGTCCTAAAGAGCTTCCCTGAAGTCAATACCGTGGTTTCTCGTACAGGACGGGCAGAAATCGCAACAGATCCCATGGGGGTAGAGACCAGCGATATTTATGTGATTCTTAAGCCCCAAGGGGATTGGACAACTGCACACAGTCGGGAAGATTTGATCGAAGTATTTAACAAGGCGTTACAGGAAAACGTTCCCGGCAACATCTTCAGCTATTCACAGCCGATCGAATTGCGCATGCAGGAACTCATCGCTGGGGTCCGCTCAGACGTTGCCGTGACACTGTATGGCGACGACCTGGACTTGCTCCGTCAGAAAGCCGACGAAATCGTGCGCGTTGTAGCTGCTGTAAAGGGTGCCGCGGATGTGAAGGCCGAACAGACTGGCGGGCAGCCTTATCTGCGTGTTCAAATCCGCCGTGATGCAATAGCCCGCTATGGCATCAACGCCCGGGATGTCCTGGATGCGATCGAGACCATCGGCGGCAAAGAGGTAGGGCAAGTATTAGAAGGCGAGAAGCGTTTTGCGCTTCAGGCCCGATTTGGATCCGAAGATCGAAACGAGATGGACAAGATAGGAAATATCAAAGTGGCCGATCCTCGCGGCAGACTCATCCCGCTACAAGAACTTGCGGATATAAAGACCGAGGAAGGCCCAGCACAAATCAGCCGGACCAATGCGGTCAAACCGGCGTTGCTGATCTTCTTGAATGTTCCTGTTGCAGCGACAGGCGGCATATTTGCCTTGGCAATGCGCGGCATGCCTTTCAGCATCTCCGCCGCAGTCGGCTTCATAGCAGTATCTGGCGTGGCTGTATTAAGCGGAGTTGTGCTGGTATCTCAGATCAGCCGCCTCAGACTTGAGGGTATGGAACTAGGAAATGCAGTCATTGCGGGATCGAGAAACCTGCTCCGGCCCATTTTGATGACTGCGCTGGTGGCCAGTTTGGGGTTTGTGCCTATGGCCATCGCAACCAGTGCCGGCGCGGAAGTGCAACGGCCAATCGCCACCGTGGTGATTGGGGGCTTGGTTACGTCCACGCTATTGACCTTGTTTGTCCTGCCTTCCTTGTACAAGTGGTTCGAGGGCAGGCGCGGAGATATTGAAATCTAGGAGAATTTGCCATGAAGGAGATCAAAGCCATCGTTCAACCATTCTTGGCTGACCATGTTATCGCCGAATTGCAGGCGATACCTGGTCTTCCCGGCACCACCGTTTCCGAAGTGCGTGGCTTCGAACGTGGGCGGTCGCAAAGCGGGCCGCAACGCATAGCGGGAGACCTTGGTTTTGCTCAAAAGACCAAGATCGAGCTTGTCGTTCCGGATGAACTGGTCGATCGTGTCCTCGATGTGATTCAAAAACATGCGCATACCGGGAACCCGGGCGATGGCAAGATCTTCGTTTATACGGTCGATGAGGTCGTAAGTATCAGAACGGGTGAGCGCGGCGGGAAGGCAATTTAGCGAACCAGAGGCTTATACAGTAACGTAAGGAACTGGAAGCACTCAGAGGACAACGAAATGGCGCATACCCACTCCCATTCAATGGATTATGGCCGGGCGTTTGCTATCGGCATCGCTCTGAATACAACCTTCGTCATTGTTGAATTTATTTTTGGCACCATGGCCCACTCGCTGGCCCTGGTGGCAGATGCTGGCCATAATCTCAGTGATGTCCTTGCGCTGCTCTTGGCGTGGGGAGCAGCGGCAATTTCCCGGCGTGGTCCAAGCTCGACACGAACCTACGGCATGCGCAAATCGTCTATTTTAGTTTCCTTAGTGAATGCTGTCGCGCTGGTGTTCGCAATGGGAGCGATTGCGTGGGAAGCTGTTCGTCGATTTGGCAACCCTGAACCCGTTGCCGGAAAGATGGTGATTATCGTAGCCGCTGTGGGAGTGTTGATAAATGGGGCGACGGCCCTCCTGTTTATGTCCGGGCGCAAAGGTGATTTGAACATACGCGGCGCGTTCCTTCATATGGCGGCTGACGCGGGAGTTTCTCTCGGCGTAGTGCTTTCGGGTTGGGCCATGATCTTTACCGGCTGGCTGTGGCTGGATCCAGTGGTTAGCCTCGGTATCGTGGCGGTTGTGCTCATTGGAACATGGGGATTATTGCGCGAGTCGATGAATCTCGCGCTTGATGCGGTGCCAGAAGGCATCGATCTTGACGCTATTCAGGAGTATCTCCGCAGTATTCCCGGCGTCTCCGATGTTCACGACCTACATGTATGGGGTATGAGCACAACGGAGGCAGCCTTAACCGCGCATCTCGTTGTAAGTGAGTTGTCTTACGGGGATGATCTCCTTGTAAAGGTTGAAGGAGAGCTACATCAACGCTTTGACATCGATCATGCAACTTTGCAGACCGAGACGGGACGCTCCGATCTTCAATGCAGATGCCGGCTTATTCGGACATGAAGTCCGAATGCAGGAGGCCGCTGTCCTATGTGCACACTTTGTAGGCCGGATCACCTTGACTTGATGAGTTCGATTATCAAAATGGATAAACTTATTGGCGTTACAGAATTCAAGATCCACGGCATGGACTGCGCGGAAGAAGTCGCGGTCTTGAAGCGGGAAATCGGTCCTTTGGTCGATGGTGAGGACAACCTTGCTTTCGATGTTCTTCGCGGCAAGATGAGCATTATGAACAGCTCTGCCTTTGCGACAGCGGAAATCATGCGCGCTGTCAACCGCACGGGAATGAAGGCGGAAATCTGGTCGGAGGAGAACAAATCTCAAGTAGCCGAACCGCGTGGTGTGTGGACGAAGCACGGGCGCACCGTAATGACGATTATCAGCGGGCTGATGACTCTAGCGGGCTTTGTCTATCACGCTATCTCTGGCGGTGGCGTGGGTTCAGCGCTGGGTTCGGAAGGGCTCGGTTCTTCTCATGCTGTTCCCCTGACTGCCCGTGCG
Organism: Terriglobales bacterium; assembly: GCA_016185365.1. Classification (GTDB taxonomy): domain Bacteria; phylum Acidobacteriota; class Terriglobia; order Terriglobales; family Acidobacteriaceae; genus DSPA01. Next base: position 9,324 of record JACPNP010000058.1, read on the forward strand.
ATTTACTTAACGGCCATTGTCGCGGGCAGTTGGTACGTGCAGCCGAAGGCCTGGTTGTCCCTACGCCGACTTCGTCCGGATATGAACCTGCTGATGACGATTGCTGTGATTGGGGCAGTTCTCATCGACGAATGGCTGGAGGCGGCCCTCGTCACATTTCTTTTCGCACTGAGTCTCGCTCTAGAGTCTTGGAGTGTTGGACGTGCTCGGCGCGCAGTGGAAGCCCTGCTCGATCTTACGCCCCCAACCGTAAGGGTCCTCGTGGATGGTCGCGAACTGGAAACTCCGTCCGAGCAAGTCGCGCTTGGCTCGATTTTTCTTGTCAAGCCCGGTGACCGGATACCGCTGGACGGCCAAGTCCTGCGAGGAACAAGCGAAGTCAACCAAGCTCCCATTACCGGGGAAAGTGTGCCCGTACTGAAGGAGCAGGGAGCTCCGGTATTTGCCGGCACCATCAATGGAAATGGCGCGTTGGAGGTCCGGTCTACGAAAGTCGCCGGGGACACGACATTGGCCCACATCATCAAGATGGTCGGTGATGCTCAATCCAAACGCGCACCTTCCGAACAGTGGGTCGAGCAGTTTGCCCGGTACTATACGCCGATCGTTTTTGCCGCCGCTATCCTCGTCGGTCTGATACCGCCACTCCTATTCGGTAGCGCATGGAGCGAGTGGATCTACCGTTCGTTGGTGTTGCTGGTCATCGGATGTCCCTGCGCCCTGGTGATATCAACCCCGGTCAGTATTGTTGCGGCGCTCGCCGCATCTGCTCGCAACGGCATTCTTATTAAGGGCGGCGTTTACGTGGAAGTGCCCGCACGCCTCAAAGCCATCGCTTTGGATAAGACGGGCACATTGACAGAAGGGCGTCCCCGAGTCCATCAGGTGCTTCCTGAGCCGGGCGTGGGGTACCGGGAACTGCTTGAGATTGCGGCCGCCATGGAGTCCCAAAGTGATCATCCCTTGGCGCGAGCGATCATCGATCATTGCAGAGAGAAGGACATCCAACGCAGGGCGGTCACTGGCTTCATCGCTATCCAAGGTAAAGGAGCTACCTGCAGCATAGACGGCAAAAGCTACTGGCTAGGCTCTCACCGTTACCTCGAAGAGCGCGGCGAAGAGACACCAGAGATCCATGGCAGACTCCAGCAACTGTCTGGGTCTGGGCAGTCTGTAGTTGTCATCGGCGACGAGCGTCGGGTTGTAGGGATGATCACTCTCGCGGATGGAGTGCGGCAAGAGAGCAAAAGGATAGTTGCTGATCTTAAACGGGCAGGCATAGAACATGTCGTCATGCTCACAGGCGACAACAAGGCGACGGCCGATGCTATTGCCGCAGCCACGGGTGTCAGCGAGGTTTATTCGGAACTGCTCCCCCAAGATAAAGTGAACTGTATTGAGCAGCTTGTCGCCAAATATCACCATGTCGCAATGGTAGGAGATGGCGTCAACGATGCCCCAGCCATGGCTCGGGCATCGTTGGGAATTGCGATGGGGGCTATGGGAAGTGATGCGGCTGTCGAGGCTGCGGACATCGCATTAATGTCGGACGACTTGTCGAAGCTACCTTGGCTCGTGCGTCACTCGAAGCGGGCCTTGCGCATCATTCGACAAAACATAAGTTTGTCCCTAGGGGTCAAAGCTGTGTTCGTAGTGCTTACATTTGCCGGCTTCGCTTCACTTTGGGCTGCCATTGCTGCCGACATGGGGGTATCACTACTGGTGATTTTCAATGCACTCCGTCTGTTGCACAGCCGGTCTTGAGGAGGAAACTGCTTTTGCCGGCAGCAAACTCTGACGCTAGGATGCCCTGATTCACATCAAGCAGATCGGACTCGTTTTCTTGGTTGCTGAATGAGCGTGGGCTCAATCACTTCCCATGCCTTACGAACGCTCGTTGCGAGTTGCTCTTGACGCGCCTTTACCCATGGTGCGTAGTGCTTTTCCGTGATCTTGACGCTCTTGTGCCCGAGTAGCATTGCAACCTGCTCCAGCGGCACACCCGCGAGCAGCATTTCAACCGCAAACGTGTCCCGGAACATATGTGGGTGACATCGCTTGGGACTCCCATCCTCACGCTTAAGATCGACGAGTTTGAATAACCGACGGTAACTACGTTGCCAATTTCCTACCGCCGACTTCGGCGAGCCGTTTCCTGACCAGAAGAAATAGCGAGGGTTGGGTTTTGGCCCTGGCGGGATTGTCCTAAGCGCTTCGGCGACATGTTCCGGAAGAGGAACGTAAACGGGGTGACCCGTTTTTGCGCGAGATAGTAGCAATTCGTTCCTGTCGTTCAGACGCCGGCGCTCAAGAGTAATCGCATCCCTGATAGCCAAGCCGCTCCAGCGCATGAGCAATGTGAGGATTCGTAACCTTGTGGATTGATGACGGCATTCGCTCCAACCTTTCGGTTGGTAAATGTACGTCGCATCAATAATGCTGTTGAAGTCCTCCTTGGGGAAATAATCAGTTGGAGGATCGTCAGCTTTGATTCGGCCTAGTAGAGCTGCCGGGTTTTTGGTGATCCAGCCAAGGCGCAAACAGTAGTAGAAGAATCCGATCACCCGTTCTTGCTTCTTCTTTCTGGCAAGCGGCCCATCTTTCCACGTTTCACGAAAATCTTCTAAATGCGGAAGGGTAACGTCGGCTAGATATTGTAGCGAAATCGTTTTCGCCCAAGTTAGCAGCTGCTTCTCAAAAATTGTGTCAAGTTTGCCCAGGGTCGATTCGTTCAGGTTTTGTTTCTTCTTGCTGGCTAAGAACTTGGTCACCGCATGTTCGATCGTGATCAATTCGGGTTTGGGTATTCTGCCTTCTTCTAGTCGCAGTCTCTCTACTTCATGCTCATCCTCCAGCTTGCGTTTGAACTCCTCGGCTTTTTCCCAACTGCGAGTCTTGGCGCTCTTTCTGACGAACGGTTTTCAGGGTCCAAAATACCATTGACCCACTTTGGACAGCGGCATCGCTTGTAAAAGAGATCGGTGTTCTCGCAAGGAGGGTAGTGGCGCGTATAGACAGAGAGCAAGGTCAACTCCTTATCAGCTCTGTCCATTGCACGTTTATTGTACGTTTGTTAGCAAGCACTTGTAAATCATTGAATAATATACTAGTTATATTGGTGGAGGCGGCGGGAGTCGAACTTGAGCCGTTTTGCGGGCGTGACCCGGAGCGAAGCGACGGGGGGAGCTCGCAGGCGAAATCCTGAGCGAGGCCGAAGGCCGAGTCGAAGGACCTCGTTGCACAACGATTCCGTGGGGAAGATTTGGTGGAGGCGGCGGGAGTCGAACCCGCGTCCGAAACCGTTACTGGCAAAGAGCCTACATGCGTAGCCGGTTCCTGCTGCCGTCCTTCAACGGCAACGTTCGCGGCGCGCGCTCAGAATCGGCAAGAAACGCGTGACGCTAGCCCGTGGATCTCATCCGGGGGACCCTGGCTTAGCGCCCCGGACCAGCCTGCTGTGCGACGTCCTTCCCCCGCCCGCAGACGAAGCGAAGGAGGACGGCTGCTTAACGATTAAGCAGCGTATGCCATTTCAGTGTTGGCAATTGTTGTTTTGCACTCGATCACGGGTGAATGCCCCCCGGCATGCCTCTTTGCCGCAAGCGGTCCCGTCGAAGCCGTGACGCCCCCATGGGTAGCCTGGGCTGATGCCCGGATTGTCAAAGAACTGTTACCAGTTTGGCGGAGAAGCGAACAGGAGTCAACTGTCGTCGCTGCGGTGGTCGCGCAATTGTTGCCCGGCCTGACGCATCCCAACCACAAACGCGATTCCAGTAGACTCGGAAATAGGCGCTTTCGCAGCTTGACGCGCGTCGCAAAGGGATTTTCCTCTCGAGGCTGGCACGATTCGGTGTTAATTTCCAGATTCAGTGCCGAGGATTCAAGGACATGCTAGATGCCGAAAGAAATGATCCACCTTGGCGTGCTCGAAGTGCAGGTCACCCCTGGATTTCACCTGTCCGAAGCATAAATATGATATTTCATAACACATATTGGCAGACAATCCACATCTTGTAGGGCGGCGAGCTCTACAAACCATTTAAGTTATTGAAAATAAAAGATTTATAAAAAAGATTGTTTGGCAATGAAATTGTATTAGGTAATTAAGCACACAGAGAAATGCCCCCGCAATTCGCGGGGTGTCAATCTCGGAAATCCCAATCCCAAAACCATTTCGAAGGAGCAAAGACATGGCATATTTGAAGCGTTCAGTCGGAACAGCTACGCTGTTCGCGCTTCTTGTTATGTTCCTCTCGGTCGGGCTTTTTGCCCAGACTGAGACGGGACAGATCAACGGTGTGGTGACGGACCCGAACGGAAATGTGATAGTGAATGCCACAGTGACGGTCGTCTCCACGACGACCAAAGCCACCCGCTCGGTGACGACCGGATCCGATGGTAGCTATACCATCACCAACCTCCAGCCCAGCGTGTACGAAGTTACAGTCGTCGCCAAGGGGTTCGGAGCCGCGAAAAAACAAGTGCAAGTGACAGTAGGCTCGCGCGTGGCGGTTGAAGTGAAAATGAGCGTCGCGGGCGAGACGACGACCGTCGAGGTCATCGGTGAAGGCGGCGTGCAGGTGGAGACCGCGAAATCGGAGCTCTCCGAGGCTGTGACCGTCAAGCAGATCACCGGTCTGCCGACCTTCAACCGCAATGCCTACGCTTTGATCAACCTGGTAGGCAATGTGAGTGACGGCGGCGGCGTTGGCGCCGCGGGCCGTGGACTCGGTGTGGCCATCAACGGCCAGCGTTCGGCCAGCACCGGCATTACCTTGGACGGCGCGGAGAATGTGGACAACTTTACCGCCACGCTGAATCAAGCGGTCCCGCTGGATTCCGTCCAGGAGTTCCGCGTGGTCACCAGCAACTTCAGCGCCGAGTACGGCCGGGCCAGCGGTGGTGTCGTCAACGTGGCCACCAGGTCCGGCACCAACTCGTTCCATGGGACGTTGTTCGAATCGTACCGCGGCTCCGGCTTGAGCGCGAATACGTTCGACAATAACGCCAATGGCATCGAGAAGCCCCGGTATGTCCGCAACCAGTTCGGCTATTCGATCGGCGGACCGGTGATCAAGGACAAGCTGTTCTTCTTTCACGCCGCGGAATTCATCCGGGTGCGCAGTTCCGCCACGCAACGTGCCTTGGTCGCCGATCCGGCGTTCATTGCGGCCGCCGATCCCGCGACCCAGGCGTTCTATGCCACGTTCGGGTCGCTTGCGACGCCGATAAAATCGGTCATCCGCAAGTCAGATTTCTCTGTGACCGGCGTGCCGGTCGGCGGTCTCTATGCCGGCTTGCCGGCGAATACGGCGATCTTCGACGAAGTCGAATACAAGGTGCCGACGGACGCTGGGGGCGGGCAACCGCAGGACCAGTATCTGGTCAACACCCGTATCGACTACAACGCAACCGACAAGACCAGCATCTTCGGCCGTTACTCGATCCAGCGGGCGAACCAGTTCGCAGGCAGCATCTCGGACAGTCCCTACTCCGGCTTCAGCTCGGGATCCGAGAACTATGGAGGGAATGCCCTGATCTCCGTGACCCATGTGTTCAAACCGAACATGGTGAGCCAGACGAAGTTCGCCTACAATCGCAGCCGGGCGGACAATCCCCTCGGCAGCCAGCCTTTCACGCCGACGCTGTATTTTCGCAATGTGACAACGCGCATCAGCACGCCAGACGGCTCGTTGCGCGTGGCGGGACCGGGGTATATCCCCTATAACCCGGGCAGCGCGATCCCCTTCGCGGGGCCGCAGAACGTCTACCAACTGAACCAGGATGTGAGCTGGACCATCGGCAAGCATCAGCTGCGGTTCGGCGGGCAGTATGTGCATATGCGCGATAATCGCTTCTTCGGCGCATTCGCCAACTCCGCCCAGAACCTTTCCACCAGCAGCACCGGCGTGGCGTTGGAGAACTTCCTCCGCGGCCAACTCGCCCAGTTCCAGGGCGCGGTCGATCCGCAAGGCAAGTTCCCCTGCACCCGCGACAATACCGGCGCGTTCATCATCAACGCCGCGTGTCAGGTGGTCACTCCACTGAATCTGCCCGATTTCAGCCGGAACAACCGGTTCAACGACTACGCCTTTTATTTCAACGACGCCTGGCAACTCACCTCGCGACTCACGGTGAACCTGGGTGTGCGCTATGAGTACTACGGCGTGCAGCGCAACATCGACCCGAACCAGGACTCCAACTTCTACTACGGTGCAGGCGCCAACCTGTTTGAGCAGATCCGCAACGGACAGGTTTTCGCCACGCCCAACAGCCCGAAGAAGGGCCTCTGGGCCCCGGATCGCAACAACTTCGCGCCTCGTGTCGGCGTTGCCTGGGACGTGTTCGGCAATGGCAAAACGTCGCTGCGCGGAGGTTACGGCATCTCCTATGAACGCAACTTCGGGAACGTGACCTTCAACGTGCTCTTCAATCCGCCGTTCTTCGCCGCGATCTCGATCAACTCCGCGGACGTTGCCGGCAATCTGCCGGTCACCACCGACAATGCCGGCCCCCTGGGCGGCGTGGCGGGCGTGACCAAGAACCTGACCAACCTGCAAGTGCGGCACATCGATGAGAACATTGTCACCGCCTATGCCCATCAGTGGGATTTCGCTGTGGAACAACAGTTGCTCCAGAACACCGTGGCCACATTGTCCTATAGCGGATCCAAGGGCGTCGGCCTGTATTCACTCGAGAACCCGAACAAGCCGGGCACAGGCGTGATCTATTTGAACGACGATCCCGCCGTGGGTTCGTTGCTGACGGGCCGTATGAACCGCCAGTACACCAACCTCAACACCCGCCGCAATAACGGCTCGTCGAACTACCATGCGCTGAACCTGGGATTGCGCAGCAACAATCCCTGGAAGTCAGGGCTGTACCTGCGGGCCAATTACACGTTTGCCAAGGCGCTGGACAATTTGAGCTCGACCTTCAGCGATTCGGCGAACAACTACAACCTCGGCCTGTTGGATCCGTTCAACCCCGGACTCGACCGCGGTCAAGCTGATTTCGATATCAAACACCGTTTCGTGGTCAGCGGGTCTTGGGAGGTTCCGTGGTTCAAGAACTCCGATAACTGGGCCCTGAAGTATGCTGTGGGTGGCTGGACCTTTGCTCCGATCATTACGGCGCAGACCGGTTCCACCTACACCATCTTCGATTGCAGCAACACGGGCGGCATCTCCCAAGTCTGCCCGCGCATCATCCCGACCGGTGCGTTCATTTCGCATACGGACAACCAGGACCGGGGGCCGAACAACTCGACCTTCCTGATCCTGCCATCCTCCACAGCGGTCGTGAACCCGGTGTTCGGCACCTCTGACTTCGGCCTCTGCGCTCGCGGTCAAGGCGCTGCCGGCCCGTGCGCGTATCCGGCGGGGATGTCGCAACGGAACGCCTTCCGCCGTCCTGGCATCCGGAGCATCGACTTCGCTGCGTCCAAGACGTTCAAGATGAGTGAGAGGTTCTCGCTGCAGTTCCGTGGCGAGCTCTTCAACATCTTTAATCACCCGAACCTGTACGTCGGTAGCTCCACCTCGGAGGTTTTGAACGACTCTGATGTGGACGCCCCCAATGGTCGCGTGACCTCGTCACGGGCCGACAACCGCAACATCCAACTGGGCGTGAAGATCATCTTCTGATCCTTACTCCGTGTATACTCTGCCGGGGGCCTTCGGGCTCCCGGTTTTGTTTTGTATATGTTGTGAAGATGCCTGCCGACCGTGGTATGGCCGGACCCAGGGGTTTACGCAGTCAGAGTCATGTCAGGCGGGGAAGTGAATCTTCGCAAAGAGGTTTACATCCAAGTCTCATGGTCCGTCCTACATCCATTCCCGGGAGCCTGAACTGATGCGCCGAGCGGCCGTGCCGTTCGAGACGATCCCTCACACCTCCCGGTTGTTCCGGGACTTCCTTGGGGACCAGTCACAAGTCAAGGCATTCCTTCCCCACCCACCGTTCTTCCGCGACTGGATTTCGACCGGTCATGGCAAGGTCCGCCACTCATCCCAAGAGCGCGTCACCCGTGTCGTGGATGTTCTCGCGCGGCAAAATCGCGCCTGGGGCGCCGGGGACGCGACGTTGAAGAATCTTGAGCGCTTGCGCGAGGGCGCGGCGGCGATCGTCACCGGGCAGCAGGTCGTCTTGTTCGGCGGACAGTTGATGGCGTTCCTCAAGGCGCTGACCGCGATCAAGATCGCGGCGGAGGCGACGAGCGCCGGTGTGGCTACCGTCCCTATCTTCTGGCTCGCGACCGAGGACCACGATCTGGCGGAGGTCGCCGGCGTGAGACTGTATGGCTGCGGATGGGAATTACGGACCCTCACGGCAAGTCCGGCTGCGGCCAGCGGGAAGCAAGTCGGCGGCATTCCCTTCGGGGACGAGGTCCGCGCCGCCCTCGCGGAAGCCGCCACAGTACTCGGAGAGAGCGAAGTCACGGACCTCCTGCGCCAGTCCTACGTCCCGGGCGCGACGATGGGTGATGCCTATGCCCGGTTCTTTGCCAAGGTGTTTGCGGAGTACGGACTTATCCTGATCGACAATTCGGACCCGGAACTGCATCGCATCGCCCAGCCGATCTTTTCCGCCGCCGTGGAGCGCTCTGAGGAACTCAATGCGGCGTTGTTGGCGCGAGACAAAGAGCTGGAGGACGCCGGCTACCATGCGCAGGTGAAGGTCGAGAAGAATTCGACCCTGTTGTTCGCACAGCAGCAGGGAACAAGGACCGTTCTGCATCGATCTCGGGACGGATTCACGCTTGGGGAAGAAAATGTTTCGCGCGCCGCCTTGCTGGCCCGTGCGAACGAGCGCCCGGAAGATTTCAGCGCCAATGCCCTGTTGCGTCCCATCGTGCAGGACTATCTGCTGCCCACACTCGCCTATGTGGGCGGGCCCGCCGAGGTGGCGTATTTTGCCCAGTCGGCCGTGCTGTACAAAAAGCTGTTAGGGCGAGTGACGCCGGTCCTGCCTCGCGCCACTGCCACGATCGTGGAGCCCCGCATTGCGGCGCTGATGCAGAAGTTCGGCCTCGGACTGGAGGATGCATTTGTCCCGGTAGCGGATTTCCGCCGCCGGGTCGGCGTGCGCGCCTTGCCGGACGGCCTGCGGGAAGAGCTGGAGGGCGCGCGATGTACCGTCGGCGATATGGAAGGGCCCATCCGCCATGAGCTCCAGCAGCTGGATCCCACGTTGGAAGCGGCCGCCGCCAAGGCCTTTGCCAAGATCAGGCATCAAGTGGAACGGCTGGAGCGCAAAGCCGCCACGGCCCTGCTCCGGCGCAATGCCGAGCTCGATGTCCAGGCCCGCAAACTCTCCAACGCACTTTATCCCCACCAGAACCTGCAGGAACGCGAGATCGCCGGCGCTCACTTCCTGGGGCGGTTCGGCCTGAGATTCCTCCGCCGGCTTCATGACGCGATCCGGATCGGCTCTCCCGATCATCAAGTCCTTTATCCCGAAGGCTGACGCTCAGGAGTATCATGGGCGTGTATGGCGGCCAGGAAACAGAACGACTCCGCATTCGAGATCACGTGCCCGTGCTGCGGCGGCATGCTGAAGATCGACCCCGCGGTGCGCGCGGTGATCGCCCACCAGGCGCTGGAAAAGAAGATGTTCCAGGATTTCGACGAGGCCGCGCGCGCCATGAAGGACCAGGAAGTGCGCAAGGAGTCCATCTTCGCGCAGTCGGTGGAGGCGGAGAAGAACAAAGCCAGCCTGATGGAGAAGAAATTCCAGGAAGCATTGAAAAAGGCCAAAGACACGCCGGATGACGCGCGTCCGTTACGCGACATCGATCTGGGCTGATCCACCGCGTGCCCGCTCCTGCTCATCCATCTCCACTGTTACTTGGACATCGCGGTGCGAAACTCTACGCGCCGGAGAATACATTTGCCGCATTTGACCTCGCATTGGCCCACGGCTGCCATGGATTCGAATTCGATGTGCGCCGGACCGGAGACGGGACCGCGGTGGTGGTGCACGATCCGGAGGTGAATGGTGTCGCGATCGCCAATACCACACTGGCGCGATTGCGCGAGCAGTCGCCGCTTCTGCCGACCCTGGAAGAAGTCTGGCTGCGATATCACTCGCGCGCATTCCTCGATGTGGAGCTCAAGGTCACGGGCCTTTCCCAGGAAATGACCCGGCTATGGCGGGACTTTCCGCCCACAAAAGGCGCGCTCGTCTCCTCGTACCTGCCGGAGGCGATCCAGGAGGTCCACGCGCTTGCCCCCGGGGTCCCGCTAGGGTACATCTGCCGTGACCCGCGGCGGCTCGACCAGTGGCGCAGGCTGCCGATCGAGTACGCCGTGCTGCAACACGAGTTATTGAATGGTGCGCTGATCTCGGAACTTCATAAGTCGGGAAAAAAGGTTATCGTTTGGACACTGAATGAAACTCCCGGCCTCAAGCGATTCGCCGTTGCGGGCGTGGCCGCCATCATCTCTGACGATTCCCGGCTGCTGGTGCGGACCATCGGTCCCGGAACGGCAGGAACGAGTCACCAACAAGCCGCCCGTCTGTACTAAAATCATTGCGCGTCACCGGAGAGGACTATGAAGCGCTTGGCGATTCGGATCGTCGTATCGGGAATGGTATTGGCAGGAAGTTCGGCCGCGGACACCAAATTGAAGACCCGGACCACGGTCCAGGGACACAGTTTCGAGAGCACCACTTACATCAAGGGCCAGCGGCAGCGCAGCGAGATGAACCTGGCGCCGGGGATGAGCACCATCACCATCACGCAGTGCGATCAGAAGCGCATCATCACGCTCAGCGCCTGTTCCAAGAGCTACATGGTGACTTCCCTGGACGAGGAAGAAACTCCTGCGGGAGAGGCCAAGCCGGCAACCAACTCACAGGGCCGGCAGCAGCGTCCCACGCGCAGCGGCGGCGTGATCACGCTGACCACTGACATCAACGACACCGGGGAGCGCAAGAAGCTCTTCGGCTTCACCGCGCGACGCGTGAAGACGGCCATGTCCAGCCAGGCCGAGGGTAATACCTGCTCCAAACCGCAGGACATGAACATGACGTCAGACGGCTGGTATATCGATCTCGAGAACAATTTCTCCTGTAGTAGCAGCCCCCGCGCCATGATGGCCATGCGCCCGCCCACGAATCAACCGGAGTGCCGCGATCAGATGCGTTTTAAGAGAACGGGGACCGGTCGGCAGGGATATCCGTTGATGGTGGATACTACTTTCGACGCGGGCGGCCGTTCCAACACCATGAAGATGGAGACCCTGGAACTTTCCACCGCGGACCTTGACCTTGCCCTGTTCGAGGTCCCGGTCGGATACACCGAGACCACCAGTTACCAGCAATTGATGTGCATGGGCAATATGGGTGACATGATGCGCGCCGCCGGCGAGGAATCCGGTCGCAATACGCGTTACACCCCGACGGAACAGGTGCAGCAGCAGAGCGCCAACTATGGCGCATCGTTCGGCAAGGTGCGGGTCGGCGTCATCCCGGCCGGGCTGGCGGTCAGAGGGGCCGCGCCGCCGACGGCCCAGGTCCAGCCCATGCTGGTGGGCCTGATCCAGCAGTATCAGGTGGACGCTGTTCCTCTCAACATCGCCTCGACGGCCTCGCGCGAAGAGGCGGACAAGGCGGCGCGGGAGAAGGGCTGCGACTTCTTTGTCTACACCGATGTGAACAAGTACACGCCTCCGGGCACCGGCAAAAAGGCCGGTGGGCTCTTTGGCAGCGTTCTCGGCGCGAATACCGCTTCGGACAAGACCTTCACCTACGAGATGGGCGTGCAGTTCCGCGTCTTCGCGGTCGGTGACCCGGCGATCCGGCTGGACTCCACCCGCACCACGAACGAAGGCTCCACCATCGAAGCCGGCATGGGCCTTACGCTCGACTCCGAGGCCCAGGATGTCGTGGTCCAGGTCCGCAAAGATGCCGAGTGGCGCCGCCGCGGCGTGCTGCCGCCAAAGGTTTCGCAATAGCCCGCAAGGGCTGTGATACAAAGGGAGCGGGGTCCGCGATCGCGGCCTCCGCGTTCTTATGTTGAGCGACTACGACCCAGGCGGATGGCGTGTACAGGTTCAGAGCATGGAGACTGCGTCTCCTATTCATCCTTTCCATCCTCGGCCCCGGCTTCATCACGGCCAACGTCGATAACGACGCCGGCGGCATCTACACCTACGCCTCGGCGGGCGCGCAATTCGGTTACTCCCTCCTTTGGACCATGATCCCCATCATGATCGCCCTGGCCTTCGCCCAGGAGATCTCGGCGCGCATGGCCGTGATCACCGGCAAGGGCTTGAGCGAACTGATCCGCGAGGAGTACGGCATCCGCATCGCGTTCCTGATGATGGCCGGACTGGTGCTTTGCAATCTGGGCGACGTGATGAGCGAATTCGCCGGTGTGGCCAGTAGTCTGGAATTATTTGGCGTGAGCAAATACATCAGCGTGCCGCTCTCCGCGGCTCTGGTGTGGGTGCTGGTGGTGCGCGGCGACTATAAGAGGCTGGAGCGTGTGTTCCTGTTCGCGTCGTTCCTCTATCTGGCCTACATCATTGCCGGATTCCTGGCCCGGCCGGATTGGACCCACGCCCTGCAGCAAACGGCGCGTGTGCCTTCGATGGGCGAATTGCGGAACCCGTCATTCCTGTACCTGTCTGTGGCCATCATCGGCGCGACCATCGCCCCGTGGCAGCAGTTCTACTTGCAGGCCTCCATCGTGGACAAAGGCGCCACAGCCAAAGACCTGAAGTATAGCCAGATCGATGCGGTGTTCGGATCGGTGTTCTCCGTGGTGGTGGCGGCGTTTATCGTGGTGGCCTGCGCGGCCACGCTGCATCTGGCCGGACAGCATGAGATCCGCGATGCCGCCGATGCCGCGCTCTCCCTCAAGCCGCTGGGCGGGGAATACGCGTTCGTGCTTTTCTCCATCGGCCTGTTCAATGCCTCGATCTTCGCCGCCTGCATCCTTCCGCTCTCGACCGCCTACACCGTATGCGAGGCGCTGGGATTTGAATCCGGATTGAACAAAAAATTCCGTGAAGCTCCCGCGTTCTATTGGTTGTTCACTTTGTTGCTGGGGACCGGCGCCGCGGTGATCCTGGTGCCCGGGTTCCCGCTGGTAAAGGTCGCGGTCCTGTCGCAGGTGCTGAATGGGCTGCTGCTGCCGTTTGTGCTGGTCTTTATGTTGTTGCTGGTCAACAAGGCGTACCTGATGGGCCGATACGTCAATCCGCGGCTCTATCACGCGCTCTGCTGGGGCCTTACCTCGCTGATCATCCTGTTCACGGCCTACATGCTCTGGCATCAGTAAGGCGGAAACAGTAACGCGGCGGCGCGACCCCATCTTCGCACCGCCGCGCAGTTTGTGGGCCGTCTCCCTTAGCCCACAAAGCCAAGCCCGGGCCGGGAAGCCGTGAATCCGGGGAATGTCTTGCTCAGGTCCGCGCTGCCCATGTGCCGGGTGAGTGCCTCGCTCAGGACCGAGCGAAAGTCCGTCGTGACTTCCAGGTCGCGACCTTCATACAAATGGCGATCGTCCAGCCCGGGCCAGCGTCCATACACCTTGCCGCCTCGCACTGGCCCTCCCAGCACGAACATGACGTTGGCGTGGCCGTGGTCCGTGCCGCGTGTGCCGTTCTCGCGCGCGGTGCGCCCGAATTCGCTCATCGTGACCAGCACCGTCTCCTCGCCGATCTTGCCCAGATCGGTCCAGAATGCGGCGATGGACTGCGCAAACTCGCGGGAGACGTTGGCCAGCTGGCCATGCACCGACCCTTCATTATTGTGGTGGTCCCAGCCGCCGATGTCGGCGAAGGCGACCTCAACCCCCAAGTCCGCTTTAAGCAACTGCGCCAACTGCCGCAGGCTCTGACCAAATCGGCCGCGAGGATAATCCGCGCCGGGCGCGGGCGTGTAGCGCGCCGGGTCAGCCGCTTTGAGCATCTTTACCGCATCAAAAGTCTCTTTGCCCGTGCCGTGGAGTACAGCGTCCACCGACGAGTCATACATGGATTCGAATGACCCGCTGACCCCAGCCGCGGCAGCCCCGCGTCCGCCCACGCCGAAGTCATTCACGTTGTTGATGGCGACCGCCGGCACCGCTCCCGACAAGGTGCGTGGCAGGTTGGCGCCCAGAGCGACCGCGCGGAATGGGGAAGCGTCCTTCTTTTTCGCCTCCAGAGTGCCCAATGCGCGGTTGAGCCAGCCGTCTTCGGTGGACTTCACGCCGGGTGTGCCTGACTCCATGTAATCCTGCGCATCGAAGTGGGAGCGTGTGTTGTCCGGCGAGCCGGCGGCATGGATGATGGCCAGCTGCTTCGCGTCCCACAACGATTGGAATGGCGCCAGCGAAGGATGCAGACCGAAGTATCCGTCCAGATCAAGGACGGAAGATCTGGGAATGGCGATGGTCGGCCGCATGCGGTAATAAAGCGGTTCGCCATGCGGGACCACCAGATTCAAGCCATCGGCCGCGCCGCGTTGAAAGAGTACGACCAGGCGCTTTTTCTTGCCGCCAAGAGTGCCATCCGCAAAGGCGGCACGGGTAAGAAAGCTGGGGATGGCCGCCGCGCCCACCACGGCCAGTGCGCCGCTCTTCATGAAGATCCGTCGCGTGATCGGCATGGTCATCTCCTTTGGAACTCAGGGGAACCGAGCAACAGGCCCGTGATCAGCCCCAGGTTGAGTTCTACGGATTGTCCGCCGTTGTACTGCGGGTCGTCCATCTGTTTGCGGATGGTGGCCCGCGTGGCCGGAGAGATCTCTCCCGGCACTAAGGCGGAGGCGACCAGAGTCAGCGCGTCCTCAGGGTCGGTCGGCATCGCCGTGCCGCGGACGATCAGGGAATGGTCCAGGGAAACGCCGCGCATCCGGTTGTTACCCAGAGCAAGCGCAAAATTCATGCGATTCAGCAGGGCCGCGGAGTTCACCCAGGTGTCCGCCTTCATGGAATAACCCGTGGGCGGCTGCATCTGGTAGAGCGGCATGCCCATGCGTTGCAGGGTCTGGATCAACGGCAGCGCCTGCCGCACGTCCGCGCCGGTCGCGCGGATCGAGGAGACCACAAACTCCAGCGGCGTCTTGACTTTGGCGCGGTAGGCTTCCGGCGCCCAGAACTCGGGCGAGCGGAAGAGGGTGCGCAAGACTTCTTTGATATCGCCCTCGGTCTTCAGATACACCGCGGACATCCGGTCCACCAGCGCTTGCGGTGGCTCGTCCGTGACAAATCGCATCGCCAGCTTTCTCGAGATGAATCGCGCTGTGGAAGGATGGCGCGCCAGCAGCTCTAGCACCTTCTTGCCTTCACCCATTCCGCCATCGCTGATTTTGTGCCCGAGCACGGTCTTGGAGCCGGGCTCGTGGCGCCGCGCGTCGAACTCGAAGTCACCACCGAGGCGTGGCTGCTTGATGGTCCATCCGCTGAAGACTTTGGCCACTTCCTGCACGTCCTGCTGGGTATAGCCGCCATCCACGCCCAGCGTGTGCAACTCCATCAATTCACGGGCATAGTTCTCATTCAGGCCGCGGGGGGCCTGGGGCGGCGGTGGCTCGCCGTCTTGCATGGGCTGCATCCGTTGCCGCGCCTTGCGTCCGCGGCCGCGCCCGGAGAACTTTCCCGCCATGGAGTTGGGTCCAACACTCTGCCAGTTGTCGAGATAGAACAACATGGCCGGATGCGTGGCCGTGGCGTAGAGCATGTCCTTGAACCTGCCCAGCACATAGGGCCGGATGGCGTCGCGTTCATAGGCAGGTGTGAGGTAGCGGTCGGCGCCTTTGTTGAAAAACACATTTAAGTGGTTGAACCAGAAATCGGTCATCACTTCTTCCAGCTGGCGCTCGCTATAGATGGCCCGCACCAGTTTGGCGTGCATCAGTTCGCCGGCGACGACGCTCTGCGGCCTGACCAGCGCCAGTAAAGTCTCGCGCTGCTCGTCCTTGAGTCCATCGACCATGCGCTCCCGCTGCTCCGGCGTAAGCGATCGCAGCGTCATGCGCCGATCCTCCGGCGGCATTTTGAGCAGGGAATCGAATCGTTGTTGAGGAGCGAGTGCGATCAGCTCCTCCGCTTTCCCGCGTGCGGCCCGGCGCTGCGCCCGGCGGTCCGCGGTCTCCGGCGCCATGTCCTGGTCCGCTTCCATCATCTCGGGAGGACCAGCCTGCGCGTCGCCTCCGTTTTTTGCATCCGCCGCTTGGCGCGCCTTGTAGTTCGCAAGCGCGGACTCATAGATGGCCCGTTTCACCGGATCGCGCGGCATAGGCATCTTTCCTTCGGCCACGGCTTTCAGCACTTGCGGCGGAGGAAATGTCTCGACCAGCTCGCGCGGGTCCATTTTTAGGATCCGTAAAGGAGCAAGGCGTGCTTGCAGGGCGGAATCGTTGATCGACTGAGACGCCAACTGCTGTTCGATCCAGCGCTCTACGCCCATCGAAGCCACCGCGGCGATCTCGCCGGGGCGGGGGCCGAACGTCAATCGGCTCAAGGCATGGGCGGCGCGCCGCGTCTCTTCCGGGGTAGCGACCGGAGCGGGTTTCTCCACCGCCGCGGCCCAGGGCGTGAAGATGCTCGAAGACAGAAAGCTTGCCAGAAGCAGGACGGTCAACGGCCGGCCGGCACGGTCGCGCATCATGCAGGTGAAAACCCGTTCCCTCCGGGAAAGTTGTAAGTCCTGACGCCCGCGCCCACCGTATACAATGCCGGGGCTGGCGCGACCGCGCCGAGATCGCGCAGAGGGGACCATGAAAATGCTGGTGCGAAGTGCACTGCGGATAGGCTTGATCTGGCCGCCGTGCCGGGTTTTGCGGACGATCTGGATGCCCTTGCCCGCGATTTCTTGGCCTGGCGCGCGAATGCAAGCATCGGCCTCTACGGGGAAGAAATGATGTTGCAGGCGGGCCAATTCGACGATAGTCCACGCACAAGAGAGATCATATATAACTTCATGCGATTGAGAGCGTTACGGGTTGAAGTGGATGTAAAACTTGCACTCGGTGAGTTTACCATCGAGCAGGCGGCTGACTATTTTGTGAAGCATGTTCCCATGGACCGGGAGACCGCCTTGAGTGAGTCCGCTTTCTATGCCTCGGATCCGGGACTGGCGATTGCGTACCAGACCGGTAAGCTGCAGATCATCAAGATGCTGGACGAAGCCAAGCGCATGAAGGGTGACAGTTTCAGCCTTCGCGAGTTCCACGATTTCGTCTGGACGAATGGCAATGTCCCGTTCTCATGGCAGCGTTGGGAGTACCTCGGCCTGGACGATGAGATCAAGAGACTGGATGCGAGGCCGGCGAAGGCCACAAAATAAGGTCCCGCGCGATTTGCAGGACTGCCGCATTAGGACGAGAATGCGATGCAACGGGCCCTGGGTTCCCCAGTATGGCGGACATCGTCGAAAATCGGAAGGCGGCCGCAGGTCAGCCGGCACACGCGCATGATCGCCGTTTCCGCGAACTGGCCGATGAAGCCCCCTCCATGATCTGGCTGGCCGGGCCGGACCAGCTCTGCACCTATTACAACCGTGCGTGGCTGGAATTCACCGGGCACAGCCTGGCGGAAGAATTAGGCGCCGGCTGGGAAGTCAGCGTCCATCCGGACGACCTGGAGCATCTGCGCCGGACCTATTCCGGAAACTTCGACAAACGAGAACCATATCAATATGAGTACCGCCGTTTGCGGCATGACGGTGAGTACCGCTGGTTGCTCGGGTCGGGGCGTCCGTTGTATTCGCCGGACGGGACCTTTGAAGGCTTCATCGGCTCCTGCGTCGATATCACCGAGCAGAAAGCCGCCCAGCAACGCGTGGAGGAGGCCGAGGAAAAGTTCCGTGACTTGCTGGAGAACGCCAACGATCTGATCCAGAGCGTGGATACGCAGGGACACATCCTCTATGCCAATCGCGCGTGGCGCGAGGCCCTGGGCTACAGCGAAGACGAGGTCCCGCGGCTCAACCTCATGCAGATCATCCATCCGGAGAGCCAGGCGCACTGTCTGGAACTTTTTCAACGGGTATTGCGCGGCGAGAACGTGGGCAAGATCGAAGCCAGGTTCGTCACCCGCACCGGTGCGGCCTTGGTCGTCGAGGGCAGCGTGAATTGCCGGATGGTGGAGGGCAAGCCGCATTCCACGCGCGCCATCTTCCGCGATGTCACCCGCCGGAGATTGAATGAGGACATGTTTGCCCGGCAGACCTCCGCCTTGCGCGAACAAGCCGAACTTCTGGATCTGGCCCAGGACGCGATCATCGCCGTGGATGTGGACGACAAAGTCACATTCTGGAACCGTGGCGCGGAGCGGATGTACGGGTGGTCAGCGGCGGAAGCGCACGGACAGAAGTCGGCGGAGATCCTTCAGGCGCACCTTCCCGTGCCCCAGCGCGTGATCGACGACACCGTCTGGAGCGAGGGCCGCTGGATCGGCGAGATGGTCCAGGTCAAGCGAAACGGGGCGCGCATCGTGGTGGAGAGCCAGATCGTCCGCAAATGTGACCGCAGCCGTCCCGCCGGTTCGCTGATCATCAACACCGATGTGACCAAGCGGCGCGCGGCGGAAGCGCGATTGAAAGTGCAGTACCAGGTGGGCCAGGCGCTGCTTCAGGCGACCAATGTGGAGCATGGGCTGCGCGAGTGCCTGCGTGTCATCTGCCAGACCCTCTACTGGGACACCGCTGATGCCTGGGAAGTCGATGCCGAGGCCGGACAATTGCGCTGGATCGGCGCCTGGTGCGAACCGCAACTGGCGGCCCAGGGTCACCCTGGCGCTGACTGGAAGCGCGATTTCTCGCGGGGTGAGGGCTTGCCGGGGACGATATGGAAATCCGGCATCCCGCGCTGGTTGCCGGAAGTAGGGAAGTCAGCGGAGTTCCTGCGCGCCGAGGAAGCGGAACGGCTGGGCCTGCACACCGCATTCAGCATGCCCATCAGCCTGCCGGACCGGGTGGTCGGGGTGCTTTGCTTTTACAGTTCCCGGATCCTCCCGCCGGATGATGCCATGGTCTCCACCCTCACCGGTTTGGGCAATCAGATCTCGCAGTTCGTCCTGCGCAAGCGCTCCGAGCAGGCCCTGAACCGGATCACCGCGCTGCAGCAAGCCATCCTGGACGGCGCGAATTATTCCATCATCAGTACCGACTCGCAAGGCATCATTCGCACCTACAACGCCACCGCGGAGCGCTGGCTGGGCTATTCGGCGGAAGAGATGATCGGCAAACGGTCGCCGGAGATCATCCATGACTTGAGGGAAGTCGAGGCGCGGGCGCGTGAATTGTCCAAGGAACTCGGAGAGGAGATCCATCCGGGCTTTGAAGTGTTCGTGGCCCGTGCCCGGCGCGGGCTGCCCTATGAACGCGAGTGGACGTACATCGCCAAGGACGGCTCCCGCTTCCCGGTACTGCTCTCCATCGGGATCTTGCGCGATCCCCAGGGAGAGCTCAGCGGCTTCATGGGCACGGCCATCGATCTGCGCGCGCGCAAGGAAGCCGATGAGCGCAATCGTCGGTTGACCCAGATCTTGGAAGCGACCACCGACCTGGTGAGCATTGCCGACGCCAGCGGCCGGTTGATCTATCTGAACCGTGCCGGCCGGGAGATGCTGGGCCTCACGCCGGATGCGGACTTGGGCTCGCTTACCTTGCGGGACATGCGTCCCGTCACCGTGGCCGACAAAGTCGTGAACCAGGCGATACCGGCCGCGATCCAGACAGGTGCATGGTCAGGAGAAAGCGCGTTACTGAGCCGCGATGGACGGGAGGTCCCGGTCTCGGAGGTCTTGCTTGCGCATCGCTCGCCGGAAGGAGACCTGCAATATTTCTCGACCGTGGCGCGTGACATCACTGACCGGCACGAACTCGAGCGCCTGAAAGACGAATTCATCTCCACCGTGAGCCATGAACTGCGCACGCCGTTGACCTCGATCCGCGGCTCGCTCGGGCTTCTGGCCGGCGGCGCCGTCGGGCAGATGCCGGAAAAAGGCCAGCGTATGCTGGAGATCGCCGTGGCCAACACCGACCGCCTGGTGCGGTTGATCAATGACATCCTGGACATCGAGCGCATGGAGTCCGGCCGCGTGGCCATGGTGAAGAAACCGGTCTCGGCGGGCGAATTGATGTGGCAGGCCGCCGAAGTCATGCACTCCATGGCGGAAAAGGCCGGCGTCAAGCTTGAGGTGCAGCCCGTGGACGCCATGATGCAGGCGGACCCGGACCGCATACTGCAGACGTTCACCAACTTGATCAGCAACGCCATCAAGTTCTCGCCACGCGGCGGCGTGGTGCGATTCATGGCCACGGAAGGCCGGGACAATGTCCTCTTCCGCCTGGCCGACCAGGGACGCGGCATACCTGAGGACAAATTAGAGTCCATCTTCGGCCGGTTCCAGCAAGTGGACACCTCGGACGCGCGTGAAAAAGGCGGGACCGGACTCGGTCTGGCCATCTGCCGCAGCATCGTGGAGCAGCACGGGGGGCGCATCTGGGCGGAGAGCAAAACGGGTGAGGGCAGCACATTCAGCGTATGGATCCCCATGGCTGCGAGCGAAGAGACCGCGCCGGTCCCGCCCCGGGATGAGCGTCCCGGCGTGCTGGTGGTCGACGATGAAGTGAAAGTCCTCGCCCATCTGCGCCGCGTGCTGGAGGCCAAGGGATTTCGCGTGATCAGCACCACCGAAGGCGGCAGGGCCGCGGAACTGGCGCGATTGCATACGCCGGACGCTATCCTGCTCGATCTCATGACCCCCTCGAGCGGCTGGCAGCTCATGATGGACCTGAAGCAAGACCCGGTGACGCGGAACGTTCCTGTCGTGCTCCTGAATATCGGGGCCGGGGAGCACGTGCAAATCAACGATGATGACTTGCTCGCCAGCCTGCAGGAAGCGGTGAAACGGTCGCCGCAGCGGCGCGTCCTGCTGGTGGAAGATGACAGCGACCTGGCCCGCGTCGTGGCGGAGATGCTCTTGCAAAAAGGCATTCCCGTGATGCACGCCCGCAGCGGCCGTGAGGCCCTGGAACTCTATGGAAGGAGCCGGCCGGATCTGGTGATCCTTGACATCGTGATGCCGGACATGGACGGTTTCCAGGTCGTCGAACATCTTCGCGAGAACCATGGCAACGTCACGCCGCCGCTTTTCATCTACACGAATCTGGAGCTGGATTCCGCCCAGAGGGAGCGGTTGCGCATGGGCCATACCGAGTTCTTCACCAAGAGCCGCATCAGCCTGGAACAGTTCGAATCACGTGTGTTGGGGTTGCTGGAGCACATGATCCCGGGGAACAAGGAGGAGGCGGTCCGCGGTGACTCGACGCATTCTGCTCATTGAGGACGAGGATGACATCCGGGAGATCGCCCAGGTCAGCCTGGAAAGCCTGGCCGGATGGAAGGCGGTGTGCGCTCACTCCGGCCGCGAAGGTCTGGAACTCGCCCGGCGCGAGCGTCCGGACGCGATCCTGCTCGACGTGATGATGCCGGACATGGACGGCCCTGCGACCCTGGAGCATCTTGCCGCCGATCCGGACACGCGTGACATCCCGGTGATCTTCATGACCGCCAAAGTCCAGGCCTCGGAGCGGCGCAAGTTAAGCGATCTGGGCGTGCGCGGCCTGATCGCCAAGCCGTTCGACCCGATCAAACTGGCGGAAGAGATTTCCGGCTTGCTGGGATGGGGGCCCAAATGAGCGCGGACGATAAGCAGGCTGTCACCGATGCGGCCATCGCGGCCATCTGGGAAAAATACCGCGACCTGAACGACCAGCGCATCCGCGCGATCGAGCGTGTGGCCCAGGCCGTGAACGCAGGAAGGCTCACCGAGGAGATCCGGACTTATGGTGAGCAGGAAGCGCACAAGCTGGCGGGCGCGGCCGGAAGCTTCGGCTACGAGAACATCTCCGACCTGGCCAGGGACCTGGAACTCATGATCCGCGACCTGCCCGCGCGGCCACCGGATGGTGCGCAGTTCAAAGCCAAAGCCGCGGCTCTTCGCGAGGCCTTTAAGCAGTCCTAGCCGCCGATTTTCCCGTACACTTTCCTTTCCATGTTCGCCAAACGAACGCAGTGGGACCTCACGCCGAACGCCTTTTCGCAGGCGCTGGAGCGGCTGCGCACGTCGGGCCGGAAGGTGCTCGACCTCACCGCATCGAATCCGACAGTCGTGGGCCTGGACTATGAGCGGGAAAAGATCGTGCGTGCTCTGCATCACCCAGAGGCGTTGCACTATCAGCCGGAAGCAAAAGGGTTGCGGGTCGCGCGTGAGGCCGTGGCCCGCTATTACGCGGAATTGCCACAGCCGGTCACGGTCGACCCGGAGCGGATCATCCTGACCGCCAGCACCAGCGAGGCTTACACGTATTGCTTCCGTTTATTGTGCGATCCCGGGGATGAAGTCCTGGTCCCGCGGCCGAGTTATCCGCTGTTCGAATTGCTGGCCGGCATCCAGGACGTAAAACTGGCGCCGTACCCGCTGTTCTATGACCACGGCTGGCACATGGATGTCTCCGCGCTGGGGGAGGCGGTCACCTCGCGGACCCGGGCGGTGATCGTGGTGCATCCCAACAATCCCACGGGCTCGTATGTGCAGGTTTCAGAGCGTGGCGCTTTGAATGAGACCTGCAAGGAGCACGATCTCACCCTCGTCGCCGATGAGGTGTTCATGGATTTTCCGCACGGCCAGCCGCAGGCAAGCTTTGCCGGCGATCAGGACGTATTGACGTTCACGCTGAGCGGCTTGTCGAAGATCGCGGGACTGCCGCAAATGAAAGTGGCGTGGATGGCCGTCAGCGGTCCGGCTGGGTTGAGGAACGAGTCCATGTCGCGATTGGACGTGATCGCTGATACATACCTCTCTCCCAATGCGCCCTTGCAATGGGCCACGCCGGAATTGCTGCAGACCCGGCACGCTTTCCAGCACTCGCTTCTGGCCCGATTGCGGCATAACCTTGCCGAACTTGACCGGCGATTATCGCAACAATCCCTATGCTCGCGGTTGCATGTGGAAGCTGGCTGGTATGCCACCCTGCGGACGCCCGCCATACGTTCTGACGAAGAACTGGCAGTGCGTCTCATGGAGAAGGAAGGCGTGGTCGTACATCCCGGGCATTTTTTTGATTTCACCCAGGAGGGCCATCTGGTCCTGAGCCTGCTGACGCCGCCGGAGGATTTCACCGAAGGCCTGCGTCGCATCTTGAGCGCCGTGGGAGATTCTTCGTAGGCCGCTTTCCGTCGCTGTCTGGGAAGCCCCCGGCTTTAGCCGGGGGAGCAGCCGCTTTAGCGGCTGCGAAGAAGGCGGACCCCGAGAAAAAGATCAAGGCGGGCTTTAGCCCGCCCCAGCTGGCTAACCTTCCTGGATCTTCGGCCGGAAACGGTTGTCCGTGATGAAGGGATTGGCCTCGCGTTCCTCGCCGATGGTCGTCAGTCCCCCATGGCCGGGCACCACGATCACATTGTCCGGTAGCTCCATCAGTTTGCCGTGCAGGGACTCGATGATTTTCTTGAAATCGCCGCCGGGCAGGTCGGTGCGCCCGATGCTGCCGGCAAACAGCGTGTCCCCCGCGATCAGTTTCTTTTCCTCCGGCAGAAATAGACACGTGCTGCCTTCCGTATGCCCCGGCGTGTAGAGCACGGTGGCCGCGTGTTCCCCGAAGCGGATGCGGTCCAGCTCCTTCACCCACTGGTCGATCGTGACGCTGCCTGCCGGGGGCATGCCGATCCACTGCGCCTGCATATCCAGCAGGCCGAGTTGCTGCGTGTCGCCTTTGTGCATGTGGATGGGCGCGCCGGTGCGCTGCTTCAGCTTCATCGCCCCGCCGATGTGGTCGATGTGGGCATGGGTGATGTAGATGGCCTTCACCGTGAGGCCGTGGTTGGCCACGGTGTCGAGGATGTCTTCGATGTCGGCGCCGGGGTCCACCACCAGCGCGTCCTGCGTGGCCTCATCGCCCAGGATGGAGCAATTGCACTGCAGCGGGCCGACGGAAATGATCTCGTGGATCATGGCATCAGTGTACTGCGGAAAAAGGAAAAGCCTCCGCACCTGCGGAGGCTTCCGGAAATGTGACGATTACTTGTTCTGTGGCGCCGGCGGGGTCTGGGCTGGCTGACCCTGCTGTGGGGCCGGGGCCGGTGGCGCCGCAGGTTTGCTCTGCTCCGTCTTGTCCAGCACCGAGCCGCCCGCCGGGGTGCTGGCGCCGCGGGTGTTGTACAGCGAAAGTCCGAGCGACGTTGCCATGAACAGGACAACAGCCACGGCGGTGGCGCGGGAGAGCGTGGTCGCCGCGCCGCGGGGGCCGAACGCAGTCTGGCTGCCGACGCCGCCGAACGTGCCCGCCAGGTCGGCGCTCTTGCCGTGCTGCAGCAGCACCACGATGATCAGGAACAGGCAAACCACGATGTGCAGGATGGTCAGGAAGATGATCATTCGTAAAAACAGCAGCCCGCGGGCTGCGCTCTTTCTTCAAAAGTCTTGGTGCGGAAGGGGGGACTTGAACCCCCATGCCTTGCGGCGCCACCCCCTCAAGATGGTGTGTCTGCCAATTTCACCACTTCCGCGGAGTTCTCCATGATTATAACAAGTCTGTCCGGGTTTCCTGCGCCGGACTGTGGCGGAATCGGGGTATGATGAAGCGGGAAACTATGACCCGCATCATCCAGGACCATCGCGCCGAGCTTGAGGCCCTGTGCCGCAAGTACGGCGTGGTCCGCCTGGAATTGTTTGGCTCCGCCGCCCGGGAGGGAACCGGAAAAGTGCCGGAAGACCTGGATTTTCTGGCCGTTTTCAAAGCGCCAGATGAACCCGGGTACGCGAATCGTTATTTTGGACTCCAGGAGGCGCTCGCAAATCTGTTCGGGCTGCCCGTTGACCTTGTCGACGAAGGGGTCTTAAAGAACCCATACTTCATGGCCGAAGTCGACAAAGATCGGGTCCTGCTCTATGGGGCTTAGATCGAAAAAACTCCTGCAGGACATGCTGGACGCCGCTACCGCCATCCAGCGCTTTGCAAAAGGGCGTAGCTTCCAAGAGTTTGAAGGAGATGACCTCCTACAAAGCGCGATCGAACGCAAGTTTGAGATCATTGGAGAAGCAATGCGGTAGTTGGGAGTGGAAGATCCATCTGTTGCCTCATCGATTTCGAGCCACAAGCAGATCATCGCATTCCGGAATATCCTCGTTCATGCCTATTTCCGTGTCCGGGCGCGACTTATTTGGGATCTGCTTGAAGACGACTTGCCAAGACTGGTCAAGGAAGTGGAAGGCTTGTTGAATCAAGGTTCGTGATGAGCTTACGAGCTGTAGTGCACGATCGCCGCGAATGACTTGGGATCCAGGCTGGCCCCCCGACCGGAGCGCCGTCGAGTTCCGCTGACGCCATCAGGGCCTTTGCGTCCTCCGGCTTGACGCTGCCGCCGTACAGGGTCCGCAGCTTCTCGGCAATATCTTTTTCGAGCGCCTCGGCCGCATCATGCCGGATGGCTAAAAGTGCGAATCCGGGTTCGGCGGGCCCGGTTTGTTTTTTTCACTTCCATTCGCTGCCGGGAATAGTGGTAAACGCGATACGCAGCGGGGTGCTGTGCCGGACTTCATGCAC
>JACPNP010000061.1 GCA_016185365.1 Terriglobales bacterium
ATGTGCGCCTCGCCTTGGCCCCCTGCCCATACAGGGTGATGCTTTGGAATCCAGACACTATACACGCCGAACATGAATAGGGAAGTTCATTTTTGCCTCAGCCGGATTTCCACTTTCCCACCCCTTTCCACACCCCTGCACTGAATTCAGGGGATTGACCATGTTTCGGGCAAAGCCTATGGTCAGGCTGGCTCCCAAGACCCGGCGAAATCCGCTAACTCCCGTGTTTTCAAGGGGAATCAACTTTGTTAACGGATATTCACTTTATCCACAATATCTTGCGTTTTGTTCTTGACACACCCCATATAGTGGGCGTAACTTACGCTTCCACGAAGAGGTGATTTCGCCCCGGCCAGAGGTGACCGGGGTCCACCAAAACCGCGGTGTAACGGGGAAGCCCCCGCAACCCCGTAGCAGATCGGCTCCGACTTCTCGTCATAGGCGACCAGCCTGGAGCACCATAGCAAAACCATATCGGCCGGCAGGACAATCCCGTCCGCCGGACTGTAGAACGTAGGACCCCAGGGGTCTGTGGAAAACAGACCCCGGATTTGCCAGCCTCAAACGAGGTGTTTCCAGGGCCCAGCGGTACGCAGGACTCATCTATATAGAGACGAAGAGGAACCACATGGCCGAAGTGACCAAAGCCAACGCCCCCCAGACGCAAGCCGCCGCCCCGACCACTGCCAGCAAGAAGTCTGCCGCACCCGGACTCCAGTTCCGCCGCTACTTCACCAGGCCCGGCGCCTCCGCCTATGACATGGTGGAGTGGGAGCAGCGCACCGCCAGCATCACCGACTCCCAAGGCAAGAGCATCTTCGAGCAGAAGAACGTGGAGATCCCCAAGGACTGGTCCATGACGGCCACCAACATCGTGGCCAGCAAGTATCTGCACGGACAAGTGGGCACGCCCGAGCGCGAGACCGGCGTCCGCCAGCTGGTGAGCCGCGTGGCCGACACCATTTACGAGTGGGGCCGTTCGCAGGGCTACTTCCGCACGCAGGAAGACGCGGAAGCCTTCCACGAAGAGCTGATCTATCTGCTGGTCACGCAGCGCATGGCGTTCAACTCGCCGGTATGGTTCAACGTGGGCTGCGACCGCATCGAGCCGGATTCCGACGCCACCAACTGGCACTGGGAGCGCGCCGCCAACACCGTGAAGTACGGCGTGACCGGCTACCGCACGCCGCAGTGCTCGGCCTGCTTCATCAACGCCATCCAGGATTCGCTCGACTCCATCCTCACCCTGGCCAAGACCGAGGGCATGTTGTTCAAGTGGGGCTCCGGCACCGGCACCAATCTTTCTCCGCTGCGCGGCAGCACGGAAGTGCTTAGCGGCGGCGGCTCCGCCAGCGGCCCGCTCAGCTTCATGAAGGGCTTTGACGCCTTCGCCGGCGTGATCAAGTCCGGGGGCAAGACCCGCCGCGCCGCCAAGATGGTGATCCTCAACGTGGACCATCCGGACATCGTGGACTTCATCGAGTGCAAGATGAAGGAGGAGGCCAAGGCCTGGACGCTGATGCAGGCCGGCTATGACGGCTCTTCGCCGGACTCCGAGGCCTACAGCTCCATCTTCTTCCAGAACGCCAACAACTCCGTGCGCGTGACCGACGAGTTCATGCACGCGGTGGAGCGCGACACCGAGTTCTCCACCCGGGCCGTGAAAGACGGCTCGCCGATGCAGACCTATCGCGCGAAAGACCTGCTGCGCCGCATCGCGGAGGCCACCTGGCAGTGCGGCGATCCGGGCATGCAGTTCGATACCACCATCAACCGCTGGCACACCTCGAAGAACACGGCGCGCATCAACGCCTCGAACCCGTGCAGCGAGTACATGTTCCTCGACGACTCGGCCTGCAACCTGGCCAGCCTGAATCTGATGAAGTTCGCCGGGCCGGGCGGCCAGTTCGACATCGAAGCCTACAAGTTCGCCGTGGACGTGACCATCACCGCGCAGGAGATCCTGGTGGACAACGCCGGCTATCCCACCGAGAACATCGCGCGCAACTCGCACGATTACCGCCCGCTCGGCCTGGGGTACGCCAACCTGGGCGCGCTGCTGATGGCCAGCGGCCTGCCCTATGACTCCGACGCCGGCCGCGATTACGCCGCCTGCCTCACCGCCATCATGTGCGGCGAGGCCTATGCGCAATCGGCGCGCATCGCCGAGCAGTGTCCGGAGCTCACCCCGGCCACGCCGCTCACGCAGACGGTGGAGATCGTTCACTCGGGGTCCCCAGACGCTTCGCGTCTGGGGCGGGGCGGGGCCTGCCCCGGTTATTACGTGAACCGCGAGCCGTTCCTTGACGTGGTCCGCATGCACCGCGCCTCGGTGAACAACATCGGCGCGGCCGGCGACATCGCCGACAGCACCGCCATCCAACAACTGCCGCAACTGATCGAGGCCTCCAAGTCCGCGTGGGACACCGCGCTGGCCCACGGCGAGAAGTTCGGCTACCGCAATTCGCAGGTCACGGTGCTGGCGCCCACCGGCACCATCGGCTTCATGATGGATTGCGACACCACCGGCATCGAGCCGGACCTGGCCCTGGTGAAGTACAAGAAGCTGGTCGGCGGCGGCATGATCAAGATCGTGAACAACACCGTGCCCGCCGCGCTCTTCAAGCTCGGTTACTCCGATGAAGAGGTGCAGGGCATCGTGAGTTACATCGACGCCACCGGCACCATCGAAGGCGCGCCCGGGCTCAAGGACGAGCACCTGCCGGTCTTCGATTGCAGCTTCAAGCCGGCCAAGGGCACGCGCACCATCCACTATCTGGGCCACGTGAAGATGATGTCCGCAGTGCAGCCGTTCATCTCCGGCGCCATCTCGAAGACCGTGAACCTGCCCAACCACGCCACCACCGAGGACATCGCCGAGGCTTACATGGATTCCTGGCGCATGGGCCTGAAGGCCGTGGCCATCTATCGCGATGGCTCCAAAGGCGCGCAGCCGCTCAACGTGGCCGCCGCCGACGGCAAAGGCGCGCGCAAGATCGACACCAATGCCAGTGTGGCCCAGAAGCCTGCCCTGAGCGAAGCCGAAGGGTCCTCGCCTGCGCTGACACCGGAGGAACTCGAGAAGCTGCTCCAGGAGCGCCTGGAGAAGGCCCTCTCCCAGGATACGGACAGCCCGCCGCGCGCCGTCCGCCACCGCCTGCCCGAGGAGCGCGTCAGCATCACCCACAAGTTCAACGTCGGCGGACACGAAGGCTACATCACCGTGGGCCTCTACAAGAACGGCCAGCCGGGAGAGATCTTCATCAAGATGGCCAAGGAGGGAAGACCGTCAGCGGCCTGGTGGATTGCTTCGCCACCTCGGTCTCGCTCAGTCTGCAGCACGGCGTGCCCCTGCGCATCCTGTGCGAGAAGTTCGCCCACACCCGCTTCGAGCCCAGCGGCTGGACCCAGAACCCGGAACTGGGCTTCGCCAAGTCCATCATGGATTACATCTTCCGCTGGCTGCAGCTGCGCTTCCTCACCGGCCAGCAACAGTCGCTGTTCAAAGGCATGCTGGAGCCGAAGTCGGAGCTGTATGTGGGAAGTGAAGCAGCTACCGGCTCCCAGCTGCCGGTGGCCAGTGTCCAGCTTCCGGCCGCCAGTGCTGTGGCCAGTGTGGCACAGAAGCCTACCCTGAGCGGAGTCGAAGGGTCCTCGGCTGTGGATCCGCGGCAGATGACTCTTCCGCCGCAAAGTGGGATCGCTCCGGAAGCTGGTGTGGCTTCATCCAGCGGCCAGGGGCCTGCGGCCGGCAGCAAGGCCTTGGACGAGTTGAACCGGCTCGCCACCAGCCACTCGCCACTCGCCACTGGCTCCGCGCACCACGCCGCCGACGCTCTCAAAGGTCTTGTAGATCTGGGCGACGCCCCCAGCTGCCACGTCTGCGGCGCCATCATGACGCGGAATGGAAGCTGTTACAGATGTATGGAATGTGGAAGCACGAGTGGGTGTAGCTAGAAAGTCAGGGTGCGGGTTCACCCGCACCGAACAGGGCCCCCAAGATTCACCCCTCCATGACGTGGGCTAAAGCCCACGTCATGGAGGTTTGTCATCCCGAGTAGAGCCCTTATCGCTCGGTAGATTACACGCTTGCAGTTACAGGCTTGCTCAGTTCTACAACCCGAAGTACACAATCTAGAGCTGCTTGAATAGTCGACCGAGACGTTCCAAGACTGCCATCAGAAGTCAGAACATTTCCGACCCAGAATTGATTTGGAAGGCCCATTTCGTCCTCTCTCCGCCAATCAATCGCCGAAAGTTGACGAATCTTCTTGTTCCTACTCTCCAGGTCATCGATGCGCAAGATGTGATACCCGACACCACCAAGAATTGCCAATCCAGTACCCGTAAAATGGATATAGCGTGCACGGAATTCTGGCAAGTCTGGAGGATTTGTGCCACACTTGTTCGCCTCCTTAATGAGGCGCCATTGCGGTATCGAATTGCTTAATTCGTTAAAGAACCATTCGATATCCGCGCGCCACTTCTTGTAAGCGATTTCCGAAACCAAGATATTGGTCGCGCGATCTCTCAGTGTAGAAGAATTTGCCGCTGAGTCGCCGGTTAACAATGCACCTATTGCCATCCTCACGTGATTAAC
This sequence comes from Terriglobales bacterium, assembly GCA_016185365.1. Lineage (GTDB taxonomy): Bacteria > Acidobacteriota > Terriglobia > Terriglobales > Acidobacteriaceae > DSPA01. The sequence continues at coordinate 4,601 of JACPNP010000061.1, forward strand.
CGTGTATAAGTTGTTGGACCGCTTGGAAACGGTCTTTCCAACCTTTTCCAATCGTCCATGGAAGAACTCAACAACTCGGCAAATCTCAATCGTTAAGGCACTGAGTTCATCTTGTCGGTTGTAGAGAGTTAGCAACGATGGCGGAATTGGCTTGGTCTGCGCACAATCAGCGAAGTCCTGATGTACTCTCTCAATCTGGGGTTCCACGATCATTGTCACAGAGATTGAGTCGTTTGCAAGTTCCGGCTTTTGTGTAATGGCAGCTTCGATTGCCTTTACGCGATGTTGTCCATCCGTAACATAGAAAATCGTGCTCGATGGAATTACAATTACTGCTCCTCGCACGACCGATGGTGTGACATAGGAATAGACGCGGATTGGATCCCGAAGATTCAGAGTCAAGCCCGGTAGGACGTACGATTCACGGTCGCTAAGATACTCTACGATTGTACGAACGTGATCCGGCATGATTGGCCGGTTGGTAAATTCTTCTGGGTTTGTAGACCCCTTCGTTGCGGAGTCAAACTTGATTAATGAGGAAAGCTTTGACATAGGGAGGGCTGTTGAAAAACAGG
>JACPNP010000070.1 GCA_016185365.1 Terriglobales bacterium
CCGGCTTCACCGTCCGAACTCCGCCTCCAGAGGCCTGCGCGCCACACCACAGAAACTCTCATTTCCTCTGGTACATAATTCGGGGTCAAGTCAGAGGCTTCATTATGATTCCCGACGAGATCAAGAACATCATGGAACAGACAGGTAGAGATTTCCCTTCGCTTGGGGTGTCAGAACGGTTTTACGACCAGACGGAAGCGCTAAGGATCATTCAGCTCATAACTGAGTTTCCCGTCAGAATTCTTGGCGGAGACGTGATTCATCACTTGGATGAACGAGTTTTCTTCACGGGTGACAGTTGGTACGCACAGCGATAACCTAACGAAAGTGACCACGAGTTGTCAGTACGTAGCAAGGAGGTGGCTGCCAAGTATGTGGCTGCCTTTCCGAGGCCAGCAAAGGGAAATGTATATTTTTCCATCATTCTTCCACGAGACTGAGGCTGTAATGCTGGAATTCGTTAGTTCAAGTCCTGGGAGGTTACTGAACATGAAAAAGACTATATACTCCGTGAAACAGCATTATTCATTACCCACGCGAGACGTGAAAAGTATGTGGTTGAGTAAGATATGGAAATATGAAGTCGATGATTCGTAAGAGAGTTGCAAGCAGTAGTGGGGGCGTCCTTGGGGGCGGATTTGTTGTCCATTTACAAAACTTTCGATTGATCTACACCGAGGGAAATTATCGATTAACAATACCGGTTGAGCTTCTACTTGGCGGGTCTGCAGATTATTCAATAGGCTTTGCGACAATAAAGCATTGGGACTCTCCATATGCCGACAAGGCAATCGATCAAGTAACAGGCAAGGAAATCCGTAAGAATGTATTGGCAGCCCTAGATAAGATGAAAGTTAGGTATACGAACTTGCCGTAAACCGCAATTGGCGAGTGGCCCGCGGCAGCCTGCCCTGAGCGAAGCCGAATGGGCGAAGCTAACGTGGGGCTTTTCATCTTCGCTTGGTAAAGACTACTCCTGCCTTCGTCTTTTCGGGACGCGAGGGGAGATCGGCGTGGGCGAGAGCGAGTCAGACCGGACGGTCATGCTCAGGGCATCAACCACCCCACGTTAGCGCCGAACCGCACGGCGCGAACGTGGGGCACCGGCCGAATTTACTCTTACGATGAGCGCTTTTGTGTTCCAGTTGTGGAGACTCAAAATCAATAGGTACCAACGAATTCCAACATTACGGACTCAGTCTCGTGGAAGAATGATGGAGAAATATACATTTCCCTTTGCTGGTATTGGATAGGCAGCCACATACTTGGCAGCCACCTGCTTGCTACGTACTGACAACTCGTAATCACTTTCGCTCGGTTTTTGCTCTACGTACCAACTGTCACCCGTATAGAAAAGTCGTTCATCCAATTGGTGGAGCACGTCTCCGCCAAGAATTACGGCGGAGTACTCCTCCAAAAATTGAATGATCCTTAGCGCTTCCTTCTGGTCATAAAACCGTTCTGACACCTCAAGCGAGGGGAAATGTCTACCTGTCTGTTCCATGATGTTCTTAATCTCGTCGGGAATCATAATGACGCCTCCTAAAATGGGACGAAGTAGCGATGATTGATTAGGCCGTTGGACTCCTTGATATATGTGAGAAATCCGTCCCGAAACGTTGTTCCCGATAGTGGCAGGTGGCCCACGGCAGCCTGCCCTGAGCGAAGCCGAATGGGCGAAGCGAACGTGGGGCTTTTCATCTTCACTTGGTAAAGACTACTACTGCCTTCGTCTTTTCGGGACGCGAGGGGAGGGATCGGCGTGGTCGGGAGCGAGTCAGACCGGACGGTCAGGCTCAGGGCATCACAACCCCACGTTAGCGCCGAACAGCACGGCGCGAACGTGGGGCACCGGCCTAACACCCTTGTACACCCCAGCTTATGGCAAGTTCAAACCGCAGATCGCCAGGAGGTTGAATGTGTTCGCTGTAATAAGCGGCAAGATCTCGTTTACTAAAACACCAAGTGTGGATTTGGGCATTATGCGAAGCGCTTGTCGTTCCATCCAGAAGCCATCCATGATGGAGCAACTCATTGAAATAGTACTCCCGCACGTCATCCGACTTAAATGAAGAGGAATACAGAACACTGACCAAAGCTGAGCCTGGCTTGTGAGTTGAACGTTGACTTATCACCTGACTACCGCCAATTGCTACGATTGAATCAAATTCACGTCTTGCTTCGGTTTCTTTTCGGATAGATTCCGGCTCTTGGAACTTGTAAATCACAAAAAAGACTGCAATAACCACAACAATGGCCCAACTATTCTTCGCAACCCGAAAAACTCTTGCTCGGTACTCAGGCGGAAAACTGATTGATTGCATACTGCGGTCACCGTGGTCATTCTAATCGGCTACTCAAGCTAACCCCAAACTGAAACCCGGACTTAGTTCTCTGGCCCCTCAAGGGGCTCAGGAATCTTCTACGTGACGCCTTTCCCCTGGCTAAAGGGCAGGTGGCCCATAGCTTCTCCCGATGGTGGCCCACGGCAGCTTGCCCTGAGCGAAGCCGAATGGGCGCAGCTAACGTGGGGCACCGGCCATTCACTGGCGCGACCTGGTGGGCGATATTGTGTCGTCGGCTAAAGCCGACTCCTCCATATGTATTCCCAAAACCCAGGCCTTCCGGCCTGGGCTATTTTCTCCCGGCCCTCCGGGCCTGACGTACGTACTCCCCAAAACCCGGACCTTCCGGTCTGTCGCCCCTCAAGGGGCTTGGGAATCTTCTACGTGACGCCATTCCCCTGGCTAAAGCCAGGGGCTTCCACCAACGGGCTTTCACCAAACCCTCTCCCACGCATTTCGGGCTTCGCGGCTTCGCGAGTCAAGGCTAACGGCGATCGGAACAGGTTAGCAGATTCTGTCGCCCCTCAAGGGGCTCAGGAATCTTCTACGTGACGCCTTTCCCCTGGCTAAAGCCAGGGGCTTCCGCAGAACATACGTCCGGAATTGATGGCGAATGGGGTCCAAATCCATACGTCCGGGATTGATGGCGAAGGGGTCCAAACCCATACGTCCGGGATTGATGGCGAGTGGGGTCCAAACCCATACGTCCGGGATCGATGGCGAGTGGGGTCCGAACCCATACGTCCGGGATTGATGGCGAATTGGGTCCAAACCCATACGTCCGGGATTGATGGCGAGTGGCGTCCAAGAACAAAGGCCGTCCGAACATCGGACGGCCCTTGATTTTTCTTGCGCGAAACCGCCGGATGAAACTTACCGCGGGGTGTTGGGGCTGGGCGGACGCTTCGGCTGGGTGGCGGTGGTCGGCTTGGGCTGCTGGCCCGGGGTAACGGGCTTGGTGGCCGAAGGCGCATCCGCGGCCGGGGCGGGCACGCCGGACTCGGTGTTGTACTTGTCCAGAACGAGCTGCGAGATGTTCACCTGATCGCTGGCCCAGAGCACATTGCTGGCCTCGGTGGAGACATCGAGCACGGCGGCGAAGTGATTGGCGCGGGCATAGCTGTCCACGACCTTCATCACCTTCTCCCCGATGCGTCCGAACAACTGTTGCTGCTCGGCGTCCACCTCGGCGCGGGCATCTTCGATCACCCGGTTCAGGCTCTTTTCCTTCAGGTCGATGGCGCGCAGGCGGGCGGCCTTGGTGGTCTCATCGAGCTTGTCCTGCTGGGCGTTGTAATCGGCCTTGAGGGTGTCGAGCTCCTTGCGCAGGCCTTCCACTTCCTTGCTCTTGGGCTCGAACTTCTTGGCCAGGGCGTCAAAATCGCGGCGGAACTCGTTGGTATTGGCGATGACGCCGCGGATGCTGATCACCGCGACCTTGTTCGGGGGCGGATCGGAGGGCGTGGCCGGATTGGCCGGGGTGGCCGCCTGGGCGATGGCGCCGCCGGCGAATCCGAGGGTCAGGACGGCAAGCGTCATCAGTCTGTTTGTCTTAGTCCACATGGATGTTTTTGAACTCCTTGACCTCTGCGCACAGAGCGTCAATTGGGATTTTGAGGAGAGATGAAGCGAAAGAGCAGCCCTCTTCCACAACCTGCTCCCGTACACGATGGAACGCTCCGGAATGACACCAGTCCGAGGTAACAGGTACAAGCATTATAGCAGGAGACGCGCCCCGGAACACCCCGCCCCCACCGCCCTCCGGCGTGACAGCCGAGGTACTCCGTGCCAAGGTTAGAGGCGGCTTTGCGGCGGCGGGATACCCCGTCCCTAGCGCCCCGCCAGAAGTCCCGCGACCAGTGCCGTGCGCTTGGGAAGTTCACTGAGGACGATGTACTCGTTGTCGGCATGGGCGCCTTCACCCACGGCGCCAAGACCATCCAGTGTGGGAATCCCGAGCGCGGCGGTGAAGTTGCCGTCCGAGCCGCCGCCGGTGGATCTCTCTTCGATGGCGAATCCCAGGGCCTGTGCGATGTCCTGCGCCTGCTTGAACAACTGCACGATGGCCGGGGTGCGCTCCATGGGCGGGCGGTTCACGCCGCCACTGACCGTCAGCTTGCAATGCTTGTCGAAGGGTTTGAGTTGATGAAACTTCTTTTCGAGAAGCGCCGCATCCTTCATACGGGCGATGCGCACATCCACGTCGACGGACGCCTCGGCCGCGACCACATTGGTGCGCGTGCCGCCCCGGACCACGCCCGGATTCACCGTGATGCCGCGTTCCAGATCCGTGAACTTCGCGATCTCCAGGACCTGGCGTGACAGTTCGATGATGGCACTGTGGCCTTTTTCGAAATCCACCCCGGCGTGCGACGCCACCCCGGTCGCCTGAACAGAGAAGTCGCCCACGCCTTTGCGCGCGGTCTTGAGCGCGCCCGTGGGGCCCTGCGACGGTTCCAATACAAAAACAGACTCGCTGCGCTTGGCCAGCCGCTCAGTGATGGCGCGGGAAGACTCGCTGCCCACCTCTTCGTCGGTGACCAACCAGATGGTGATGGGCCGCGGCAGTTCCCCTTTGCAGGCTTCGCGCAGCGCGACCACGCCGAACAACATCATGGCGAGGCCGGCCTTCATGTCATAGACGCCGGGGCCGTAGGCGCGTCCTTTTTCGATGCGGAAAGGCATCTTCTTCAGCGTGCCCACGTCCCAAACGGTGTCGAAGTGACCGAGCAGCATCGCGGGCTTGGCGCTGTCGCCGCCTTCGAACTCGATCTGCAGGTGGTCGCCGTAGTGCGCCTGGCGGTGGACGATGACCTTGGCTTCCGCGCGCTCGAACAGCTCCTTCAAATGGCGGCCAAGCTGGTCCACGGCGGCCTTGTTGCCGCTGGGTGACTCCACCTCCACCAGCTCGCGCAGCGTGCCCAGCATCTGGGGCACACGGTGCTGCACCTGTTTCATCACGGCGGAGAGCAATGGGTCTTTGGCCTGGGGGGTCACAATCTTTTTATGGTAAAGGCTCCGGCGCGCTTCCGGTTATTTATAATCGGCGTTCACCCCATTATGACTGACATCGCACATCCTACGGAGGCCCCGGGCGAGACCGGCACGGGCATCCAGGCGCCGCTCGATATCACCGGGATCATGGCCATCCTGCCTCACCGGTATCCGTTCCTGCTGATCGACAAAGTGGTGGAGGTGGAGCGCAAGCAGCGCATCGTGGCCATCAAGAACGTCACCGCGAATGAGCCGTACTTCCAGGGCCACTTCCCGGACTTCCCCATCATGCCCGGCGTGCTGATCGTGGAAGCCATGGCCCAGGCCGGGGGCACGCTGCTGCTGACCGAGGTCCCGGACCGCGACCACAAGCTGATGGTCTTTACCGGCATCGAACGCGCCAAGTTCCGCCGACCGGTGGTGCCGGGCGACCAGCTGCGCATCGAGGTGAAGGTGATCGTGTGGCGGACCACAGCGGTGAAGATGGAAGGCACAGCCTGGGTCGGCGACAAGAAGGCGTGCGAAGCGGTCATCAGTTGCCAGTTGGTGAGCCGATAAGCAGTTTTGAGTTTTGAGTCGTGTGTCTTGTTTGACCGGGGCGGGGCGGCCTGAAATTCTGCAACCTTAGATTCCGCGATTTTCAATCCACATGGTCCATCCCACAGCCATCATCGATCCCGGCGCTCGCATCCACCCCTCGGTCCCGGTAGGGCCGTACTGCGTGATCGGCAAGGACGTGGAGATCGCGGAAGGCTGCGAGGTGATGACCCATGTGGTGATCGAAGGGCCGACCAAGATCGGCAAAGGCACGCGCATCTTCCCCTTCTGCGCCATCGGACTGGAGCCGCAGGACATCAGTTACAAACCCTCAGACCGCACGGCGCTCGAGATCGGCGAGAACTGCATCATCCGCGAGAGCGTCACCATAAGCCGGGGCACGGTGAAGGGCGGCGGCACCACGCGCATCAGTGACAATGTGTTCATCATGGCCTATGTGCACATCGGGCACGACTGCCAGATCGGGCGCCACGCCATGCTCATCAACGGCGCGACCCTGGCCGGACACGTCACCGTGGAAGAGTGGGCGGTGATGGGGGCCATGGGACCGGTGCACCAGTATGTGCGCATCGGCGCGCACAGCTACGTGGGCGGCGGGACCACCATCACCCAGGACGTGCTTCCCTTCACCAAGGCCGTGGCCCGGCGCGAGGTGGCGACCTTCGGCATCAATGCGGTGGGACTGGAGCGACGCGGCTTCAGCAAGGAGCGCATCGCGCGTATCCAGAAGGCCTACAAAATCTTCAAACGGAATAACAACACGCAGGCACTGGTGCTGCTGAAGGCGGAGGCGCAGGGGGATCCGGACCTGGAGATGCTGGTGCGGTTCATCGAGAGCAGCGAGCGGGGCGTGATCAAATAAGACTTTTTTGCCGCAGATTCACGCAGATGAACGCAGATTTTCTCAAACAAGCTTGGACTTCCCCCATTGCAGCCTTTGCGGTCTAATCAACCCTTGATGTCACACCCCGAAAAACTCGGCCTGATCGCCGGCAACGGCAACTTTCCTCTCTTGCTGCTCGATGCGGCGCGGGCGCAGGGCGCGGAGGTCATCGTCGCCGCCATCAAGGAAGAGACGGCGCCGGAGATCGAGCAGCGCGGCGCGGCGGCCGTGCACTGGATGTCGCTCGGCGACCTGAGCAGGCTGATCGCGACCTTCAAGGCCGCCGGGGTCACGCGCGCCATCATGGCCGGGCAGGTGAAGCACAAGCAGATCTTCAGCGCCATCCGTCCGGACTGGAAGATGGCGAAACTTCTGATGAACCTGACCACGCGCAACACGGATTCGCTGATCGGCGCGGTGGCCAAGGTGCTGGCCGAGGAAGGCATCACGCTGATCGATTCCACCACCTTCCTCGAGCCCCTTCTGGCCAGACCGGGCGTTCTGAGCAAACGCGCGCCCACGGAGGACGAGCGCGCCAACATCGAATACGGACGCAAGGTGGGCCGGCACCTGGCGCAGTATGACATCGGCCAGACGGTGGTCATCGCCGGCGCGGCGTGCGTGGCGGTGGAGGCCATGGAAGGGACGGACGCGACCATCCAGCGCGCGGGCGAGATCATGCGCCAGCTCGAAGGCGCGGCCAGCGTACTGGAACGGCGCCTGACCGTGGTCAAGGTCGCCAAGCCGGGACAGGACATGCGCTTTGATGTTCCCATCGTCGGACTGAAGACCATCGAGACCATGCGCGCGGCGGGCGCGACCTGCCTGGCGCTCGACGCCGGCAAATGCCTACTGCTGGATGGAGAAAAGATCATCCGCGCCGCCGACGAAGCGGGCATCGCCATCGTTGCGGAGTGAAACAATCCGCAACGTCTCCGCGCGCGGCGACATCCAAATGCAAGCAATCCCACTCTGCGCGTAGAATCCCACTAGGAGGCAGTCCAGCCGTCATGAAAACCATCGCATCCCTAACCATCCTATTCCTTGTATGTTCCCTGTTCGCCGTGGCCGCCGAGCCGCCCAAAGCGGGCGAGAAGGCGCCGCAATTCAGCCTGAAAGACGGAGACGGCAAGGCCGTCAGCCTGAAGGACTACAAAGGCAAGTGGGTGGTCCTGTATTTCTATCCCAAGAACTTCACCAGCGGCTGCACCAAAGAGGCCCACGGCTTCCAAGAGGACCAGGCAAAGTATCAGAAGGCCAACGCCGTAGTGCTGGGCGTGAGCGTGGACGACCAGGCGTCGCACAAGGACTTCTGCTCCAAGGAAGGCCTGACATTTAAGACGCTTTCTGACTCGGACAAGAAGGTGTCTGAGGCCTACGGTTCCTTGATGGAGACCGCGAAGTACGGCACCATCAGCCAGCGCAACACGTTCATCATCGATCCCAAGGGCAAGATCGCCAAGGTGTACGTCTCCGTGGACCCGACCAAGCACAGCGAAGAGGTGCTGGTGGCGCTGGCGGAGTTGAATCCGCCGAAGAAGGACAAGAAGTAGGCGCGAGCTGTACCTGAACCGCGTTCGGCGGCCCTCTGCGGCCGCCGATTTGCGTTACACTTGCACTTAATATGTCGACGTTCAATTTCAATCCGCCGCCTCCACCCCAGCCGCCTCCGCCCCGTCCACCGGTCGCCGCACAACCGCAGTTACCGCCCACGCCACCGGCCAAATCGCGCACCTTGCTCTGGGTGGTGATCGGCGGCGGCGCGTTCTTCCTGTTCGTGCTGGCGGTGTTCACGCTGGTGTATCTCGCGGTGAAGAGCGACCAGGGATCCACGCGCGCGGCGGGCGGGCTGTTCAGCGACAAGATCGGCGTGGTGGAGCTGGAAGGCGTGATCTTTGACGCCAAGCCGTTCATCGAGCAGTTCAAGCGCTATGAGGACGACAGCTCGATCAAGGCCATCGTCATTGAGATCAATTCGCCGGGCGGCGGCTCCGAGGCCTCGCAGGAGCTGTATCAATATGTGAAGCGTTATCGCGACAAGAAGAAAAAGCCGGTGGTCTCGGCCATCCGCAGCGTGGGCGCGAGCGGCGCATATTACGTGGCCGCCGGCACCAACAAGATCTTTGCCAGCAAGAGCAGCATCGTGGGCTCGATCGGCGTGATCGCGCAATGGGTGAATTACGGCGACCTGCTCAAGTGGGCCAAGCTCAAGGACGTGACCATGAAGGCCGGCGAGCTCAAGGACGCCGGCAATCCTGCGCGCGACCTGACCCCGGCGGAGCAGGCCTACTTCCAGGAGCTGCTGGACAACATGCACACGCAGTTCATCGCCGACGTGGCCAGCGGACGCGGCGCCAAGAAAGAAGACATCCGCTCGATCGCCACGGGACGGGTCTGGACCGGCGAACAGGCGAAAGAGCTGAAGCTGATCGATGAGATCGGCGATTTCCAGGAGGCCGTGGAAGCCACCGCCAAGATGGTGGACATCAAGGGCGAGCCGACCCTGGTGCGGCCCACCCGGGAAAAGCGCACGCTGGCGGACATCCTGTTCGGCGACATCAGCGACCTGCTGCCGGACAAGGCCAAGATGTTGCAGGAACACGTTGGGTTCTATTACCTGTGGCGGAAGTGAGCTTCGGTCGCAGGCAGGACAGGCGCGGCATCAGCCGCGCCTTTTGATTTTCAGTCGTCCCTACGGGACTCACGTGGTTTTCCCATTCCTACCCCACGCTGAAGCGTGGGGCTAATGATATTCCGCCGCTACGCGGCGGTTTTTTTTCATGTGGCGGAAGTGAGATACAGTCACAGGTCGAAGGTCGAAGGCAAGATCAGAGGCAATACAGGCGCGGCAATCGTCGCGCCTTTTGATTTTCCGTCGTCCCTACGGGACTCACGTCGTTTTCCCATTCCTACCCCACGCTGAAGCGTGGGGCTAATGAGGTTCCGCCGCTACGCGGCGGTTTTTTTCATGTGGCGGAAGTAAACAGCAGTCGCAGGTCGTAGGTCGAAGGTCGCAGGCAAGATCAAAAAGAACGAAGGCGCGGCGGATGCCGCGCCTTTGATTTTCAGTCGTCCCTACGGGACTCATTCCGGTTTTCCATGCCTACCCCAGGCTGAAGCCTGGGGCTAATGAGGTTCCGCCGCTCCGCGGCGGTGTGTGGTGTCGCCGGCCCATCTCGGCCGAAATGATGTGCGAATACGTCGGATTTCGTTTCTTGTGGCGGAAATGAATTTCGGTCGCAAATCAATCGGGGGCTAAAGCCCCCGATTTTTTTTGGGGGGGGGAGCATCGGCACGGCTGAAGCCGTGCCCTGATACAAATTCGGTGCGTTCGCAATACAGCAAAGCTATGGACAGGTTTTTCCGGAAGCTGGAAGCTCGCAATACAGCAAAGCTATGGACAGGTTTTTCCGGTGGCTGGAAGCTGGTGGCTGGAAGCTGGTGGCCGGAAGCTGGAAGCAGGCGGACGGCGGCTGCCTTTTCAAAATCTCTCGTTGATGAAGTAGCGCATCATGGCGCGCCAGGTGGGCCAGTCGTGCGGCCACTCGTGGCCCCAGAGCGACAGCTCATGGGGAATGCCTTTGGCGTGCAGGATGCCGCTCATGCGGCGCGAGGCGTCGGGATTCTCATACGCGCCCTGTCCGGTCACCAGGAAGATGTCGCGCTTGTGGCGCAGCATGTCAAGGTTCATGCCCTCCAGATTGGGCACGTAGTCCACCGGATTGTTGAAATAGATGTTGTCGTCGTAGTAGTAGCCGCCGTAGTAGCCCTTGATGTCGAACGAACCGCTCATGGCGACCATGCCGGCGAAAAGGTCCGGACGGCGGAACAACTGATTGGCGCAATGGAACGCGCCCAGACTGGCCCCGGCGGTGATGATGCCGTGCCGGCCGTTGCAACTGTGCCAGATGTACGGCACCACTTCCTCGGTGATGTACTGGTTGTACTGCGACTGGCGCACGCCCATGTCATGCGCGTGCATATTGCTGTTGAGCCAGGCCTCGCGGTTGATGCTGTTGATGGAGAACACCTTGACCTTGCCGCCATTGATGGCGTCGCGCATGGCGTCGATCACATAGAAGCGCTCGTATTCCAGGAAATCGGCGGCGGCGGTGGGAAACAGCAGCAGCGGGAAACCGTAGTACCCGTAGGTCACGATCTCCATGGGCTTGTGCAGGTGCGGGCTGTGCCAGGTCTCGATGTGGCGTTGCATGAGAGAGGGTCCTCAGGCGGTGGCCGAAGCCGGCCGCGAATCATCGAGTGTACTGTACCGGCGCGGTTCTCCCAAGTGCCGGAGGTAATTGCCTGTAATCAAGGTGCGGATGGGCCGCGCCGGATCAGCCTCCGGCGATCGCGCCGATGACCAGCAACGGCTCTTTGCCGGAGGCGACTTCATCCGGCAGCGGATTGTCCGGAGAATCGAGCGAAAGGTCCTGCGCGCAAGCGAAGAAACGCAGGAACGGACGGCGCTGCTTGGTCACGTGATCGCGAATGGCGCCGCGCAGCATGGGATAGCGCTCCTCCAGCACGTCCAATACGGCGCGCAGCGTGGGCGGGCCGGCGACCTCGAGTTCCACCTCTTTGCCCACGCGCGCCAGTGTCCGCAGATGTTGCGGAAGTTCCACGCGGATCATGCGAGTGTCTGGACCTCGACGGAAAGGACAGACGGCAGATCACGCACGATCGGCGCCCAGCTGTCACCCGCATCGGGCGAGACATACACCTGCCCACCCGTGGTGCCGAAATAGATCCCGCAATCGTCGAGCGAGTCCACGGCCATGGCGTCGCGCAGCACATTCACGTAGCAATCGCGCTGCGGCAGCCCATTCGTGAGCGCCTCCCAGGTATTCCCGCCGGTCTTGCTGCGATATACGCGCAGCTTGCCCTCCAGCGGGAAATGCTCCGAATCGCTCTTAATGGGCACCACATAGATGGTCTCCGGCTCGTGCGCATGCACGTCGATCACGAACCCGAAGTCGGTGGGCAGGTTGCCGCTCACCTCCTTCCAGTTCTCGCCGGCATCGTCACTGCGGAGCACGTCCCAGTGCTTTTGCATGAAGAGCGTGTTCGGGCGGGAACCATTCATGGCGATGCGGTGCACGCAATGGCCGACCTCGGCGTTGGGATCGGGGATGTACTGGGACACCAGGCCCTTGTTGATCGGCTTCCACGTCTTGCCGGCGTCATCCGTGCGGAAGGCGCCCGCGGCGGAGATGGCGATGTACATACGGTTCGCGTTGGTGGGATCGAGCAGGATGGTATGCAGCCCCATGCCGCCGGCGCCCGGCTGCCACTTGGGCCCGGTGCCATGACCGCGCAATCCGGACATCTCCTGCCAGCTCTTGCCGCCGTCGGAGGAGCGGAAGAGGGCGGCGTCCTCCACCCCGGCGTAGACCGTGTCCGGATCGGTGAGAGACGGCTCCACATGCCACACCCGTTTGAACTCCCAGGGATGCTGGGTGCCGTCGTAGAACATGTGCGTCGTGAGCGGCTTGCCGGTCTCGGCGGAAGTGTCATAGACGAACTTGTTGCTCTCGCCCTTGGGGGAGCCGTCCGGCGCGGTTGTCGGCTCGCCCGGCGGCGTGCCCGGCTGATGCCAGGTCTTGCCGCCATCGTCGGAGCGCTGGATGATCTGCCCGAACCAGCCGCTGGTCTGGGAGACGTAGAGCCGTTCCGGATCCGCCTTGGAACCTTTGACGTGGTAGATCTCCCAGCCGGCAAAATGCGGACCGCTGACATCCCATTTCTGCCGTTTGCCATCCGCCGTCAGGATGAATGCGCCTTTGCGCGTTCCCACCAGGACTCGTACTCTGCTCATCGCCTATTCCTTTCCTTATCCATCGTTGGAGTAGGAATTATAAAGACTGAGGATGCCCGGCGCGCACCCAGGAACGCGCTTTATCCCATGCTCGTCCACTTTTCAGCATCGCCGTATCCTGCGAAGATGTTTTCATGAATCCTGTCTTGATCCGTGAAGCCGTCGTTGCCGACGCGCCTGCCCTGGTCCCGATGTGCGGACAGTTGGGGTACGTGACCACGGCCGGCGCCGTGGAACAGCAGATCCGCCGCATCCAGAGCGACCCGGAAGGCCAGGTGTTGGTGGCCGAGGTTGCGGGAATGCCTGTGGGCTGGATCCATGTGCAGATCCGGCACACGTTGCACGCGCCACCGTATCCGGATGTGACCGGACTGGTGGTGGAGGACCAACACCGTGGCCAGAACATCGGCGCCGGGCTTTTGGCGCGTGCGGAACGCTGGGCCGTCGATGCCGGGTTCAAGGAGATCCGTCTGCGTTCCAACATCAAACGCGAGCGGGCGCACCATTTCTACGAGAGCCTGGGCTACACCATGGACAAGACGTCGCTGAATTTCCGCAAGCCCCTGACCGGCGAAGGCTGATGTTAACTGATAGGTAACGGAACCACGGTCACAGATATTTCCCGGACTTGCTTGACGAAATCCTTTGTTTGTAATGGAATAGCAGCGACATGACCAAAGCCGACCTTATCGAGCAGGTGGCCACCACGGCCGAAGTGACGCGCAAAGACGGCGAAGTGATCGTGGAAACCATCTTCGATTCCATCGTCAAGAGCTTGCGCGCCGGCGACAAGATCGAGATCCGCGGCTTTGGCAGCTTCCGCACTCGCCAGCGCAACCCCCGCACCGGCCGCAATCCCAAGACTGGCGCCAAAGTGGAAGTCCCCGCCAAGAAGATCCCGTACTTCAAACCCAGCAAGGAATTGAAAGATATTGTGAACGGGGAGAAGTAGTCAGCGCCGCTTTCGGCTGTCGGCAATCGGCTGTCGGCGAAGACAACAACTTCAATCCTTACGCGGTCCCACGTGGCGCGAAGCACCGCTGCGAACACCAATCACACCCATCATCCTTCCGGTGAAGCCGGACTCTTTGCGATGTGAGAACAGCAGATCAGGGTTGCAGGAAGTGCAGAGTCCGCTGATCCAAATGTTCTTCTCCGCCACGCCGGCGGCGATGAGCTGGCGCCGGTTGGCTTCCACCAGGTCAAGATGCGTCTGCGCGGCGACGGGGCCGTGGCCGGGCGCGCGCTGGGTCATGAATAAGAGCGGATACTTTTTCTTGAGCGGGTCGTCGTCAAAGACTTCGCGGAAGAGTTTGTCGGCATAGGCGAATTGCGAGCGGAATTCGCCGATCACTTCGTCGCCCACCGCGTAGCAACATTGCCCGATGCATGGCCCGATGGCGGCATGCAGGTCGCGCGGCGCGGAATCGTACTCCACGCGCATTCGGCCCACGCCATTCTCCACGATGCGCTTCACCGTGCCCCGCCATCCGGCATGGAAGGCGCCCACGGCTTTTTTCCGCATATCCACCACCAGCACGGGGACGCAGTCAGCCACCTTCACGGAAAGCAGCAGGCCGGGCACGTTGGTGATGGCGCCGTCGCCGGTAAGCGACTCGTTCGTGGGCGCATTCAGAACATGCACGATGCCGGAGTGAACTTGCTTCATCGAGACCAAGTGTGACTTCCCGGCCTTGACCACGCGCAAGAAGGCGCGGCGGTTCTTTTCCACGGCCGCTTTTGAATCCGCATCCACCAGGCCGAGATTGAGATCCTTGCCGCCGAAAATCGTCGAGACCCCTCCGGTACGGGTGCTGAATCCGCTGACCAGCCAAGACCGGCGCCACTTGGGTGGGCGCAAAACATATATCCCTTTCGGGGTTTTCTTTGGTCGCTTTCCCACAGTCCGGAGCTCTTCCGTGGCCACGGCCTGGCGGGCGTCGCGCGCGTCCCGGCTGCGCTTGAGAGCTCCCTGCGGATGCTTGCCGCGCTTGAATCCCCCGGCACGCAGCCAGCGATCCAATTGGGACAATTGGTTTTTTGTGGGACTCTTGGACACAGGTCCATTCTATCCCGCGCTCGCCGGACCGATGAATCGCTCCGAAACCGCGAAGTCGCGAAGGAACGCGAAAGTCGCCGGAAACCAGTCCAGTCCCGTCAAGAGGATTCGTGATCATCGCGCCTTCGCGGTGGATTTTGAAAAGCGGGTCATTTGTTATCATGGACGGGCTTATGTATGACGATTTCCATGTAGTCGACCGCTGGACCAGGAAAGAGGTCCATTGCGTCTATCAGGCATTGATCGTGGCCATCTCCACGCGCCACGCCGACGCGGTGGATGTAAAGTTCCTGGCGGACGGCCGCCCGGTCTGGGTGGCGCTGCCGCATCCCGCATGGGACGAGTACAAGCGGCGGACGGGACACACCATCAGTGATCAACTGGCGGTGCATACCGCCGGGCACTACCTGAAGACGGCCATCGAATCCGGCCTCGACGCCGGCCGCGAGATGTATACCCTGAGTGTCGACGAGACACTGCGCCACGTGCGTGAGGTCCTGATCGAGGCGGAAGCTCCCAAGGACGCGATCCCCAACCTCGAGTCCGTTCCGGCCTAGAACAAGCCTCGCGACCCGTGCGGACCTCCGATGTTTACCGGTTGATAACGTCCCCCTTGGAAAATCGGGGCAAATCCCGGAAAATAGTAGTTTCGGCCTACCTTTCAGGAGAATTATGGCAACTATCCCCGCAGTCGACCATGCAAAAGACCTTACGTCCTTATTGAATCGCCCTAATGTCCACCGGAATCTGTCGCCCGCGCTGCTGGTGGAGCACTCGATCCGCCGGAAAGAGGCCCGGATGGCCTCCAATGGGGCCATTGTGGGTGAGACCGGCAAGCGCACCGGACGCTCCCCGAAAGACAAATACATCGTGAAGGACGCGGCCACCGCGGGCAAGGTCAATTGGGGCTCAATCAACCAGCCATTCGAGACGGAAAAGTTCGATGCCCTTTATGCCCGGGTGATCGATCACCTGCGCGCCAAGGACCTGTACGTCCAGCAATTATTCGCCGGCGCCAACGAGCGCTACCGGCTGCCCATCCAAGTGTTGAATGAGTACGCCTGGCACAACCTGTTCGTGCGCCAGTTATTTGTGCGACCTTCTGACGAAGAGCTGAAGTCACACAAGCCGGAGTGGACGGTGTTGTGCGCGCCGGAGTTCCAATGCGACCCCCAGCGCGACGGCACGCATTCGGACGCCGCCATCGTGACCGATTTCTCCCGCAAGATCGTGCTGATCTGCGGCACCAAGTACGCCGGCGAGCAGAAGAAGTCCATCTTCGGGGTGATGAACTTCGTTCTGCCGCAGCGCGATGTGTTCCCCATGCACTGTTCCGCCAACACCGGGCAGGACGGCGTGACCGCGCTGTTCTTCGGATTGAGCGGGACGGGCAAGACCACGCTCTCCGCCGACCCCACGCGCGGCTTGATCGGTGACGATGAGCACGGCTGGAGCGCGGCCGGCATCTTCAACTTCGAGGGCGGGTGCTATGCCAAGTGCATCCGGCTCTCGCAGGAGAACGAGCCGCAGATCTGGGGCGCCATCCGCTTCGGCTCGGTGCTGGAGAATGTGACCCTCGACCCGGAGACCCGCATCCCCGACTACAACGACCAATCGAAGACGGAGAACACGCGCTGCGCCTATCCGGTGGAGTACATCGATAATGCCGTGATCCCCGGCGTGGGCGGACATCCGAAGAATGTGGTGTTCCTCACGGCGGACGCCTTCGGGGTGCTGCCTCCGATCTCGAAACTCACCCCGGACCAAGCCATGTACCACTTCCTGAGCGGGTACACCGCGAAGCTCGCGGGCACGGAGGCCGGCATGGGTAGCGAGCCCCAGCCGAATTTCTCCACCTGCTTCGGGTCACCGTTCATGCCGCTGCCGCCCAAGGTATATGCGGAGATGCTGGGCAAGCGCCTCGGGCAACACGGCGCGCAGTGCTGGCTGGTCAATACCGGCTGGACCGGCGGGCCGTTCGGCGTGGGACATCGCATGAAGCTGAGCTACACCCGGGCCATGGTGCGCGCCGCCGTGGATGGACGCCTAGCGAATGCACACTACGAAGTGGACCCGGCGTTCGGGTTCTCCATCCCCAAGTCCTGCCCGGATGTGCCGGATGAAGTCCTCAATCCGCGGAACACATGGAAGGACAAGGCCGCCTACGACAAGCAGGCCGCGGACCTGGCCGCCAAGTTCGCCGAGAACATCAAGAAGTTCGACGTGCCGGACAACATCCGCAACGCCGGGCCGAAGAAACGGTAATTCAGTAGATAGCCGCCAGCTACCAGCCGCCAGAAACCCGGCGGCTTTTGTTTTTGACGCTTGCGCGCGGCGATCGCACTGGTTTTTCCTCTTGCAACTTGCAATGCGAGACTTGAGACTGGTTTTGCATGTTCGCCCGCAAGATCCGCGTGACGCACAACGGCCAGCCCTGC
Source organism: Terriglobales bacterium (assembly GCA_016185365.1). Lineage (GTDB taxonomy): Bacteria > Acidobacteriota > Terriglobia > Terriglobales > Acidobacteriaceae > DSPA01. Next base: position 17,096 of record JACPNP010000070.1, read on the forward strand.
CCGCTCAAGTGGCTGGACAACTTCTCCATGCGCAATTTCACCAATGACGCGGTGTTCGATGACACGCTTCCGGTGGCCGACGGAGTGCTGGAGGCCGGCGCGCGCGTCCCCCTGCCGGAGTTGAAGACGGCGATGGAGGACTGGTTCCGGCGGAAGGGATACATCGCCACGCAAGACCGGCTGGATATTTCTGAAATGAAGGATTAGCGCGGATCGGCGCGGCGCTCCGTGCCGTCCGGCCCCAGGCTGCCGATGCGGGCGCCCTGGAATGACCCGTCCGAAGCGACCTTGAAGATGATCAGCACTTTGTCATCCGTGTGGATATTGCCGCGGGAGTGTTCGAGCACTTCTTTCAGCACCGCATCCACAATGCCTTGGGCAGGCTTTTGCTGATTGCGGCGAACGCAATCCAAAAGACGGTCGCGGCCGTATTCCACTTCCCGCAGATCGGCGGCCTCGGTGATGCCGTCGGTGCAGAGCAGGAGCACGTCCCCCGGGCGGAAGCTGACCGCGCCCCGGTTGTATTCGGCCTTGGGGAACAGGCCCACGACCGTTCCGCCTTCTTCCAGTTCCAATGTCGTGCCATCGGCGCGGACCAGGATGGGCGGCACGTGACCGGCGTTGATGTAATGCAGCCCCCCGCGGCGTGTGTCCACCAGGCCGAGGAAACAGCTCAGGTACTTCTCGCTCTTGGTGTCCATGTGGATCATTTCGTTGAGCGAGGTGGCCAGGACTTCAAGTGAATGCAGGTGCATCACCAGCGCGCGCAGCGTGGCTTGCAGGTTGCTCATCACCATGGCGGAGCTTACGCCCTTGCCTTCCACGTCAGCGATCACCAGTAATAGCGTGTGCGGACCCAGCGCGAGGAAGTCGTAATAATCGCCGCCGACCTCGAAGCACGGCTCATTGCGCACCGCGATCTCATACCCGGGCACCACCGGCGGATGGTCGGGCAGCAGGCGCTGCTGGATGGTGCGCGCCAGGGCCAGTTCTTTCTCCAGGCGCTGCTTGATCAACTGGTCGCGATGCAGCTGCGCATTCTCCAGCGCCATGGCCATGTGGCCGCTGAGCTTGACCAGGAAGTCTTCATCGTCCGGCGAGAAGCGCGGCCCATCGAGTTTGTTGAGCAGCTGCAGCACGCCCACCACCTGTCCGGTGTGATGGCGGATGGGCAAAGACAACAGGGACCGGGTCCGGTATCCGAACTTCTGATCGAAACTGGCCTCGAAGAACGGCAGGGTGTAGGCGTCTTCCGTGTTGATGATCTCGCCGGTCTGGGCCACACGCCCGGCCACGCCTCCTCCGAAGGGGATGCGGATCTCCTGATGGTCAAGGCCGGAGGCGACGATCGACCAAAGCTGGCTGTGCTGGTGGTCCACCAGGAACACGCTGCCCCGATCGGCATTCACCTCCGTGCGCGCGATCTTCAGGATCAGCTCGAGAAGTTCGGCCAGGTCGAGCGTGGAATTGAGCAACCGGGTCGCTTCGAACAGCAGCGAGAGCTGGGTGATCTGCCGTTTTTGCTCTTCCGTTGTAAAGATCTGCTGCACTTTCAGGCTGCACATCTCGGCGTACATGCGCCACCAGGCCAGGAGACTCTCATTGGCGTCATGCTTGCCGTAGATGGCCATGATCGACGTGAGCCGGCCGTTCGAAAGCAGCGGATAGCAGGAGATGTGCGTCAGCCCATATTTCTTGGCGAATTCCTGGTCATCGCCGCCGAAGGAGGCCAGGCTCAGGTTTTCCGCCTGCTTCAGGATCTCCGCCACTTTGCCCACGGCGCCTTTGCCGGAGACGGTGAATTCCTGACGGTGGGTGGCGTCCGTCCCGGCCGAGTGGACGAGATACGCGGTCTGCGTGCCGTCATCCCAGAGCCAGAGCTCCGCGCGATCAGCCTCGAAGTTCTCGACGATCATCGCCGGTACAGTCGCAAGGAGATCGTCTTTACTGAGCGAAGCAAAGGTCGAGACGATGCCTGCGAAGGTATCGATGTAGTCCTTCTTAGCCGGCTTGCTCTTGGCCATGGCGGCGGAGCTTTCCATATCGGGACGGGAAACCTGACAGACTGCCTACTATATTCGGCCCGGTAACCTCTTGGCAATACGAAAGGACAGGGTGGAGTTTTCTAAGTCAAAGCAGGTGAAGAGCTTAGCGGGTACGAGGTTGGCGTTCCCTTTCCGGGAAGACATTTCATGCCTGATTTTCGTGTAAAACAGGAACCTGTATGGGCACCCATCACAAAGGGACCTCAGAAGAAGTGGCGGCGCTGGATGCGTACATCAAATTGATGCGCTGCTCGGAGTCACTGACAACGCGGCTACAGCCAGGGCTCGACCGGGCCGGACTCACCGTCAGCCGATTCGGCGTGCTGGAGGCGTTGCATCACCTGGGGCCTTTGCGGTCGTCGCAATTGGCAAAGAAGATATTGAAGACCGGCGGGAATCTGACGCTGGTCGTACGCAACCTGGAGCGCGATGGACTGGTTCGTCGGGAACGCGACCGCACGGATTCACGCGCCTATCGCATCCATCTGACAGCAGCCGGCGAGCGGCTGATCAGCCGGGTGTTCGCCGAGCATCTGCGCAATGTGGTCCGCGAATTCTCGGCGCTGTCGCTGGAAGAACAGGCGGAGTTGGCCAGGCTTTGCAAGATGCTAGGCAAGCATGGAATAAACGGTAAACCATAGATACAAAATGAGTTAGCTTCTCTAGAGGGTTAAGCTGAAACTAATTTGATATTAAAGCATCTACTCTCCAGCATATTTTGAACAGCTGGAGGACACACCATGATCACCATCCGCAAGAGCGAAGACCGGGGACACGCCGAGCACGGCTGGCTGTTCGCCCGGCATACATTTTCCTTCGCGAATTATTTCGATCGTGCCCACACGCACTTCCGCACGCTGCGCGTGATCAATGAGGACGTTGTACAGCCGGGCCAGGGTTTCGGCCGCCATTCGCACAATGACATGGAGATCCTTACTTACATCCTCGAAGGCGCGCTGGAACACAAGGACAGCATGGGCAACAAGGGCGCCATCCGCCCGGGCGATGTGCAGCGCATGAGCGCGGGCTCCGGCGTGGAGCACAGCGAGTTCAACCACTCGCAGAGTGAGCCGGTACACCTGCTGCAGATCTGGCTCTTCCCCGAACGCAAGGGCATCGAGCCGGGATATGAGCAGAAGCATTTTCCCGCGGAGGAGCGTCGCGGCAAGTTGGCGCTGGTCGCGGCACGGGAGCCTCGGGATGGCAGTTTGACCATCCATCAGGATGCGGCGGTATTTGCTTCCCTGCTCGGACCCGGGCAGAGCGTGTCGCACACTCTGGCCAGTGGGCGTGGAGCCTATTTGCAACTTGCACGGGGCAGCGTCACCGTGAACGGCCAGACTCTCAAGGCCGGAGATGGCGCGGCCATCGAGAAGGAAACGGAGCTGAAGATCGCACAGGCCGGAGCGGACGAGGCAGAGTTCCTGCTGTTCGATCTGGCGTAACCTATCCGGACCCGGCGAATCGAATGACTGAATCTGCGAGGACTGACTGATGGATTACACACCGAAGATCCTGGCTTTCGCGGGCGCACTGCGCGAAGGCTCGTACAACAAAAAACTGGTGAAGGTGGCCATGCGCGCCGCCGAGCAGGCGGGCGCGCAGGTCACCTACCTTGACCTGCGCGAACTCGACCTGCCTATCTTCGACGAAGACTTGGAGCGGGAGAAGGGCCTTCCGCCGGGAGGACGCCGGTTCAAAGACCTGTTGCTGTCCCATGATGGCTTGCTTATTTCGTCGCCTGAATACAACAGCTCGATCTCAGCCGCGTTGAAGAACGCGATCGACTGGGCCTCGCGTCCGGCGCCGGGGGAGAAGCCGTTGGAGTGTTTTGACGGCAAAATCGCCGTCCTGATGAGCGCGTCGCCCGGGATGTTGGGAGGCTTGCGCGGTCTGGTGACGGTGCGATCGATCCTGGGCAACATCAAAGTGATCGTCCTGCCGGACCAGGTCGCGGTGAACAAATCCGACCAGGCGTTCAATGAAGACGGCTCGATGAAAGACGCGAAACAGCAGCAATCCATCGAACACCTGGGCCGGATCCTTACACAGACCATTGCTAAACTAAAAGCATGAGCGAAGGAAAGCGCATCGCGGAGCTGATGCGCCAGGCCTATGAAGGCCTCGACGGCAAAGATGCCTGGCACGGGAAATCCCTGAGGAACATTTTGCGCGGCATCACGGCGGAGCAGGCGGCAAAAAAGCTGCCAGGCTCTAAACACACCATCTGGGAGCTGGTGGTACACATCGCCAATTGGGATGAGATCAGCGTGCGCCGGCTGGCGGGAGAGAAAGTCGAGTTCGCGCTCGACTCTCCCGGCGACTGGCCGGAGGTCTCCGATCAGAGCGAAGCGTCGTGGCAGGCGACTCAGCAACGACTTGAGAGCGCGCAATCGGCTTTACGGAATGCCGTTGCAGCATGTTCTGACGCCAAGCTGGCCGAGAAAGCCGTGAATCGCGACTTTACCAATTACACGGCACTGCACGGCATCCTGCACCATGACATCCATCACGCCGGACAGATCGCGCTGATGAAGCGGATGCTTCAAACACCGAGCTAGGCAGCTGATACGTGGATGCGTGCCAGCTTGCGGGGGCGCGCCTTCCGGATCACGATGTCAACGTCATGACCCAGCGCCATCAGAAAATTCATCAATCGTTCGACGGAGAATCCTTCGAGGTTGTAGTGTAAGAGGGCGGACACCTTTGGCTGGTTGATCCCGAGTTTCTCGGCGATCTCCGCCTGCCGTAGTTTCGATCCGTCGATCGCGCGATTCAGAGCGACCGCCAATCTAACCTTGGTCTGCCGATCCGCAGCCCCCGACAACCCGAGATCGACGAACACGTTGCCGGAACTACGTTCGATCCGATCCGATCGTTTTCTTGTGTTCTTCATAGTGAGCCCTCGCCAGCTTCAGCCGCTCCCGTACCAAGCGAACATCCGACAATGGAGTCTTGGCGCCATGCGGCGATTTCTTCTGAAACACATGTACCGCGTAGACCGTGCTTCGGAATTGCACCGTGTAAATCGCCCGGAAGGCATCCGTCCGGTATTCGGCGACAATCTCCAACACGCCGGCCCCCTCCCCCTTCCAGGGCTTGGCGTGCGGATGCTTGCCGCCAAATTGCGCCACGCTCAACGCCGCGCCAAGCCTGTCTTGCACGGCTTCCGGAAATCGCATCAGATCCTGTTTGCAGGAACCGACCCAGTAAAGGACCTTTTCGCCCGCGGCCCTTTTCCCTCGTGTCATAGAATATCCTAGTTTAGGGATAAGTCAAGTCTAGGTCCCGAACGGGTCTTCGAGGGACGGGCTCTGCGGCGTCATCAACTCGGCGCCGGTCTCGGTGATGACCATGTCGTCCTCCAGGCGCACGCCGAACTCGCCCCGGATGTAGATCCCCGGCTCATCGCTGAAGGTCATCCCCGGACGCAACGGCAATCTGTTGCCGCGCACCAGATACGGCCATTCGTGGACGTCCAGGCCCATGCCGTGGCCCACGCGGTGGGTGAAGTATTTGTAGTCCGGGCCGTAGCCCGCGTCGGCGATGACCTTGCGCGCGGCGGCGTCCACCGACTCGCAGGGGACTCCGGGCTTGGCCGCGGCCAGCGCGGCGGATTGCGCGCGATGCTCGATCGCAAACACCTTTTTCATCTTGTCCGTGGGCTTGCCCAAAACGAAGGTGCGGCTGATGTCGCTGCAATAGCCCTCCACCTTGCATCCGCCGTCGATAAGCAGGATGGACCCTTCCTTGACCACTTGCGGCGCGATCGAGCCGTGCGGCAGGGCGGAATACTCGCCCACCTGCACCCCGGCGCCGCCACGGAATCCGAGCCGTTGATGGGCCATAGAGACCAAACCCTCGAAATCATCCTGCGTCATTCCCTCTTTCAAGGATTCGAACGCGGCCTTGTACGCGTGCCAGGTGACTTTTGACGCCAATCGCATCAACTCCAGCTCATGCGTCTCCTTCAACATGCGGCAACCGGCGGTGACAGGCGTGCCGCTGGTGAGCTTAAGCGCGGGCGCGGCCTGGGAAAGCCGGTCCGCATAGACGAAGTACGTGGTTTCCTCGATGCCGACTCGGCCGTAGGCGATACCGCGGTCTTTCAACCCTTCCGCCAGCTTTTCATGCGGATTTTCGTGCTCTTGCCAGGTACGGACCTCCGCCTTCTGGCCGTCGAGCGGGCCATTGCCGATCTGCTCGCGCGCGCGGCCTTCCTCGAAGGCAGGGCTCACGTAAAACGCTTCGCCTTTCACCGGAAGCACCATGGCGAAGAACCGCTCACTCAGCCACCACTCGATGGCGCTGAAGTAGACGAGCGAGGTGCCGCCGGGCAGCACCAACGCGTCCATCTTGTTCTCCGCCATCAGGCGGCGGGCCTTCTCCAGGCGTGAGCGGCGTTCGTCGCGCGTGATCGGCTTGGCCTGGTCGCGCATGGACTTGAGCGCGGCGATGGGCGCGGGGATTTCCCCCTTCGATCGTGCTTCGAGTGTTTCGGGGATCAGCGAACCGGCGGCCGTGACAGCGCCCAGTTGAAGGAAATGGCGGCGGTTGAACATGGCAAGTACAGTATCAGGCCGCGCGGGGAATCGGCTAGCGGTAGGCGATCAGGAAGATGCGGGGATAGGGCAGCAGGATCTTCCCATTCGCGCGCGCCGGGAACAAATCGTGGAACCGCTCCAGACAGGCTTGCTGGAATCGTTTTTGTTGTTCCGCGCTAAATGCTTCGAGGTATGGCCTCATGCCGGAACCACGCATCCAGGTGAGGACCGCCTCCGCATTTTCCATCTCGGGGTGGTAGGTGGTCTCCCAGAGGTCCAGCCGCGAGGCCAGCGGTGAGAGCACGTCGTAGTAGAAACCTGCGTTTTCGATGGTGATGGTTTGCCGGGCTTGATCCAAGGCAGGCGCCCATTCCGGCTCTCGAGACACGTCAACCATCGCGCGGTGCGCGGGCGAGGTATTGTGCTGCGGCATCTGGACCGCGAGCGCGCCACCCGGCGCAACGTGCGCAAAGAGCTGTGGCAAGATCCGCGCGTGATCTTTCACCCAATGCAGGGTCGCATTGGAAAAAATAAGATCGTAGGTCCTGGCGGGTTTCCATGCGGCCAGATCGGCTTGCTCCCATTTCCAATCCGGATGGTTCTTGCGGGCCTCGCACAGCATCTCCGCCGAGGAATCGAGACCAAGGACCTCGGCCCGCGGCCAGCGTTGATGCAATTGCTCCGTGCTGTTCCCCGGCCCGCAGCCCAAGTCGACGATGTGCGTCGGGTTTTCCAGCGCGATGCGTGCGATCAGGTCCGCGCACGGCCGGGCGCGCTCGTCGGAAAACTTCAGATAGAGGTTGGCGTCCCAGGTGGGCATGGAATCCCGGCTACGAGAGTTTGTTCAACCCATCCAGGGCCGCGACCTTGTAGGCCTCGGCCAGCGTGGGGTAATTGAACACGGTGTCGCGGAAGTATTGCAGCGGCGCGCCCAGCGACATGGCGGCCTGTCCGATATGGATGATCTCCGCCGCGCGGTCGCCGATGATGTGCACGCCCAGGATCTTGAACTTCTCCGGGCAAAACAGGATCTTCAACATGCCGTGCTCGTCGCCCAGCATCTGTCCCTTGGCCAGCTCTTCATACTTGGCCACGCCGACCTCGTACGGGATGCGCTCCCGGGTCAGATGCTCTTCGGTGAAGCCGACCATGCTGATCTCGGGGATGGTGTAGATGCCATAGGGCAGCAGGTTGGGATTCAGGGTGCTGGGCGTGCCGAACATGTGGCAACTGGCGAGGCGTCCCTGTTCCATGGACGTGGAGGCCAGGGCTGGGAACCCGATCACGTCTCCGGCCGCGTAAATGTGGGGCACGGAGGTCTGAAAATATTCATTCACCTTGAGCTGCCCGCGCGACGCCGGCTCGATGCCCACGGCTTCCAGATTAAGCGAATCGGTGTTCGCCTGCCGGCCCACGGTGTAGAGCAGCGACTCGCTGTGGATGGTCTTGCCGCTCTCCATCTTCACGGAAACGCGATTGCGGTCTTCGTCTATTTTTACCGACGAGACTTTTTCCCCAAGCCGCAAAATGGTCCCGCGTCCGCGCAGTTGAAAGACAAGTGACTCGATGATCTCGCGGTCGGCGAACTCGAGCAGCGTGGGCCGCTGGTCCACCAGCGTGACCTCCACGTTGAGCGCGGCGAACATGCAGGCGAACTCCAGTCCCACCACGCCGGCGCCGGCCACGATGATCTCGCGGGGCAGGTGCTCGATGTCCGGCAACTGGTCGCTGTCAAAGATGCGCTTGCCGTCGAGAGGGATGGCCTCAGTGTGCGCCGGGCGGGTGCCGCAGGCGATAAGGACGTGGTCGGCGGTCACGCGGCAGTTCGGCTGGCCGATGCCGGGCGAGACATCCACGGTGTGCGGATCCACGAAGCGGGCGAACCCATCCACCACGGCCACCTGATTGCGCCGCAACTGGTTGTTGATGACCTCATGTTCCTTCTGGATGACCGCATTCACGCGGAACATCAGGTCCTGGATGGTGATGTTTTCTTTGACGCGGTAGTCCCGTCCGTAGAAGCTGCGCTGGGAGAATCCGGTGAGATAGAGGACCGCCTCACGAAAGGTCTTGCTGGGGATGGTGCCGGTATGGACGCAGACCCCGCCCACCAGCGCCTTGCGGTCCACCACCACGACCTTCTTGCGCATCTTGGCCGCGGCAATAGCGGCTTTCTGGCCTGCTGGGCCGGACCCGATGACCAGAAGATCGTATTCGTGCTTGGGCATGCAAGAAAGGGACGCGAAGGAAAGATACCAGAGTCGCGCGGTGCGCGGAAGTCCCACCCGCGTTGACTGGCGCGTTCGCGCGTCCCGCCTGTATCATCCCTCGCATGAGAAAACCTGCCCTATTCGTGTGCGTCGGCGTTCTGATGGTTTCGTTGGCGGCCGTGGCCGCGGACAAGAAGTCCTCCTCCCCGGCTGATCCGGTCGCGGCGCGCGACCAGAAGATCTCGGCGGCGGTCGAGGCCATGCGCGACCGCCTGGTGGCCCAGAGGCGCGACTTCCACATGCATCCCGAGCTTTCGAACCGTGAGGTGCGCACTTCGGGCATCGTGGCCGAGCGGCTGCGCGCCATCGGCTTCACTGAAGTCCGCACCGGCATCGCGCGGTATGGCGTGCTTGCGGTTCTCCGTGGAGGCAAGCCCGGCCCGGTGATCGCCGTGCGCGCGGACATGGACGCGCTTCCCATCCAGGAAGTGAATGATGTTCCTTATAAGTCGCTGACCCCCGGCGTGAAGCACGCCTGCGGACATGACTTACATACCACGGTCGAGCTGGGAGTTGCCGAGATCCTCTGGTCCATGCGCGAGCAGATCCCCGGGACCATCGTGTTCCTCTTCCAACCCGCCGAGGAAAGCGCGCCCGAGGGCGAAGAGGGCGGCGCCACCCTGATGCTAAAAGAAGGCGCGTTCAAGGACCCGAAGCCCGAAGTGATCTTTGGTCTGCACACCTATCCGCAGTTGGAAGCAGGGTACTTAGGCTACACGCCGGGTAGTGCGCTGGCCTCGAGCGAGCGCTTCCTGGTGAAGGTGCGCGGCAAGCAGGCCCACGGCTCGCAACCGCAAGACGGCATTGACGCGGTCGAGGTCAGCGCGCAGATCATCAATTCCCTGCAGACGGTGGTCAGCCGCCGCATCCGGGCGCTGGACGCCGCCGTGGTCACCGTGGGCAAGATCAACGGCGGTGTCCGCTTCAACGTGATCGCGCCGGAGGTGGAGATGGACGGCACGGTGCGCTCGCTGAAAGAGGACGTGCGGCTGCAGGTCCACAAGTACATGCAGGAGATCATCGAAGGCGTCGCCAAGGCCAATGGGGCCACGGCGCAGCTCACCTGGGGCGACAAGCCGAATCTGGTGACCTATAACGACCCCAAGCTGGTCGAAGAGACCTTGCCCATCATGCGCAAAGTGCTGGGTGAGGCCTACGTGATCCACACGGACCCCAGCATGGGCGCGGAAGACTTTTCCTGGTATCAGAAGGAGATCCCCGGCTTCTATTACTTCCTGGGGGTGGGCAACAAGGCGCGCGGGATCACGGCCGGATGGCACACGCCGGACTTCGACGTCGACGAAAAGAGCCTGGAAGTCGGCGTACGCGTGATGAGCAATGTGCTGCTTGATTATCTGGACCGGCACTCGCAAAGCAGCGCCGCGCCGATGCCCCACAGCAAGAAGAAACCGTGAGCGCGATCCGCACAACAATATTGATCACCCTGCTGGCGGCCGCGGCATACGCGCAGCAGCCGATCGGCGAGATGCAGACCACGGATGTGACCGTGCGCGGCGCGGTCACGCTGCGCGGGGAGACCGCGACCATCCAGAGCGGGGCGCAGATCAGCACCAGCGAGAAGAACGCATCCGTGCGTCTGGCGCGCGGCGGAGAGCTGCGGGTCTGCTCGCAGAGCACCATCACGCTCACGGCCTCCGCCAGCGGGCGCGAGCAGTTGATCGGACTGAACGGCGGCGCCATCGAGACCCATTACCCCCTTGGCCCGAGTTCCGACGTGATCATGACCCCCGATTTCCGCATGCAACTGGCCGGGCCGGGCGAGTTTCACTTCGCGGTGCGCACCGGCGCGCGCGGAGAGACGTGCGTGCAGTCGCTGCCGGGGAATTCCGCCGCGCTCATTGTGAGCGAGCTGATGGGAGACGGCGCGCACCAGGTCAAGCCGGGAGAACACGTCACCTTCCGCAATAGCTCGGTCGCCAAGGCGGAAGGCACGCTGGAGGCGTGTGGCTGTCCCGAGGAAGTGGCAGTGAGCAGTCCGCATGAGCTTGGCTTCCCGGAAGCGGAGTCGCGCAAAGCCGAGGAGGATGTGGCCGCCGGGAAGCCGCTGCCACAGCCTGCCCCGGTTGTCGTAGCACCGGCCAGCACGGCCCCCGGCCAGGTGCAGATGCAGATCGATGCCCCGATGGTGTTCTCCGCTGACACCGCAATCCCGCCGCCTGACCCGGTCCTTGTGGCACGGGCGCAGCTTGCGCCGGCCGGATTTGCCCCGGTCCCGCTGCAACAGCCTGCATCTCCTCCCAAGGTAAAGAAGAAGTGGTATCAGCGTCTGGGAGCGGTCTTCGCAAGCTTATTCAAATCAAAGAGTTAGACATCCATTCGCCGGCCACCCAACGTACCTGGGATGTACCCCGTTTGAAAATAAATCGGGACAGGATGGAAACCCCGGAGGCGAAAATTGAGTCTATAATCAGTAGCACTAATAGTGTTTTTATGTCGGCAACTGCTGCCAACCCATTACAGCCTTCGTCTGTCCAGCCGCCGAAGAAGCCGGCGGAGCCGGTCATCATGCCCACCTTGCTGGGCGTGGGTTATGGCAATTACAACGCACAGCCGAATAATTTCGTCCTTTCATTCCTGATCCACATCATGCTGGCCTTCGCCATCCTGCTGGCGACGAAATTCTTCGTGGACAACACCCCGAAGATCCGCCAGACGGTGATCTCACTCATCGATCCCTCCGAACTGACATTGCCTCCCAGCTCCAAAGAAGCGGGTGGCGGTGGCGGCGGCGGCAATCTCAACAAGCTGGATGCCAGCGCGGGCAAGCCTCCGAAGTTCAAGATGGACCAGATCACGCCTCCCACGGCGGAGATCAAGAATCCGGACCCGAAGCTGGTGGTGAACCAGAGCGTGGTGGTGCCGCCGGAGGTCAAGTTGCCGACCTCGCAGACCCAGGTGGGTGATCCGCTCTCGAAGGCGTTGCTGGCCTCGAACGGATCGGGCATCGGCAGCGGCATCGGTTCGGGTTCCGGCGGCGGCATCGGTTCGGGAACGGGACGCGGCGTGGGTCCCGGGATCGGCGGAGGCATCGGCGGCGGGGTGTTCCGTGTGGGCGGCGGCGTGAGCGCGCCTGTGGCGGTCTACAGCCCGGAGCCGGATTACAGTGAAGAAGCCCGCAAGATGAAGCATCAGGGCGTGGTGGTGCTGCAAGCCATCATCGGCGCGGACGGCCGACCGCGCGATCTGCGCGTGGCCCGCTCGCTGGGCATGGGCCTGGATGAAAAGGCGCTGGAACGAGTCAAGACCTGGCGCTTCGACCCGGCCAAGAAAGACGGCGTTGCCGTGGCTGTTTATGTGAATATCGAAGTGGCCTTCAACCTCTACTAGGCCGGACTTCCTTCCGCTAGCTTCTGCGGATTCCTACTCTCAAATCACATATTGCAAGCTGGAGTTTAGGCCACCTGGTGGCGCGCCCTGCCCGCCGCCTGTTAAAATAGGTGTTTGCGACATCATGCACGGCCCCGTCCGGGGCCGTGATCCCTGAAGAAAGTCGAATCCGAGAATCATGGCGATCCAAGCAACCCAAA
>JACPNP010000062.1 GCA_016185365.1 Terriglobales bacterium
AACCGTGTGGCACAGCCGCCCCGGCTGTGCGGAAGAATGAACCGTGTGGCACAGCCGTCCTCGGCTGTGCTGTCTTCAATGCTCGACCCCCAGTCAAGGCGCGGGTTTACCCGCGTCAATCGCACGACAAATAAAATCAGGCACGGCTTTAGCTGTGCCCCGAGACTTCGCTTCTCTTGGCCGACAGCCTGCAGCCGAGAGCCGATCGCCTCATTTGTTAGAATCAAAGATTCAAGTTTCCCCAGTGATCACGCTATGCCGCACGAACTCCCCAAAGCCTACGACCCCGGCGCCATCGAAGAAAAATGGGCGCAGTACTGGGTGGAGCAGAAGCTCTTCCATCTGGAGACCCCGGCCTCCGCCGCCGACGTCTTCACCCTGCTGTTGCCGCCGCCCAACGTCACCGGACGCCTGCACATGGGGCACATGCTCAACCAGACGGAGATGGACATCATCATCCGCTGGCATCGCATGCGCGGCCATAAAACCCTCTGGGTCCCCGGCACCGACCACGCCGGCATCGCCACCCAGATGATGGTGGAGCGCCGGCTGGAGAGTGAAGGCAAGAAGCGCGCGGAGATGGGCCGCGAGGCCTTCGTCGAGCGCGTCTGGGAGTGGCGGCGGCACTACGGCGGCGCCATCCTCGGGCAGATGAAGCGCCTCGGCGCCAGCGTGGACTGGCAGCGCGAGTACTTCACCATGGACGACAACCTTTCGCGCGCCGTGCGCGAGGCCTTCGTCCGCCTGCATGAAGCCGGCAAGATCTACCGCGGCGCCTACATCGTCAACTGGTGCCCGCGCTGCGTCACCGCCATCAGCGACCTCGAAGTGGTGCATGAAGAGGTGCAGGGCAAGCTGTATGAGGTCCATTACCCGCTCGCAATGGCTTCGAGTTCTCGCGCACAAGCTGACGCCAGTCAGAGCGCGGGCTCGCTCGGGCCAAGTACCGCCAGTCAGGGCGCGGGTTCACCCGCGCCGAATGCCACGCCCAGTCAGGGCGCGGGTTTACCCGCGCCGAATGCCACGCCCAGTCAGGGCGCGGGTTTACCCGCGCCGAATGCCGCCCCATTTAAGTTTGAGGGGGCTTTAGCCCCCGGCACATTCATCACCGTCGCCACCACCCGCCCGGAGACCATACTCGGCGACGTGGCCATCGCCGTGAACCCGAACGACGAGCGCTACAAGAGCTGGATCGGGAAGACCGTCCTGGTCCCGCTGATGGGCCGCGAGGTCCCCATCATCGCCGATGACTGGGCCAAGCCCGAGTTCGGCACCGGCGCGGTCAAGGTCACGCCCGCGCACGATCCCAATGACTTCGCCATCGGCCAGCGCCACGACCTGCCTCAACTCAACATCATGGACGAGCACGCCCGCCTGAATGAGAACGCGGTAGCGTATCAGGGGCTGGACCGATATGTGGCGCGCAAGCGGGTGCTCGCTGACCTCGAGTCGCAGGGCCTGCTCGGCCAGGTGAAGGACCATCTGATCAACGTCGGCAAGTGCGACCGCTGCAAGACCGTGGTCGAGCCCCGCCTCAGCACCCAATGGTTCCTGCAGGTGCAAGGCGAGATCGCGCAGCGCGCCATCGATGCGGTGGAGCAGGGCCACATCCGCATCACCCCGGAGAATTACAAGACCATCTACCTCAACTGGATGCGCGGCATCTATGACTGGTGCATCTCCCGCCAGCTCTGGTGGGGACATCGTATCCCCGCCTGGCACTGCGCCGCCTGCAAGGAAGTCAACGTCGCGCGCGAAGCCCCGGCCAAATGCAGGAAGTGCGGAAACGCGGACCTCGCGCAGGACACGGACGTCCTCGACACCTGGTTCTCCTCCGCGCTGCTGCCCTTCACCTGCTTCGGCTGGCCGGAAAAGACCAAGGACCTTGAGGTCTTCTATCCCACGTCGCTGCTCATCACCGGGTTTGACATCCTGTTCTTCTGGGTCGCGCGCATGATCATGATGGGCACATGGTTCATGGGCGGCGAGAGTAGCGCCGGCGTCTCGCCGGCTGTGGCGGCGGGCGTCCCGCCCGCCGCGCCAACCCCGGCTCTGTCTGCGCCGATCGACCTTTCCAACGCCGTGCCCTTCAAGGAGGTCTACATCCACGCTCTTGTCCGCGACAAAGAGCGCCAGAAGATGTCGAAGACCAAGGGCAACGTGCTCGATCCCATCGAGATCACCGAGCGCTACGGCACCGACGCCGTGCGCTTCACCTTGGCCTCCATGGCCGCGCCCGGCACCGACATCGCCTTCAACGAAGAGCGCACCGAGGGCTACCGCGCCTTCGCCAACAAGATCTGGAATGCCGCCCGCTTCATCTTCATGAACGTGGAGCGAGCCCGTCAGGCCGGTGTTCTTGAGCTAATAAATTCCCAATTAACAATCCAAGACTTAGCTAAGGATGGCCGCCTGGAAGATGTTTGGATTTACTCACGCCTGAATTCAACAGCATTACAAATCAATGCCGCTTTGAACGAATTTCGGTTCGACGAAGCGGCCACCAGAGTCTACGACTTTTTCTGGAAGGATTTCTGTGATTGGTATTTGGAAGCAATTAAGCTGAGACTCGAATTTGAAGATCAAAAGCCCGTCAATCGTGAGGCTGCAGCAAGTGCTTTATTTTTCATGATTTACGTATTTGATAACACCCTACGGCTGTTGGCACCATTCATGCCGTTCATTGCAGAAGAACTCTGGAATGCCCTACATAAAGGTTCCCCCTTTTTCAAGCCTATCTCGCTTTCAATGTTCCCAACTGGTGATTTCAAGGATATTGACTTAGAGATTGAAGAGGAAATGAGAGTTTTGCAAAACTTAGTAGCCGATATTCGAAATTTGCGCGTTTATCTAGGTGCGCCCCCGAAACAGCCTTTGGAAATTGAGATATGGGTTCTTGACGAATGGGAGCAGGTTATTAGGAATAATGAGTCAATTATTGAGAAGCTGGCGAATGTTCAAAGCATAAATTACATCTATGAGGCCGAGCAACTCGGCCCGAATACTAGACAACGTCCTGAATTTCAAGTCCGAGTCGTTTATGAGAAGCAGATCGACGTCGCCGCCGAGCGCGAGCGCCTCACCAAAGAGCTGAAGAAGTTGGAGACCGAACTCGCCAACGCACAGCGCAACCTTGCGAATGAGAGCTTTCTTACCAAGGCCCCGGCCAGCGTCGTGGAAGGCATTCGCAAGCGCGAAGCCGAGCTGAAGGTCCTGATCGAAAAATCCCGCGCCGCGCTTTCAGAGCTCCCAGCGTAGCGCCGGCGTCTCGCCGGCTGTGGCGAGGGCGTCTCGCCCTCGCTGCGCATTCACCAGCAGACTACTTACCTCCTAGAACAGCGCGTCTTTCTTCTTCAGGTTCCCGAACACGCCTACGTTGGCGAGCGAGAACGCGAAGCGGAACTGGTTCTCATTGCGTACGCTGCCCAGCGCGAACCGCCGGTACTCCATGGTGACGCCGCAGCAATCCCAGTTGTAGGACGTCTGGAAGCTGCCGTATTGCAGGAACCCGGTCGACTCATCGAAGCCGATGATCGTCTGCCCGCTCAGTCCCCGTCGGCTCGGCCCGCCGTAGCCCAGCTGTACGCGGAACTGGTTGAACTGATTGGGCGCGGGGATGGGATTGTTCACAAAGATCTCGCCGGGGTTATGAAAAAACGTGTGGCTGCCGCCGGCAAAGAAATCGCCCAGGCGATACGACACGAACACGCTGCTGGCGTTGATGCGGCCTTTCTGCGTGTCGTAATCCAGCTGCCACTGGCCGTCGATGTGGTTGGTCGCCCGCACCCGCAGCTTCGACATCACCGGCGAGAACCGCCGCGGCTCCGTCAGGAACGCGATGCCGGTGAAGTCCGCGGTCGAGGTCAGCACATTGCGCTTGCCGTTCACCACCGCGCCGCCGAACGTGGGATCGAAGTAATACCGGTTCGACACCTCCCAGCTGATGAACTCGCGCGGCCCTTCGCACGCCTGCTTCGACGTCTCATCGCACTTCGCATCCGGATTTTTCAGATACCAGCGCTGGATCACGCCGTACTCCATCTCGTTGGTGTCGCTCAGAATATCGCGCGAGTCGAAGCGGATGGTGTTCTGGAACCCGGTCACGCCGCTGACGATGTGATAGATCAGCCTCGGCTCGATGGTGTGCTTCACCTTGCGCCCGAACAGCGTGCGGTCGAACACCCGGCCAAGCGTCGGCGGACGCAGCTCCACCGTCGCCTCGATCGCGCGCCGGTTCAGGTCCTGGTCGAGCGGCGTGCCCACGCCCGGCCCCGCGCTCTTGCGCTGGGTGTAATAGGTGTTGCGCAGGCCGAACTCCGGCCGGATGGTCCATCCGCGGAAAAAGATCGGCAGTGCTGCCCGCGGATTGATGTCGAACCGGCCCACCACGTCTTCTGTCTTGAACGTGGGTTCGCGCCGCGAGACGCCTTCCAGCGCGCCGTTGAAGCTCCAGTAGAACGGCGTGCCGGGCACGCGGTGGTCCACCGCCCCGAACTCGAACCCCGGCAGGTGCACGAGGGTGATCGAGTCGCCCCTGGTCGCGCTCTGGAAGTTCTGGTAGCGCTGCGCCGCGGAGCTGAAGTAATAGCCGTTGAAGTCCTTGGCCAGGAACGCCAGTGACTTCACCTCCGAGTTCACCGCCTGCGAATACTGCTCCGTGAACGCCAGCCGGAACAGGAACGAACTCAGGTAGTTCGCGGAGATCACGCCGCGGACCCCGAAGGGGATCATGGCTTCGCCGCTCAGCTTGATGTCCTGCCCGCCCTGGTCGATCTTGGTGGGGCCAAAGCCGCGGTCGAGCACGCCGAAGTAATTGAAATTGATGTAAGACGTCTCCGTCGGCTTGGCGCGGAACTCATTGTGCAACGCCCAGCCGCGCGAGGAGTAGTACTCCGCGCCGAACGTCGCGTCCATGCTGCGGTTGATGGCCCAGTAGAAACTCTCGCCCAGGATCGTGCCCTTGCGCGACGACGCCCCGAACGTCGGCACCAGGAAGCCGCTGGTCCGCCCCAGGTTCGCCACCGGACGCGCCACAAAAGGGAAGTAGAACAGCGGCACCTTCTTCACCCGCAGCGTGGAGTTATAGATCCGCGCCGTGCCTCCGATCTCGAACTCCACGCGCTGCGCGTTGAAGGTCCACTTGGGGTTGGGCAACCGGCAGCTGGTCACCGTGCCCTCATGCACGATGAACTTGTCCTTGCTCACCCGCTCCACCATCTTGCCGGTGAAGGCGAAGGGATCGGTGGTGGTCAGCAGCACGTTGCGTCCGCGGAAGAACGCGCCGGTGGTGCCCACCACGTCCCAGAACTTTCCCGTCTGGGTCTTGGCGTTGTACTCGGCGTGCGAGGCCTCGATGTGCTCGTCGTGCGCGCCGCCGTCAAAAACAAGGTGGCCCTGGGCCTTCATCTCGCCCGTGGCCGCGTCGTAGACCACTTCATCCGCCCGCAGGACGAAGTCCTTGAACTCGATCTCCACCTCGCCGCGCAGCGTATAGACCGTGCCCTGCTTTTCCTGTTCCTTGGCCTGGATGGTGACCGGCTCGCCTTCGCCCGCGCCCGCCAGGGTCTGTGCCCGCATTCCGCTGGTTAACAGCCCCGCGGCCAGAATCGAGTGACAAAGCAAAAGGAGCGTGCTATTTCTGGATTTGCGCAGTCGCATGGGCTCGGGGTCGAAGGTAGCACGTCACGGCATCCCGCGCCAAATGCGCCGCGCAGCTCACGGCGACTTCGATAACCGACTATGGCCTGTCCGCTCTGCGGTGACCCTTGCACGTGCTCCGGCTCGGAACGCACCGCCGTTTTGATCGATCCCGATCAGCCCATGTCGTTCGACCCCTTTCCTCCACCTATCGCCGTCGGCCAGGTGGCCGCCCCCAAATTCGACCCCGCGCCCGAAGACCTCGACTGGCGCCGTGAGGTCAGCTCCCGCATCCGCGCCCATCGCCGCCGCCGCGGCTTCGATCCCGGATCCAGCCTGAGCCTCGGTTTTCCCGAATCGGAAGTGGCCGCGGAACTGGCGGATGCGCTGGCCGCGGAAGCGCTCGCCGCGCAATCGCTTTCAGAAGACGTTCAGGCCCGCGCCGCCATGATCGCTCCCACGAATGCTTCCGAAGAAGCCGTGGAAGAAGATTCCGCCACGCGCTACGAGCGCATGGCCCGGCGCGCCGGCTCGCGCCGCGCGCGTGAAGCCGCGCCGGAGCCGGGTGTGGTCCCCGGGGTTGCTTCTGGCGTAGTGATAGCGTTTCCCAAGGCGGCGACGCTGGAAATGTTTCCCGCCACGGGCTCCGAATTAGACGAACTCGCCGAGCCGCTGCCCGCCGTGCCCCGCATCCTCGAGGCCCCCGAGCCCGAGCCCGAGTCCGACGCGCCCCAGGTGCTCAGCGGACTGCATCTCGATCCCATCGCCGCCGAGGAACAGACCTTTGAGTCCGTGGACGTGGAGCTGCCCCTGCAGGTCGCGCCCCTGGGCCCGCGCTTCATGAGCGCGCTGATCGATACCGTCATGGTCCTGACCGCGTTCGCCCTCTTCGCCGTGATCGTGATGAGCTCGGTGCAGTATGTGCCCCAGGGCAAGATGGCGCTGCTCTGGGCCGTGGCCGGCCCGGTCGTCTTCTGGGCCGCGTATCACTATCTGTTCCTGGTCTTCGGCGACGCCACTCCGGGCATGGTCATGAGCCAGCTTGAGCTTTCCACCTTTGACGGCTGCTTCCCCACGCGCCGCCTGCGCGCTCATCGCGCCGCCGCGCTCCTGCTCTCCTGCGCCTCGCTCGGTTTGGGCTTCCTCTGGTCCGCCTTCGACGTGGACGCCCTCGGCTGGCACGACCGCATGACAAGGACGTATCTCAGGCAGAGTTAGTTGCTCGTGTAGCACAGCCGTCCTCGGCTGTGACTATGGGTTCTTTGCCAAAACCTTTCACCACAGAGGACACAAAGGGCACGGAAAGAAATCAGGTCACTGCTCGTGTGGCACAGCCGTCCCCGGCTGTGGCGTTTGCCGCAGACCGCAAATCTTTTCACCACAGAGGACACGAAGGCGCGGAGAAAACCCAAGCCTCATCTCAAATCAGGACCACCATGCCGGAGTCGCGCAGCGACGGCATACCGGATAGCCCCGGACGTAAGTCCGGGGTAGGGACGTAAAGGACATTCCGAGTCGGCTTCAGCCGACGGCACGAATTGTCCGTTCCCGGGAGGATTTGTTGTTGGTCATTGGCCAACATCTTTCCACCACAGAGGACACGAAGGGCACGGAAAGAAATCAGGTCACTGCTCGTGTGGCACAGCCGTCCCCGGCTGTGGCGTTTGCCGCAGACC
>JACPNP010000068.1 GCA_016185365.1 Terriglobales bacterium
ACGGCCTGACCCGCGCCCTTGTGGCCAACGCCATGCACGGCGTCACCACGGGATGGAACCGCGAGTTGGAGATCGTCGGCATCGGGTACCGCGCGGAACTCAAGGGAAAGAGCACGGTGGTGTTCACGCTGGGCTATTCGCATCCCATCGAGTACCCGCTGCCCACAGGCGTGGAAGTCGCGATCGACCCCAAGCAGACCAAGCTGACCATCACCGGCATCGATCGCCAGAAGGTCGGCCAGGTGGCGGCGGATTTCCGCGGGCTGCGTCCGCCGGATCCGTACAAGCAGAAGGGCATCCGCTATGCGGGTGAGCGCCTGAAGAAGAAGGCGGGCAAGACCGGCGCGAAGTAGCGCCAAATGATTTTGCCAACGCCGGCAGTCCCGGGTTTCGATGCGGGGTGAGCTGGTAGAACGAACCACTACGGACGAGAATCCGCAGAAAAGGAAGCGAAGAGAATGATCCCGAATACAGAACGGAACAAGGTGCGCCAGCGCATCCATACGCGCATCCGGCGCAAGGTGCGCGGCACACTGGAGCGTCCGCGCTTGAACATTTATCGTTCGGTGAACCACATCTACGCGCAGGTCATTGATGACCTCGACGGCAAGACGTTGGTGTCCGCAAGCTCCACTGAAGGCGGCAAGGCCAAGGGAGGCAAGGTCTCCGGCGGCAACGTGGCCTCGGCCAAGGAGATCGGCAAGCGGATCGCCCAGCGCGCCCAGGAAAAAGGCATCAAGAAAGTCGTGTTCGACCGCGGTGGATATCTGTATCACGGCCGTATCAAGGCGCTGGCGGATGCCGCGCGCGAAGCAGGATTGGAGTTCTAAACCATGCCCAGAAAGATCATTGATCCCGGCAAGTTCAACATCAAGGACGACGTGGTGGCCATCAACCGCGTGACCAAAGTGGTCAAGGGCGGCAAGAACATGTCGTTCGCCGCGCTGGTCGTGGTCGGCGACCCCTCCGCCGGCATCGTCGGTTTCGGCACCGGCAAGGCCAAGGAAGTGCCGCAGGCCATCCGCAAGGGGATCGAGTCCGCCAAGAAGAACCTCATCCAGGTGAACCTTACGCAGACCACCATCCCGCACATTTCGCTAGGCCGCTTCGGCGCCGGTCGGGTGTTGTTGAAGCCCGCCCCGGAAGGCACCGGCGTTATCGCCGGCAAGGCCGTCCGCTCGGTGATGAATCTGGTGGGCGTCCAGAACGTGTTGACCAAGAGCATCGGTTCCACCAATCCGCACAACGTCATTCGTGCGACGTTCGCGGCCCTCGGCCAGTTGCGTGACCGCCAGTCGGTCGCCACCGCCCGCGGCAAGACCGTACAGGAGTTGTGATCATGGCCAAGTCAGGAAAGACCATTCGAATCAAGTGGGTGCGCTCCGCTATCGCCACCCCTAAAAAACACAAGGCGGTCGTCAAGGGCCTCGGCTTCACCCGGCTGAACCAGGTCGTGGTGCGGGAAGACTCGCCCTCCATCCGCGGCATGGTGAACAAGGTGCCGCATCTGGTGCAGATCGTCGACTAACACGGTTCACAGAGAGCAGATCATGAATCTATCCACATTACGGGCGCCGAAGGCGGCCAACAGCAACAAGAAGCGCGTCGGACGCGGCATGGGTTCCGGCCTGGGCAAGACCTCGGGCCGCGGACACAAGGGTCAGCGTTCCCGCTCGGGTTCGCGCATGATGCGCGGCTTTGAAGGCGGCCAGATGCCGCTCCATCGCCGTTTGCCCAAGCGCGGCTTTAACAACATCTTCCGCGTGGAATATCACGTGGTGAATCTGGACCGCATCGCTGAGATCGGCGCCAAAGAGATCACGCCGGAAGTGCTGCACAAGGCCGGTGTGATCAAGAAGCTCAGCGACCTGGTGAAGGTGCTCGGGAACGGGGAATTGAAGTCCGCCGTGACCGTCCATGCCCACAAGTTCTCCAAGACGGCCGAGGAGAAGATCGCCAAGGCCGGCGGCAAAGTGCAGTTGATCGCGTAACAGGGGATTCCGTGAACCTCTTCGAGAAGCTGGCAAACATTTTCCGGGTGCCTGATCTGCGCAAGCGTGTGCTGTTCACGCTGGCCATGCTGGCGGTGTATCGCGTGGGCTCGCACATTCCCACGCCGGGTATTGACACCGCCGCGCTCAGCCGCATCTTCGACCAATTTGCCGGGAGCGCGCTGGGTATGGTGGACCTGTTCAGCGGTGGCAATCTCAGCAAACTGACCATCTTTGCCCTGGGCATCACGCCGTACATCACCGCGTCCATCATCTTCCAGTTGCTTACCGTGGTCTATGAGCCGCTGGCCCGGCTGCAGCGCGAAGGCGAGCTTGGCCGCAAGAAGATCACCCAGTACACCCGCTATCTCACCGTGGTCCTCTCCGCCATCCAGTCGGTCGGCATCGCGCTGACCCTGGAAAAGGGCATGGGCACCACGGAAAAGCTGGTGCAGAACCCCGGCATCGGCTTCGTGCTGATGACCATGATCACGCTTACCTGCGGCACCGCGTTCATTATGTGGCTGGGCGAGCAGATCACCGAGCGCGGCATCGGCAACGGCATGAGCTTGCTGATCTTCACCGGCATCGTGGTCGGGCTGCCCAAGGCCATGGCCGATCTCTATGACAAGGTGGAGAACAAGATCTGGGGTGTATTCACGGTCCCGGCGGTGATTCTTCTGGTCGTGTTCATGGTCGCCGTGATCGCGTTCATCGTGTTCGTGGAACGAAGTGAGCGCCGCGTCCCCATGCAGTTTGCCAAACGTATGGTGGGACGCCGCATGATCGGCGGCCAGCAGAGCTACATCCCCCTGCGGGTCAACTCCGGCGGCGTGATGCCGGTCATCTTCGCCTCCTCGATCCTGTCGATCCCCACGCTGTTCGCGCCTTCGATGCGTGACAGCAAGTTCTTCGGCCCGATCCTGGAAGCCCTGCGATTCGGTGAACCCGCGTACACGGTCTTGTACGCGGTCGGGATCCTGTTCTTCGCCTACTTCTATGTTTCGATCGTGTTCAATCCGAAGGAAGTGGCGGACAACATCCGGCGCGGCGGCGGCTTCGTGCCCGGCATCCGGCCCGGCGCCAACACCGCGAACCACATCAATGACATCCTCACCCGCATCACCCTGGTCGGCGGCCTGTATCTGGTGCTGATCTCGCTGATCCCGGAGTGGTTGATCGCGGGCATCAAGTTGAATCACCTGCCCTGGGTCGGAGCATTCTTCGAACGGCTTCCGGCATGGGTCACCAACGGCCTGGGCATGAACTTTTATTTCGGCGGCACATCGCTGCTGATCGTGGTGGGCGTGGCCATGGATACGGCCAATCAGATCGAGTCGCAATTGATCATGCGCCATTACGAAGGCTTCACCCCCAAGAGCGGACGCATCCGCGGACGGCGGCAGTGGTAACGGTATGACAGAGACTGCGGAACAGACGCGCGTGATCGGTCCGGTGATCTTTCTCGGCGCTCCCGGCGCCGGCAAAGGCACCCAGGCCAAGCGCATGGTCGAGCGCTACGGGATTCCGCAGATCTCCACCGGAGACCTGTTGCGCGAGCACGTTTCGATGGGTACGGCCCTGGGCAAGCGCGCCAAGGAAGTCATGGAGCGCGGCGAGCTGGTGCCGGACAAGCTGGTGTGTGACATGGTGGAGATGCGCTTGAACCGCAAGGACTGCGAGCGCGGTTACATCCTCGACGGCTTCCCCCGCACCGTGGACCAGGCCAAATGGCTGGATGGCGTGCTGGCGAAGCGTGATTTCTTTGGTCAGGTGATCCCTCCGGTTGTGGTGGATTTCACCGTGAGTTATAATCAATTGTTTAAGCGGCTCACCGGGCGCCGGTCCTGTCCGAACGACGGCAAGATCTATAACGTCTACTTCCAGCCTCCCAAGGTCGCCGATGTGTGCGACGACTGCGGCGCAGCGCTGGTCACCCGCAAGGATGACACCGAAGAGGCGATCACCGTCCGTTTGAAGAGCTATGAGGAGCAGACCAAGCCTCTGGCGGAATACTATCGCCGGCAGGGCCGTTTGCGTTCCATCGATGGAGAGCAGGCCAGCGAAGCCGTGACCGCCCAGACCATCACGGCCATCGAGGCGGCCCGCTGAAGCGTATGAGCGTGATCGTGAAATCGCAGACCGAGATCCGCAAGATGCGCGAGAGCGGACGCATCGTCCGCCGGGTCTTGAATGCGGTGAAGCAGGCGGTCGCTCCCGGGGTCAGCACCATGGACCTGGAGAAGATCGCGGAGAAGAAGATCCAGGAGTTGGGCGCCAAACCGGCGTTCAAAGGGTATTACGACTACCCCTGTGTCCTGTGCACCTCGGTCAATGACCAGATCGTGCACGGCATCCCGAATGAGAAGCGGGTGCTGAAGGAAGGGGACATCGTCTCCATCGATTGCGGCGTGGTGCTGGATGGATATTTCGGCGACGCCGCCATCACCGTGCCTGTGGGCAAGATCGCGCCGGAGCACGCAAAGTTGCTGGAAGTGACGCAAGCGTCGCTGGAACGCGCGATCGGCACGATGGTCATCGGCAACACCGTGGGTGACATCGGCGCCGCCGTGCAGGAGCTGGTGGAGAAGAACGGCTTTAGCGTGGTCCGCGAGTTTGTCGGACACGGGATCGGCACCCGGCTGCATGAAGATCCGCAGGTGCCGAATTTCGGGGTCCGCGGCTTCGGCCAGAAGTTGAAGGAAGGCATGGTGCTCGCGGTCGAGCCCATGGTGAACGTCGGACGACCCGGCGCGCGTGTCCTGGACGACCAGTGGACCGCGGTGACCGAGGATGGCAGCTTCAGTGCGCACTTCGAGCACTGTGTGGCCATCACAAAAGATGGGCCGGTGGTTTTGACGGCGGATTAGGGTTTCGCCTCCGGCCAGGCCGGCGGCGCAGAACGAGAACGAAAAAAGAGGTTCATGAGCAAAGAAGACGCGATTGAAGTGATGGGCGTGGTGGTGGAGCCGTTACCCAACGCCATGTTCCGGGTGGAGCTGGAGAACAAGCATCAGGTGCTCGCGCACGTCTCCGGCCGCATGCGCAAGAACTTCATTCGCATCCTCGCGGGCGACAAGGTCGCGGTCGAGCTTTCCCCGTACGACCTCACCCGCGGACGCATCGTGTACCGCTATAAATAAGGTTTGCCGGGAGATGGTTCCATGAAAGTCAGAGCATCGGTAAAAAAGATCTGCGACAAATGCAAGGTCATCCACCGCCGTGGGGTGGTGCGTGTCATTTGCGAAAACGCGAAGCACAAGCAGCGCCAGGGTTAAGGCGCACTAAGGATTAGGAGAAGCACATGGCACGTATCGCTGGCGTCGACCTGCCCCGCAACAAACGGGTGGAGTTCGCGCTGCAGTACATCTACGGGATCGGCTCCACGCGCGCGAAGACCATTCTGGCCGCCGCCAAGGTGGACCCCACGCGCAAGGTCCAGGACCTGACCGAAGAAGAGGTCAACCATATCCGCCAGGAGATCGAGGCCGGCGCGTCCGTCGAAGGCGACCTGCGCAAAGATATCTCCATGCACATCAAGCGGCTGATCGAGATCGGCTCCTACCGCGGCTATCGTCACCGCCGCGGGCTGCCGGTCCGGGGACAGCGCACGCACACCAATGCGCGCACCCGCAAGGGACCGCGCAAGGGCACCGTGGCCACCAAGAAGAAGGCGACGGCCAAGACATAACCGGGACGCATTCTCCGGAAATCCAGGTTGTTCGCGGGTCCGGCCCGCAGAGTGAAGAGAACCAAACATGGCGAAAGCAAAAGAAGGCGCCGCGGCAGCGACAGGCGCGGAGAAAAAAGGCAAGCGGACGGGCAAGACGTTCAAGCGCAAAGAGCGCAAGAATGTCCCGTTCGGCATCGTGCACATCCAGGCCACATTCAACAACACCATTGTGACCATTGCCGATCCGCAGGGGAACACCATCAGCTGGAAGAGCGCAGGTTCGCTCGGCTTCCGCGGCTCCCGCAAGGGCACGCCGTTCGCGGCCCAGCAGGCGGCGAGCAATGCGGCCACTCTGGCCCGCGATCACGGGCTTCGTTCCGTGGAAGTGCGCGTGGCCGGCCCGGGTTCGGGACGCGAATCGGCGATCCGCGCCCTCGGCGCCGCCGGTCTGGACGTGAAGATGATCCGCGACGTCACGCCCATCCCGCACAATGGTTGCCGTCCGCCCAAGCGTCGCCGGGTGTAAGTAAGTTGCATCGTGGTAGCGCGGGCATGGCCCGCCGTTGACAAACATCAGATCGGGAGGAAGGGCGCCAGGCCCGTAAACCGATCGCAACCCGAAGTCAGGAGAGAAGACCTTGGCACGTTACACTGGACCCGTCTGCCGCCTTTGCCGCCGCGAAGGCATGAAACTGTTCCTCAAGGGACAACGCTGTTTCACCGAGAAGTGCGCCATCGAGAAGCGCAACTTCGCTCCCGGCCAGCATGGCAAGGACCGCAAAGCCAAGATCGTCGGCTATGGCCTGCAGTTGCGCGAGAAGCAGAAGACCAAGCGCATCTACTTCACGCTGGAGAAACAGTTCCGCAACTATTTTGAGAAGGCCGCGCGCGCCACGGGCGTGACCGGTGAGCGCCTCCTGCAGCAGCTGGAGCGCCGTCTCGACAACGTCGCCTATCGTCTCGGCTTCGCCACCTCGCGCCGTCAGGCCCGCCAGATCGTGCGCCACGGCCACATCCGGGTCAACGGCCGCAAGGTCAACGTCCCCAGTTATCAGGTCAGCGTGGGCGATCAGATCAGCGTGAAGGACAAGTCCTCCAAGCTGGTGGTGATCCAGGGGGCCCAGGAGTTCTCCAGCCACCAGACGCTGCCCGGATGGCTCTCGCTCGACCGCGATAAGCTCAGCGGCACGGTCAACGCCCTGCCCAAGCGCGAGGAGATCAGTCTCCCCGTCAATGAGCAGCTCATCGTCGAGTTGTATTCGAAGTAACAAGTTTCCGGACGGGGTCCGCCCCGTCCGATATCCAACACTCCGAAAGGAATCACCTTCGGCGCGGCCGGTCAGCAGAATGCATCGCGCGGCGCGTCAGAAAAGGACTCACACATGCTCTGGAAAGGTTTTCAAAAGCCCAAGCGCCTTGCCTCCGATGCCGATACGCTCACCGCGAATTACGGCAAATTCCACGCTCAGCCCTTCGAGCGCGGATTCGGCACCACCATCGGGAACTCGCTCCGCCGCGTCCTGCTCTCCTCCATCGAGGGAGCGGCCGTTACGGCGGTGAAGATCGAGGGCGTCGCCCACGAGTTTCAATCCATCCCCGGCGTGGTGGAAGATGCCACGGACATCATCCTCAACCTCAAGCAGGTGCCCTTCAAGCTCAACGGAGACGGCCCCAAGGCCATCTACCTGAAGACCGACCAGACCGGTGTGGTGACCTCCGGCATGATCGAGGCCGACGGTGACGTCGAGATCCTCGATAAGACCATCTACCTCGCCACCATCAGCGAAGGCGGCAAGCTGGACATGGAAATGCGCCTCAAGCGCGGCCGTGGCTATCAGACCGCCGACAAGAACTTTGATGAGGACCTGGGCATCGGATACATCCCCATCGATTCGGTCCACTCGCCTGTGCGCAAGGTGAACTATACGGTCGAGGCCGCCCGTCTGGGCCAGATGACGGACTACGAAAAGCTCACGCTCGAAGTCTGGACCAACGGCGCCGTCTCCCCGGCCGATTCCATCGGCCTGGCCGCGAAGCTGCTGAAGGACCACATGACCATCTTCATCAACTTCGAGGAAGAGATCGAGGCCGCCACCGCCGGCGAAGAGAAGCCCCAGCTTCGCAATGAGAACCTGAACCGCTCGGTCGAGGAGCTGGAGCTTTCGGTGCGCAGCTACAACTGCCTGAAGAACGCCAACATCCAGACCATCGGCGAGCTGGTGCAGAAGACCGAGTCGGAGATGCTCAAGACCAAGAACTTCGGCCGCAAGTCGTTGAATGAGATCAAGGAGATACTCAACAGCATGGGTCTGAGCCTGGGCATGAAGATCGACGAGCAGGGGAATGCGGTGCCCGGGAGCGGGCAGCCCATGACCTTCACGCCCGCCGGCTTCGGCGACGACGAGGACGAACTCTAGTTTTCCCGGACCGCGGCCGGTGCGCCGGCCGCGTCCGAAGATTTTCAAGTCTTCAGCAAAGGATCAACGGATATGCGTCATCGGATCGGTGGATGGAAACTGGGACGGAAGACCGAGCATCGGCGCGCGCTGCTGCGCAACCTGGTGACTTCGCTCCTCCTCGAAGAGCGTGTGGAGACCACTGTGACCAAGGCCAAGGCCATGCGTCCCCACGTGGAGAAAATGATCACCCTGGGCAAGCGTGGCGACGTCCATGCCCGCCGCCAGGCCGGCGCCTTCCTGCAGACGCGGGAAGCGGTGGAGCGGCTGTTTGAGACCGTGGCCCCGCGCTTCGGCGACCGCAACGGCGGCTATCTGCGCATTGTGCGCACCGGCGTCCGCAAGGGCGATGGCGGCGACAAGGCCTACATCGAGCTGCTGGGCAGTGAGAAGTTCATTGCCGCCAAGCGCAAGAAGTCGGCTGACGCCCGTGCCAAGCGCACCGAGGCGACCCGCAAGCAGCTGGAAGCAGCCGATAAGTCCGCGGCCGGGGAAGACAAAGACAAGAAGTAAAAGAACGCTTCAGCTTTGAAGGAGACGCGGCCAGCCGCGTCTCTTTTTGTTTTGCCGTCACGCCCTGACTATAGTTGTGAGCGACCGCATGGACACCCCGAAGGCCTCCACTTCACGCAATCTCTATGTCTTCGGCTTTACCTCGTTCCTCAATGACACCGCGTCCGAGATGGCCTATTGGATCCTTCCGGCCTTTCTGACCACGCTTGGCGCGGGCCCAGCACAGTTGGGTTTGATCGAAGGCATCGCGGAAAGCGTCGCCGCCTCCACCAAACTATTTTCCGGATATCTTGCCGACCGCTTTACCCGCCGTAAGCCGCTGGTGATCGCCGGGTACGCGATCGCCAATCTGGCCAAGCCTTTGTTGGCCATCACCGCGGACTGGTGGCAGGTCCTGTTCGTGCGCTTCGCTGACCGTACCGCGAAAGGCATCCGCGGCGCGCCACGCGACGTCATGCTCTCCGAATCGGTGGACCCCAAGAAACTCGGCTCCGCCTTCGGCCTCATGCAATCCATGGACACCGCCGGCGCCATCGTTGGCCCCACCATCGCCCTGGTCTTGGTCTATTGGCTGCACATGAGCTTGCGCGGCGTTTTCTGGGTCGCGGCCGTGCCGGGCTTGCTCAGCGTCGTGATCGTCGCGGTGTTCGCGCGCGAGACCCGGGGCAAAGCCGCCGCAACACATCCTCCGGACACGCAGCCCGTCGCCCGGCCACACAGTGAAGAAGATGGAGGCGATTCGATCATAGGGCCCTCCAGCCCGAGTCGGCTGATTCCGGGAAAGTTCTATTTCCTGATGTTCACCGTGGGCATCTTCTCACTGGGCGCATCGAGTGACATGTTCCTGGTTCTCCGCGCGCAACAGGTGGGCATCGGTGTGGAATACGCGCCGTTGTTGGGGCTGGTATTCAATATCGTGTACACGCTTACCTCCTGGCCCGCCGGTCGCTTGAGTGATCACCTGCCCAAGCCAGTGGTGGCCGCTGGCGGATATCTCGTCTACGCCATCACCTATTTCATGTTCGCCAGGGCGCAATCGACCACTGTGATCTGGATGATGATGGGTTTCTACGGGCTTTTCTATTCGCTCACCAATCCGGTGCTGCGCGCCCTGGTCGCGGAGACTGTGGCGCCGGCGGCCCGGGGACGCGCGCTCGGTGTCTATCACTTCGTCTCCAGCTTCACCTTGCTGCTCTCCAGCCTGGCCACGGGATATCTCTGGGACCGGTTCGGCGCGCCTCTACCACTCCTGATCTCAGCCTTGCTCGCTGTGATCGCGGCCTTGATGATGCTGATGTACTGGCGGATGACGAAAGTTTCAGTGGCGCACTGAAGGTTTGCGGAACGCAAGGAAGACCATCACAAGTTGAAAGAACACCGCGCCGATCATGTCCAGGGTCACATCTTTCCAGTTTCCGGTGCGTCCCGGCGTGAACGATTGATGCAACTCATCGCCGCTGCCCGTCAACAAGCAGATCCCGAGCGCGAGCAGCGCCCACTTCCACCGCCACGCCTTTTGCTCCGTATCGGTCTTGCGGAAGGCGCGGAATAATAGCCAGCTCAAGATCCCGTAGGCAAAGAAGTGCGCGCCCTTGCGGACAAAGTGATGGACCACCCGGAAGGTGGCCTCGCTCATTTGGATGTGAAGCAGATCAAAGAGCTGGCGCAGCCAATTCCCGGTGTTGAATGCGCCGAAGGGCTGATTGGAAAACAGCGCCACCAGGACCAGCCACGCGAAGGCCGGCAGCCAGTAATAGAGCCAGAGCGTGCGCGGCTCCAGCGTGATCGCGGAAGGACGGTGGCTCAGAGGGGTCAATGTCGGGTCTTATTCCAGCCGGTAATTGGGCGCTTCGCGGGTGATGACCACGTCATGCACATGGCTCTCGCGCAGTCCCGCGCCGCTGATGCGGATGAATTTGGCCTTCTCCTGCAGCTCGGCGATGGTCTGGCAGCCCACATAGCCCATGCCGCTCTTCAGTCCACCCACCAGTTGCCCCACCATGGCGGAGAGCGCGCCCCGATAGGGCACGCGGCCCTCGATGCCTTCGGGTACAAGCTTGGCCAGCCGGTTCGACCTCTGGTTATCACCGTTCTCGTCGATGATCCCCGCGGAGGACTCTCCGTCCAGGCTCTGCGCATAACGCTCGCTCGATCCCTGCGCCATCGCCGCCAACGATCCCATCCCGCGGTAGGCCTTGAACGTCCGGCCTTGATACAGGATGGTCTCGCCCGGTGACTCCTCCGTGCCCGCGAACAGAGAGCCGATCATCACAACGCTGGCGCCTGCCGCTAAAGCCTTGGTCACATCGCCACTGAACTTCACGCCGCCATCGGCGATCACCGGCACGTCCGCGTCTTTGCAGGCGCGATACGCTTCCGCGATCGCCGTGATCTGGGGTACGCCCGCGCCGGTCACGATGCGCGTGGTGCAGATCGATCCCGGCCCGATGCCCACTTTCACGGCGTCCGCTCCGGCCTTGACCAGCGCCAGTGCGCCGTCATAGGTGCCCACGTTGCCGGCCAGCAGCGGCACGTCGGGCAACTTGGCTTTCACCTGCCGCACCGCGTCGAGCACGCGGGTCGTGTGGCCGTGGGCGCTGTCGATGGCCAACACGTCGGCCTTATTCCGCACCATCTCCTGCGCGCGTTCCAGGAAATCCCCGGTCGCGCCGATGGCGGCGCCCACGCGTAGGCGTCCGTGGTCGTCCTTGCATGCGCCCGGATACCGCAGTTTCTTCTGAATGTCTTTTACGGTGATCAGGCCTTTGAGGTGATATTTGTCATCCACCACCAGCAGCTTTTCCACGCGGTGCTTGTGCAGGATCTGCTCCGCATCCTGGAGCGTGGTGCCCACCGGCACGGTGATCAGGTTCTCCTTGGTCATCACCTTGCTGATGGGGATATCGGTGCGGGTCTCGAAGCGCAGGTCGCGGTTGGTCAGGATGCCCACCAGCTTTTTGTTCTTGGTGATGGGGACGCCGCTGATCTTGTATTTGCGCATCACCTCGAGCGCGTCGCTGATCTTTTCTTCGGGCGACATGGTCACCGGGTCCACGATCATGCCGCTCTCCGAGCGCTTTACTTTGTCCACTTCGCTGGCTTGGTCTTCGAGCGATAGGTTGCGGTGCACCACGCCCAGCCCGCCCTGTTGCGCCAGAGCGATGGCCAGGCGCGATTCGGTCACGGTGTCCATGGCCGCGCTGAGGATGGGGATGTTGAGCTGGATCGCGCGCGTCAGCCGGGTGGCCGTGTTCGCGTTCGCCGGTACGACGTCAGACATGCCGGGCAGCAACAACACATCATCGAATGTCAGGGCTTCGGGGACGGGAAAATGGATCATCGCAGGGCGCTCACCACCGGATGGGATTCATCTATTGTACAAGACGGTCCCCGGGCGGTTG
>JACPNP010000006.1 GCA_016185365.1 Terriglobales bacterium
ATGATGGCTTTCAGATAGGCTGCTAACCATGAAGGCAGCCCTGCCCTTTCCGCGCCCGAAACATCACTCACTTTTTCCTTGACACTCCAAAAATTTAATGATACTATTATATTTGTAAATATAACAATAAGTTAATATATCCAAACCCGCGCCAAACGGCATATCACCCGCCTAACTCTCCTGAATCCAGGGAGATAGGGGGATATCCCGTCTGTAAGTCATTGATTTTGCACAACAGGGGGAGGGGGTGGGGGATATCCCCGATATGTCAGCAGCTCGAATCAGGATGACCTAAAGCATTTGTTTTGAAATCTTTACCTCTAAGCCGCTTGTTTTCTAATCTTTGCGCGGTACCTCCCCGCTAAAACACCTGTTTTCAAATCTTTAGCATGGGGGTGGGGGGAGGGGGTGCAGCGGGAAGTGCCGTCGGCTCAAGCCGACTCGGAATCTTTAGCGCATGCTTACCCCGGACCCACGTCCGGGGCCACTTAGGTGGCGTCGCTGCGCGACTCCGGCATGGTGGTTCTGATTTGAAATGAGGCTTGGGTTTTCCTCCGTGTCCTCCGTGCCTCTGTGGTGAAAAGATTTTTGGTTTTGGCCTGCGCCGACGACCAACGACCGACGACCGACGACGGATTCTCCCGGGTACAGCACGGTTTCAACCTTGCGATGCGCGGGAAAGAAATACCGGGCTTTAGCCCCTGAGGTAAGCGCTCTTTGACAATTCGTGCCGCCCCTGAAGGGGCTCCGTGGTCTGTTGGGACGCCTACCCAGGGCTTCCGCCCTGGGCTAAGTTATTCCGCCCGCCATAGGCGGGCTCAGACCTCGGCTTATGAATGAACGGGTCGGCCTTGGCGAACCTTTGCGTCCTTTGCGGTGAGAGATTCTTGATCGGATTTGATCCGATCTGATCCGCGGTTGGTTTTTGGTTTGGCCTCTTGCTTGGAGCTGAAAGGATCCGCCTCATCTACAATCATTCCGATGTCCTTCTCCGAATTCCACGGCAATGAACACACGGTCATGCGGCTGCGCGAGATGCTCATCCGCGACCGCTTCCCGCACGCGGTGATCCTGGCCGGGCCCGAGGGCGCGGGAAAATACACGCTGGCCCTGATGCTGGCACGGACCATGAACTGCCTTGAGCCCAAGGTCGTGGACGGCCTGCCCGACTACTGCGGACACTGCTCCAACTGCGCGCGTATCGCCGAAGCGGGTGATCTGGACGCGCGCTTCGCGGAAGCAGTGGAAGCGCGCGAGGGATTGAAGGAGACCGACAAGAAAGAAACGCGCATCCTCATCCAGACGCATCCTGAGGTGATGGTGGTCCCGCCGGATCCGCCGCAGATGCTGATCAAGATCGGCCAGGTGCGGCGCGTGATCGAGACTGTGTATTACAAACCTGCGGACGCGCGTCGACGGGTCTACATCTTCACCGCCGCCAAGTTCATGAAGGAAGCGGCCAACGCGCTACTCAAGGTGCTGGAGGAACCGCCCGACTTTGCCACGCTGATCCTGCTGGCAGAAAACCCAGGAGAATTGCTGGCGACCATCCGCTCGCGTTGTGTCACCTTCACGCTGGGCGCACTGCCGTTGGAGGAGATCGAGCGCGACCTGGCCGGGCAACGCAAGGAGTGGGGCGTGAAGCAGCGGCAACTGGTGGCGCGGCTCTCCGGTGGCGCCGTGGGCAAGGCCCGCGGCTTCGACCTTGATGCTTACAGTGCGGCGCGCAAAGATGCACTTACTTTGCTTAACTCCGCCGTCGAGACCGCGGACCATGGCGAACTCTTCCGCATGACCGAGACCTACCGCGGCGGCGAAGGCAAGGACAAGACCGGCTCCTTGCTGCGCGCCGCCTATTCGCTGCTCGAGGACCTGCTCTTCCTGCGCTCGAACACGCCGGAGCTGGTGCGCAACACGGACATCGCCGCCGAACTCAGCCGGTTGGCCGATACCGTGGACTTCGAGTGGATCACGCGCGCGGCCGCCGGTCTGGGCAAAGTGGAGAGCGGGATGCGCCGCAACCTGCTGCGCAACGTTTCACTGGACGCGATGGTGGCGACGCTGGAGCGGTGAAAGGCTTTCACCACGAAGGCCATGAAGTGCGTGGACAGACTGTGGAACGAGAAACGAGAAACTAGATTTTCATGTGCAGGCGTTCGTGGACGGCCTTGACGATGGCCTCATGGACGTCAGGGATGCTGCGCCCGGCGTCGATCTTGGCGACACGTTTGGGCTCGCGCTTGGCGATGGCGAGATAGGCGCGGCGCACGCGGGCGAAGAACTCGGCCTGCTCCAGCTCGAAGCGGTTCTCGTCACCGGCATGCGCGTTGCGGACGTTGCGCCGGCGGGCACGTTCCACGCTTGCGGCATCGCTCAACAGCAGCAAAGTAAGGTCGGGCTGCTGGTCACCGAGGATGAGCTTATGCACACGGCGCACCAGGTCGCTGCCGAGCTGGCGTCCGCCGCCCTGATAGGCCTCGGTGGAATCGGTGTGGCGGTCGCAGAGTACGATCTTGCCGGCCTTGACCGCCGGGCGCACGACCTCCGCCACCAGCTGGGCGCGCGCCGAGAACATGAGTGCGACTTCGGTCATGGGCGCCATGCCTTTGGTGCGCGAGTCGAGGATGATGGCGCGCACGCGCTCGCCGATGGCCGTGGTCCCGGGCTCGCGGGCGGTGACGACCTCGTAGCCGGCATGCATGAGTGTCGTCGCCAGCCGCTTCACTTGCGTGGACTTGCCGCAGCCGTCAAGCCCTTCGAATGTGATGAATCTGCCGCGCCGGGTCATCCCTTCCATTGTAAACACAGTGACTCGAGTAGACTGTGGTGGAAAAGGCGGTGACACGGGCCATGAAGATCGAGAGCATCCCCTTCCAAGTGGTGGACTGGGCGTCCTTGCCCGTGACCAGGCATCCGGGCACGAACGGCGTTGCGACATGGCGCACCTTGGAAAACGGCGGCATCCGCATGCGCATGGTGGAGTATTCCGCCGGCTATGAGGCCGACCATTGGTGCGCCAAAGGCCATGTGGTGCTTGTCCTGGAAGGCGAGCTGATCACAGAATTGCAGGACGGCCGGATCCAGGTCACGCGCGCCGGGGAGAGCTACCTGGTGGCCGATGAGGTCGCGCCGCACCGCTCGCGCACCGAGACGGGTGTGAAGATGTTCATAGTGGATTGATCAGCCGTCCATCACACCTTCAAACAAGTCAGACTCGATGGTGATGTCGCGCGGTGTGGCTGCGGCGGCGAGCAGGAACCGCTCGCGCGGGCCACGCCGCCGCACCATGCTCTCAAAAAGAGGGAAGAGCGGCGCCTGCGACGTATGACGTTTGAAGGCGGCGACTTTGGTCTCGAAGTAGGGCGCGATGTCGATGATGGCCGAAGACGGCGGCATCGAGACCGGCTGGCGGTCGGGAAGCGTGAATGACGTGGTCTGGTAATAGAGCTTCTGCGCGCGATGCGGGGTGAGGTCTTCGCGCTCCAGTTGCTCCGGAAAGCGATTGGTACGTGCGGCCCAATGGAACGCGGCGGAAGCGAAGTGAGAAGCCATGCCGTGGTCGGGATGACCGGTGACTGAGCCGTCCGGGCCAAAAGTGAGCACAATGTGCGGGCGAATAATGCGAATGCGGCGGACCAGGTCGGCGGTGACCGCGTGGAAATCACAGCGATCGAGGCCGCCGTCAGGATAATCAAGCACTTCGGCGTGTGATACCTGGAGCAACGCACACGAAGCCGCGAACTCGGCGCGGCGCATGGCGGCAAGTTCCGCGTCTGACTTCGCGCCGCCGCGGTGTGTGGCCGCGGTGCCTGCGGTCAGGCAGATCACGTGGGTCTCCGCGCCACGCGCGCGGTAATGCAGCAGCGTGCCGCCGAAGCCGCCGGCTTCGTCGTCAGGGTGGGCCGTGACTACAAGCAGTCGCATCAATGTCCGGAGTGAAGATTCGAGGGGTCCGCAGCATCGGCCATGAAGGCGAGAGCTTCCTGCGGATGAAGCGCGTTCCACACCGGCGCAAACGTCCGCCGATGCAGCGCCGTGGGGCCGTGCGCGCGCAAGGCGGCCAGGTGCTTGGGCGCGCTATACCCCTTGTTGTTGGCCAGGTCGTACAGCGGATACTGCGCGGAATAATCGCGCATCATGCGGTCGCGCTCGACCTTGGCGATGATGGAGGCCGCGGCGATGGAGACGCTGAGTGCGTCTCCATGGATGAGCGGTGTCTGCGGCGTGCGCTGCTCGGCGGAGGGATGGTCGAGCGTCATGGCGTCCACCAGCAGGTGATCGGGCACGGGCCAAAGCTGCGCCACGGCCTGCTGCATCGCCAGCTTCGAGGCCTGGTAAATGTTGATGGCATCGATGATCTCGACGTCCACCACGGCGAGTGCGATGGCGATCGCGTGCTTGCGGATCTTGGCCGCGAGATGGTCGCGCACCGGCTCAGTGATGAGTTTGGAATCGCGCAGACCGCGGATACGGTAGTCCGGATCAAGGATGACAGCCGCGGCGACCACGGGGCCGAAGAGACAGCCACGCCCGGTCTCATCCACCCCGGCGATCTGGCGCGCGCCGGAGCGCCAGGCGAGCTTCTCGTACTTCTGGGTACAGCGCAGCGATTTCAGCAGGCGCATCTTCTCCGCGGAAGGCGAGAGATGCGGAGGCACGTCCATCAGGACGGGTTGCACTTCCGCAGGAGAGGCTGTGGAAAACGGGTCACATCAGGATCTGAAAACAAATGCGGCGTGAGCAAGATGCCCACGCCGCAGCCGGCGGGACCCATTCGACTTCGCTCAGGGCTAGCGCCTGAGCCACGCGGATCAAGGATTCTGGAAACGGCGGCACAGCCGAGGGCGGCTGTGCCACACTTCGAACTTACCGGGCCGTGACAGCCGCTTCCGGACGCGGAACATCGACCTCGCGCAGGCGAGCGGCTTTGCCCTTCAATCCACGCAGATAGAACAAGCGTGCGCGGCGCACTTGATTGGAGCGCACGACCTCGATCTTATCGATGACCTTGCAGTTGTAGGGGAAGATGCGCTCCACGCCCTGGCCGAAGCTGACCTTGCGGACGGTGAACGTGCCCTGAGCGCCGTGGCGTTGCTTGATCAGGGTGCCTTCAAAGGCCTGCACTCGCTCTTTGTCGCCTTCCTTGATCTTCACGTGGATGCGGACGGTGTCGCCGGTCTGCATCGGAGGCAGGTCGGTGCGGTTGATCTTGGCGGCCAGCTTGGCCATCACAGGATGGATCGACATGGGTTCTTCCTTCTCGCGCCTCAGGCGCGTCTCAATTCTTTTTCGCCCGGATGCGGGCGATGCAATTCTTATCTTCTTCGCTCAGCTCCACCTGCTCCAGCAGGTCGGGGCGATTGCGCAACGTCTTTTCCAGCGCTTTTTCGCGCCGCCAGCGGCGGATCTGAGCGTGATCACCGGAACTCAAGATCTCCGGCACGGCCATGCCGCGAAACTCCGCGGGCCGGGTGTAGTGCGGATAATCCAGCAATCCGCCGGAACCGCACGTGGAACTTGGCACACCTACTGCCGGCGCCGCTTCCCGCGCCGTAAAACTTTCCTGCCGCGCGCTGGCCTCATTCCCCAGCGCTCCCGGCAGCAGCCGGGTGACAGCATCCACGATCAGCGCGGCGCCCAACTCTCCGCCGCTCAGAACAAAATCACCGACCGAGACTTCGCGGTCCGCTAAAAATTCGCTCACTCGCTCGTCCACACCTTCATAGCGGCCGCAGAGAAGGACCAGACGCTCCCTCTGCGCCAGTTCTGAAGCCATGTCCTGGTCGAACATGCGGCCCTGGGCTGACAGCAGGATGACCGTTTCCCGCTTGGTGTCCCGTGTCGCTTTTTCCACGACGCCGAGCGACTCCAGACACTCGAAGATCGGTTCCGGCTTAAGCACCATGCCTTCGCCGCCGCCGAACGGCCTGTCATCGACTGTCTTGTGGCGGTCGTGGGTGAAGGCCCGCAGGTCGTGCACTCCGATCTTCACCAACTTCGCTTCCTGCGCCCGGCGGACGATGCCGTGATCCAGCGGGCCGCGAAAGAATTCCGGGAAGATGGTGATGAGATCGAATTGCATCATCATTCCCCGCGTTGCTTCTTCTTTTCTGATTCCGTCAGCGGCGCATCCAGATCCAACAACCCAGAGGGCAGTTCCATCTCGATGCGCTTGCTGCTTGTATCCACGTTGCGAAGGTACTGCTCCGCGAAGGGAATCAAATATTCTTTTTCCCCGGACTTCACCTTCAGATTCGGCGCGTCGCCGGAGCTGAAATCCAGGCTCTCGATCATGCCGATCTCTTTGCCGCCGTCGCAGAGCCGGCAGCCCACCAGGTCGCTCACAAAATACGCGCCGGCTTCAAGACTCGCCCGTTCGGCGATCGGGAGTTGCAATTCGCAACCGATCAGCGCTTCCGCCTCGCCGATACTATCGAACCCGGCGAACTTCAAAACCATTCGGCCCTTGTGCGGCCAGTGATCCTCGACCTGCAGCTCGCGACGCTCGCCCGACTTTGCCTGCGCGAACAGCCGTTTGCGCTCCGCGAACTTTTCCGGGAAGTCGGTGAGGATGTCTGCCGCGACCTCGCCACGCCGGCCCTGCGTCCGGGCCACACGCGCGATGGTGACGTATTCCGTCACGGTACGTGGGTCACTCCTCGTCCTCTTCCAGGATCTCAAGATCGCAGCGCAGATTCTGGCGCTCGCCGGCGGCTTCCAGCAATGCGCGCAGCGAACGCGCTGTGCGTCCCTGCTTGCCGATCACGCGACCCAGGTCCTGCGGCGCCACCTTGAGGTAGAAAACGGTCTCGCCGTTGTCGTCCTCCGTGTCCAGCTTGACCTCGTCCGGCCGCTCGACCAAAAGCTTCACCACCTGCTCCATGAGCAGGCGAAGGTCGGGCTTGGGCGCGGCAGTCTGGTTGGCGGCGGTCTCGCTCATCGTCCCATGACTCGGGCTAGGCGCCGGCCTTGGTGACCAGTTTCTGTACGCGCTCGGAAAGCTGCGCGCCATTCTTCACCCAGTGGTCGATGCGGTCTTTTTTCAGCTCAACAGTGGCCGGAGAGGTGGTTGGGTTATACGTACCCACGACTTCGACCGAACGGCCGTTGCGGGCCCGCTCTTTGTCAATGACCACAACACGGTAAAACGGCTTTTTGCGCGCACCCATGCGCGCCAATCGGATCGTTAACACGATAAGTGATTCCTTTTGTTGTAGTTCCGGAAACTATTGCCTGAATCAACAGGACAAGCCGGGGACGACACCCCCGCTCTAATGGAAGCCAGCAGGGAGGTGCAAACTAATATTATGCAGGAACTTAGCGAAAAAGTGAAGCACAAGGATGGTGTATCTTTCCGGGTATGAATCCACAGGTGATCATGCTCATCCTGGCGTTGCTGGTGGGCGCCGGGGTTGGACTCCAGGCGCTGATCAATGCCCGGCTCAACCACTACGCGGGAAATTTCTGGTGGGCGGCGGTGATCAGTTTTGCGGTCGGCACAGCGGGATTGCTGATACTCACGGTGGCCCAGCGCCAACCGTTGCCGGCGCGCGCCGCGTTTGTGGATGCGCCATGGTGGGCGTACACGGGAGGGCTTCTGGGCGCGTTCTACATCGCGACTCTCATCGTGCTGGTACCGAGAGTGAGTCCGGCGGCGCTGTTCGGCGCGGTGATCCTGGGTCAGATGGTGGCGCTGGTAGTGGCGGAACATTTCGGTGCGTTCGGGGCGCAACAGCAATCATTATCCGCAGGGCGGGTCGTTGGGATACTGATGATCGTGGGCGGCGCGGCGCTGTGCAAGAGTTAGCGCGGCAAACAGGACAACGCTTCTGAGGGTTCGGCGCGGTGTTTGTAATCCGGACTGGCCCAGGCGTAGAGCACGGTCCCGTCACTAGCGATCACATAGGTGGCCGGCAAGGGAAGCGACCACTCCTCGTATTTCATTCCATTCAGGTGTTCGAGGTTGACGAATACCGTCTTGTAGAGCGACTTCTGATACTCCGGCACATCGTAGGCCAGGCCGAACGCACGCGCGACGGCGTTGCCCTGGTCGCAGAGCACCGGGAAACGCAGCTTGTGCTGGTCGGCGGCGAAAAAGTTGTGGCGCACCTGCTGCGGCGAGATGGCGACGACTGAAGCGCCGACAGCGTCCGTTATTGGAGCAGCATCGCGCCAAGCTTCCAGTTCAGTCATGCAAAACGGGCACCAGCGTCCGCGAAAGAAATCCACGACCAGTGGACCTTTGGCCAAAAGGTCAGTCGAGGAAACCGCCTTTCCGTTCTGATCCGGCAGGATGAACTCCGGCGCTTTGGCGCCGACCGGTAGGATCCGCGAGGCCATCCCCGCCGCGCGCAGTTCCTCCACCACCCGGTCATTGATCGCCTGATTCTCCGGGCGGACATATTCGGCGATGCCGGCACGGATCTCCAACAGCTTGTCCCGCAAGCTGGTGATGGGAGCCTGATGCTCCGCCGAGTCCGTGGATAAGCCGCGCCATTTCATAGAGAGGCAGCTGTTAGCTTTTAGCCTTTAGCTGTTAGCCAAAATCAAGATCACAACCAAAATCAGTGTCCCAACCAAAATCAGTGTCCCAACCAAAATCAGAATCCCAATCCAAAAGCTGAAATCAGGATTCCACGTCAACAATCCAGGAAAATCGAGGAGCGAGAAGTCTGGAACGAATAACCGCCCTTAGAATTTCATGCCCATCATGCGGCGCATCATCTTGCTGGAGCCGCCGCGGCCAAGGTCTTTGAACATCTTTTTCATCTGCACGTACTGGCGCAGGAGCTGATTCACTTCCTGCACGCTGGTGCCGGAGCCGCGGGCGATGCGCTTGCGCCGGCTGCCGTTGATGACCTCATGATGGTCGCGCTCGTGCTGCGTCATGGAGTTGATGATGGCTTCGACGCGGTGGAACTCTTTCTCGTCCACTTTGTCCGCCATATTCTGCATCTGGGCGAAGGGGCCGATCTTGGGCATCATCCCCATGATGCTTTGCAGAGAGCCCATCTTGCGCACCTGGCGGAGTTGTTCACGGAAGTCGCCGAGCGAGAAGCCGTCGCCGGAGAGCGCCTTGACGGCGAAGTCCTGCGACTTCTGCTTATCCACGTTCTCCTCGGCTTTTTCGATAAGAGAGAGAATGTCACCCATGCCGAGGATGCGGCTGACGATGCGGTCGGGATGAAAGGGCTCGAGCGCATCGTATTTCTCGCCCACACCGATGAA
Organism: Terriglobales bacterium; assembly: GCA_016185365.1. Classification (GTDB taxonomy): domain Bacteria; phylum Acidobacteriota; class Terriglobia; order Terriglobales; family Acidobacteriaceae; genus DSPA01. Next base: position 9,229 of record JACPNP010000006.1, read on the forward strand.
CTTGATGGGCTGGCCGGTGACGTTGCGGATGGAGAGCGCTGCGCCTCCGCGAGCGTCGCCGTCCATCTTGGTGAGGAGGACTCCGGTAATGCCAAGGGCTTTGTGGAACTCATCGGCGGATCTGACGGCGTCCTGTCCGGTCATGGCGTCAGCGACGAAGAGGATCTCCTGCGGATTAAGCAGTTTTTTCAGCAACTGCATCTCCGCCATGAGTTGGTCGTCGATGTGGAGCCGGCCGGCGGTGTCCACGATGAGCACGTCACAGCCGTTCATCACCGCCTCACGGCGCGCCTCTTTCGCCAGTCGCTCGACCTCGGCGGTACCCGCGCCTTCGGCAGCGACCTGGCCTTCATAGATGTTCGACTTGATGGCTTCGGCAACGATCTTCAGCTGCTGACGTGCGGCCGGGCGGTAGACGTCGACGGAGACGAGCATGGGGCGATGTCCGCCCTTTTTGAGCCAGGCTGCCAATTTGCCGGAACTTGTGGTCTTGCCGGAACCCTGCAATCCGGCCATGAGGATGATGGTGGGCGGCTGCGACGCGAGACGGAGCTTGGCCGTGTCCTTGCCCAGGATCTCGACCAGCTCATCGCGCATGATCTTAATGACCTGCTCGGTGGGCGAGAGCGCGGTGAGTACTTCCTGGCCAACGGCCTTCTCCCGGATGTGGTCGGTGAGCTGCTTGACGACCTTGAAGTTGACGTCCGCCTCGAGGAGCGCGAGACGGATCTCTTTCAGGGCCTCGCCGATGTTCTCTTCGGAGAGCGTGCCCTGGCCGCGCAGGTTCTTGAAGGCGCGCTGGAGTTTGTCTGTAAGGTTGTCGAACATGAAGGAAGCCTAAACTTCCATTTTAGCAGTCTAGAGTGCGAGTTCTTCGCCGTCGGCGGGGATCAGCACCTGATCGTTAACGTGGATGTCTTTCAGATGGTCGCGCAGGCCCTTGCGGGTGAGGCCGCAGTGATTGATGGCATCCATGTGCACGGCGATGATCTTGGCATCGGGCGCGGCCTGGCAGACGTCGACCACGTCGTCTCCGGTCATGGTGATGGGGTCGCCCTCGTTGAAACGTGCGGCGCCGGCGTTCACCACAATAACCTGTGGTTTGTGTAGGGTGAGAGCATCGCTCACGGCGGTGCACCAGATGGTGTCGCCGGCGATGTAAAGGGTGGGTTCCTCACGATTGATGGCGCGAAGTACGTAGCCGGAGACAGGGGCCATGGCCCTGCCGATCTCTCCGGTGCCATGCTCGGCGCCAGTGCGGGTGATCTCGATGTTCGCCCAGAAGATGGCGGTCTCGATCGGACGCACGTCTGAAAATCCGTGTTGGCGCAGGCGTGCAGCATCTTCCGGCTGGCAAAGTATGGGCAAGTGTTTGCGCAGCGTCATGGCCGCGGCGTCATCGAAGTGGTCGCGGTGCAAGTGCGTGATAAGAACAGCGGCCACGTCACGTAAGGCGTCACCCATCGGCATGGGCAGCGGCACCAGCGGGTTGTCGCGTGGGTCGGGTGAGTTCTCGATGGGCGGCATGGCGCCGGCATCGGAAAGCATGGGATCGACGAGGATGCGTTTGCCGTCACATTCGACGACCAGCGTGGCGTGGCGGAGCAGGCGGATGCGCATGGAGGGACCGGGAGTAGTGTATCTAAAATCCAGAGCTTTCCGTGATGCTGCCGCATCCAATCGGCGTAACCTCAGGTCATGACCTCACAGGGCCAATCCGCGCCGTTCGTCTGCCGCTTCAGCGCATTCACTCCGGAGCAGAAAACCCACTACCGGGAGCTGCGGGACTGGCTGGCGGCCGCGAAGGTGCGTGAGACCAGCCACGGGTATGCGTTCGACTTTGAGCCGAGTGAAGCCGCCGTGAAACAGGTGGCGGAGTTCGCCTACCTGGAAGGGATCTGCTGTCCGTTCCTGTCTTTTTCACTGAAGATCGGCGAAGACCACAGTTCGCTCAGTCTGGAATTGACCGGACGCGAGGGCGTGAAGCAGTTCTTGGCGGCGGAGCTTGATCTGAGCGTCTAAGAAAATATCTCCTTTGCTGCCGCGACCGTGTTGCAGTGGATGGTGACCGTGTCATCGGTATTGCGGGCGTAACCGCCGGCATACGTGACCATCACCGGAATGCCGTGCGCCCGGGCCACACGGAACACCAGTTCGTCGCGCTTCTTCAATCCTTCGATGGTCATCGCCAGGCCGCCGAGCTGGTCCTCGCGATACGGATCCGCGCCGGCGATATAACAGAGCAGGTCGGGCGCGAACTGGCGCAGGCCGGAGCTGAGCGCGTTATCCAGCCATTTCAGATAGGTCGCGTCGTCGGTGCCGTCGGGCAAGTTGACGTCGATGCTGGATGGAGGCTTATAGGCCGGGTAGTTGTTGGCCTGATGAAGCGAGATAGTGAAGACGGACTGCTCGTCAGTATCCGGTGCGACACCAGGCTGTGCTGAGGGCAGGCGATTCGCGCCTGTTTTCTTTGGTGGGAAGATCGCAGCCGTACCGTTGCCTTGATGGACATCGCAATCCACGGTCATGGCGCGGCGTATCTTGCCATCCTCTTGCAGGCGACGGATGGCCACAGCGACATCGTGGATCATGCAGAATCCCTCCCCGTGGTCCGGATACGCATGATGAAAACCGCCGCCGATGTTGAAGGCTGCCTTGTCCCGAAGCGCCAAGTCCGCCGCGAGGATCGAACCACCCGCGGACAGCCAGAATGCCCGGACCAATTCCGGAGAATAGGGGATTTCCAGCAACATCTCTTCTTTCGGGCTCAGCGTTCCGGTCAGTAATTTGTAGACATATTCTTGCGTGTGGACCAGACGGATGTCATCGTCCGTGGCGGGCTTGGGTGCAACGAAATCTCCAGTCTCGGCAAGACCGGTCTGTAAGAGCCGTTCATGGACAAGGCGGTACTTGGCGGCGGGGAAGACATGGACGCCGATGGGCAGGAAGTAATCGTCGCTGTAGACCAGCTTGAAGGGAAGCATGGCATTGTAGATCTGAGATTTGAAAATTGCAGATTAAAAGACCCGGTCCTCACGCAGATTGTAATCCGCCACCGGACGGGATCTTCAAGCGAGATCAAGAACGGCGGTGATGAGGCCACCGTTCTGCGATGGCTGCAAGCGGAAGCCCACCGACTTGGCCAGCCCCTGCATCTCGATATTCTCGGGCAGGATGTCCGCCGTGACCGTCCGCAGCTTTTCATCGCGAGCGAAGGCCAGCAACCGCTCAAGCAATGCGCGGCCCAAGCCGCGACGCTGATATTCGTCGCGGATCAACAGGGTCACGCGGCCCTGATTGCCGCCGTGTCGCTTGCTGACGCGGCCGATGGCCAGGATCTCACCGCCCTGCTCGGCGATCAGCGCCATCTCGCGGTCGTAATCAATATGACAGATGCGGGCCAGGCGCTCATGCGCGACCCGCTCCTCCAGCGCGAGTGGCTGATACCAGCGCAGATACACGCTGCGCTGACTGAGCTTGCTGTGGAAGTCCACCAGCCGGGGCTCGTCCTCCGGGCGCACCGGGCGGAACTCGATGATCGAGCCATCCCTCGCGGTGAACCGGGACTCGTAGCGTGCGGGATATGGACGGATCGCGGGCCAGGAAAGCCGGGCCTCAGGAGTCCCCGATGGATGCAAAACGACACGGGCATCGAGCGCGATCAGAGAATCGGAAGAAGCCAGGAGCGGGTTAATGTCCAACTCTTTGATCCAAGGCTGTTCAGCGATCAGATAACTGAAGCGGACGAGCAGTGACTCGAGCGCGGCCAGGTCCACTGGCTTTTCGCCACGGACACCTTTCAAGGCAGTGAAGATTCGCGTGCGCTCTATCAATCGCCGGGCCAACGTGGAGTTAAGCGGTGGCAGGCCGAGTGCGCGGTCCTGAAACACTTCCACCAGTTTCCCGCCGGAGCCGAACAACAAGACCGGGCCGAATTGCGCATCCACACTGCTGCCCAGGATCAATTCATAGCCGCTCATCTTCACCATCGGCTGCACGGCCACGCCGAGAAAGTGATCGGCCCCGGCTTTCGTGGAGACCGATTCACGGATGCGACTGAAGGCGGCGCGCACATCATTCGCTGAGGCGAGGTTCAGCATGACGCCGCCGACATCCGACTTGTGCGTGATGGTCTCCGAGTGCAGCTTGAGGACCACGGGGAAGCCCATGCGCTCGGCGATGTGCGCGGCTTCGTCGTCCGTCGCAGCGACTTCGGTGGGCACCGTGGGGATGCCATAGGCCGCCAGCAGGCGCTTCGACTCCACTTCCGTCATGATGGTGCGGTCACGGTCCAGCATGTGCTGGATCAACTCCTCGGCGGCGGTGCGGTCCGGCGCATGCTCGCTCACATCGGAGAAGCGCGGCGTCTCATAGAGCGCACCCAGGCGGAAGCTGTATTGCCACATGAAGTTGAAACACTTTACGGCGCTATCGGGATAGACGAAGTTGGGGATATTCGCCTGGTGGAAGACGGCCTCGGCGCCGCGCATGGCAGGCCCGCCCATGAAACTGGCGAGGATGGGTTTAATGCCGTCGGAAAAAGGCGCGATGGCGCGCGCGGACTCTTCCGGCGCGGTCATGCCCTGGGGCGCGAGGATGGCCAGCATACCGTCCACGCCGGATCGTGTCCACGCGCAGAACGCCGCAGCGGCGGAAGGCGGCGTCAAGCACATCATCACTGCCGGTGAGCGAGCCCGTATGGGAAGCGGCGGCTTTGGCGGCGGCGGAGGTGCGTCCCGGCTTGATGACGATGATAGGTTTCTTCAGTGCGACCTCGCGCGCGGCGCTGAGGAATGCGCCGGCGTTGCCCACGCTCTCCATGTAGATGAGGAGGCAGCGGGTGGCGGGGTCGTCGCCGAAGTAATAGAGCAGGTCACCCCAGGTCACGTCGAGCATGGAGCCGGTGGAGATGAACGCGCTGAAGCCGATGTTCTCCTCTTTGCTGCGATCGAGGATGGCGGTGCACAGCGCACCGCTTTGCGAAAGAAACGCGACATTGCCGGGAAGCGGCATCTCCGCGGCGAAAGTGGCATTCAGGCCGGCGTTGGGGCTCATCACACCAAGACAGTTGGGCCCGATCACGCGAAAGCCGGCGGGGCGGACGATCTCAAGTATCTTTTTCTCCAGCGCGGCCCCGGCTGCGCCTACTTCCTTGAACCCGGCAGAAATGATGATGGCGCCACCGACATGGGCCGCCACACAGTCGCGCATCACCTCGGGTACAGTCACGGCGGGTGTGACGATCACGGCCAGGTCCACGCGTTGCGGAATGGCCGAGACACTTGGAAAGGACGGAACACCCAGGACTTCCTTGCGATTCGGATTCACCGCAAAGACTATGCCAGTGAAAACTCCGTTGATCAGGTTAGCAAGCACGGTGCGGCCCACGCTGGCTTCGCGTTCGGAGGCGCCGACCACGGCCACACTCTGTGGACGGAAGATAGAGTCGAGCGGCTGGCGCTCGGAGCGCAGGATGTCATGCGCCGGATCGGTGAAAACGGCCGGGGTCAGCGGTGGGTTCGAAGGCATAGGTCTTGATGAGCGACATTATAGGCGGCACGGCAACCTACGACTGTGACTTGCGCCACACGGCCCAGATCCAAGTACCCGCCGCCAGGGCCGCGGTCAAGAGCATCAGCAGGAACTCGAACCGACCCATGCGCAGAGAAAGGGCGGCGCACATGGCGATCCCGAGCAAGGCGCAAAGGGGCGCGCCGGGGATGCGCAACGCGGGTCGCATCGCCGGGCGGCGGCGGAAGACGAACACCGCGCCGCAGACGGCGGCATAGCCCAATAGCCGGGTGACGCCGGAGATGATGGCATTCCAGCGGAAATCTCCGGCCATGGCGAACAGCCAGACCACGCCGGCGAACACGAGGATCGCGACCCACGGCGTTCGGAACGTGGGGTGGACGTGACCCAAGGGCGACGGCAGGTCTTTCTGTTCCGCCAGCGCGTAGATCATGCGTGGCGCGTTAAGGATGTTCGAAGACATATAGCCATAGATGGAGACGAGCGCGCCGGTGGTGATGATGGCCGCGCCGATCGGTCCGAGAAAAACGTTGGCGGCCGCCGCCATCGGAGTCTTGTGCCCGGCGGCATCGGGCAGCGTGTAGATCACCACCCACTGCACGGCGGCGTAGGTGGCGATGCACGCGCCCAGCCCCACAAAAAGCGCGAACGGCGCGTCACGCTTGGGATCTTTGGCCTCCGCCATGGGAACCAGCGCGGCTTCGAACCCACCATAGGCGTAGACCAGGAGCAGGAGCGCCTCGGTCCACTGGTCAAGCGAGGGTGCGGCCGCAGGATGAACGAGAGAGGTATGCGTGGCCAGGAACCAGCCGCCGGCAAACACGAACAAAGTGAGGGGCACGAGTTTAGTGACGGCGAACACGTTGCTGAGGCTCGCGCCGGCGGTCACGCCACGCACGTTGACCGCGGCCAGGCCGCCGATCAAGAACGTGAGTACGGCGACATGGATGCGAGGGTCCGCGGCGGGCTTCCAGACTTGCGCCAGATAGTCAGAAAATAGATTGGCGTTAGCGGCCGCGGCGGTGATGCGCACAAGCAGGAACAGCCAGGCCATCCAGATACCGGGAAATCGCCCAAAGGCCTCGCGCACATATAGATACTGGCCGCCGGAGGAATGAAAGTAGGAAGCAACCTCGGCGAAACAGACGATGATCACCGCGATACCAAGGCCGGCAAGGAAATATGCGATGGGACTGAGTGAGCCGAGCAGCGCGGCGATATTGCCGGGCAGGCCGAAGATCGAGCCGCCAAGCATGACATTGAAAACGAGCCCGGCAAGGGTCCAGCGACCGAGGGCGCGGACGAGGCCCGGTGATTCGCTGGTTATGGGAATGCCTCCTGGCTTGATCCGGGCCACGTAAGAGAACGATTGCACAGCCGGGGACGGCTGTGCCACACAATTCTTGCTACATCCCGACGGCGGGCTTGAAGGAGTCCATCATGATGGTCTGATCGCGGTCAGGGCCGGTGGAGACCATGCCGATGCGGGCGCCGGTCTCTTTCTCCATGAACTGAAGATAGGTCTGGGCTTTCCCGGGCAATTTGTCGAATTCCGTGACGCCTTCGGTGGACTTCTGCCAGCCCGGCATCTTCTCGAACACACATTCGATCTTGTCCATACTGCCGGCGTCCGCGGGAACGTGCTCTGTTTTCTTGCCGTTGACCTTGTAGCTGACACAGACGGGTATCTCGGCGAGCTGGTCGAGCACGTCGAGCTTGGTGACCACCCACCAGTCGATGCCGTTGATCATCCGCGCATAACGGAGCAGTGGCAGATCCACCCAACCACAGCGCCGCGGGCGTCCGGTAACGGCGCCATATTCGTTGCCGCGCTTGCGCAACTCTTCGCCGATGGCATCGTGGATCTCCGAAGGGAAGGGGCCGCCGCCGACCCGGGTGCAATAGGCCTTGGTCACGCCGATCACGTGTTTGATGGCCGTGGGCGGCACGCCGGTGCCGGTGACCGCGCCGCCGGAGGTCGCGCTGGAAGAGGTCACGAACGGGTAGGTGCCGTGGTCGATGTCGAGCATGGTGCCTTGCGCGCCTTCGAACATCACTGAGCCACCCTTGCGCAACACACCATTCAATAACGCCGCGGTATCGGTGACAAAGGGCGCGACCTGCTCGGCGATGTCGCAATACTCGCGATACATCTTGTCGGCATCAAGAGGCTCGCTGTTGAACAGCGCGTGGGCGATGGTGTTCTTCTCCTTGCAGGCGTTCTCGATGTGGGTGCGCAGCAGGTCATTATTGAGCAGGTCGACCACGCGCAAACCGCTGCGCTTCATCTTGTCTTCATAGGCGGGGCCGATGCCGCGCGAGGTGGTGCCGATCTTGACCCGTCCGGGCGCGTTCTCCGCCGCCAGTTCGATCATGCGATGGTAGGGGAGGATCACCTGGGCGCGGTTGCTGACGAACAAGTGCCCGTCGAGCTTCACCCCCATGGCTTTCAAGCTGTTCACTTCTTTCATGAAGGCAAAGGGGTCGAGCACCACGCCGTTGCCGATGACGCTGGTGCGGCCGTCGCGCAGCACGCCGCAGGGGATGAGCTGGAGGACGAATTTCTTGCCCTTGATGATGACGGTGTGGCCGGCGTTGTGTCCGCCGGCGTAGCGGGCCACGGCGTCGAAGTTCTCGCTGAGAACGTCGACGATCTTTCCCTTGCCTTCATCGCCCCACTGGGCGCCCACGATGACCGCGGTGTTGCTCTTCATGCCGGCTTTCAGCTTTCCGTGATCAGCTATCGGCGCGGATATCAGGGCCGACGCAAAAGAGGGACCGCAAGCCGCGGTCCCCAAACCTGAATATGGTAACGGTTTGTGCTGGCGGGAGCAATGAAAACCCGAATCGTGGCCGAACGATAGAATGGCGGTATGCCGGAGCTGCCCGAAGTCGAGACCGTTGCCAATGGACTGCACAAGCGTGTGGCCGGGGACCGGATCGAGTCGGTGTGGCTGGGGCCAAAGAAGGAGCCGCTGAAGTCCTTGCCGGAGGAGATCATCGGCGCGCTCGAAGGGGCGAAGATCCGAGGCGTGCGGCGGGTGGGGAAGCACATTGTCTTCGATCTCCGCGGCGCTCGGAGCGATAAGGGCCATTGGATCGTTCACCTGGGCATGACCGGCCGGATGGTGGTGTCTGCACCGCAGGAGGCGATCGCGCCGCACACCCATGCCATTGCGCGGCTTGCGTCGGGTCGCGAGTTAAGGTTCGTGGATCCGAGGCGGTTCGGACGGTTGAGCGTGGTGCGCGAAGAATTCACCGGCCCGGGTACCGAGCCGCTGACCGTGGGACTGGACGAGTTCATCGCATTGTTCCGCGGGCGCAAGACGCCGATCAAAGCCGCACTGCTCAACCAGAAGCTGCTGCATGGAGTGGGGAACATCTATGCGGATGAATCACTGTTCCGCGCCGGCATCCGACCGCGCAGGCACGCGGGACGACTTTCACGCGATGAACTGAAGCGGCTGCACAAATCCCTGCGCAAGGTCTTGAACGAAGCCATCCGTCTGGGAGGATCGTCTGTGTCTGACTATGTGGACGCAGACGGAGACGAAGGCTTCTTCCAGCTGCGTCACCGGGTGTACTTGAGGACCGGCGAGCCCTGTTTTGTGTGCAAGACCCCCATCAAGCGTATCGAATTGGCTGGCCGGGGTATGCACTACTGCCCGAAATGCCAGAAATAGCGCCGCTCCAAGCCATGAATCTGCTCAGCTAACTACCCTTCCTGCAATCACTTACAAATTGAGTCGCAATCCATGCTGAGTGCATTGTGCGGAATGCATCACCGGCATCACACTGTCCGCGAAACTTCGCACTTCGGGGGCAGATTGGCGACTCCAACTCTAACGTTCAGACCTTCAAAACGGATCCAGCAAAGCATGTTGGCGGGCGTGGAAAAACGGTTCCTAATTTGGCTGGCGGAGCGGATGCCGGCCTGGGTCGGCTCCGACCATCTCACCGCGCTGGGATTCATGGCCATGATCTTCACCGGTCTCAGCTACTGGTATTCACGTTGGGATCGGTTGGGACTCCTGCTCGTCATCTTCTGGCTGGCCGTCAACTGGTTCGGCGATTCGCTAGACGGGACGCTGGCCCGCGTCCGCCGGCGGCTTCGTCCAAGATACGGTTTCTATGTGGACCACATCGTGGATGCGTTCGGCACGGCGGCCCTGTTCGGCGGCATGGCGCTGAGCGGGTATCTCTCGTGGCCGGTGGCGGCGGCGCTGCTGGTCGTTTATTTCATGCTGTGTATCGAGATCTATCTAGCTACGTACACCATCGGCGATTTCCATCTCGACTATGCCGGATTCGGGCCAACGGAACTGCGGATCGTGATCGCCATCGGCAACCTGGCGCTGTTCAGCGGCTACGATTCGGTCGGCGTATTGGGCCAGCGATACAAGTTGTTCGATGTGGGCGGGATGATCGCGGCGTTCGGCATGGGCATGGTGCTGGTCTATGCGTCCGTGCGGCACACGATCCAGCTTTACCGGGAGGAGCGGCTGCCATGAGGGGCGGACTGCTGGCGCGATGGCTGAAGTTCAACGCGGCGGGTGCGTTGGGCGTGCTGGTCCAGCTACTGGCGCTTGCGGTCCTGGCAAGGCACATGAATTATCTGGCGGCCACGGCCCTGGCGGTGGAGATGGCGGTGCTGCACAACTTTGCCTGGCATGAACGGTTGACTTGGCGGGAGCGGACGCAGCACTCCACCCGCGGCGTCTGGCGACGGCTGGTTCGCTTCCACCTGGCCAACGGCACGATCTCGATCCTGGGAAATCTCTTGCTGATGCGCTGGCTGGCGGGAGGGTTGGGGTGGCCGTTGGTAGCCGCGAACGGGCTGAGCATTCTCATCTGCTCCACGCTAAACTTTGCTGCGGCAGAGATCTATGTGTTCGCCGCGCCCAAGCCGACGTATCCCGAGGACCGGGAACGCCTATTCATCTAGCCCGCTCTGGTAGAGTAGTGCCGACATGGCGTACTTCTCGATCGGCGTGGACCTGGGCGGCACCAACCTGCGCATCGCCGCAGTGGACGAACAGGGCGCGGTGCTGGACACGATCTCCACCGACACGGCGGTGGCGCGCGGCCGCGACATGGTGATCAGCGAGATGTGCGATGCCATCCTGACCCTGCGCGACAAGTGCCAGAAGCGCGCGACGCTGGTGGGCGTTGGCATCGGCGTGCCCGGCATCATCGACATGCACACCGGCATGTTGCGCGAATCGCCGAACCTGCCCGGTTGGGGTGATTATCCGGTGCGTGAGGAGATCGAGCGCCGTCTGCACACGCGCATCGTTCTGGAGAATGACGCCAATGCGGCCGCGCTGGGAGAGTTCTGGATGGGCGCGGCCCGGGACGTGAACAGTATGTGCATGTACACGCTGGGGACGGGCGTGGGCGGTGGGATCGTGCTGGATGGCCACATCTGGCACGGCATGACCGGCATGGCCGGAGAACTGGGCCACAACACGGTGTATCCCGATGGGGTGCACTGCCCCTGCGGCAATCATGGATGCGTGGAGCAGTATGCCTCGGCCACGGCGATCCGGCGCATGGCAAGAGAAGCAGTGGTCGAAAAGGACGCTTCCACGTTGAGCCGGGCTTTGCAGGCCGATCCGCATCTCTCCGCGCAGGAGATCTTTCAACTCGCCAAGAATGGCGATGCAGCGTCTCAGCAGGTGTTTGAAAAAGCAGGCGAGGCCCTGGGGATCGCGGTCGCGGCGTTCGTCAACGCGCTTAACCTGCCGATGTATGTGATCGGCGGCGGTGTTTCGGCGGCATGGGACGCGTTCGCGCCGAAGATGATGGAAACGATCCGTGCGCGGTCGTTCGTTTACAAAGCGACGAATCCGGAAAGCCAACCGCTGCAGCAGGGGAAGTCCACGATCGTGACGCGCGCGCTGCTGGGCAGCGACGCCGGCCTGCTGGGAGCGGCCCGGCTGCCGATGGTGGAGCAAGAGCAAGACGGACGATGAGACAGCTTTGAGCCTTGAGCCATAAGCAATGAGCATCGAGCCGCGAGGTGGTATTCGAACCCCGGCATCGACGCCCCCCAAGTTTGAATCCCCGATAAGAAATGACTTCAGGATCTACTGATGAGCAATACCCAGTTGTCGCTCAGTGCTCAAGGCTCACAGAGCAATGCTTGTATTTCCGCCACAGGAAGCAAAAGTACATGGCATGGATGGCCCAGGTCGCGATGTAGGCAAGAATGAGATTGCGGGGCATCAATGCACCTCCACGGTCTTGAGGGATTCGAGCGCGGCCGCGTGTTCCTGCTCCTGCTCGGCGCGCGCGATCTGATAGCGGAACCAGCAGGTCATGGCCGCCATGGCCATGAAAGCGGCCCAATTGGCGAACAGCGCAAATTTCATCTCCGGCGCGATACCGGAACCTTGTCCGCCGCCGATCACCGGTTGGGGATGCTGTGTCCGCCACCAGCGGATGGACATGTACACGATGGGCACGTCGAGGAACCCGAACACCGCCAGCGCGGCGGCGATGGTGGCCGTCTGCTGGCCTTCGGAGAACCGGCGCAACATCAGATACGCCACGTAGATCAGCCACATGACCAGCGTGGTGGTAAGGCGCGCGTCCCAGGTCCACCAGATGCCCCACACGGGTTTCGCCCAGAGCGGGCCGGTGACCAGCACGATGGTGCAATACACGACGCCGGCTTCGGCGAACGCCAGGGCCCACGCGTCTGACTTGGGGCTGCGCCAGATCAGGTACGCGATCGAGGCCAGGAAATTGGCGAAGAAGAGCAGCATCGCCGTCCAGGCGGAGGGCACGTGGTAGTAGAAGATGGTGGCTTCTTCGGGCGCCACATAGATCGCCTGGTAAAAGCCGAAGATCAGCAGCGCCAGGGTGACTGCGATCAAGAGGTTTTTCATAGGATGTTCAAGTCTCTGTATACAAGAATCGGGTGGGCTGTGGCAAAGCGTCTGTGATGTGTATCACCCGTGAGACCTGTGGCAGGCAAGATGCCTGCCACCACACCCGACGGGACGCAGAGTTACGGCGAAATCATTCAGCATTTAGAACCGTTGGGAAAAGCAGCAGGCCGGCCGTGGTGAAGATCACGTCGTAGCCGATGAGCAGCTTGATCCAGAGCAGTGGAGAGTCGTCTCCGGTGAGGATGAATGTGGTGGCCTGCACCATGGCCAGGACCGCGGGCACGGAAATGGGGAACAGCAGCAACGGGAGCATCACCTCGCGATTGCGGGTACGGATGGAGAGCGCGGCAAAGAACGTGCCGTTCACCACCAGCGCCCAGGTGCCGAACAGGAAGACGAGTATGAGAAGTGATGCATCGCCGACGGCGCGCAGGTTATAGAAGATGATGAACAGGGGTGCGGTGATCGCTTCCACGGCGGCGACGAAGATGAAATTGCCGAGCGCCTTGCCGAGAAACAACGCGGAGGCCGGTGCGGGCGAGAGCCGGTAGCCATCCAGCACATGGTGGCGCAGTTCGCGGGCCCAGGTCTGGTTCAGGGCGATGATGGCGGCGAACAGGAACGCCACCCAGATCAATCCGCCGGCGATGCGCCGCGCCTCCTCCGCCGTGGGTTCGAAAGAGAAGCTAAAGATCACGACCACCAGCAGAGAAAAGAAGCCAGTGGCGTTGAGCGCATCCTTGGAGCGCCATTCGAGGCGAAGGTCCTTGATCAGATTGGCGCGGGTAGCGGCCCAGAGCGTCATGCCCACACCTCGGTCAAGGTGCGGGAGCGTTCGGTGATGCGGCCTTCGCGCAGCACGATGTATTCATCCGCCACCTTCGACAGAGCCGCCGGTTGATGCGTGATCACCAGCAGGGTCTTGCCCCGGTCGCGCAACTCGCCGAGCAGCTTCGCCATTTGCGATGTTGAGGCGATGTCCACGTTGGAGAAGGGCTCATCGAGCAAAAGGATCTCCGGTTCGTTGAGGATCGCGCGCGCCAGGGAGAGACGCTGGCGCATGCCTTGCGAGTAATCGCGGACATGGCGCGCCAGCGCGGGATCGAGCCCGACAGCGCTTATGGCGGCGATGCATGCGGAATCCGTCAGCCCGTACAGCTGGGCAAAGTAGCTGAGATTCTCCATGCCGGTCAGCTCGTCATAGAGCATGGTGGCGTGGGCCATATAGCCGAGAGTGCCGTGCAACGTCACGGACCCGGAACTGGGCTGAGCCAGGCCACAGGCGATTCGCATCAGCGTGGACTTGCCCGCGCCGTTCTCGCCCAGCAGGACGCTCAACGTGCCGGGGCGGAAGTCCGCGGTAACGCCGCGAAGTGCGGCGAAGCGTCCGAAAAGTTTGGTGATGTCGTGCAGCGAGATGGCCGGGTTGGTTGCGGTGCTCAGGGCGCGCCTCGGAAGGACAATTGTACCCTGCGTGGAAAGTCAAAAGCCTTGAACGCAGAGGCCACGGAGAGCACTGAGAAGTCAGTGACCGTTCACAACGAAATCCAAGCCGCGACACAATAAGGCCGGAGATTACTTGCTCTTGGAGGTGGAGGAGGTTGAAGAGGGCGCGGCTGAAGTCTTGGCAGGAGACTCCGCCTCTCCATCTTTCTTGGGCGCATATTTCGAGGCGCACTTGGCCTGCAAGTGATTGGCGTGGAACACGCCGTCCGACTGGAAACGGCCCTCGACCAGGGCTTGGGAATCGTCCTTGAACGTATCGGGAGGAGCTTCCGTGCCTTTGTAGATCACAGGAAGATGTTCTTCGTTCTCGACCAGCACGAATTCCACTGTTGTTCCTTGCCGCTTGATGCTGCCGGGCAGCACGTTGCCGGCCACGCGCAACCGCTTCTCTTGCGCCTTGTCACCCTGTTGACGCAACTCGGCGATGGTGACGTAATAGCTCTTGCTCTCCTCGACTCCGGTATAGGCGAGATAGGAGAGCGTGACCACGATGATGGCGATGGCCGCACCGAATTGCAAGTACTTATTGCGCTGTGCCGACATGAATGTGCCTCAAGAAAATCGTACGCTGGGCACTCTGCACGGTCAAGGCGACCGCGAATCTACATCTTGTGGCGGCGTATAATCATCACATTCACGACAGTCCATGCCGCAGGAGAAACCACCGATGAGCAGCAACGGCAGTGGCAGCCACACATCCGCCGTCGATCCAAAGACCCATCATCCGGAGTCGAAGTATCAGGGCGTGGATGTGCCCAAGCCGCGTGCGGAGTGGATCGCGCGCCGGCGCGAGGAAGCGGACAAACAAGGTGACGGAAACTTCTCGCAGATGCACTACGCGCGGCGCGGCGTGGTCACGGAAGAGATGCAGTTTGTGGCCCAGCGAGAGAAGCTTTCCGCTGAACTCATCCGTGAGGAAGTGGCGCGCGGACGGATGATCATTCCCGCGAACATCAACCATCCCGAACTCGAGCCAATGGCCATCGGCGTTGCCGCCTTGTGCAAGATCAACGCCAACATCGGAAACTCCGCGGTCACGTCAAACATCGACGAGGAGCTGGAAAAGCTGCACACCGCAGTGCACTTCGGCGCGGACACGGTGATGGACCTTTCCACGGGCGGAGAGATCCCTCAGATCCGCAAAGCCATCCTGCGGCACTCGCCGGTGCCGATCGGCACGGTGCCGATCTATGAGGCCATTTCGCGGGTGAAGCGCGTGGAAGATCTCGACATCAACGTGATGCTGGAGGTGATCGAAGAGCAGGCCGAGCAAGGTGTGGACTACATGACCATCCATGCCGGCGTGCTTATCCAGTATCTGCCGATGGTGTCGAAGCGCATCACCGGCATCGTGAGCCGCGGCGGCGCCATCCTGGCGCAGTGGATGGCGCATCATCACCGCCAGAACTTCCTCTACGAGAACTTCGACCGGATCACCAAGATCCTGGCGAAGTATGACGTGAGCTATTCACTCGGCGACGGGTTGCGTCCGGGATGCATCGCGGACGCCAGCGATGCCGCGCAGTTCGCAGAACTGAAGACGCTGGGCGAACTGACTACGAAAGCCTGGGAGCATGACGTGCAGACCATGATCGAAGGCCCGGGCCACGTCCCCTTGCACAAGATCAAAGAGCAGGTGGACAAAGAGGTGGAATGGTGCCACGAGGCGCCGTTCTACACGCTGGGGCCGCTGGTCACGGACATTGCGCCGGGGTACGACCACATCACCAGCGCCATCGGCGCGGCGATGATCGGCTGGCATGGCGCGGCCATGCTCTGCTATGTGACGCCCAAGGAACACCTGGGCCTGCCCAATGCGAAGGACGTGAAGGACGGGATCATCGCGTACAAGATCGCGGCCCACGCCGCCGATGTGGCCCGGCAGCGCCCGGGCGCGCAGGACCGCGACGACGCCATCAGTTTTGCGCGTTACACGTTTGATTGGGACAAACAGTTCGCACTCTCCCTCGATCCGGAGACGGCGCGCTCCATGCACGATGAGACGCTGGCGGACGACTATTACAAGCATGCCAAGTTCTGCTCCATGTGCGGACCGAAGTTCTGTTCCATGAATTATTCGTCGAAGGTCGACGAGTACAACAAACAGGTCCACGGTATCGAGAAGGCGGATCACACAAAGTTGATGGAGGAGCAGTTGGCGGGGCGGAAATAGCCGGCTTGAAAAGTGCGGCGCCGGGGCTAAAGCCCCGGCGTTTCTTTTTGGGACGGCTTTTCGCCAGGCTGAAGCCGGGCTGTACCCATGGCATCAATCTCCATCCAAATAGTGCCGTACCAGTACTGGTCCTTGGTCAGCGGTCGGTGGAGAGCATCTGGCGGTCGAGCATTTCGTACACCTTGCGCAGGAGTGTGGCCGGCGAGAACGGCTTCTGCAACAAATCAAACTCCTCATGGTTCACGCCATTGCCTACGGCTGTCGCTTCGGTGTAGCCGGTCATATAGAGGACGCGCATGTTGGGGCGTGAGTGCGACAACGCACTTGCGAGGTCATGACCATTCATGCCGGGCATGACGATGTCCGTGATCATCAGATCGATCGAACCGATATGGCGGGCGCTGGCCCCGCGCGCCTGAGCACCATCGGCGGCTTCAATGACGCGGAATCCCTTGGCCGCAAGCACGGTGCGGGCCAGGTGCCGCAGGCTGGACTCATCTTCGACCAGGAGTATGGTCTGCTGCACAGACCGGCCCCAGCGCGCCGGTGCATCAAACCGCACCATGCCCTCCGGTCCTTTTTCCACCCGGGGCAGATAGATAAAGAACGATGTGCCCTTGTCAGGCGCGCTCACGACCCAGATGAATCCGTCGCTCTGTTTGACGATGCCGTAGACCGTCGACAGCCCCAATCCCGTGCCTTTGCCCTGTTCTTTGGTGGTGAAAAAGGGTTCGAAGATATGTGCCTTGGTCGCAGGATCCATGCCGGTGCCGGTGTCGGTGACCCGCAGCAAAACGTAATGATCCGCCGCAAGAGAAAGATGCTCGAGATGGCTGATATCCCGGGCTGCGATGCAAGAAGTCTCAAAGATCAACTCGCCGCCCGCGGGCATGGCGTCGCGCGCATTCACGGCGAGATTCAGGATCACTTGGTCGATCTGCGAGGTGTCCGCCTGGATCAGCCCGATGTCCGGTGACAGGCGTGTGGTCACGCGGATGTTCTCTCCTATCAGCCTCTCCAACATGCGCACCGAATTCAGCACCAATGTGTTCAGGTCCACGCTTTCAGTGCGGAGGATCTGGCGGCGGCTGAAGGCAAGCAATTGCCGGGTGAGAGAGGACGCCCGGTCGGCCGCCTGCAGGATCTCTCCTAATTCGTTTCGACCCTTCTCCGAACCATCCAGCTGCTCTTGCAACAAGGTCCCGTAACCCTTGATCACGGTCAAGAGGTTGTTAAAGTCGTGGGCCACGCCTCCGGCCAGGGTACCAACCGCTTCCATCTTCTGTGATTGGCGGAGCTGTTCTTCCAGGACGCGACGTTCCGTGATGTCTGTGGCAGTGACCAACGTGGCTTCGTGGCCCTCAAAATGCAGCGTGCGCGCGGTGATGTCCACGTGAAGGATCTTTCCGTCACGGGTCTTGTGGCGCCATTGGCCGAGATACGCGTTGGGCGAGCGCGCGGAGATGAGCTCGATAAAGCGCGGCAAGTCTTCCTCCGGACGGATGTCCTGCACGGTCATTTCCAGGAACTCCTCGCGGGAGTAGCCGTACTTCTGGATCGCCGCCTGATTCACTTCCAAAATTCGCAGAGAATGGGTCTGGTAGACGAACATGGGGTGCGGATGCTGGGCAAACAGCAGGTGGAAGCGGTCTTCACTACGGCGCAAGCGATGATTGGCCGCAGCCTGGCGCGCTTGAATGACGAACGTGCGCAGACCATAGATCAGAAACGTCGAGGTGACAAAGATGCCGGCGCCGCGCAGATCCGTCATGGCGATGCGCGAGGCCATCACGATCACGAGCAGCGGGACCGTGATGGGAAGAAGATTGACCGCTAGTCGGGCGGTCATGCTGTCTTCCGGGACATGGGCCGGAGAAGCGTCCGCGTCAGCCGGACTGCGCCACCGTCCGATCTGGAGCACGGCCAGGGCGAAGGGTGCGCTCCATGCCAGCTCCAACCAGCTGTTGAGCGTAGTGTGGCGATAGATCAGCGCATAGCCGGCGATACCATTGGCCACTGCGTAGAACATCAGCACTGCGAACATCTCCCGGAACAGGGAACGGAGCACCAGCGAGCGAGAGCTTCGCGACCGCAGGTAGAAAGCCGCCACCAACAAAAGATTGCGGATGTTCATCGCCTGAAAAAAAGCTTCCGCGGCCATCTGACGGTTGGGCCAGATCGTGGGGATGGAGAAGAGGAAAAAATAGGTCGTGCCGATCACGATCCCGACCTGAAGTAGATCGAGCGCATAGAGCCAGTCGATCCCCTTTGGCCGGTTCTCCGTCTCAAAGGTCGCGAGGAACATCGGGGTGAAGGCAAAAAAGAACAACAAGTGGGCCAGGGAAAGGATCGGGGATGCGTCTGTCCCGGAATGCTGCAAGTAGATCCAAAGTGCCTGGATCACAGACCATATCGCGAACGAATGCGCGATCAGACTCAAGAATCGCTTCGCCGGCGGACCGTTTCTGGCCGCGGCCACGTAAAAAGTGATCGCCGCGATTGCGCTGCTGGCCAACTGGGCCAGGTCCGAAAGGAGCGAGCCCAGCGCCGTATCGCCGACATGCGCATTCGACAGCGCGTGCGCCATCACCACGGCCAACGATAGGGCCGCAAAGACGGAGTACGGCCTGCGAACATAGGCGGATTCCTGCATATCTATTGGTTAGGGTTCCGAAACGGGACTAACCGCAATGGTGAGATTCAACCTGGGAGGGAAGGTGACAAACTAACGTAACACTGTGTGCGAACGCCATTTCCCCATGAGCCACAAGAGGATGCCGATGCCGCAGGCTTCGATCGGGCCGGGCGTGATGATGATTTTTCCGGTGGCGACAGGAATGGCATCGGCGACAGCAGGCGTGCCCAGCGTGGCCGCGTAGACCGCCCAAACGATCCCCGTGCCGGCGATCAGGCTCCCGAGCTTGCTCAGCCAAAAACCCATATCTGAGAGCGAACGATAGCACAACTCGTTGCCGGCGGCGGAGCAAAAGTTCTGTCCGCCGATTACCATAGACCTATAGCCCTTGCTGCCCGCCGACCCACAACCCGCGACTGCCCGTACGAGTCCTGCGGTCGAGCGGACCGACCCGGCGGTGGAAAAAGCGATCCTCGTCGAGCCGGAGGCGCCGGAACTCCGGTCGTCGACGCAGGAATTGCCGCGGGTCCTGACCGCGCTTCGGCACCGCGACTTCCGTTACCTCTGGGCGGGGAATTTCCTCTCCAACATCGGCACCTGGATGCAGAACATCGCCCAGGGATGGCTGGTACTGCAACTTACGAACTCGGCCTTTTGGCTGGGCGTGGTGAGTTTTGCCGCTGCCGCGCCCTTGCTGGTGTTCACGGTGATCGGCGGGGTGATCGCGGACCGCATGGACCGGCGACGCCTGCTGATGATGACGCAGGTGGCGATGATGGTCTCCGCCTTGCTGTTGGCGGTGCTGACCTGGACGGAGCGCATCACGGTGACGCACATCATCCTGCTGGCGTTCGTGAGCGGAGTCGCGGCATCCCTCTCGGCGCCGGCCCAGCAGGCGCTTGTCCCGCAACTGGTGCCACGCGCGGACCTGACCAACGCCATCGGCATCAACTCCGCCCAGTTCAACCTCTCCCGCGTGATCGGCCCGACCGTGGGTGGTTTTGCCATGGAACTGTTCGGCATGGCGGGGAACTTCTTCCTCAACGGCCTCAGTTTTCTTGCGGTGATCATTGCTCTGCGAAACATGCATTGTCCGGCGACCAGCCCCATC
>JACPNP010000007.1 GCA_016185365.1 Terriglobales bacterium
GAAGATTCCGAGCCGACGCTTAAGGCCATCCGCAGCGCGCCCTCCAACCGCGCGATGGTGCTGTATGCCATCGCCGACACCAAGGTTGCGATCCGCTTCTCCCAATATGGGATCAATGTGGTCTTCCCATCTCCCATGGAGAAGCAATCCACCCTTAAGCTGGTGCGTAGCACGTACCTGCTGGCCTTGCATGAGTTCCGCCGTTATGTGCGCGTGCCGGTCGCGATCGGCGTGGACATTGAGAATGAGAACCAGAGGTTGAACGCCCTCAGCCTGGAAGTAAGTTCCGGCGGGATGTCCTTGCAAGCGCCGGAGCCGCCGGGCGATTCCGCAAAACCATTGAATGCCACATTCCGCCTGCCGGACGCGAATCCCATCACCATCAAGGCCACAGTGTGCTGGCGGCGGCAAAAGGAAGGATCTTTCGGCATCCGGTTCGTGGCCAGTGATCCCAACCGGATCGTGGTACGGGACTGGATCGAGGATTTCCTCGCCATCCACTGAAACTAATCATCCCGTATTCCCGTAGACTCATACCAGCGCTCCCATGCAGGCCATCGAATTACTCAAAGCCCGCAAGACCTACGACCAGTTCGTGGCCGTGGACGACCTCTCATTCGCCATCGAATCGGGCACGATGTTCGGCCTGCTCGGGCCGAATGGCGCGGGCAAGACCAGCACCATCCGCATGATGATCGGCATCACCCTTCCGGATGCCGGTGAAGTACGCATGTTCGGCGAGCCGTTCCGGCGCGAGCTGCTCAGGCGCGTGGGATATCTCCCCGAAGAGCGCGGCTTATACCCCAAAATGAAGGTGCTGGACCAGCTGGTGTTCATGGGAGAGATCCACGGATTAAGCGCCGCCGAGGCGAAGAAGCGGTCGCAAGCGTGGGGCGAGCGGCTGGACATCGCGGACCATTATCAGAAGAAGACCCAGGAACTCTCCAAGGGCATGCAGCAGAAGATCCAGTTCATCGCCACGCTGTTGCATGACCCGGAGTTCATCATCATGGACGAACCGTTCTCGGGGTTGGATCCGGTGAATACCCGCCTGCTGGAGGACGTGCTCGTGGACCTGCGCAAGCAGGGCCATACCGTCCTGTTCTCCACCCACCGCATGGAGCAGGTGGAAAAGCTTTGCGATTCGATCTGTCTGGTGAACAAAGGCCGGTCCGTGGTGCAGGGCGAATTGCGCGAGATCAAATCGCGCTACGGCCGTGACCGTGTGCTGCTCACGTTCCATGAATCGAATGATGGACACTTCCTGGACACGCACCCCCTGGTGGACCGCGTGAGCCGGTATGAGGGACACATCCAGGTGCAGTTGAAGGGCGGCTCAGATCCGCAAGTGCTCTTGCGTGACGCCGCGGCCCAGGGACAAGTATTGAAGTTCGAGTTGATGGAGCCATCGCTCGAAGACATCTTCATCGACGTTGTGGGGAAGACCGATGCGTGAGCTGAACGTCCGACACATGTGGCTGGTGGCCAAGCGCGAGTATCTGGAGATCGTGCGCAATAAGTGGTTCCTCATCATGACGGTGCTGACGCCGGCGCTGGTGATCGCCTGGAGCGTGGTGCCCAGCATGCTGATGATGAAGACCACGCGCACCCATCGCACGGTGACGGTGGTGGCGGAGGACAAGGCGTTGGGCCAGGCGCTGGTGGAGCGGATGAGCAAAGGCTCGACCACCAAGACGCCCACCATGGATGCGACGAAATCCGCGGAGCAGCAGGACCGCGACGGCAGCATCATCCTGAGCTACACCGCCGTCCTCTCCACCGAGTTGACCGAGGAGAACCGCAAGGCGCTGCAAGGCCGGATCGACAGCGGATCGATCGACGGGTTCCTGTGGGTGGACCACGCCGCGCTCGACGCGGGCGAGATCAACTACACCGCCCGTTATACCAACGACATGATCGAGCTGCGCTCGCTGCAGGACATGGTGCGCGAGACCATCCGCCGGCATCGCGGCAGCGCCCTGGGTCTGAACGATACCCAGACTTCCGAGGTCCTGCGCCCGTATGGGATCGACGCCGTGCGCTGGCAGAACGGCAAGGCCTCGAACGCTGATTTCCGCGTCCTGCTGTTCAGCGTGATCATCCTGGGGATGACCATGTTCATGAGCGTGATGCTCTACGGCATCGGCGTGATGCGCGCCGTGCTGGAGGAAAAATCGAACAAGATCATGGAAGTGCTGATGTCCACGCTCACGCCCACCGAGCTGATGGTGGGCAAGATCGTGGGCGTGGGCGCGGCGGGTCTGAGCCAGCTGGCGATCTGGATCGCGATGGGCTCGATCCTGGCGGTCCCGGGCGTGGTGGCGGCCAGCAGCGCGATCCACAACCTGGACCTCGGCGTCTCGGCCGCGGTCTACTTTGCCATCTTCTTCTTCCTCGGCTTCTTCCTCTACAGCACCATGTGCGCCGCGGTGGGCTCCATAGTCAGCACCGAACGCGAGGCGCAGCAGATCCAACAGTTCGTGATGATGCCGCTGATCGCTTCCTTCGCGGCCATCTTCCTGGCCATCCGCGCGCCGAATGATATGGCCATCACGGTGATGTCCATGATCCCGTTCTGCGCTCCGGTGGTGATGTACATGCGCATCGTGATCCAGACGCCGCCGTTCTGGCAGATCGCCCTCAGCATCGGCATCATGCTGGTGACCATCGCCGTGATGTTCTGGGTCGCGGGCCGCATCTACCGCGTGGGCGTGCTCATGTACGGCAAGCGGGCCACGCTGCCGGAGATCATCAAGTGGATCAAGTACGCGTGATCCTCGGCCGGCTTGAATCCGGACGGGACCACAGGTAAGCTCTGACCATGGATTACCGCGAACGCATCACGATCGAGCCGGGAAAGCGCGGGGGGAAGCCCTGCATCCGGGGGATGCGGATCACTGTCTATGACGTGCTTGAATATCTCGCATCGGACATGTCGGTGGAGCACATCCTCCGTGATTTTCCCGAGCTTACGGAAGATGACATTAAAGCCTGTCTTGCGTTCGCGGCGGACCGCGAGCGCCGCCTGCTCAGCGAACCTGCGTGAAGCTGTTATTCGACCAGAATCTGTCCTTCCGCCTCGCGTCGGAGCTCGCCGACTTGTTCCCGGACTCCCGTCATGTCATGGGACTGGGGCTGGATCACGCGGATGATCAAGCCCTATGGCGTTTCGCCAAGGAAAACGGATTCACGCTCATCAGCAAGGACTCGGACTTTCACCAGCGTAGTTTTGTGTACGGGCAGCCGTCGAAATTCATCCGGGTGCGGGCGGGCAATTGCTCGACTGAACAGGTCGCCGCTCTCTTGCGCGGACAAGTCTCTCTCATCCTGGAGTTTGCGAACGATCCCGAGCTTGCCTTTTTGATCTTGCCGCGCGAGCGCCGCTAGAAACACAGGGCACGGACGCTTCCGTCCGCGCTGGTTGCCGGGGACCCTGACCAAATAGATTTGATCACTCTTCCCACCTCTTGAAGATCAGCGAGCCATTCGTCCCGCCGAAGCCGAAGCTGTTCGAAAGCGCGTAGGTGAGCGGCGCCTTACGGGCCACGTTAGGAACGTAATCCAGGTCGCACTCCGGGTCCTGGTTCTCCAGGTTGGTGGTGGGCGGAATGATCTGGTCCTGCAGCGCCAGCAGGGTGATGCCGGCTTCGAGCCCGCCCGCGCCGCCGAGCAAATGCCCGGTCATGGACTTGGTGGAACTCACAGCCAGCTTTTTCGAGGTGGCATGCTCGCCGAAGGCGCGTTTGATGGCGATGGATTCCAGCTTGTCGCCGAGCGGCGTCGAGGTGCCGTGCGCGTTCACGTAGCCGATGTCTTCCGGCTTGAGCTTGGCGTCACGCAGCGCGGCCATCATCACGCGGTATCCGCCTTCGCCTTCCGGCGCGGGCTGGGTGATGTGGTTGGCATCACCGCTCATGCCGTAGCCGACGACTTCCGCGAGGACCGCCGCCCCGCGGCGTTTCGCGTACTCCAGCTCTTCCAGGATAAGGATGCCGGCGCCTTCGCCGATAATGAACCCGTCGCGGTCCCGGTCCCACGGACGGCTGGCTTTTTCCGGCGCATCATTGCGGGTGGAGAGCGCGCGCATGGCGGCGAACCCGCCCACGCCCATCGGTGTGATGGCCGCCTCCGTGCCGCCGCAGATCATCACATCGGCATCGTCGCGCTGGATGATCTTGAAGGCATCGCCCACGGCGTGCGCGCCGGAGGTGCAAGCCGTGCAGGTGGCTTCGTTCGGACCTTTGGCGTTATAGCGGATGCTGACGTGGCCGGCCGCCAGGTTCACGATGGCCGCGGGGATGAAGAACGGGGAGATCTTGCGCGGGCCGCCCTCGAGCAGGTTGGAGTGTTCGCGCTCGATGATGTCAAACCCGCCGATGCCGCTGCCGATGTGCACGCCCACGCGGGGCGCGATGTCATCGCTCACTTGAAGTTTGCTTTGCTCCATGGCCTCGGCGGCGGCGGCCATGGCCAGATGGATGAAGCGGCCCATCTTGCGGGCCTCTTTCTTCTCCACGAAGTTCAGAGGGTCGAAACCCTTGACCTCGGCGGCGAAGGTGCAGGCGAAGGCGCCGGCGTCAAAGTGGGTGATGGGCGCCATGCCGCTCTTGCCCGCAAGCAGGTTCTTCCACACCTCCGGCGCGGTGTTGCCAACGCCGCAGATGAGGCCCATCCCAGTGACTACGACCCGGCGATTCAAACGTTACTTCCCTTTCGAATGCTTCTCGATGTATTCCACGGCGTCTTTCACGGTGCGGATCTTCTCGGCGTCCTCATCGGGGATCTCGATGTCAAACGCCTCTTCGAAGGCCATGACCAGTTCCACGGTGTCCAGCGAGTCCGCGCCCAGGTCGTCCACGAAAGAGGCGCTGGAGGTCACTTCCCCCTCGTCCACGCCCAGTTGCTCCACAATGATCTGTTTGACTTTCTCTTCCACTGCGGCCATGTTGTGCCTTTCTGTAATGAGATGGGAGACGGCCGGGAAAGGATTCCGCTCCGGCCGGGAAGTGCGGCTACTGCTGCACCGTCTTGGAGTTCTTTTCGATGTAATCCACCGCGTCCTGCACGGTCTTGATGGTCTCAGCCTGCTCGTCGGGGATCTCGAGGCCGAAGTCTTCTTCGAACTTCATGATCAGTTCCACGCGGTCCAGCGAGTCCGCGCCCAGGTCGTCCACGAAGGACGCCGCCGGCGTGATCTCCGTCTCTTCCACGCCCAGCTGGTCTTTGATGATCTGCTTTACTTTGTCCATGGTGGTGGACATAAGGGATGACTCCTTGCTTCCAGGTATGGCCGGCGGCCCGCAGGCGTCCGGCGGCGTTGCTTAGTCTAAAAACAGCAAAGTGCCGGTGTAAAGCATATTCCGGCACCCTAAGGCCAACCTCTTATCGTAAATGCTGGCTGGGCGGGGGTCAAACCGACTTGGTCCTGGTGGTTACCGCTCGCCACCCACGCGGAAGCGCAGTCCAGCGCGGAAATTCGCCTTCAGGCCTGGATAGCCCACCACCTCTTCATACTTCTTGTTGAACAGGTTTTCGACATTGGCGTAGGCCGTCACCCAGCGGGTCACGGCGTACCAGCCACCCAGCTCCCAGCGCGCGTAGCCGGCGGCGTGGGTGATGGGCGTGGGCGCGGTGTTGAAGTCCGAATCCGGACGCTGCCCGATGAACGATCCGCCCAGGTTCGCACCCCAGCGCTTGCCGATGTAATTCACCAGCAGATTGGCCGCGTGCTTGGGACGCCGCAACAGCGGCTTGCCCGCCACCAGCAGCGGATCGGTGGCCAGCGGCGCGTCCAGGATCTGCGTGGCGGTGTAGACATAGGACGCATCGAGCGAGACGTGCCGCACCGGCTGCATATGGAACTCAAGCTCCGCGCCGTGCGCCAGCGCCTTGTTCAGGTTCACGTATTGTGACGTGAAGGTGATGGGGTCGAAGCTGAATGCGATCTGGTCCGTGAACTGATTGTGGTAATACGTCCCGGAGAGCGATGCGCCGGCGCCGAAGTTCTGGATGAATCCCGTCTCGATGGAGCGGTTCGATTCCGCCCGCAGGTTTGGATTCGGCAGCGTGACCGGACCGAACGCGCCCACCGCGCCGAACGACTCCTCCAAGCGCGGCTCCTTGATGCCTTCGCCGTACGCGAAGCGCAGCCGCGTCCCGGTCAGGAAGCGCTTGCCGCGCCACGCCAAAACCGTGGCGGAGACGCGCGGCACGGCCTTGTCGCCGAAGCTCTCGTTGTGCACGTAACGCACCCCGCCGGTGAGCGAGACCCTCCGGAAGGTGAACACGGCTTCGTCGAACAGCTCGTGATTGCGGCGCAACCCGTGGCTATTGATGATGAACCCGGAGAAATCCTGGTTCACGAACCCGTTCTCATTCTCGAAGCTGTAGCCCACCACATTGCGGAACCAGTTGCGCGGCGTGAATTCGCCGGTGTAATCGAAACCCGCGCGGTTGAAGGAGAACAGGTCGGTGAAACCGCAATCGAGGAAGGCGGGGAAGGCGCAGCCACGGTCGGCGATCTGGTCGCTGTTGAGGCGCTTGTGGTCGTAGTCGCTTCCGGTGAAGCGGTGGCGCCAGCGACCCTTGTTGACGGTCAGCTCCAGGCTGCCGAGCAGGTTGTTCTGCCGGGCGTATTGGTCGGCGTCCGGAGGCAGCACCGGCACGCCGTTGAACTGCCAGAACGATTGCACACCGCTGCGGTTGTTCGAGTGCCGCACGCGCAGGCGCAGACCGATGCCGTCGGCGACGACGAAGCCGATGTTGCCGCCTTGCGAAGAGTTCGCATAGCCGTCATTGATACCCTGGCCCTCGCTGTTCGACTGGTCGGCGAAGAGGTTGTAGTCAAGCCGCTTATACGCGCCGGCCAGGCTGGCGTAGCCGCGCGCCGTGGCGAACGTGCCGCCTTCCGCGCCGAAGCGGAACTCGGGCGTGAGCGTGGTCCCCCGCCGGCTGAAGAGTTGCACCACGCTGGTCATCGCGTCCGACCCGTAGAGCGCGCTCTGCGCGCCGCGCACGAACTCGATACGGTCGAGTTCCCACGTGGGCACCACGCCGAAGTCGAAGGTGCCGCCCGCATCGTTCACGTCCACGCCATCCACCAGGACTTTGTTGTAACGGGACTCGCCGCCGCGGACGAACAGTGACGTGAGTCCGCCGCGACGCCCGGCCGCATTCACCACCGTGGCCGGCAGATAGCGCAGGGCTTCGCTCACCGCCACCGGTTGCAGCAACTCGAGCACCGGTTGCGACATCACCGCGGCCGGGACGCCGGAGTCCGCGGGCGTGATCTCCGTCTGCGCGGCGGTCACGTTCACCGTCTCCGACTGGGTGGCGATCTTCAGCTCGACGGTCTCCGTGGCGGCGCTTGTTTTGAGTGCAAGCTGCGCTTCAGCGAAGCCGGGCGCCAACACACGCACCAAGTCAGCGGATCCCGACCTAGGGAATGTTGCGACGCCTTCCGCATTGGTGTACTTCACCGCGCGGACGGTGCTGCCTTGCAGAAGCACCACGCGGGCGTTGGCGACCGCAGCTTTTTGCGGATCCACGACCTTGATGGTCAGCGGCTCCGCCGCAAAGGCGGAGGTCAGGAGTGTGATGAGAAAAAGCGAGACGGAAATGAAGAGACGGCGCATGGCAATCCTCCTTGCACGCGAGAAAGGGTTGCTGAACTACGATCGGCGCCGGTCTCCTGGCTTCGCAGGCTCTCTCCCCGGGGGCCTTCCCATGCCGAAGCACAGTGGCCGTCCGGAGTGAAGCTCATGCCTGCTTACAGTTGCGCGGCAGCGCGGGATTCTCACCCGGCTTCCCGAACACGCTGATCGGATCAGGTTGTGGATCGAGCCTAGAGGATTGGGATGGCGGTGTCAACCCGGAGTTACAGCTATTACTTTGCCGTTGCGCCGGATTCCTTGACAGCTATACTTGCTCTGTTTTCCCAAGCCCAATATCCTCCCGGAGCAGCGCATGGCCACTGACACTGCCGTTCCCGCCGCAGACACGCACGCGGCGTCGGCGCCCCAGCCCTCCCCCTCGTCCGGCGCCACACCGGTCACCTTCACCGAGCGCATCTCCGCCATCGACACGCTGCGCGGATGCGCCGTGCTCGGCATCCTGCTGATGAACATCGTGGCCATGGGACTGAACTTCGGCTCCTATGACGATCCAACCGTGGCCGGCGGGGCCACAGGCGCGAACCTATGGGTCTGGGCGGTGCTGCACGTGGTGGCGGAAGGCAAGATGCGCGCGCTGTTCTCGCTCATCTTCGGCGCCAGCATGGTCCTGCTGGTGGGGCGACTGGACAAGCGTTCCGGCGATGGCGCGGACATCTACTATCGCCGCCTGCTCTGGCTGCTGCTGTTCGGCATCGTGCACGCCTATCTGCTCTGGCTGGGCGACATCCTTTATCCCTATGCGCTCTGCGGCCTGTTCCTCTATCCCTTCCGCCACCGCTCGGCGAAGTCTCTGGCCATCATCGGCGGCGTGCTGCTCGCGATCACCGCGCTTTCCTACGTCGGCTTCGGCTACGGCGTGCGCGAGATGATCACCAAGGGACGCGCCGCCCAGGCGCTCGCCGACCAGGGCGCGAAACTCACCGCCGATCAGAAAGAAGAATTGCAGCAGTACGAGGAGTGGCGCAAGTTCAGCAAGCCCACGGAGGCTGAGATCCAGGAGAACAACGACGCCTGGCGGGGCAGCGTGCTCAGCGTGATCAAGGCGCGGGCCGGCGTGGTCTTCGGCTTCTTCCACCGTCTGCCCCTCTACCATCCCATGATGTTCGACATCTTCGGCATGATGTTCCTGGGCATGGCGGCGCTGAAGTTGCGCCTGCTCGACGCCTCGCGCTCCCTGCGCTTTTACGCCTGTGTCACGGTGGTCGGATACGGCATCGGCCTTCCGGTGGGCGCGTATTCGGCGTGGCTCATCATCAAGACGGACTTCGACCCGGTCACGCACCTGTTCGCCAACTCCACCTATGACCTGGTGCGGCTCAGCGTGTGCCTGGGCCATCTGGGGCTGATCATGATGCTGTGCAAGGCCGGCTGGCTGCGCTGGCTCACGGCGCGCCTGGCCGCCATCGGGCAGACCGCGTTCAGCAATTACATCTTCCAGTCCGTGGTCACCGCGTTCTTCTTCACCGGATACGGCTTCGGATACTACGGGATGCTCGAGCGCTACCAGTTGTATTACGTGGTGGGCGTGATCTGGCTCTTCCAGTTGATCCTCAGCCCGATCTGGTTGCGCTACTTCCGCTTCGGCCCGCTGGAGTGGGGCTGGCGTTCACTGACGTATTGGAAGCGGCAGCCGATGCGGATGGGGGCGTGAGTCATTAGAAGAGCAGGGACGGGGTCGCCCAGCCTTTCGCTTCACGAAAGACTGGGGCACCCGGCTTACTATCACTCTCGAATGGATTCATTCCAGTAGGGAATGGGTGTTGTTCTCATATGGATTATGCCGAGTTTGTATCAAGTGATGTTTATGACATCAAGACAGCCAATCAAACAACATCCCGCCTAAAACCATGACAGATCCACATCATTACCGCATACGTACCTAGTATCAGCCAGTAGGCAAAGACCGGGGGGAGCAGAATCGCAGCAACCACGACGAACCAATTCTCTTGCAAATATGGGAAGAGCATCCATGGTTTGTAGGTCTGCTCAAACGTGGACTCAGCGTTCCGGACGCAGGATTGCAGATCATTTGGTGGTGTGGAGCCCGAGTTGTAGCACAACTCTCTAGAGATGTTATAGAGGTCGATCGCCCGATTCCGCTGTTCGCCCGGATACATGAAGAGCGGATATATCGACCAGATGACTGTCAACATAACGAGTACGCGCTTTATTCCTCGCCGCGTGTGGGTGGGCATAGTGAACTAGTACGGCTCCAATGATTTTTGTGGAGCATTATGTCGCCTCTATTTCATCTTGTCCAGCCTCGGCAGGTGGCCCACGTTCGCGCCGTGCCGTTCGGCGCTAACGTGGGTGCTTTCGTTTTTCGCGTCACAGAAAATGATACAGCTGTCCTTGCTCCCATGCCTTGGGGTATGAGGCATGCCCTCTCAGATCTAACCACCGCCGAAGCAGCGTGAGGCTCCGCGTGCCGCAGGATCCAAGTCGCCAGTCGCGCAGCGACGCGATACCGGATAGCCCCGGACGACAGACCGGGGAACACTTCGATCTCCGGTGTCGAGTCGGCTTCAGCCGACGGCAGACACCTGCGCCGCAAGTCGACATCACGGGAAGCAGATTCTTCGCGGGTTGAGACCCGCTCAGAATGACACCCTCCCGGGAGGGGTCGGTGCGGCTGAAGCCGCACCCCTTCACCAGGTCCGGGTGGTAGCAGTGTTGTGGTACATCTAAAGACCGCGCCGATCTCCGCTGCCGAGTCGGCTTCAGCCGACGGCATATTCTTGCGCCGCGAGTCGACATCACAGAAGCAGGTTCTTCGCGGGTTGAGACCCGCTCAGAATGACACTCTCTTGGGAGGGGGTCGGTGCGGCTGAAGCCGCACCCCTTCACCAGGTCCGGGTGGTAGCAGTGTTGTGGTACATCTGAAGCCATGCTCCACCACTGCACGGATGGACCTTTTTTGGCAAAGCTCCACGTTCGCGCCGAATGACTCGGCGCCCATTCGACTTCGCTCAGGGCAGGCTCCCGTGGGGCGCCTGCCGCTTAGTCATACTGGCTTCTGTGAGTACTTATTTGTATATCACTGTCATTAAATGTTGTTCGTTAAGTTCATGTAACTATATGATAATAAACATATAATAACTTGAAAAATATTACAAAAAATGTAATATAATGAATCATTTATTCGTGGGATGGACACAATGACCGGGACAGAATTCAAAACGTGTCGCAAGAACCTGGGACTGACCCAGCAGTCCGTGGCTGCGGTCTTGGATGTCTCACAGACTTATGTGGCCCTCCTGGAAAGCGGACAACGGCCGTTCACGCCGCGATTGCTCAGGGCCGCGGTCCGGAGATTCCAATTGTCTCCCACAGTGCTTCCTTTCTCCGGAACGGATCCACAGCGCGCTGATCCTGAACGGGTGGTCAAAGATCTGGGCGCCTTGGGATACCCCGGCTTCGCGTACATGAGACATGGGCGGATGAAGAATCCCGCGGAGGTCCTCTTGAACGCGTTGTCCCTGAGCGACCTGGAATCACGCGCGGTGGAAGCTTTACCGTGGCTATTTCTCGCATTTGACATGGCGGAGCCCGAATCGCTGGTCCGGGAGGCGCGGGCCAGAGCCGTACAGAACCGAATGGGTTTTGTGGTCGATCTTGCGCTGGCAGTACTGGTCCTCCGAGGAGAGGCGGACACTCCCAAATGTCGAAGTCTCCGGGCCTTGCGTGACGCGCTTTACCAGGCGCCATTATCCAACGAAGATACTTTCTTCCAGGTCGATCTAAGTACTGCTCAGAGAGATTGGCTCAGAGAGGCACGGTCAGAATCCGCGAAGCAGTGGAATCTCCTGACGGATTGGAAGCCCGAACACTTGCCATACACTCAGACCGTCTAGGACAAAACGAATGATCCCGCCGCCATGGCACGACTTTCTTAATGAACTCGACCTATTGCTTTCGCGGGAGGTCGAGCTGGTCTGTGTCGGTGGATTTGTTCTTGCGGCGCTCCATGGAAACCCGAGGGTCACCGGTGACCTTGATTTCCTGGAGATCCGGCCAACGGATGCATCGGATGAATTGTTGCGATTAGGGGACCTGGACTCAAGGTTGGCCCAGAAACACAAAGTCTATTTGCAACGACTGACTGGTATCGTGGATCCTCCAGACGCATACGAAGACCGGTTGGTCTCGATCGAGACCGAAACGGAGAAGCTCAAGCTTTTTGCTCTGGAGCCGATCGACCTCATTCTTGCCAAACTGAGCCGGAACAGTCCCAAGGACCGTGAGGACATAAGGTATCTGGCTCATCGGCTCGGTCTCGGGTTCGGTCAGGTCAAGGCGAGATATGAAGCGGAGATGAAAGATTGGATCCCGAATCCAGACAAACATGCGACAACACTCGATCTGGTCTGGAAAGACCTATTCCCGGTCCCCTAAATCGGGGTGGATGCGGGCCCCACTTCTGTGATTCAGGAGTTCGCGCTACGGCTCAGTCAGTGCGTAGGCTAGCCGAGTTGCCCGAACGCCGCGTCCGCCTTTTCCCGCACCCGATCCAGCGCAGCCTGCATCTCCGCGTGTTTCGATTCGCGCAGGTCATGGTCCGAGTCCTCGGGCACGGTCATGATGCGGCTGGTGCAGAGCACCGCGCGGGAAAAGGGTTTGGGGATGATCATGCGGTCCCAGGAGCCGAGGGTCCAGGCGCGCTCCACCGCGATGTGGAACACCACGATGGGCACGCCGGTGTGGCGGGCCAGCAGCACCGGGCCGGGCTTGGCCACGTACCTCGGCCCGCGGGGGCCGTCGATGGTGAAGGCGGCCACGCGTCCCTGCTCGATCTCCGTATGCATGCCCAGCAGGGCGCGCACGGCGCCGCGCGAGCTCGAGCCGCGCACCGCGCGGAAGCCCAGCCGCTGGATGATGCGCGCGATGTACTCGCCGTCATAACTGCGGCTGGTCATCACGGCGATATCGCGGTGGCGGAAGAACCAGGCGGCGGGGAGGATGCAGCGGTGCCAGAAACAATAGACCGCCGGGACAAGCAACGGGTCTTTATCAGCCAGCTCGGGGCCGCCCGGCTCGATCTCCACGCGGAAGCGCAGCGTGGGCCCGATCAGGCGGATGAGCAGCACGCCCAGCCCGCTGATCAGCCATAGCGAAAGGCGCTGGCGGAGGGAAAAGGTTTCCTGGCCGTGTTGGTCGGGGGCCACAGCGGGATTTTACAGTGTCGCCCCTAAAGGGGCTTTTTCTCTTTGATAGGACTTATCGGTGCGGCTGAAGCCGCACCCCTTCACCAGTGTGTGGCGGCGACCATTCGATTTTTTTCAATGAAGGCGGGGCGAGAAGCGATGCTTTGAGCGAGGGCGGGACGCCCTCGCCACAGCCGGCGGGACGCCGGCGCTACAAGAAGCGCACAGCCGAGGGCGGCTGTGCCACCTCTCATAAGATTAAGCAACACCATCGGTGGGACGAGAAGCAATGCTTCGAGCGAGGGCGGGACGCCGGCGCTACAACAACACAGCCGAGGGCGGCTGTGCCACCCTTACGGTTGGGTTACCTTTCATAAGGCACGCACAACAAAAAAGGCGCGGGCCCGAAGGCCGCGCGCCGTTTTTCTCTCAGGAGGAGAGTCTTACATCCAATCGGGATCCA
Organism: Terriglobales bacterium; assembly: GCA_016185365.1. GTDB lineage: Bacteria > Acidobacteriota > Terriglobia > Terriglobales > Acidobacteriaceae > DSPA01. Next base: position 13,281 of record JACPNP010000007.1, read on the forward strand.
CCGTGTGGCGCATGTGCTTCAGGTGATCGCGCAGTTCGTCCATCTTCAAGCGCAGGCCGTCCTGATCGATGCGTATCTTCTCGCGCAGCACTTCCTGCATGCGCGGCATCTCGATGCGGATCTTGTCGCGCAGCTCCATGCGGGCCTGGTCCAGGCCTTCCCGGACCTCGGCCAGGGCCATCTCGGTGGCGTGGCGGGCGTGATCTTCCGCCAAACGCGCGACATCGACCGCGGCCTCCGGGTCGATGTCGATGTCGATCTCTTCGTGATGCCTGGGTCCCAACATGGAATCATCTTTGGGCCGCCGTCGCTCCGGAAGGGTGAGGCTGAGCGGCACCTCTTTCTTCTCCCGGATGACCACCACGCCGACCTTGCCGGACTTCTTGCTGAAGGCGCGGCGCAGGTCGCCGCGGTCCTCGATGCGCTCGTCGTCGATCTTCACGATCACGTCGCCGGCCTTGACCCCGCCGGACTCGCCCGCGCTGCCCTTCTCCACCGAGCGGACCAGCACGCCGCCGTTCTTGGCGCCGAAGTATTCCGCGAGTTGCGGCGTGAGGTTGTCCACCATCAGCCCGGTGCCGCGCATGCTGGAGGTGACGATCACGTTGACCGCCGGCATCTCCGGCATGTCCGGCATTTCCGGCATCTCCGGGATCTCGATCACGTTCGGCGTCCAGTCCGGATCCATCTTTTTCATCTTTGGCATCGAATAGATCTTCGCCACCATTTCTTTCCTGGCGGCGACGGTCACATTGACCTGCTGGGGGCCGCCATCGCGCCAGATGCCGAGGGTGACGCTGCGTCCGCCGGGGGTCTCATGCAGCAGGCGGCGGAGCTGTTCGGTCGAGTCCACGCGCTGGCCGTTGAATTCGAGGATCACGTCCTTGACCTTGAGCCCGAACTTGCCCGCGGGCGCGTCCTGGTCCACTTCCGTGATCTCCACGCCGCGCTCCTCTTTCAGCTTGAGGGCGGCCACGCGGTCCGAGTCGATCTCCCGCACATCCACGCCCAGGTAGGAGCCGCTGGGGTCGCCGAAAAATGCGGCGGCTGCCTCCGGCGCGGTGCGGACCGCGATGGCCGGACGCGCGGTGGTGGCGGCGCGGGGCGCCGTGCGTGGTTTCGGGTCTTGCGGGTCGCCGTTCGAAGCGGCGGCAGCAGCCGTCAGCATCAGGATCGAGAGTGTGGTTGCGATTCCGTATTTCATTCTCATGATTCAATCCCTCCCGGCGAGGTCAGTCACGTCCCCGCGCCCCGGACTTGCGGATCCGGATATTGCCGTTGGTGGTGTAGAGCTTCAGCACCGGGCCACCGCCGTTCAGCCGGCCCTCAGCCTGTACGGTCCCGCTGCCGTACTGTTTGCCTTCGCGGGTGATATTCAGGCCGGAAAAATCCGAGTACACATCGTGTCCATTCGACTCTTCCACCGTGGCCACGATGCTCACTGGCAGATCAGACGGAAGATAGACGGTAATGTCACCATTGCTGGTATAGAGCTTGGAGGCGGTGAACTGCCCGCGCGCAGCGGCGATCTCGACCTCGATCGGGCCGGCCTGGGTGTCGGCGCGCACGCCGCCATAGACCTTCGTCAGCCGGATGCCTCCGCCCGCGGTGGAAGCGACCACCGGTCCCTTGACCTCGAGGATGCGGATGCTGCCGCCGGCCGTGTCCACGCTGGCCGAACCGCCGACCCGCTCCACCTCGATGGATCCACCGGCGGTCGAGGCCGACAGTGAACCATCACATTGCTTCACGCCGATCCCGCCCCCGGCGGTCTCGATGCTGACATTCTTCTTGCCGACACCCACCTGCACGCTTCCCCCCGAGGTATTGGCCACGATCGCACCGCCGACCGTGCCGATGGAGATGCTGCCGCCGGCGGTCTCCAGCTTGACCATGCCGCCCACGGCGCCCACGCTGATGGATCCGCCCAGAGTGCTGACCAAGGCGGTCTCGCCGATATCATCCACCGTGACCGAGCCGCCGGCGGTCTCGGCATAGGCCTTGCCCGCGATGCTCTTGATCTCCACGCTGCCGCCCATGGTGTTGACCTTCACCCACTGGCTGTTGCGCGGCACCGTGACGTAGAACTCCACCATCAACTTGCCGGAGTGGTCGCCGTCCCAGTCGCCCTCGATGCCCACATACTCGGCGGTCCGGCGATAGATGGCGATGGGAAAGATGCGGAAGTCGCGCTTGGCGGCTTCTTCCGCCGGGCGCGAAGACTTTTTCTTGATGGTGTAGGTGACTTCATCGCCGCTGCCGCCGCGCACTACCACCGCGCCCAGCGCGGACTCCAGGCGCAGGCCCTTGCCGGCGGTGATGGAGCCGGTCAGCTCTTCCACCCAGAACTTGCCGTCGCGATAGACCTTGGTGTTGATCTGGCAGGAGGCGCTGGCGCAGTACGTCTTCTGCGCGGAGGCGCTTCCCAGGGCCAGCATCACCAGCGCGGCGAGGATAACGGCTTGGATCTTGGACTTCACTCTTTGCTGTCTTCCTTTACTGTAGGTCCGCCGAGGCGGCCAGGATGCGCCGGGACTCGCTGCGGATGAATTTGTTGGAATCCTGATTGGCCATCACTTCCAGCGCCTGACGCACGCTGGTGTCGGCCACGCGCGAACGCAGGGCGCGGATGGCTTCGGTGCGGACCCCGGGATTCGAGTCGCGGATCAGGGCTTCCAGCATGGCGTCACGCACGCGCTGGTCGCTGTCCACGAAGGGCTTCAGGCCTTCCAGCGCCTTCAGGCGCACGCCCGGGTTGCGGTCATAGCGCAAGGAGAGCATCAGCGCCTCGCGGACGTGCTCATCTTCCGGTCGCTTGGTGAGCAGGTTCACGGAATCCATGCGCACGCCGGAGTTGTAATTGCTGCGCGCCGCAAAGAGCAACAGTTGCTGGATCCTCGGATCATTCAACGAGCCCGAGGCCGTCTCCGGCACGGCCCGGTCATACTGGATCTGCACAGTATTCGAATTCGGGTCCTGGGTGATGCCCTTGATGGAAGTGATGGTGGCGTTGGCCGTGTCCGGCGTTGTGCTCTGTCCGCCGTTCTGCTTGACCGCCATGAACGTCGTCATGGAGCCGCTGAGGAAACCGACTACCAGCAGGATGCCGGCGAGCGCGGGAGCGAAGCGGACCTGCTGGAACCATCGGGTCACGTCCAGCGCGATGCGCCATGAGGGTATCTGTTCGGTGGATTCCAGCTTCTCCTGCAGGCGCATGCGCGAGGCGGCCAGCAGATTCGGTGTCGGCTCGGCCATGGGCATCAGGCCGGTCATGGCGGCATGGAAGCCGCGCAGAGCGGTCACTTCCTCCGCGCAGTCCTTGCACTTGGCCAGATGCATGTCCATCTCGTGCCGGGCGTCATCCGCCAGCTCGTCATACAGCAGCAGCGTCGCGTTGTTCTTTACCCATTCGCAGTTCATATTGCACCCGCTTCCAGCTGCCAGCCACCGGCTGCCGGCAAAATCCTTACCGCAACTGCACCAACTGGCCGCGCAGTTTCTGCGTGGCCCGGAAGAGCGTGTTCTTCGCCGTCTCTTCCGTCGTGTTCAACATCTCGCCGATGGTGCGCAGTTTGAGTCCCTGATAGTGCTTCAACTCGAACACCATGCGCTCCCGCGGCGTCAATTTCTCAAGGGCGTTCCCGATCCGCCTGCCCAGCTCCTTGCGCATCAATTCGCGCTCGGGGCTGGCGCCGGAGCGGTCATCAGGCACCGCATCCAGCAGGCTGTACTCTCCGCCTTCACCGTCGGCCACCACCGGCGCGTCTTCGCGGCGGGTCTTGCGCCGCCGCAGATGGTCCAGGCACAGATTGGTGACGATGCGGTAGATCCAGGTGTAGAAAGAACACTCGAAGCGGAAGTTCCCGATGTGGCGATACGCCTTGAGGAACGCTTCCTGATAGATGTCCTGAGCGTCCGATTCCGAACCGGTAAGGTGCAGGGCCAATCGCAGGACCGCCTGGTCATACTGACGGACCAGCACCTCGAAGGCGGCATGGTCGCCCCGCTGCGCCTGCCGGACCAGATCGGAATCGTCCACGCGGCCTAGTAACGTGCCTGCCATGCCCATCCCGGCCGCCGGGCCGTTCCCGCCACCGTTTCCGGAGCGCTGAACAGGCCCAGCTGAGGCCTTGGAATTTGAACCCCTCATCCGGCCCGCCGGCGCCTGGATCGCGATGGCACCCAGCATTGCTTCCACGTCGCTAATCCCTTCTCTACCTGGCAGGGAATAGACGAGGTAAATGCCTGATGGTAAGCAGGATTATAGCTTCTGGCAGGGGAATTGCCTTACCTTGGGCACCCCCGTTCTCAGTGCCATTCGGCCCACCCCGCAAAGGCCTGGAACCGGCTGCTTTGAAGGGCAGATTGGGTCTAAAACGGTTCAAAACCGAGGTGGATGACAGTTCGTCACAATCGCTCAAGTTTTCCACAGATTTAGCCTGACGCCACCTGACGTGTTCCGAAAACAGAACAAGATGTGGATTTTTGGGATTAGGCCAGTGATTCCGCTTAACCTGCGGGCCGCTCGGAGGTGAGTCGATGAGCACGCAGCCTGTTCTTGCCAGCCAGTCAAATGCTCCTGATCCGTACACCCAGGACATCCGTTTCGCCGTGGTGATGTACGGCGGTGTGTCGCTCTGTATTTACATGAACGGCGTGGCCCAGGAGATGCTCAACCTGTCGCGGGCGACATCGCGCCTGCCCGACGCCGGCAAAGGGACATCTGCCGTCTATCAACGGCTTTCGCAAGCGCTCGGCGGCGCGCGCTTTGTGGTGGATGTCATCTCGGGGACATCCGCCGGCGGGATCAACGGCATTTTTCTGGCCAAGGCCCTGGCCAACAATCAGGAGATGGAAAGTCTCAGCGGTCTCTGGAAGGAAAAGGGCGATCTGGGCGTGTTGTTGAATGACGCAGGGTCGAAACGGTGGCCGGTAAAAAACCAGAAGCCGCCGGCTTCCCTTCTTAACACCCGCCGCATGTATCTTGAGCTGCTCGAGGCATTCAACGGAATGGACGGTGGCGAACAGGCCCCGTCGCGACACGTCAATGAGCTGGACTTATTTGTAACGACCACGGACATCACCGGGCAGGTGGTGCCATTGCTGGTCGACGGCAACCACGTCGAGGAGAAGAAGCATAAACAGGTGTTCCACTTCGTGTATTCCACAGCGGAGGATCGCGGTATCAAGCGGAATGACTTTAAAAGAATGAACAATCCCTTCCTGGCCTTCGCGGCGCGATGCACCTCCTCTTTCCCGGTCGCCTTCGAGCCGATGACTGTGGCGGAGATGGAGGATGTACGGCTGGCATTGCGCATGAACCCGGATTTCAATCTGCAAAGCCTTGAGAATGTCTACCGCCCTTATACCGCAGCGGAGCTTGGCCAACGTCATTTCGGCGATGGCGGCTATCTGGACAATAAACCATTCAGCTATCCCACAGAGCTATTGAGCCGGCGGAACCCCACGCGCCCGGTCCGGCGGACGCTGCTCTATGTGGAACCAGACCCGGAACAACTGCTCGACCACGGGCCGGCAACCCGGGAGATCGACTTCATCGCCAATGCCCAGGCAGCCCTGATCGGACTCCCCACCTACGAGACCATCCGCGAGGACATCGACCGTATCCACGAGCGCAACCGGCTGATCCGTAGGGTGGCCCATGTGTACGAAGGTATCCGCGAGGACCTTGGCTGGATCGCGCGGTCCGGAAGAGGACTGCCCACCGCGGCACCAGGCAACGACTACGCGAAGGAGTACCTGGAGGACCTGACCGCGAAATACGGCCCAGCCTATGGCGGCTACCACCGCCTCAAAGTCGCCGAGGTGACCGATCAACTCACGGCGCTGGTCAGTCGCTCCACGGAATTCGGAGCATCCCCGGGAGGACAGGCGACCGTGCGGCGCGTGATGCAGTGCTGGCGGTACCAGGTCTATCAACCGCTCAAAAGCGCTGCAGCGGAGCCGGGCAAACACAGTGAGACCAGATTCCTCTTGCAATTCGACCTGGGCTACCGGCTTCGCCGGCTGGACCATATTCGTTGGGAGATCGACACACTAAGTGGAGACGTGACTGCCGTGGATGCGATCGTGCGAGACGGTGTGACCGCCATATCGCGGACGGAGTACGAGGACCTGCAAGCCTATCTCCTCGGGCTGAAAAAGGCTGTCTCAGAGATCTACACCGTCCTGCGGATCATGCAACACAACGTCTGGTCAGCCCCGATCGATTTGAACACAGAGGAAACCAAGCCTAAAACGATCGACGATCTTGATGCATTGTTGAAGAGTGACCTGAGCAACACGGAATCCCGCACCCGATTTGCCGAATGCGTCCTTTCCCTGGCCCGGGGGGTCCTATCGGGGCTGGCCACACTGACACAGACCGACTCCTGGAAGGCGGCGTGCCTGCAGCTGGACCGGATCGCGAGGGACCCGGTCACCCCGACATTGCCGGACTCGATCGTCAACGAGGTGACGGGCAAGCTCGAGAAGCTCGATGCACTTCTGCATAAGGTCTTCAGCTGGGCAAGCCCCCGATTCGCTGCTGTGGTCGCCGGCGATGACTCCTCGAAGCGGGGCAAGCTTCTGCAGCATCTGCGGACCACGTATGACCGGTTCGAGTGTTTCGATATGGCGCTGTTCCCCACGCTCTACTCGACCGGCGCGGGCGAGACCGGGGTGATGGACATCGTGCGCGTCAGTCCGCGGGACACCAGTGACGCGAACAACAATCAACGCCTTGGCGGCGCGAGCCTTATGCACTTCAGCGCCTTTCTGGAGCGGGCCTGGCGGGAAAATGACATTCTCTGGGGCCGGATGGATGCGGCCGACCGTCTCATCTGGACCCTGGCGAAAGGGTCCGTCCTGGATCCAGGCGATACAGCGAAGATGGTGCGCGATGCGCAGCTCGTCATTTTGCTGGAAGAGCTGACTCCGGGGCGCGTCACCCAACTGGAAATCATCCTCTCTCAAGCATTCCCGGGGCAGAAGCTCGAAGTGGCTGTGCAGAGGATCCTGGCGGAAAAGCCGATCACGCCCGCAGAGCAGCGTGCCCAGTTGCTCCTGGAAGCCAGCGCCGCGTTTGCCCAGAAAAAAGAAATCGCGTTCCTCGATGACCTGAAGACCCACTATGAGGTCATCGCCCATCCCGCCCCGCATACGGCCCTGCAGATCGCGGCCCGAGCCATCGCTGTCTTTGGCCAGATGCTGGATGGCGTCCTGGTCAAGCGAAGGGTCGACCCCAAGATCGCGCGGTATATCGCGCTGGCCGGCCGGGCCGCCGTGGGCATGCTGGAGATGGCTACGGAGCGAAGCTTTGCCGGCATTTTGTTGAACAACCTGCACCGCCTGGCGATGCTGGCGGCGCTCATGCTTCTGGCATTTGGTTATGTCGGCGGGAAAAAAGAGGTCGTGCAATTCGGGTGGCAAGTGTTTGGGGCCGTGCTCATCCTCTATGTCGGGGTGTGGCTGTTGCAGCTATTGCTCCACCGATCGTGGAAGAAGATGTATTTCAATATGTTCGCCGCTCTCCTGACGGCCATCATGCTTGCCCTGGCCGTGTTCGGCGGCTCGCAGCTCTATTTTCAGAAAGCCTATTACGGGCAACAGCTCTGGGAATGGCTCAGCGCGCTAGGGCACAAGATCATGCTCTATCTCTCCTGTAGCTCTTGAATCGGAGGCGGGACGTGCCGCAAAACGAAAAGGCGGAGCCTTAGCTCCGCCCGGGAATCCTTGCTAATCAGAGTTACACCGTCGCCGCTTCTTCCGCCTTGACCGTCACCTTGAAGCGCGCGGTGACGTCGCGATGCAGCTTGATGGGCACATCGAACTCGCCCAGCGACTTGATGGGTTCTTCCAGCTGGATCTTGCGGCGATCCACGTTGAAGCCCTTGGCGTTGAGGGCCTCCGCCAGATCGGCCGAGGTGACCGAACCGAAGAGGTGGTCCTTCTCGCCGGTCTTGCGCGTGAACTCCAGGGCCACGGCCTCGAACTGCTTGGCCAGCAGCTCGGCTTCCGTCTTCTCTTTGGCCGAGCGGCGCACCGAAGCGGCCTTCATCTGCTCGATGACGTTCTTGTTGCCCTTGGTGGCTTCGATGGCCAGCTTGCGGGGCAGCAGGAAGTTGCGGCCATAACCGTCGGCGACTTTCACAACATCACCGCGGTGTCCGAGTTTCTCGATGTCTTCTTTCAGAATGACTTCCATGTTCCAGGCTCCGATCTCCGGGCCGGTGCAGAGCGCCGGCCGTGCATCTTTCATGTCACGCGTCCGCCTTGGCGGACGCTGCGGTCAGCGCGCCGCGTACGGCAGCAACGCGATGTTGCGCGCCTGCTTGATGGCGTTGGTCACTTCGCGCTGGTGCGGGCTGCAGACGCCGGTCAGCCGGCGCGGCGTGATCTTGCCGCTCTCCGGGGAGACGAACTGCCCGAGCAGGCGCACGTCCTTGTAATTGATGTCGTCGATGCGCTCGACGCAGAACTTGCAGACCTTCTTGCGGCGGAAGAACTTCCGCCCGCCCGGTCCGGAACCTCCGGCGGGGCGTTCCGAGCGTTCGCGGCCGGGGCCGCCCCCGGAGCGTGGTCCGGGACCTGATGTGGTTCTTGCTTCGTCAGCCATGATGGATCCTTTCGTCTTCCTGATGTTGTTCCCGGCGCGGCATGTTCCGCCGGCCGTGGTCCGCGCGCGACTTCCGGACTATGCGCCCGGGGTCTCCGGCGCCGGCGTGGCCGCCGCGGCCGCAGCGGCCGCTGCATTGGCGGCATTCGCCGCCGCCGCGGCTTCCACCGCGCTGCGCTTTACTTTTTGCGAGCGGAGTTTCGCCAGCTTCTCCACCCGCTTCATGCGTTCGTCCGTGCGCACGGTGATGAACTTCAGCACCGGCTCGCTCACGCGCAGGCGCCGCTCCACTTCGTGGATGGCGTTGCCGTCCGCTTCGAGCTTGAGCAGGACGTAGTTGCCGTCATTGAACCGGCGGACCATATAGGCCAGGCGGCGCTTGCCCATCTTCTCGGCGCTCACGACCTTGGCCCCTGCCGTGGCGGCGTTGGTCTCGATGGTGGAGACCAGTCTGTCAGCCTCTTCTTCGGTCAGGTCGGGGCGGATGATGAACATCACTTCGTATTTGCGTTGCATGTGTCTCTCCGGAAAACTCGTGTTCGTTACTCGTTCTCGTCCACGGCCTCATCGCGGCGGTGGAAGCGGTTCATGGTCGCAACCACACCGTCCACCAGGATCGCGGTCACCGCATCGGCGGCACGATCCAGCATCTCGCCCACGAGGGGCAGGTCCTTCTTCTTCCACGCGGTCAGCACGTATTCCGCGCCGTCGCGCAACGGATGGTCCGGCGCAATGCCGAGCCGCACCCGGATAAACTCCTGGCCCACGGCGCTGATCACGCTCTCCACGCCGTTGTGCCCGCCCGCGCTGCCCCGCTCCTTGATGCGGAGCGTGCCCAGGGGAAAGGCCAGCTCGTCATGAATCACGATCAGGTCCTTGCGCGGGTCGAACTCTTCCTTGCTCTGGCGTTCGGCCACCAATTCCCTCACCGCGTTGCCGCTGAGGTTCATGAAGGTCTCCGGCTTGGCCAGCAGGACTTCGTGTCCCGCGATCCTGGCCTTGCCGGTCAGCGCCCGGCAGCGGCGATTGTTCACCGCCACGCCCGCCTGTTCCGCCAGCAGGTCCACGACCAGAAAGCCGAGATTATGCGGCGTCTGCTCGTACTCCGGACCCGGATTGCCCAATCCGACGATCAGCTTCACGCCGGTTATTTCTTGCCCGCAGGAGCCTCAGCCACTTCCTCGGTCTCCTGCTTGCCCTTCTTGATGACTTCCGGCTCGGCCGGGGCCGCGGCCGCGGCTTCCGCCGTCGCTTCCGGCGTGGCCACAACCTCTTCCTTCACGGCGGTGATGTGGGCGATGGCCTGATCCTCCGCGGTGATGAACTTGAGCTTGCCGCCGTGCGCCAGGTCGGAGACGCGCAGCACCTGACCGAAGACCAGATTGGTCACGTCGAGATCGATGTGGCTGGGGATGTCCGCCGGTAGGCACTCGAGTTCCACCTCACGCATGATCTGATCGAGGATGCCGCCCTGGGTCTTCACGCCTTCGGCGGTGCCGGTCAGGATGACGGGCACGGTGACGCGCAGCGCCTTCTTCATGTCGATACGCTTGAAGTCGATGTGCAACAGGTTGTCCTTGACCGGGTCATACTGCCAGTCCACGATCATGGCCTTTTCCGCCGCGCCTTCGCCGACCTTGAGGTCGAAGATGGTGTTGTGGCCGGACTCCGAATGCAGGATCTTGGTGATCTGCTTGGGGCTGACGCTCACCGCGATGGAATCCTTGCCCGCGCCATAGACCACCGCCGGGATCCTGCCGGTCACGCGAAGCCGCTTGGCCTCGTTCTTACCGCGCGATTCCGCCGGCCGCGTCTGCGCTTCTACCAGTTCATTCGTGATCATCTCGTCTATTTCCTTTCCCTTTGGGGCCTGGGCCCCGGGAGTGAATCGGCTTACAGGAAGAGCGAGCTTACGCTCGTCTCTTCGTGGATCGACTGGATGGCCCGCGCCACCAGCCCGGCGACGGAAAGCACCTTGATCTTGGGCTCCCGCTTCGCCGCCTCGGTGACCGGGATGGTGTTGGTGACCACCACCTCTTCCAGCACCGAGTTGGAGATCCGCTCGATCGCCGGACCAGAAAGCACCGGGTGCGACGCGCAGGCATATACGCTGATCGCGCCCGCATTCTTCAACGCCTCGGCCGTCTTCACCAGCGTGCCCGCGGTGTCGATGATGTCGTCGATGATCAGGCAGTTGCGGCCTTTCACATCGCCGATCACGTGCATCACTTCGGCCACGTTGGTCTCGGTGCGGCGCTTGTCCACGATGGCCAGCGCGGCATCCATCTTCTTGGCCACGAAGCGGGCGCGTTCCACGCCGCCGGCATCGGGCGAGACCAGCGTAAGGTCCTGCAATTCCTTCCTGCGGAAGTAATCCACCAGCACCGGGGACGCGAACAGATGGTCCACCGGGATGTTGAAGTACCCCTGGATCTGCGGCGCATGCAGATCCACCACTAAGGCCCGGTGCGCCCCGGCGGTGGTCAGCAGGTCAGCCACCAGCTTGGCGGAGATGGCCACCCGCGGCCGGTCCTTGCGGTCCTGCCGCGCGTATCCGAAGTACGGGATCACTGTGGTGATCCGCCGCGCCGACGCGCGCTTCAGCGCGTCGATCATCAGCAGCAGCTCCATCAGGTGCTGGTCCACCGGATAGCAGGTGGGTTGCACCACGAAGACGTCCGCGCCGCGGACGTTCTCCAGGATCTGCAAGTACACTTCCCCGTCGGAGAAGCGGGTAAGGTGCGCCTGTCCGCGGGCAATGCCCAGGAACTGGCAGATCTCATCGGTCAACGCCTCATTGGCGGTGCCGCAGAAGATCTTGAACTTGTCATCCGGCCTGTGGCGCCCGGGACCGTGTGTCTTGGTCTTGGGACCCTGTTCCGGCTGCGACTTCTTGCTGTCGTCCTGCGATTGCAGCGCTTTATCGGTTGCCGTCGCCATGACATCTCCCATGTGGAACCAGGTTTTGAACCGCTTGGGGTGTGACAGCTGCCAGTCGAACGTTGGGGCCGGACGCGCCGGTGTCCGCAACGACTCCTGTTCTTGCTTCCTGACTGCTTCCTCGTACTGCGACCATCAAACTTTGGCTGGGCGACTAGGATTCGAACCTAGACCGAGTGCTCCAAAGGCACTTGACCTACCGTTAGTCGATCGCCCAGTGCTTCCCGATCCTTCGACTCGCGCTCCGCGCTCGCTCAGGATTTCGCCTGCGGGCTCTCGTTCGCTCCGCTCCCTCACGCCCGCAATACGGCTCAACTTGACCTACCGTTAGTCGATCGCCCAGTGAACACCAGCTACTAGCTGCTAGCTTCTAGCTGCCAGCTAAAGACCAACAGCTACTTGCCCCGAGTACCTAGACGAACATCCGCCGCCAGTAATCTTTTCGGGGCAGGGTCCGCGCGACACTCGCCGGAATGCCCTTCTTCCCCAGGTCCCGCGCGGCTTTCTCCGCGGCGGCACGGCTGCGGAAGATCCCGTAGACCGTGGATCCGGAGCCGGAGAGCGAGGCGTAGGCGCTGCCCTCGCGTTCGAGGGCCTGTTTCACTTGTCGCAAAGCTGGGAATTGATCAAAGACCACGCGTTCGAAGTCATTTGCAATCCCGGTACGGACAAGGTCGAGAAGCAGTGCCTCGGCCCGGTTCCCGCCTCGTGCGGAAACACCGGATACCAATGGGGACGCAGCCAGACAGCCATACAGCTGACGGCTGAACATATCCAGTTTACCGGACTGGGCGGAAACCGTCAAACCTTGTTGGGTCATCGGCGCGGTTTTGGCGGGTTTTCGCCGGTTGAGGAAGGTCGGCTCATTGGGCAACAATTGTGCCCGGGTGCCTTCGGGAAGTTGGTTCGCTTCGTGTCGTCGCTCGGCGGTGGTCGGCTGCTCCGGCGGCAGTTCGGCGCGGCTGGCCGGCGCGGAAAAAAGATGGTCCCAGGCGGCGAACGCCTTCGGCGTGCTCACCCCGATCTCCGGCGTGGCCACCACCAGATCCAAGGTTGGCAGATCGGGCAGCGGATACACCTGCTCGCCCCGCCCTACACCTAAGACCGTTCCGCCGATCAAAAACAGCGGCACGTCCGACCCGACCTGCTCGGCGATCCGCATCCGTTCAGCAGGGTCCAGCCGCTTCCGGGCCGCGCGCTCGATGCCGAGGATCGTGGCCACGGCATTACCCGAGGCCGCGCCCATCCCGCCCTGCACAGGCAGGCGCTTGTCGATGACGATCTTCACCCGGCCACTGAGCTTCAACGCGGCCATCGTGCGTTCGGCCGCTTTCCAGCAGGTGTTTGAGGCGTCGGTGGGCACGCGCGGGTCGTCGCAATGAAGCTCGATGCCGGCGCGTCCCTTGGAAAGTTCGACAGTCAACCGATCGTGCAATGCGATGGTCTGGTAAACAGTCCGCAGCTCGTGGAAGTTGTCACGGCGCAGGCCGGGCGGGCCGATGTACAGACCGATGTTGATCTTGGCGAAGGATTTGATGCGCACCAGCATGGGCGAAGTGATTGTAGCGGATGCGGCGTAGCTAGTAGATGCGCGTCGTCGCTCCGCCGGCGATCTTGAAGACCTTCACGGAATCGATCGCGTATTCCAGGACATAAGCGACGTCGCCCGAGAATGTGATGCCAGTCGGGCCGAAGGGATAAGTGGAGCGGTGAAAGACCGTCATCTTGCCATCCGTCCCGAATTTCTCCACCTGCCCCGCGCCATAATTGGCGACGAAGACGTTGCCCGCATCATCCACGGCCATGCCCATCAGCGCATGCCGGGGTTGCACCCACAGGGTGGCGCGCTTGCGTCCGGCAAACTTCGCCGGCAAGGTCCGCACCTCGCCTGCCGGCAAGACGCGGCGCAGGCGGCCCGCGTCCGTCAGATAGAGGTTGCCGTCACGGGCAGCGTAGATCCAGATCACGTCGGTAAATCCCGCGACCGCTCCGGTTCCATCCTTATTCGTGGCCGCGCCGCCCGCCACGAGTTCTTCACGGCCATCAGGACGCAGGCGGAACAAGCGCTTTTCCCGCATGAGGTACTGGTTCCCAGCGGCGTCGCGGACCAGGGAGTATTTGTAGTCGAAACCTGCCTCAGGCGGAGCCAGCCGCTCGAGCTTCCCATGCGCGGTCAGCTTCCACGGATAATGCCAGAACTTCTGCTGGGCCGATTCATACCAGAGGTGTTCGCCGAGCAGGTTTCCTTCGGCATCAAGGTACAGCTCGTGCGTGTGCACGTTGGGCACAGCGACGGTCTTCGTCCCGTCCGGAGCGAGCTTCCATACCTGTTTCAGATCGGTGAAGTAAACGTTGCCGGCCTTGTCCACCACGATCCCGATGCCGGGATGCGCGAGCGCGGGTAGCGAGCAAAGTAACAGCAGGCCGGTGGCGGCCTTGCGTCGGAGGGTTCTCATCGGCGCGGCCATTGTAGCGAACAGCCCCGCCTCAGAACCGGAACAAATAACTTGCTTTGAAGAACAGTCCGCGTGAGTCGTTGATGAAGCGGTTGGGCGGCGTGCCCGGGCCGTTGAAGGTCGGGTCAGGGTTGGAAAGGTTGGTGTTGTAACCGAGGTAGAGGGCCGTGCCCGGATGCGGCAGCCAGGTGAGCAGCACGTCGGTGTTGAATCTTTTGGCCTTGCTGAGCGAAGTGAAGTTCGGGTTGGCCAGCAGCGACGTGTACTGCATGATGAAGCGCGCTGAGATCGCTTTGGTGAACTGGTAGTTCCAGCGCGAGCGCAGGATGTGCAACGTGAAGCTGCTGCTGTCCGTGGCCCGGTCGCGATAGCGGTTGAGGAAATAGGTGTTGCCGATGGTCAGCGCGGAGAACGGTTTCACCGTGGTGTAGAGATTGATGTAGTTGTACTTGCCCTTCACCGGCGGGTTCGGGTCCGCTGGGACGTAGTTGATGTCCGTGCCCCAGCCGAACTCGCCGTTCATCGAGAGCTGCTTGAACCAGGCGGTGCCGAAGAAGATGCCGCGCCGCGCGGTGTTGTACTCCTGATCGATCACCAGCGTGGAAAAATCCTTGGGCCGCAGGCGGTCGAAGCCGAAGTTGCCAAAGGCCCCGAACGAGGTCTGGCGCGCCAGCCGTACCCGGTAATTCGCGTTCAGGTAATGCGAGAGTTTCTTGCCGCTGTGGTCAAAGACGATCTCATTAAAGGCGGAGAAGCCGTGGTTCACGAATTTTGGTTTCTCCGGCCACCAGAAGTATTCGGCGTAGTTGCTCCAGCGGCGGATGTCCGGCCGGCGGAAGAACCCGGTGCGGGTGAGGAAGTGCTCGCTGGTGTCGGTGTACTGGGTGTTCCCATAGAAGTGCTTGCCGGAACGCTCGAACCAGAGGTGGAATGAGGTGCCGGTCTTGTCCGGGCCCGGGCCGTCCTTGTCGTCACTGAGCACGCCTTGGAACTCCATCGTATATTTCGATCCGAACTTGAGCCGGCCATCCACGCTGCTCACGCGATTGAAGTCGTCCAGGAACTGGCGATGGGTGTAGAGCACGCCGATGCTGCTGCCCTTCCACAGGTCGCGCGCGCCGCGGAACACGCCGTATTTGGCGCGCTTGTCGCGCAGCGGGTCGGCGTCCGGCACCACGCGGCCGGGCGACTGATCGTCCGCGAACAGGATGCCCAGCTTGTACGGGCCCTGCTTGCCGGTCAGCCGTATCCCGTATTGCGGGTCGGCGATGCGGCGCGTGAACAGCAATGTGATGGGCGTGTTGAAGAAGTCCGAGTTCTCGAGAAAGAACGGACGCTTCTCCGGGAAGAACACTTCGAAGCGCTGATTGACGGTGACCTGCGGCTCGTCAGACTCCACCTGCCCGAAATCCGGATTGAGGGTGGCATCGAGCACGAAGCTGTCTTTGAGCACGATCTTCGCGTCCAGGCCGTAATCCGGGCGGAAGTGCGCGCCGCCGAACTGCGGGTTGGCCGGGTCGCGCAGATCGGGCGCGCGGAAACTGCGTCCGGCGACGTAAGGAATGAACTGCATGTTGCGCCCGGGCGAGATCTTCTCCATGCCCTCGGCCTGGCCCTCCTGGGTCAACCGGCCGGAGACGTTCTTGGTGCTCTGCGGCCAGAACAGGTTCTCATTCGTGCGCGGGTTCACCCGCTGCAGCAACAGGCCCCAGCGCTGGGTCCGGGTGGCGGGAAAGCGCATGCTCTTGAACGGGATGGTGAAGGAAGCGACCCAGCCCTGCGGCGTCCTGCGGCCGTCGGAGTACCAGACCGTGTCGAAGGAAGGGTCATACCCGTTCTCCTCCGTCCATAAATAGTCGAACTGCACGCCTTTGGGGTTGGTCATGAAGCCGTAGCTGCGGCGCTGGTCGTTGAATGTGTCCAGATAGACCTGGACCTCATCATCTTCCGGGCCGATATTGTCACGGCGCGCGAGCCGGGAACGCACGCTGCCGGGCTTGTCATCGAAGCAAATGAAAATGGCATAGAAATTCTTGTCGTCGTAACCCAGGTAGACTTCCGTGCGGTTCATCGCGGGCGCGCCGTCTTTGGGCTCGCGTTGCAGGAAGGCGTCCACCTTGGCCAGCTTGCCCGCCCATTCGGGGCTGGGCTTCATCTCCAGGAACGCTTCCAGCGGCGGCGCTTTCTCGATGCGCGGGATCTTGACGGAGCCGTTGACCGTGATGCGGTCGGGTGCGGCGAATGACACGGTGGACAACACCAACAGGGAGACGAAGAGAGACCCGACGATTCGCATAGGACACCCGGCGCTGGATTCCCCACGGAACTCCAGCGCGAACAGCAATTGGTAAGACCAGGCTGGACCGGGATGGGGCCGGTCCGGCCCGGCGACAGCAAACTTCCCTATAAAGGATACGACGTCTGACTCACCCGGATGCTGCCGTGACTGGAACGCAACTCCAACCGCGGGCCGCCGCCGTTGATCTTTCCCTGTAAAGCTTCGCGTCCGCGGTATGCTGGCGTTTCGACCGGATGATCGGTCGAAACGGATCCGCCGCTGGTGCGGCGCATGGGAGTAAGTCCGTCTCCGGGCATGTTCGGACCTCCGTGTTGGCCTTTAGACGGAAAGACACACGGACGGTCAGCTTGCGTTCCCATTTGGGTGGGATGAACAGCGATGTATTCCTGGGCTAGAACCTAGAACAATGCGTTCTGCTTCGTCCCAGGGACGATCCCGAAGTGCTCGTAGGCCAGCTTGGTGGCCACGCGTCCGCGCGGGGTGCGGTCAAGGAACCCGATCTGGATGAGGAACGGCTCGTAGATGTCTTCGATGGCATCCGGCTCTTCCGCCAGCGCCGCCGCCAGCGTGTTCAGACCGACCGGGCCGCCCTGGTACTTCTCGATGATGGTGAGCATCAGCTTTCGGTCCACTTCGTCGAAGCCGTGCCGGTCCACTTCCAGCATTTTGAGCGCGGCCTGCGCGGTGGCCAGGTCGATGTGGCCCGCGCCCCGCACCTGGGCGTAATCGCGCACCCGTCGCAATAAACGGTTGGCTATGCGCGGCGTGCCCCGCGCGCGTCCGGCGATCTCCTTTGCGCCGGCTTTGTCCACGCGGATGCCGAGGATCTCCGCCGAACGTTCCACGATCACGGTCAAATCCTGATCGGTGTAGAACTCCAGCCGCAGCACGATGCCGAAGCGTGAGCGCAGCGGCGCTGAAAGCAGTCCCGCGCGCGTGGTGGCGGCGACGAAAGTGAACGCGGGCACATCCATGGTGTGGGTACGAGCGGACGGCCCCTGCCCGATGATGATGTCCAGCTTGTAGTCCTCGAGAGCGGAATAAAGGATCTCTTCGAGCGCCGGTTGCAGGCGATGGACCTCATCGAAGAACAGCACCTGCTTGGCACGCACGTTGGTGAGGATGGCGGTGAGGTCGCCTTTGATCTGCAGCACCGGGCCGGAGGTCTGCTGGAACTCCGCGCCCATCTCGTTGGCGATGATCGAGGCCAGCGTGGTCTTGCCCAGGCCGGGCGGGCCGTAGAGCAAAACATGGTCCAGGGTCTCGCCGCGGGAACGCGCCGCCTCGATGGCCACGGAGAGGTTCTCCTTCACCTTCGCTTGTCCGATGAATTCCTGCAGGCGGCGGGGGCGGAGCTTGAGCTCGAAGGAGCCATCGTCATCCAGCGAAGCCGCCGAGACGATCCGGTCACGCTCGAGCTTGTCCTTCGAGGCCGCCACTGAGCATTAGTGTAACCGGATTTTGCGGAGAGGAAAAAGGAAAGCGAAGAGGCTGGGCTACGGTTCCTCGCGCGTGCGCCCGACTTCGGCGATCACTTCCTGCAGCACCAGTTTGCCGTCCTCATAGACGGCGCGCACCAGCTTTTGCCGGTAGGTGCGGTTGGAGAACACGGCGGAGGCTGGCTCAAAGGAGAGGAAGGAGGCATGCAGGTTCCAGCGGCCCTTGTTCTCCAGCCAGATCTCGAATTGCTCGGCTTGCATAGGGAGCCGACATTCTATCGGCTGGCGGCGGATTTGTCCCGCGCGTCCTCCTTCAGGTCGAACAACACGTGGCCGTGCAGCGGACTGTTCTCATGCGTGATAAGGAACGCATTCGGCCACGCCGCATTCCTCAACCAGAGGCGCAGGTCACGCGCGCCGGGCGGGACGGCGAACGCGATGTGCGTCTCATAGGACTCACCCGGCTTCAACGGCTGATCAAGCGGCGTGCCGGTCATGGCCGGAAGCGGGGCATAGCGTGTGCCATTCGCATCCAGCACCCACAGCTCACGCGGGTTCGGTGTCAATGGGACTTCTTTTGGCCGACGAGGGCTGGTCGTGGTCTCGTCAAAGCGGGTGCGCAACGTCACCAGGAGTTGGTCGCCGTTACGAGTGACGCCGGTGATCGAGTAGGCCAGATGGCAGTCCGCCTCGCAAAAATATTTCTCCACGCCCCGGCCAAGCACATACTCCTTGCTGAACGCTGAGGCGCCGAGCAAGATCCCGGCGTAAATCCCCACAAAGACGCCCAGCAGGATGAGGCCGAGCCGGGCACGGTCCCGGTGCCCGGCGATGGCGGCGACCGCGACCCAGGTGAATCCGGCGAACACGGCGAGACAGGCGCCAAGGAACGCGAGGATGACGAGCGGGGCCTGGGATACATCCGTGATCATGGTTCTTTCCTTCCATGAAAGTACTTTGTGTTGTAAAGTCACGGCACAAAAAAATTTTCGCGCCCTATTTCTTGCGTGTGGCCTGGATCAATGACTCCATCTCATCCAGATACCGCTCCAGGGCGCGGCGTCCGGCGGCGGTCATGCGGTATTCGGTGCGGGGCATGCGTCCGGCGAACGACTTCTCGCAATGGATGTATTGCGCCTCTTCCAGCTTGCGCGCATGCACGCTCAGGTTTCCGTCCGTGGTGTTCAGCAGCTTCTTCAACTCGTTGAAGGTGAGCGCAGAATTCACTGCCAGGGCGCTGAGGATGCCCAGCCGCAGCCGCTCATGGATCACGCGGTCGAGTTCGACCGGCGTCGGCGGCACCGGTCGAGCGGGCTTGGCGGTCTTCACCGCCGCGCGCCTGGTGGCGGGAGTGGTCGAGGATGGATTCGGTTTCGTCACTGCCTATGACTTCGATGTTTCTGCCGCCCCTAAAGGGGCTTGAACAGTTGGATCCTCATACCGGCACGGCGAAAGCCGCGCCCTTTTACAAAATCGCTTATCCACCGTACCGCCGGGCGATGATCCCGCCAAAGATGAGATGCAGCCCCGCGAATCCCAGCAACATATATAGGTTCACCCATCCCGTGGGCAAGAAGATCGCCAGCGCGCCCAGCCCGAGAAAACACGCGCCCATCACCGGCACGATCTTCACGGAGAACTCGCCCGCCGTGATGACGGCTGTGCCGTAGAGCATCAGCCACATGGCCGGGATCAGCCCGCGCATGGCATGGGGAAACATGGCCAGCGTGAGCAGGGCTCCCACCAGCATCGGCGGAATGAAATGGGTGGCGAATTTCCGGCCCGGCCCGCTGAGCAATGATTGCCCCGCGCGTTCCGCTTTGCGCAGCATGGCCCACAGGCCGATCCCCATCGCGACCACCGCTTCCACCAGCCAGAGGTAAAGCCAGGTACGGGTGATCTGCCCATCGCTTTGCCACGCCGCATAGGATCCGGTGGCCAGCGCGGTCAGCCCGATGGCCATCATCCCCTGCCCGGGCACGGCGGTGAACGCACCCGCCGACTCCATGGTCTGGCGGATGAAGCGCAGTTGCTCGATGGCTTCTCCCGCCGGCGGCATCAGGTCCTGGATCTCCGGCACAGGTGCGGTTTCTCGGGCGGATGAGGTCCGGCGATGGCGCGGCTTGCGGCAGGGCTGTTGCATGTTCGGGACGATGATAGCAGTTGGTGTGACTGTGTCAAGTACTTTGTACTACAGAGTAAAGAGGCTACGGTTCCGGTGTTTCCGTCTCTAGACCCGTCTCGGCCTCAGTCTTTTCATAGAAGATGTCCGGGCGGTTTTCCTGCAGCCAGGCGATCAACTTCTCCGCATCTTCCTCGCCCACGCCGTCCGCAAAGCGGATGTCGAGGCCTTTGTACCAGAAGGCCATCCAATCCCAGGCCAGCTCGCCCAGGGAAAACCCGCGCAGATAGCGGACTTCGAGGATGCCGGCGATCTCGAACTTGCGCCCGGAGGTGACGCCCAGCGTGCGCCGCAGCAGGACCAGATGCTCACCGTCCAAGCGGACGGTCTCGGCGGTGAAGGCGTCGGCCAGGAATCCGATCCCGGCGATGAGCATGACCCAGTAAGGCCAGCTCAGCAGAGCGGCCTTGCCCAGCATGCTGAGCGCGGGCTCGGACTCCGGGAAGGCCTGGATCTCGCTGACGACCGGCCCCAGCAATCCCACACCACCGCCCAGCACCAGC
Source organism: Terriglobales bacterium (assembly GCA_016185365.1). Classification (GTDB taxonomy): domain Bacteria; phylum Acidobacteriota; class Terriglobia; order Terriglobales; family Acidobacteriaceae; genus DSPA01. The sequence continues at coordinate 33,717 of JACPNP010000007.1, forward strand.
AGGAAGCCGGACAGGCGCTGCAGCGAAAGCTTCGACTTGTTGATGCGGTATTCCACGCGGGGCCGCCCCTGAAGGGGCTGGGAATTCTTGGGGACATCCACGGTGCGGCTGAAGCCGCACCCCTTCACCTCGATCGATCCTCTCATGCGACAAGATTCAAGCCGTGCCCCGGTCCAAACGGCTGGGAGCCAGGCTAATCCTCCACTTCCACCAGCTCCCCGCGTTCGGCCTTGGAGTGGGCGATCACTTTCTCCGCCTGCAGCGCGGGCACGAAGTCATAGTGGTCCATCTCCATCTGGAAGCTGCCCCGGCCCTGGGTCATGGCGGTGAGGTCGGCGCCATAGGTGAGCATCTCCGCCATGGGCACTTCGGCCTTGACCACGGTGTTGCCGGCCTTGTTGTCCATGCCCTGGATGCGGCCGCGCCGCGAGTTCAGGTCGCCCATGATGGCCCCGGCGAATTCATCGGGGATGGTGATCTCCACTTTCATGACGGGCTCGAGCAGCGAAGGCTTGGCCTGTTCCATGGCTTTGCGGAAGGCGAGGCGTCCGGCCACTTTGAAGCTGAGCTCGTTGGAATCCACGTCATGATAACTGCCGTCATAGAGGATCACGCGATAGTCCACCACCGGGAACCCGGCCAGGTGGCCGCGCGCGGCCGCCTCGACGATACCCTTCTCCACCGCGGGGATGAAGTTGCGCGGGATGGAGCCGCCGAAGATGTCATTCACGAACTCGAAGCCGCCGCCGCGGGGCAGGGGCTCCATCTTGATCTTGCAATCGCCGAACTGGCCGTGTCCGCCGGTCTGCTTCTTGTGCCGGCCATGCGCATCGGCCTTGCCGCGGATGGTCTCGCGATACGGGACCTTGGGCGCCTTCAGCACCACTTCCGTGTGGTAGCGCTTCTTCAGCTTGGAGACGATGACCTCGATGTGCTGTTGCCCGGTGCCGGCGATGAGGAACTCCTTGGTCTGCTCGTCGCGGAAGAAGCGGACCATCATGTCCTCTTCCATCAGCTTGTGCAGGCCGTTGGCCAGCTTGTCTTCATCGGCGCGGGTCTTGGGCTCGATGGCGAAGGTGATGGCCGGCTCCGGCAGCTTGACCACGGGATAGGCCACCGGATGGGCTTTGTCGCCGAGCGTGTCACCGGTGAGCGTGACCTTGAGTTTGGCCACCGCGCCGATGTCGCCCGCGTGCAGTTCGGTCACGGCATTGAGCGACTTGCCCTGCATCACGGAAAGGTGGCTGAATTTTTCCGCCGTGCTGCGGGTGTAATTCTGCACGCTCGCATCCGTCTTGAGCACGCCGCTGAAGACTTTGAACAGGGTGATGCGCCCGGTGAAGGGATCGTTCACGGTCTTGAATGCCTGCAGCGTGAGGGATTCGGCATCGCTGATGTGATGCTCTTCCGGCTCGCCGGGGGCGAGCGGGGTGTCATGCACCGGCGGGCGCTCGACCGGCGCGGGCGCGAACTCGGTGATGAAGTCAAGGATCTTGTCCGTGCCCACGTTTCCCAGACCGGAGGCGAACATGATGGGGAACAGTCGGTGCGCGACGATGGCCTCGCGCAAGCCGGGCAGCAGGTGTTCATCCGGGATGGTGCCTTTGTCGAAGAACTCCTGCATCAGTTCATCGTTGCCTTCCGCGACCAACTCGACGATGGCCTCATGGCCGGCCTTGGCGGCGTCCGCCACGTCAGCCGGGATGGGGACCTCCCGTCCCTTGCCGTTCCCGCCCAGGTCGTACTGGTAGGCCTTCATGCGTACCAGGTCCACCACGCCTTTCAAGCCTTTTTCCTGGCCGATGGGCAACATCACCGGCACCAGGTGTCGGCCGAAGGCATTGCGCAACGCCTCGATGGAGCGCTGCGCGTCGGCGCGGTCGCGGTCCATGCGGTTCACCACGATGACGCGCGGCAATTCGAACTCTTCGGCATAGGCCCAGACGCGTTCGGTCATCACTTCGACCGCGTGCACGCCATCCACCACCACCAGCACGGACTCGGCGGGGATCATCGCCGCTTTGGCTTCATGGACGAACATATTGAAGCCGGGCGTGTCCAGGATGTTGACCTTCTTGCCTGCCCATTCACCGTAGGCCACGCCGATGGAAAGCGACATCTGGCGCGCGACCTCTTCCTCTTCCCAGTCGGTGATGGTGCTGCCTTCATCCACCCGGGTCTGTTTGGGGGTGACGCCGGCGGTGTACAGCATGGCGGCGACAAGAGTGGTCTTGCCACAATGCGAGTGGCCCACGACGGCGAGGTTGCGGACATCGGCGCTCTGATAGACCTTCACGATTCACTCCTCGGGAAGCCGGCGGACACAGCGGTGTCTTCGGCAGGATGATGGCATTCACTGGATTTACGGGATCTTGCTGCTACGGGGCGGTATGCGGAGGCAGGGTCGACGGGATGCGCGGCTCCTGGCCGCGCAGCTGCGGTGCCCGGTCGAGTCCCCGGTCCATTCCAAGGCGCGCTGGAGAGGCTTCTCATGCGCTTACTTCTTCAAGGGAAAGGAATCCTAGCACACGGGCGGGGGCGTCTCAAGCCGGGCAATCCGAACCGGCTTCCTCGCCGTACCTCCTCCGGGACCCCATATTCCAACTCCGGAGGAACACCATGCAACGCAAGCTCGCGCTTGGCCTTTTGGCCGCATTTCTGCTCTCCTTCTGCACGGCGGGATCCGCTCAGGCCAAGCAGGAGAAGACCTTGTATCAACGTCTCGGCGGCTATGACGCGCTGGCCGCTGTGACCGACGATTTTCTCGGCCGCCTCACCACGGACGCGCAGATGAAACGCTTTTTCGTGGGGGCCAGCACGGATTCGCAGAAGAAGATCCGCCAGCATATCGTGGACTTCCTGTGCGCCGCCACGGGCGGCCCCTGTGCGTACATCGGCCGCGACATGAAGACCGCGCACACCGGACTCGGAATCACCGGGTCCGACTGGGACCTGACCGTGAAGCACCTGGTGGCCACGCTGGACAAGTTCAAGGTGCCGGAGAAGGAAAAAGGAGAAGTGCTGGCCGCCATCTCCGGGTTGAAGAAAGACATCGTCGAACAGCCGTAGCCGGGCAACGGCGGCAAACGCGGTCTGCCGCCGTTTGTGCATCCTTTTGCCGCGAGGCTGTAACCGGATAGGCTAGAATCTGCTCATTGCGTCATGCGCCGCTCACCCATCCCGGTCGCACTGCTCGTTGCAGGGGTCACTCTGCTGCCGATGCATGCCGACCTCATGGTGGTGTGCTGCGCTGAGCCAGCTTCAAGATCCGCCAGTGGGAAAGCCAGGGCGTAGGTTTGCGACTGCAATATGCCACCAGCCGCACCTACTTCTACGGCCCATTCACGGGAGGCATTTCCCAAGATCCCATCCCGCCGGGAGAACGCATCCTGCCGGCGTTCGATGAGGTCCACACGGGAACGCTGCAACTTTCTTATCAGCGCCCCTGGCGGGACCTCTACAGCAACGTGAACATCCGCGGGGGCAGCGGCACCGCTGCCCTTGACGGCGCGCTCCGGCTTCCCAGCCACGTCACCGCTGACCTGACCGCGCGTGTGAGCTTGTGGAAGCAGGACGATCGCACCCTCTCCGCCGAATTCAATGTCGAGAATGTGTCCGGCGATCGATACCCGATCGCCAAAGAGAGCGAGGTAGCGCCCATCCAGTACTCTCCCGGGCGGGTGATCGGGGGCCGATCGCGTTTCCGGTTCTGATCCCGGCCCAGCGGACTTGCGGCAATCTGCATCCAATGACGGAACCCCTTGCTTTCGGATACCATGCTGCAGGGGACTTTGAGATCAGTCCCAAGGAGATTGGATGCGACTCGTAAAGATCCTGCCGTTGCTGCTGCTCATCGCGATGAGCGCCGCGGCCCAACAGAAGAGCAAAGCCGCGCGTCCGGCGAAAGCGGCCACGCCGGTCCCGGAAAAATTGAGCGTGTTGCGTCCACCGGCGGGCGCAAAAGTGGCCATCGTGATGTTTGAGGACCTGCAATGTCCGGACTGCGGCCGCGCCTGGCCGCTGGTGCATGACGTGGCCCGGCGGCAGAACGTGCCCGTGGTGCTCTACGATTTCCCGCTGGCCATGCACAACTGGTCGTTCGACGCGGCCGTGTGGGCGAGGTACTTCGACACAAAATCAAAAAAACTGGGTGACGGCTTTCGCGGCTACCTCTATGCCAGCCAGATCTCCATCACGCCCTTGAACCTATTGGACTATGTGCGCCGTTACGCGGAGTCGAATAACGTCCAGATCCCGATGGTGCCCGACCCCGGCGGCAAGATGGCGGAGAAGATCCGCGCTGATTACGCGCTGGGTCAGCGCATCGGCGTGCAACACACCCCGACCATCTGGGTGGTGGGCGCGGTGAAAAACAAGCCGGAACCGTTCGTGGAGATCGTGGACCGCTCGCAGCTCTCTTCCATCATCGAGGACATGAAACGGCAGGCGGGAAGCAAATAGGCGCATTCGGAAGATAAAAAAGGCGTCAGCTCATGCGGACGCCTTTTGATGTTTCAGGATGATCAGCGGACCAGCAGCTCCAGCAATTCGTGCGTATGCTCTAGCAGTTCCGCGTACGGCACCAACGCAACCACCAACGCGGAGAGCGCCAGGATGACAGCCGCCCTCTCGCGGCGATCGGTGATGGGAGCGGGATCCGGCATGCGAGTACGGGTCAGCCGAAGCACGCGTTGCGCCAATTCAGAGTCGGAACTCTTCGGCAATAGATAGGCGCCCACCGCTTCCGGTTCCTCATGGAGCGCGGTCGCGCGGGCGAACTTCACCAGCGCGGACGCCAATGCGATCGCCTGGGAACGGTCCTGGTGGACTCCGTCGTGGTCCGCCGCTTCTTCTGTCTTTTGCTGGAAGAGGCGCTGCAGGCGGGTGAATCGGCCACCGGGCACAAGGTCCGGCAGGCAGCGCACCGCCCACTGTTTCCACAGGTCGCGGGCGCGATGGTGCGCCAGCTCATGCTGCAGGGCCGCGCGAAACTCCTCCGGCGCGAGCATCGCCACCGCCGCGTGGGAGACGAACATCCGCGGGCGCCATACGCCCACCACCGCCATCATTGGAACACTCGATTCAAAGCACAGCACCGGAAGCTCCACGCCGGCATCCGGCATTGACATAGCCGTCTTTGACCACCGGCTGACGGCGCGCCGCGTCGCCAGCCAGGTCAATGCGATCCGACAATGTGCATGCACGAGAAGCGCCACCGCGGCCGCGGACAGTGCTCCCAGCTTCCAGGTGATGGATTCTCCGGCGCTATTCGGTTCGTGAAGAAGAAAAGCCGGCGTAATCAGCAATGCGACAGAGGCGATCGCGATGACGAAGGGCAGCACGCGCAGGGTGAGGATGACGCAGGCCGCCGTGCGCGGGGACCAGCGCTCCAGCCGGCGCTCCAGCACTCGGGCGGACACGATGGAGACAAGTCCCATGGCCGTGTGCACGAGTACGAATGCCGAAAGCGACAGCGCCACCAACAAGTCCCAATACATGCCTGTCTCCTAGCGTTTGCCGGCCAGGTCGGCCGCGCGAGCCTTTTTCACGATCTCTTCCAGTTCATCGAGCAGCCGGCGGTCGTGTTGACTGACCGCCTCCACCAGGCAGGCCAGCAGCGGCCGCGTCTCTTCGCCACCCCGGGCGAACATGCGGTCGAGGAATTGCCGGGCGAATCCGCGTTCGAACTCGGCCCGCGTGTGCTGTGGGGAGTATAGGAACGCCTTGCCGTCTTTGCGGCGCAAAAGCAGGTTCTTCTTAAAAAGGCGGTCAAGTGTGGTCATGGCCGTGGTATAGGCCAGGCGACCGCCGGTGTGCTCGTAAAAATCGCGTACCGTGACCTCGCCCCGTGACCAGACGAACTCCATGACTTCGCGTTCCAGCCTGCCCAGTTCCATGCTCCATCTCGCGACTGCCTGGTCATTCTACTCGAAGCGTGATGAAACATGCGGAGGCCGAATAGAATAGCGTTACAGGGACGGATGCGCCACCTTCGGTCGGGCTGGATCCGCGAAGCAATCCTTAGAATGCCGCATCTGTTTTCTTTTGAGGGCTGATGAGCGAAAAGATCGCTAAGACCGACGAGCAATGGCGGGCGGAACTGACGCCCGAGCAATTCCATGTGACCCGTGAAAAGGGCACCGAGCGGGCCTTCAGCGGCGAGTATTGGAACACCAAGACGCCCGGGGTCTATCTCTGCCGCTGCTGCGGGCAGGAGTTGTTCTCTTCGGACACCAAGTTTGATTCCGGAACAGGCTGGCCCAGCTTCAGTCAGCCGGCCTCGGGAGGCGCGGTGGAAGAGCACCGCGATTCCACCTACGGCATGATGCGCATCGAGGTCACCTGCGCCCGTTGCGGCGCGCACCTTGGGCATGTGTTCCCCGACGGCCCTCGGCCAAATGGCCTGCGCTACTGCATGAACTCGGCCAGTCTGAAGTTGGAAAAGAAATAGGCCCGAGGCAGATTTTGTCCCAGCCGGGAAGACTCCTCCATCGTATTTGCCAAGAACCGTGTGGCACAGCCGTCCTCGGCTGTGCTACTCTGCCCAGCCAGTGAAGTTGACCAAGAAATTCGCATATCGCAGGAATCTTCCACACATTCAGAAGGCTGATCGGCCTCACTTCATCACTTTCAACACTTGGAATCACTTTCAGCTTCCTCCGGATGCCCGGGACACCGTCTTTCTCGCCTGTCTTCATTATGACGAAGTCAAGATCGGACTGTATTCGGTCGTCGTCATGCCAGACCACGTGCACATGGTCTGCACCTTCCTTCGAAACACTTATGGTGAGATCCATACTTTTGCGGAATTATTGAATTCGATCAAGGGATTCACCGCGCACTCCGTCAACCGGCTTTTGGGGTGGAAAGGGCACCTTTGGCAGGACGAAAGCTTCGATCATGTTTTGCGCCATGAAGAATCGATCGCGCAGAAGATCGAATACCTAAAAAATAATCCGGTCGAAGCCGGCCTGGTCAGTAAGCCAGGGGATTATCCCTGGCTTTGGGCCGATGACATGGTGGATTGGTCGTTTGTTCGCACAGCCGAGGACGGCTGTGCCACACGGACCCTGGATCAACTACCGGCTTGGAAGTCGCGGCAGAGTCAGGAATGATCCGGACGACCCGCCTACAACGCCCTCAACACCCGCAGGGCATCCTCATTGTTCGGCTGCTCGCCCAGCTCATACACCTGGGAAAAGGCGATCTTGCCGGTCTTGTCCACCACGAACACGGCGCGTTCATTGATGCCGGGGATGGGCGGACCTTCGCGGAAGACGTCATACTTCCGCGCGATCTCGCCGTGCGGGTAGAAGTCCGCGCACAGCGGATACTTCAGCATCCCGATGCCCTTCTGCTGCCAGGCGGTGTGACTGAACAGTGAATCCACGCTGATACCCACGACCTGGGTATCGAGGCCGGCGAACGTATCGAGTTCCGCATCGTACGCCGACATCTGCGCGGTTCACGTCGGCGTCCAGTCCAGCGGATAGAACGCCAGCAGCACATTCTTGCTGCCCCGGTGATCGCTGAGCTTCACCGTGTGGCGCTCTTCTCCGGTCACGGCCGGAAGTTCGAAGTCCGGCGCCATCGCGCCCACTGGCAAGGCCATCCCAACCCTCCATGCATAAAACCTTGATTATATCGTGCCGGTTTTCGCCATTTGTTTCCGGGGGATGAAATCTTTCTTTTTTCCGGTCGCCGTAACCATTTTCGTTCAGCCACATCAGACGAAGGGACCACACTCTCCTCGGAGGTATTCCCATGCGGAAGCCTGTCCTGTCCGTAATGTTCGTATTGCTGTCTGCCGCCGCCTTCGCCCAGAACGATGGTGACGACAAGAAGAATGAGCTCGGCCTGACCATCGGCGCCGAGATCGTGCCCAGCGTGGAGGCGAATGGCACCCGCCTCGACTTTTCCAGCTCGGTCGTCTTCGGGGTCGATTACGCCCGGCGCCTGAAGGCGGGCAAGAACATCGCCCTGTATCTGGAGGTCCCATTCGTGGCCGCGCCCAGCCACTCGGTGACGGCCGGCACTACCATCCTGCCGCCGTTGCCGGCCACACCCACCAGCCTGGCCACGCTCTTCGTCACGCCCGGACTGCGCGTGAAGTTTGCGCGAAAGTCCGCGTTCTCGCCCTGGGTCAGTTTTGGCGGTGGGTACGGCCTGTATGAAGGCAGCGAGCGGTTGAGCAATGGCGCCGTCAACCCCGACCGTTTCTCGAGCGTCGGCACGCTGCAGTGGGGCGGCGGCGTGGACATCAAGACGCCCCTCAAGATCCTGTTCCCCATCACCCTGCGCGGCGAGGTGCGCGATTTCTATACCTTGGACTCGCTCAACTTCAACACCGGGCGCGGCACCGGCCAGCACAATGTGTTCGTCGGCGGCGGGATCGTGCTGAAGTTCTAGGCTGCGGAGAAGCGGCGCGGCGTACCATGGCTGGGCCGCATCCAAGTCTCATGCGAATCACGCGGACCTTGCTGCTCTGGCTGGCCGCCACGCTGGCCGGCGCCGCCCAATCCCCGCCCACCGGGCTCGACCGCGGCTTTCATGCGATGTATGACCTGCGCTTCGACGAAGCCCGGCGCGAGGTACGCGAATACCGCAAGGACCACCCGGAAGACCCGATGGCTTCGATCGCGGACGCCTCCGCGCTGCTGTTCGGCGAGTTCGAGCGGTTGAAGATCCTGCAGACGGAGTTGTTCGCCTCTGATGAGAAGTTCGATGCGCGGGAGAAGCCGAGACCGGACCCCATGCTGCGCGGAGAGTTTGAAAGTACGCTGCTGCACGCGGAAGAGCAGGCCAAGCAGATGTTGGGCAAGGACGCCAAGTCGAAGGACGCGCTCTTCACCCTGGCGCTGGCCAGCGGATTGCGCGCCGACTACGCGGCGTTGATCGAGAAGCGCAACTTCGCCGCACTGGGCTTTACCAAGTCCGCGACCGAGTATGCGGAACGGCTCCTGGTCATCGCGCCGGACTATTACGATGCCTATCTCTCGACCGGACTGGGCAAGTTGTTGATCGGCGCGAAGCCGGCGCCCGTCCGCTGGGTGCTGCGGCTGGGTGGCTACAAGGGTAATGTGGACGAGGGCAAGAAGGAGTTGCGGATCGTGGCGGAGAAAGGCCGATATCTCGCCTCCTTCGCCCAGTTGTTGCTTGCCGTGGCCTATCTGCGCGACCAGAAGCGGGAGGAGGCGCGGAAGCTGCTGATCGGCCTGCGAGACCGTTACCCGAATAATCCGCTCTACGCGCAGGAAGTCGTAAAACTGGAGAAGTGATCGAATGAGATCGTTGTTTGCATTGCTACTGGCCGGCCTGAGTCTGTGCGCGCAGGAACCGGCGGCGCCGGCGAAGCGGGCGATCGACCCCGCCAAGTCCCGGCTCACGGTCTACGCCTACAAGACCGGGTTCCTTTCCTTCGCGGCCCATGACCACGAGATCGCCGCGCCCATCGTGAGCGGCCATGTGCAGGAGAGCGGCGCGCAGTCCGTGGAGCTGGTCATCGACGCGCGCCAGATGAAGGTGCTCGACCCCAAGCTGGCCGCCGAAAAGCGCGCCGAAGTGCAGAAGACCATGTTGAGCGCCACGGTGCTCGACGTGGAAAAGTTTCCGGAGATCCGCTTCGTCTCCACCAAGGTCGCGGCGAATGGGAAAGACCAGTGGAATGTACTGGGAAATCTCACCCTGCACGGACAGACCAAACAAGTCGCCGTTGTTGTCAGCAAACAAGGCGAGCGCTATCTGGGAAGTGCGAAGTTCAAGCAGACCGATTTCGGCATTGCGCCGGTCTCCGTCGCCGGCGGCACCATCAAAGTAAAGGACGAAGTGAAGATTGAGTTTGAGATTGTATTGAAGTGATCCGAAAGCACCGCCCTTGGTGTCAAATATGTCATGGTCAAGGTACGATTCAAGTTTATTTTTCCGGTCACCATTGGATGGTTTGGTCGACGGGTCGAACTTCCAAATTTGAGAAGTATTACGATTTGACGTTATACCGTGGTCCTGCGGAGCCTCAGGACATACAAGACGCGCAATGGGGCGAGCGGTGGACAAATCTCACGGAAAAGATTGTCATTCTTTGCACGTTTCCAGCAGTCTTGCTGTCAATAGCAACTGTGCTGCCGATTACGGGAAAGCTTGGCATCGACCAAGTTTTCCCGTTTTATGCCGCAACAACTGCGTATACCTTCATGTTTTGGTATTTCATCGGCTGGCTTATTGACAGAAATAGAAACCGCGCACCCGATCGGACTTGATCCGATCTGATCCGCGGTCAGAATTCTCCGCCCTTAGTTCTTTTTCGTGTTCAGCAACTGCCGCAGCACATACTGCAGGATGCCGCCGTGCTGGTAATACAGCGCTTCCTGGGGCGTGTCGATGCGGACCCGCGCGCTGAATTCTTTCTTCTTGCCATCGGGCGCCGTGGCTGTCACGTTGATGTTGCGATCACCCTGGAGCTTGCGCTCCAGCATCGGCGCCACGCCGGTGAAGTCGAACACTTCCTCGCCGGTCAGGCCCAGTGACTCCGCGCTCTGGCCATCCTTGAACTGCAGCGGCAGGATGCCCATGCCCACCAGGTTCGAGCGGTGGATGCGTTCGAAGCTCTGCGCGATCACCACGCGCACGCCCAGAAGGTTCGGACCTTTTGCCGCCCAGTCGCGCGACGAGCCCGAGCCATACTCCTTCCCTGCCAGGATCATCAGCGGCGTGCCCGCGGCGATGTACTTCACGCTGGCGTCGAAGATGCTCATCACCTCGCCCGAGGGCAGCAGCTTGGTCACGCCGCCTTCCGAGCCCGGCACCATCCTGTTCTTCAGCCGGATGTTGGCGAACGTGCCCCGCACCATCACCTCATGATTGCCGCGGCGCGAGCCGTAGGAGTTGAAGTCCTTCGCGTCCACGCCGTTGGCCATCAGATATTGCCCCGCCGGCCCGTTCTTCTTGATGGCGCCCGCGGGCGAGATGTGGTCCGTGGTCACGCTGTCCCCCAGCACGGCGAGCACGCGCGCCCCGCTGATCTCCTTCACCGGCGCCGGCTTCATCTCCATGCCGTCAAAGTACGGCGCCTTCTTGATGTAAGTGGAGGCGCCTTCCCAGGCGTAGGTCTTGCCTTCGGGAGTGGGCAGTTTCTGCCAGCGGTCGTCTCCGGCGAAGACGGTCTGATAGTTGCCGCGGAACATGTCTGACGTGATCGCGCTCAGCAGTGTGGTGCTGACCTCCTGCTGGCTCGGCCAAATGTCCTTCAGGAACACCGGCTTCCCGTCTTTGCCTTTGCCGATGGGCTCGCTCTGGAAATCGATGTCGATGCGCCCGGCGAGAGCATAAGCCACCACCAGCGGCGGCGACATCAGATAATTGGCGCGCACGTCCGGATTGATGCGGCCTTCGAAGTTGCGATTGCCGCTCAGCACGCTGGCCACCACCAGCTTGTTCTCATCCACGGCCTTAGAGATCTCCGGCGGGAGCGGGCCCGAGTTGCCGATGCACGTAGTGCAGCCGTAGCCCACCACATTGAACTTTACTTTTTCCAGATACGGCAGCAGGCCGCTCTTCTTGTAATACTCGGTCACCACGCGCGAGCCGGGCGCGAGTGAAGTCTTCACCCAGGGCGGCACCTGCAATCCTTTTTCCACGGCCTTTTTTGCCAGCAGCCCCGCGGCCAGCATCACCGATGGATTCGAAGTGTTGGTGCAGCTGGTGATGGCGGCGATCACCACCGAGCCGTGCGTGAGATAGTCGGCGATGTCCGCCGGCAGCGCACCGCCGCCGCCGCTTCCGCCATTCACCGTGACGTTGCCGCCTTCTCCTTCCCAGCTCTTGAACTGCCGCGCCACATGATTCGGCGCATTGGATTCGCTCTTGCTCGGAGGCGGAAGCAACGAGGGCAGCGCGTCAATGAACGATTTCCCCGCCTTCGACAGCGCCACGCGGTCCTGCGGACGGCGCGGCCCGGCCACGCTCGGCTCCACGCTCGCCAGATCCAGCTCGATGGTGGTGGTGTACTTCGCCTCGGGCGTGTCCTTCGTATGGAACATGCCCTGTTCCTTGCAATACGCCTCGACCAGCGCGATCTGCTCGTCGCCGCGGCCGCTCATGCGCATGTAATTCAGTGTCTCCGCATCCACCGGGAAGATGCCGCAGGTGGCGCCATACTCCGGCGCCATGTTGGCGATGGTGGCGCGGTCGGCCAGCGGCAACTGCGCCAGGCCCTCGCCGAAGAACTCCACGAACTTGCCCACCACGCCCAGCTTGCGCAGCATCTCGGTGACGGTCAGGACAAGATCGGTGGCGGTGGCGCCTTCGCTCAACTTGCCTTTCAAACGGAAGCCGACCACTTGCGGCAGCAGCATGGCCACCGGCTGGCCGAGCATCGCCGCCTCGGCCTCGATGCCGCCCACGCCCCAGCCCAGCACGCCGAGTCCGTTGATCATGGTGGTATGGCTGTCGGTGCCGACCAGTGTGTCCGGATACGCCTGCGCCTTCCCGCCATCCGTCCGGGTGAACACCACGCGCGCCAGATACTCCAGATTGATCTGGTGGACGATGCCCATCTCCGGCGGCACGACCTTGAAGTTCTGGAACGCGCCCTGGCCCCAGCGCAGGAAGGCGTAGCGCTCGCGATTGCGCTGGAACTCCAGCGCGCTGTTCACGGAGAGCGAGTCCGCCTTGCCGAACTCATCCACCTGTACCGAGTGGTCGATCACCAGCTCAGCCGGTTGCAGCGGATTGATGATGGAAGGATCGCCGCCGAACTTAGCCACCGCATCGCGCATCGCCGCCAGGTCCACCACGGCGGGCACGCCGGTAAAGTCCTGCATCAGCACGCGCGCCGGCATGAATTGGATCTCTGTGTCCGGCTCGGCTGCCGGATCCCACCCGGCCACCGCTTTGATCTGGTCGGCGGTCACGCTCAAGCCGTCTTCACATCGCAAAAGATTTTCCAGCAGGATGCGGACCGAGTACGGCAGGTGTGTGGTCTTCAGGCCCTGCTTGTCGAGGGCGTCGAGGCGGAAGATCTCGAATTCCTTGCTTCCTGACTTGAGGGTGGCGCGGGCGTTGAAGCTGTTCTTCATAGGATGGCTCCGTGGCGGAGGGACAACCTTGCATTCTAACGCAGCGTCCCAGCCCCTGCCGAAGGGCATTCGTCCCAACCCGGTTGACGAACGGCAGCGGCCCCCGTTCTAATGGGCAGGTCGGAAATCTTTATGTGCATTCTCCCTGCAGCCTTCATGATCTTCTGCCTCGCCGCCGCCGATGACGGCGCCTCCAGCGGCGGGGGCACCCAGCATCGCGACCACAGCATGCACAGCCAGGGGGCCATCGATGCCCGCGGGAACGTAGCCATGGGCTTTGACCAGGCCAGGGCCACCCACACGTTCGTGACCCGCAAGGACGGCGGCTCGGTCCGCGTGGTCGCCAAAGACGCGAAGGATACGGCCAGCGTTGTCCAGATCCGCAGCCACCTGAAAGAGATCGCGCGGTTGTTCGCCGCCGGCGACTTCGACAAGCCGGAGTTCATCCACGCAAAGAATCCGCCCGGTGCGGACGTGATGCGTCGCTTGAAGAGCGAGATCCGCTACGACTATATGGATATCCCGGCCGGGGCGGAAGTCCTGTTGCTGTCGCGGAATCCGAAAGCCGTGAAAGCCATCCACGATTTCCTGGCCATGCAGATCACCGATCACAAGACCGGCGATGCGATGCCCGCCGGCCATCAGCACTGATCAAGCCTTCGATCCTACCGGCCGTCGAAGCACAAAATCCAGGATCCTTCCCACATACTCTTCCCGTCGTGTCAGTGTGACCAGATGGCCCGCGTTGTGGAACGTATGAACCTCGGCGGAAGGATAGAGCGAGCGCAAGGCCGCGCGCTGCGACGGTGAAAGCATCTCATCCCGATCGGACTCCATGATCAAGACTGGCGCGCCGCACGGCGCCGGGTCGCCAGGCATGGCCGGATGATTCTGGCAGAAATCGTGTACGCGCTCGTAGATCGCCAGGATGTCCGCCTTGGTACGCGGAGCCATCTGTTCCTGCACATACTCTCTCCAAAACTCGGCCTGTCCGGTGCCACGGAACATCTTTGCCACTTTTGCGCGCATGGCCCAGCGCAACACTCCGGCCGGCAATATCGACATGACTCGCAGCGCGGGGCGAAGCCGGGCGCCCATTTGTTTGTCTGGTCCGCCGGTGTGCGAAAGGATCAGCGACTTGACCCTGCCGGGGTATCTTTGGGCGAATACCTGAGCCACCATCCCGCCATACGACCCGCCGAAGATATGCGCTGACTCGAGCCCGTTCTTCGTCATGATCTCCGCAATGCCTTCCGTCAGTGCAGCCATCGTGGGCACGGGCGGATAGCTGACCGCGATCAGGCGGACTTCTTGCGCCATGGCCCGGATCGTACCCATGGCGGAATCCGCAGCGCCCAGCGCGCCGGGCAGCAACACGATGGACTCCTCACCGCTGCCGGCACAGATCCACTCCCAATCCTGTCCGTGGAAGGTCTGTCTTGTCGGGGGATGTGCCGCGCGGAAGTGACGGAACTCCTCCGCCAACACGGCAGCACTCGTCGGTCGGACAGCGGTCGCGGTCGTCGGCATGGATCACGCCATCCAGTCACGGAAGGTCTGCACCAGCAGCCACGCATTCAGCGAGGCGATGAAGATCCCCGTGGTCCAGGCCAGGCCCTTCAACCAGGGTGCATTCACGAACTCGCCCATCTTTCGCCTGTCGCTGGTGAAGATCACCAGCGGGAAGACGGCGAAACTTAACTGGAGGCTGAGGACCACCTGGCTGAGGATCAGCAATTTGGCCGTTCCGCTGGCGCCATAGAACCAGGTGACGATCACCGCCGGGATGATGGCGATCAGCCGCGTGATCAATCTCCGCAGCCACGGCTTCAGGCGGATATTGAGGAACCCTTCCATCACGATCTGCCCGGCCAGCGTTCCGGTGAGCGTGGAGTTCTGTCCGGAGGCCAGCAGCGCCAGCGCGAACAGCGTGCTCGCGCCGGTCACGCCCAACACCGGCGTGAGCAGCTTGTAGGCGTCCTGGATCTCGCCCACATGGTTCATGCCCACGCGGTAGAACGTGGCCGCGGAGACGATCAGGATGGCGGCGTTGATGAACAGCGCCAGCATCAGCGCGAAGGCGGAGTCGATCTGGAAATACTTGATGGCCTCGCGCTTGCCTTCCGGTGTGCGCTCGTAGTTGCGCGTCTGCACCGCGGCGGAGTGCAGGTAGAGGTTGTGCGGCATCACCGTGGCCCCGAGGATGCCGATGGCGATGTAGAGCATGGTGGTGTCACTCAGGATCTCGCGCGAAGGCACGAAGAACCCGTGCGCGATGGCCACGAACTCCGGCCGGGAGAAGATGATCTCCAGCGCGAAACAGAAGCCGATCACCGCGATCAGTGAGATCACCAGCGCTTCCAGATAGCGGAAGCCCTTTTGTTGCAGGTGAAGGATGATCAGGACATCGAGCGCGGTCAGGCACACGCCCCAGACCAGGGGGACGCCGAACAACAGATTCAACGCGATGGCGGTTCCGCCAGATCGCAGGCGGCAATGGCGATCTCGCACAGCACCCACAGGACGAAACTGACCGGCTTGCTGTAATGGTCGCGGCAGGCCTGGGCCAGGTCGCGCCCGGTGACCACGCCCAGCTTCACGCACAGGCTCTGCAGCAGGATCGCCATCAGGTTCGAGAGCATGATGACGAACAGCAGCGAGTAGTTGTAGCGCGAACCGGCGGCCAGGTCGGTGGCCCAGTTCCCCGGGTCCATGTAGCCCACCGAGACCAGGAAGCCCGGCCCGGCGAAGGCCAGCATCTTGCGCCATACCGCCGCCTGCGGCGGAACGTGCATGCTGGAATGGACCTCCGGCAGGCTGGGGGCGCCGACCGGCAATCGCCATGTGGAGAGCGTGTTCATTCGCTTCGCAAACCTTTATTTAACTATAGTTAACAATCCGATGTCAATAGAGGTTTAAGGTTTGGGCTTTTCCGTAGTAATCTATGGGGACCGATCATGATCACCGTCTCCAAAGAGGACTACCTCAAGGCCATTCTCGAAGCCGAGGCTGAAGGCGAGCGGGTGATCTCCGCAACGTTGGCGCACTGGCTCCACGTCTCCGCCCCGGCGGTGACCATGGCCTTGCGCCGGTTGAAGAAAGACGGCCTGGTCACGGTGCAGGCGGACGGACACGTGCAGCTCACGCGCGACGGCCGCGCCGTGGCCAAGCGCACCGTGGTGCGCCATCATCTGATCGAGCGCATGTTGAGCGAAGTCTTCGGCATGGAGTGGTACAAGGTGCACGACGAGGCCGAGCGGCTGGAGCACGCCGTCTCCGCCGACTTCGAGTCCAAGCTCGCGGAAAAGCTCGGCCGCGGCGGCGCCTGTCCGCACGGGAATGACGTGGCCCCGGAAAGTCCCGTAGCCCGCCGCAAGCGGGGGTGGAGCCTTCTTTCAGAGGCCGCGCCCGGCCATTACGCCATCGCCAGCGTCTACGAGCGTGACCGCAAACTGTTGGAGTTTCTCGACGGCAAGGGCTTGCGTCCGCAGGCGCGGCTCGAGGTCCTGACCCGGAATTACGACCAGACCCTTTCTCTCAAGACCGAAGAAGGCAAGGTCAGCGTGGGCCATCCGGTGGCGGAAAAGGTCTGGGTCAGGCCCGTGCGGGAAAGCTGAACCCATTTCCCGCGCCCTTCATCTAGAATGACAATCCTGATTCCAACCGTGAGGACTCCCATGCGCCTTCTCCTTCACTTGATATTCTGCGCCTCCCTTGCTGCGGCCCAGGACCGTGACTGGTCCAAGGTCGAGATCAAAGTGCAACCAGTCTCCGGCGGCATTTACATGCTCACCGGCTCCGGCGGGAACATCGGCATCTCCGTGGGCGAAGACGGGGTGCTCATTGTGGACGACCAGTTTGCCCCGCTGGCGCCGCGCATCCAGGAAGCCATCAAGCACATCACGGAAAAGCCCATCCGCTTTGTGCTCAACACCCATTACCACTATGACCACACCGGAGGGAACCCTGAGTTCGGCAAGGATTCCACCATCATCGCGCATGACAACGTGCGCAAGCGGCTGGTGAGCGGCTCACCTAGCGGCATCACCAAGGCCGACCCGGCCCCCAAGGCCGCGCTGCCGGTGATCACCTTTGACAGTTCCCTCACCGTGCACATCAATGGCGAGGACATCCAGGCGCTGCACTTTGCCCACGGCCACACCGATGGCGACAGCATCATCTTCTTTCCCAAGGCCAACGTGGTCCACATGGGCGATGACTTCGTGACCTACGGCCTGCCCTTCGTGGACGTGGAAGGCGGCGGCAATCTGCAGGGCATGATCGAGAACGTGGAAAAGGCGATGGCCTCGGTGCCGGATGACGTGAAAGTCATCCCCGGCCACGGCCCGCTTTCCACCAAGGCCGACGTCAAGAAGTTCACGGACATGCTGAAGGATTGCATCGCGCTGGTGAAGACCGCGATGCGCGGCGGCAAAACGCTGGCCCAGGTCAAAGCCGCCAAGCCTCTCCAGAAATATGACGCCATCGGCCAGGGCTTCATCAAGACCAACGAATTCATCGAGCTGATCTACAACGAGCTGAAGGGCGACATCGGGAAAGCGAAACAGAGGTCGACGAAGCACCACTGATAAATTGATATCCAGAGCAAATCGGGCACGGGCCTTTAGAGTTCGTCTTTGCGAGCGCCAGTCAGGGCGCGGGTCGATCCGTGTGGCACTGGAGCCTGCACTGAGCGAAGCCGCAGGGTCCCCGGTAGTGCTAAAAACTTTGTCGATTGCTCCAAGCCAGTAGTTGATTCAGGGTCCGTGTGGCACAGCCGTCCTCGGCTGTGCGCACAAACGACCAATCCACCATGTCATCGGCCCAGAGCCATGGATACTCGTCCGCTTTGGCGACCAATCCGGCTTCGACCGGATTTTGCTTAACATACTCGATCTTCCGTGCCAAAGACTCCTCATGCCGTAATACGTGATCAAAGCTCTCGTCCTGCCACAAATGTCCCTTGCGGCCAAGTTGCCTGTTTACCGAGTGCGCCGTGAAACCCTTGATTGAATTCAGAACCTCCGCAAACGGGTGGATGTCTCCATTCAGACCCCGCAGAAAAGTACACACCCTATGCACGTGGTCGGGCATGACAACGACCGCGTGCAGCTCGAGCTTGACCTCATCGTAGTAAAGACAAGTGAGAAAGACGATGTCACGTTCTCTGGGATGCAACTGGAAATGCTTATGGGTATTGAAGGTTATGAAGTGGGGTCGATCCGCTTTCTGTAAATGGGGCAGATTTCTGCGGTATTCGAATTTCTGTTGCAATTTCACTGGCCGGGCAGGTTAGCACAGCCGGGGACGGCTGTGCCACACGAACCTTGCTTCAATTTCTTGCCTGGAAAAGACGATCTTCCCTGTCTTATCAATAGCAATCTCGGCGCGGGTGAACCCGCGCCAATCAGTGCCCCCAAAAACCTGGCGAAGGGCTTTAGCCCTTCGCCAGGAACGGATTCGGCCCATCCTGAACTTTCCGCCTGCCGAGCAATGGGGTGATTGTCTTATGGATTGAATTGGCAGGAGTCGTGAGACAATTCGTTCATTCTTTGCCAGTCTGACTCCGGAGTCCATTTCATGAAGTTTCTTCGTGGCCCTGTCTCTCTGTTGCTCATCACAACCCTGTTTTCACAACCTGCATCGGCCGGTCTTGGCGGCGACAAAGCGATGTACGTCGGCGGCACTCTTGCATCCCCGCCCGAAAAGACCGAGGGCAAACCGCGCCTCGGTGAGACCGACTTTTTGTTTGAATACAAGGGGAGTAGCCTGCATATCCCATTCCGGCAGATCAACAGCCTGGAATACGGTCAAAAGGCGGGAAGGAGGTTGGGGCTGGCAATCGCAGTTTCTCCGTTGTTCATCTTTTCCCACAAGCGCAGACACTTTCTCACGATCGGGTTTCTGGATGACAACAACAAGCAACAGGCGGCAGTGTTGGAATTGGGCAAGAACGTCATATCTCCGCTTCTCAGCGGACTTGAGCAAAGGACAGGTAAAAAGGTTGAGTACGAGGACGCCGAAGCTCGTAAGACCGCGGAAAAGAAATAGGGGAACAGTATGAGATACAAAAAATCGCTGGCGCTATTACTCTCCATCGTCTTCTTTGTAGAGGGCAATCTGCTTTGGGCGGGCCTTGGGAGTGATAAAGCAATGTATGTTGGGGGCACCGTCAGCGCTATCCCGGATGGGTCGGAAGGAATACTTTCCACAAAGAATGAGCACGTATTGATGTTTACCTATGGTGGGAATAAAGTCGAGATTCCATATGAAAAGGTAAACGATCTCGAATATGGACAGAAAGCCGGGCGCAGACTCGGCGTGGCGATTGCGGTCACCTGGATGGCCTTGTTCTCAAAGAAACGCAAGCACTTCCTTACGATCGGATTCACCGATGCAGAAGACAAACAGCAAGCTGCGGTGTTCGAGCTGGGCAAGAATACTGTACGAGTCACGCTTGCCAGCCTGGAAGCACGGACCGGGCGGAAAGTGGACTACGAGGATGAGGAAGCTCGCAATAGTGGCCGCAACTAGAGCTAATATATTCATCATTGGATGCATTCTTTCCATCGCACTCACCTGTTCCGCGCAGACTGGAGATCACCCGGTCCCGCAGGCGCCGTTTGAGATTAAGGAAAGGCCTGCTGAGACCACTCCTGTCGTAACACTTAAACCCCCTGCTGCCTCCCTTAAAGAGGTGAGGCGCATCTATGTTGAGGGCTTTGGAGACGATGTAACTTCAAAACAGATCCAAGCGAATGTTGTCGCCCAGCTCACATCGAACGGCACTTTTGTGGTCACGGAAGTAAAGGAAAAGGCAGACGCCATCCTCAAGGGCTCAGCGTTGGAAAAAACGTCGCAGGAAGCCCATTCCTATAGCACCGGGACGGCCGCAGGTTCGGCTGCGGGAAGTCATAGTGGGACGGTGTCAGGACGCATATCCGGCGGTACAGGATCGATCTCGGGTGAATCCAGCGGCGGATTTCATTCAGCAGCGGCCGCGATCAACGATTCTTATTCTTCGACTGAAACCGTCAACGATGCGCGAATCGCCGTTCGCCTGGTAAATCAAGAAGGGGACATTATTTGGGCCACTGCCCAAGAAAGCAAAGGCGCAAAGTACAAAGGCGCGAGTGCTGATGTCGCGGATAAGGTCGTAAAACAGCTTCTGAGGGACCTGGAAAAGCAAAAGGAACTGAAATTGGAAAAGAAGGATTCAACAAATCAGTGACGGTGAACCTCGATTTCAATTGGCGCGGGTGAACCCGCGCCCTGACTGGCAGATTTACAACAACAGCCTACCCTTCCAACTTCTTCGCCAACAGCTCATTCACCACCTGCGGATTGGCCTGGCCCTTGCTCGCTTTCATCACCTGGCCTACGAAGAAGGCGATCACCGTCTTCTTTCCGGCGCGATACTGCTCCAGCTGCTTGGGGTTCGCGGCAATCACCTCGTCAATGATCTTCTCCAGCGCTGAGGTGTCGGTGGACTGCCGCGGGCTTCCCTCTTCGGCATAGACCGCGGGAAAATCCTTGCCCCGCTCGAAGCAAAGGTCGTAGAGGTCCTTCAGCATCTTGCCGCTGATGGCGCCGGATTCCACCAGGTCTGCCGAAGCGGCCACACCCTTCATCGAGATGGGCGACTGCTCGATCTCCAGACCCTTCGCTTTCAGGCGGCCGAGGATCTCGCCCTGGACAAGATTAGCCACGCGCTTCGGGTTCTTCGCGTGCTTCGCCGCCTCCTCGAACTGGTCAGCCAGCGATCGGGTGAGCGTAAGCACGCCGGCGTCCTGTTCGGTGATGCCGTACTCCCGCACCAGGCGCGCGCGCCGCGCCTCCGGCAGCTCCGGCAGCGATTCCCGGATCTTCGCCTGCCATGCCGCCGAGACCACAAGCGGCAGCAGGTCCGGCTCCGGGAAATAACGGTAATCGTGCGCCTGCTCCTTCGAGCGCATGGAGTACGTTTTGCCTTCGTTCGCGTTGTAGAGCCGGGTCTCCTGCGCCACCGAGCCGCCGGACTCGAGCAGCAGCACCTGGCGCTCGATCTCATGCTCCAGCGCCGCCTTGATGAAGCGGAAGCTGTTCACGTTCTTCACTTCGGCCTTGGTGCCGAACTTTTCTGCGCCGTGCGGCCGCACGCTGATGTTGGCGTCGCAGCGCAGCGAGCCTTCTTCCATGTTGCAGTCACTCACGCCGGTGTAGAGGATGATCTCCTTCAACCGCGTCAGGTATTCGAAGGCCTCCTCCGGCGAGCGCATGTCCGGCTCGCTGACGATCTCGATCAGCGGCACGCCCGAACGGTTCAGGTCGATGTAAGTGCGCTCGGCCGAATCCGGAAAGCCGTCATGCAGGCTCTTGCCCGCATCCTCTTCCATGTGCAGGCGCGTAATGCCGATGCGCTTGGCTTCATGGTTCAGCTTGATCTCGATGTAGCCGTGCTCGGCCAGCGGCTTGTCATACTGCGAGATCTGGTAGCCCTTGGGCAGATCAGGATAGAAATAATTCTTGCGCGCGAAGATGGACGTTTCATTGACGCGGCAGTTCAGCGCCGACGACGCCAGCACCGCGAACTCCACCGCCTTCTCATTCAGCACCGGAAGCGCGCCCGGCAGGCCCAGGCACGTGGGACAGACGTTCGTGTTCGGAGGCGCTCCGAATTTCGTCGAGCAGCCGCAGAAGGCCTTGGTCGCCGTCAGCAGCTGGACGTGGACCTCGAGACCGATGACGGCCTCGTACTTGGCGATGGCGGCCTTGATGTCGGCGGAAGCGGTTGCCATAGAGTCTTGATTATAGATTTTCTTCGACTTCAGTGGCGCAGGTGGCCGATCACGCGTTGGCCTTCATCGCACGGTGACCTATGTCTTTGCGGAAATACATCCCGTCAAAGTGGATCTTGCCTGCTGCCTCGTACGCGCGGCTGAGCGCTTGCTCCAGGGACGCGCCACGCGCGGTCACGCCCAAAATGCGTCCGCCGGAAGTGACCAGCCGCGATTGCGAGGGCGAGACGCCCTCGTCATTGCCGGCGAGGACGCCGGCGCTACTTCGCGCCGTCCCCGCGTGAAAGACCTTCACGCCTTGGACCAGCGCGGCTTCGTCCAGACCGCGGATCGGTTTCCCGACCTCATACGCGCCGGGATATCCGCCCGAGGCGATCACCACGCACGCCGTCGCCTCCTTCGACCACGTAAACTCTTCTTCACGCAGGCGTCCGTCGGCCGCGGCAGTGAAGATCTCCGCCAGGTCGCTCTCCAGGCGCAGGAGGATGGGCTGGGTCTCGGGATCGCCGAAGCGGCAGTTGAACTCCAGCACCTGCGGCCCTCGCGCGGTCATCATCAGGCCGCAGTAAAGCACACCGCGATACTCCGCCTCTTCCTGTTTCATGCCCGCGATCACCGGTCGGGCCACGTGATGCAGCAGCCATTCACGCATCTGCGGATCGAGCAGCGCGTCGATGGAATACGCGCCCATGCCGCCGGTGTTCGCGCCGGTGTCACCCTCACCGATGCGCTTGTGGTCCTGCGCCGGCGCCAGCGGCACCAGGCGCTCACCGTCACTCACCACCAG
Organism: Terriglobales bacterium; assembly: GCA_016185365.1. GTDB lineage: Bacteria > Acidobacteriota > Terriglobia > Terriglobales > Acidobacteriaceae > DSPA01. The sequence continues at coordinate 56,354 of JACPNP010000007.1, forward strand.
GAACGAAAGTTCCTCGCCATCCAGGAACTCCTCGATGACCACGCTCGCGCCGGCCGCGCCCAGCATCGCGCCACTCAACATCTCTTTTGCGACCGCTGCGGCTTCGTCGCGGTTCTCCGCGATCACCACGCCCTTGCCCGCGGCCAGCCCGTCGGCCTTCACCACGATCCTGCCGTGCAGGTGGACCAGCGCGTCACTCACGTCTTTCTCGCTGGCGCAGACCGCGTAATGTCCGGTGGGGATGTTGTGTCGGCGCATGAACTCCTTGGCGAAGGCCTTGCTCGCTTCCAGGCGCGCCGCGCGCTGCGTGGGGCCGAAGATGCGCAGGCCGCGTTTTTGAAACTCATCCACCACGCCGAGCGTGAGCGGCAGTTCCGGGCCGACCACCGTAAGGTCGGGCGCGAGCTTCGACGCGATCCCCAGCAGCGCCTCGATGTCCTTGCCGTCCCAGGCCAGGCACTCCACGCCCGGTTCCGCGGCGATGCCGCCGTTGCCCGGCGCGCAATAGATCGTCGGCGCTCGCGGCGACTGCGCCAGCTTCCACACCAGCGCGTGCTCGCGTCCGCCGCTGCCCAGCACCAGTATCTTCATCATGAAAAAGTGTACATGGAGTCGCGGGCGCCGCGCCTACTCCGCGACCTCATATCCGGCGGCACGCAACGTGCTGACCGCGCGCGCGAATTCGGCGGATTTCACCAGGAGGTAATCCGTGTCGTACGTCGAGACGATAAAAATGCCGATGCCGGCTTCGGCCAGCGGCTTGCTCAGCCCGGCCACCACCCCGGTCACGCCGAAGGGGATCGGGCCTTCCAGATTCAGGCAGCGCCAGTCACGCTCAGCCTTCTCCACGTCCGCGGGGACGTGCGCCTGCTCGCACACGATGGAAAGTTCGTCCTTCGTCTGTGTCAGCGAATAGAAAGATCCTCCCGTGGCCCAGGCGGGGATGCGCGCATCGGGCGCCAGGCGGACGATGCAGAAAATGGGGGTAAGCGCGGTCAGCTTCATGTCCGGTCACACAGTTCGAGGAATCTTACCTTTTCTTCCGCCGGGAGAAAACTGGCCTCAAAGGAATTACGCGCCAGCTCGCGCAACTGGTCTTTCGTGAACCCGAATGCCTCGTGCGCGATCCGGTACTCGTGATCCAGCGTGGTGTGGAACATGGTGGGGTCATCGGTGTTGAGCGTAACCATCAACCCGGCATCGAACATGCGCTTGACCGGATGCAGCTCCAGCGATGGGCAGCATCCCGTCCTGAGGTTCGAGGACACGCAGACTTCGATCGGGATCTGCGACTCGGCCAGATGCTCCATCAATTCCGGATCGTCCACCGCGTGCAGTCCGTGGCCGATACGCTCCGCGCCGATGTTCAGCGCCGCCCACACGGACTCCGCGCCGGCGCTCTCTCCGGCGTGGACAGTCAGACGCAGCCCGGCGTCACGGGCACGGGCGTAGACTTCGCGGAAGTCGCCCGCCGGCCCGCGGGCTTCGTCGCCGCCGATGCCGAACCCCGCGATGCTGGTTCGGCCCTGCGCCTTCAACTGCCGGTCGCGCAGCGCGACCGTGGTTTCCACCACGCGCGCGGCCTCTTCCACGCCGAAATTGCGCACCGCATCGAACAGCCACAGCAGCGACGTGCCGAAATCTTTTTCCGCTCGTTTGCGTCCACGTTCCATGCCCTCGAACAGCGGCGCGAACACCCCCCCGCGCCAATGGATGATCCCCACCGAGACATACACCTCGGCATGGAGCACATTCTGCGCAGCCAGCGCGCGGCACAGGTTGTGGGTGATCAGCTCGTAGTCTTCCGGCGTGCGCAATCGTTCGGTCACCGCTTTGAACGCCATCAGGAAGCCGAAGAAATTCGAATAGTCATAAAGTCGCTGCACTTTTTCCAGCGTAAGCAGCTCACCGCCGAGAGGGTCAGGCTGGTACCGGTTGTTCTGCGCGGGCAGCGGCGTGGGATGTCGTTGGCTCAACTCCACCAGCGTGGGGGCGTCCACCGAACCTTCCAGATGAAGGTGCAACTCGGCCTTGGGCAGGCGCTGGATGAAGTCAGCGATCATCGCGCCCTGTCATCATCCGATCATCTCTGGAGCGCAAACTCGCTGTGATTGCGGCTGTAAGCGAAGTAAATGCCCAGGCCGATGACCAGCCAGACCACGAACCCGATCCAGTTCATGATGGTCAGCCCGCCCATCAGCAATCCGCAGAGGATCACGGTCGCGACCGGCGCCACGGGCCCGCCGGGGGCGCGGAAACCGCGCGCTCGGCCCGCATCGCGCTTGCGCAGGATGAGCACGCCCAGCGCCACCAGAGTAAAGGCGAAGAGCGTGCCGAGGTTCGAGAGATTGGCCAGCGTGCCGATGTCCAGCAGCCCGCCGCCGAGTCCCACCACCACGCCTGCGATCCAGGTGGAGATGTGCGGGGTGCGGAAGCGCGGATGGACCGCGCTGAATAGCTTGGGCAGCAAGCCGTCCCGCGACATGGCATACCACACCCGCGCCTGGCCGATCTGGAAGACCAGCAGCGAACTGATCATGCCCATGATGGCGCCGAACAGGACGCCGGCGCGCACCCACCCGAGGTTGTACTTCTTCAGCACCTCCACCACCGGCGCCGCGGGATCGAGCGAGCCCCACTTCTCCATGCCGGTCAGCACCACGACCACGGAGATATAGAGGATGGTGCACACGATCAGCGTGGCGATGATCCCGATAGGCACGTCGCGCTGAGGATTTTTCGCCTCCTCCGCCGCGGTCGAGACCGAATCGAACCCGATATAGGTGAAGAAGATGATAGAACCACCGGTCAGCAATCCGGCATAGCCATTGGGCATGAACGGCGTCCAGTTGTCGGTCTTGATGAAGCTGGCGCCGGCGATCACGAAGGCGAAGATGGCCGCGATCTTCAGCAACACCATGATGTTGTTGGTGGTCGCCGACTCCTTGATGCCGCGCACCAGCACCACGGTCAGCAACATCACGATCAGGAACGCGGGAAGATTGAACGCGCCGTTGTATTTGAATCCCTCCGGCGCCGCCAGGAACGTGGGCTGGATCAGCCAGGCCGGCAGGTGGATGCCGAACAAGTCAAACAGGTTCACGATGTGCGCGGAAAATCCGACGCCGACCGCCATGTTGCTGACGGCGTATTCCAGGATCAGGTCCCAGCCGATGATCCAGGCGATGAACTCGCCCATGGTCGCATACGTGTAGGTGTAGGCCGACCCCGCGATGGGGATCATCGAGGCCATCTCCGCGTAGCACAGCGCGGCGAAGGCGCAGGCGATGGCCACCAGCACGAACGAGAGCGCGATGCTGGGCCCCGCCCCCGGCCGTCCGAACGTCTGCGAGCCGTAGATCAGGTACTCCAGGATGGGCGCGTGCCACAGCGAAGGCGCGCTGAACTGCTCCCCGCGGATGGCTGTCCCCACCACCGTGAAGATGCCGGACCCGATCACCGCGCCGATGCCGAGCGACGTAAGCGCCACCGGCCCCAGTGTCTTCTTCAGCCGCGTCTCCGGATTTTCGGAGTCAGCGATCAGCTTGTCGATGGATTTCTTGGCGAAGAGTTGAGAGGACATGTCGGCGGTCGGCTCCAGAGCGTGGATTGAGACCCGTCCGCCGTCCGCCGCAATAGCGCCGCGGCGGACAGTGGACCTTCGGTCTGCTTAGCGCTTCGACGTGCCGCGCACCATCTTCTTCACTTTGCGCTTGGCGGACCCGCGCGCGTGGGTGCGCTTGGCTTTCGGCGCCGCCTTCTTGCGCGCCGTCCGTTTGGCTTTCTTGCGTTCGTCTTTCGAGAGTTTCGTGGTATTGGCCATAAGTGTCTGTTTTCTTTCTTGGGATCGGATTATTGATGCGGCTTCTTCTTGTCTTTTTCCTGGTTCTTGGTGATCAGATCATCTTTCGCCAGACGGATGGCGGAGGCAATGTTCCGGGCTTCCGCGTTCACCAGCTTGTCCAGGTCGTCGCCGGACTTGGTCCGCCCGCCGCTCCAGATCATGGAGTGCGCGGCGTTCTCCAGCATGGCGGAGGTCTCCACGTTGTTCTTGCCGGCGCCGCTGGAGAGGGTGACCTCAACGGTCAACACCGCATCCGCCTTCTCCGCCTTTGGGACCACGGCAAATCCGTTGTGGACCAGCTCAGATTTCAGCACCGCCTGGAAGCGTGCGGAATTCGTACCGCCCTCGATGGGCGTGAGATAGATGGTGCGGATCGAGTCGAGGTCTTTTTCCTGCACCAGCGCTGTTGCCGCAATCACGAGGAACAGTGCCGCGAGGATCGGCAGGACAATACCGGAACGGAAGAGCCTTGAGGTCATGCGGTTTGGATTCCCACGGATCGAGGATTTCGCGACGGATGAGGCCCGTATCGATGGTCAGGCCTTTTCCAGCTGGGCATATTTTTCCACCAGCTTTTTCAGGCCGAACCTTGGAAATTGTACCGTAATCTTCGCGCTTTCGCCCTCGCCCTCGCGTTTGTAGACCGTGCCCTCGCCGTACTTCGGATGCTTCACCTTTTGTCCGGGACGGAATCCCTTGTTCCCGCGTGGCGCATCGGTGTCGTTCCCCGGCCTGGGCAACGGGAACTTGCGTCCCCGCGATGCGAAGAATTCCGCGATGTTCTCCACCGAGTTGTAGGAACCAGCCTTGTTCCGCGACGGCGCGGGCCGTTGACCTCTTGCCGCAGGGGGCCCCGCGTGTTTCCTCGCCCCGCCGCTCTGGTCCTCGTCTTCATACGCGTAGTGGGTCTCGCCGAACTCGTGGTCGTTGGACCAATCCACGGCGGTCGAGGCGCGCGCCGCTCGGTCCCGGCCATTCCCGCCATCCACGTCCTCAAGCAGCTTGCCGGGGATCTCCTCGAGGAAGCGCGACGGGATGCCGGCTTCAGGCATGTCCGAGCCATAACGCCGCCGGTACCGCGCCCGCGTCAGCACCAGCGAATCCATGGCGCGGGTCATGCCCACATAACACAAGCGGCGCTCCTCTTCGAGCCCGTCGGGATCGAGCAGCGTGCGTGAGTGCGGGAACAAGCCCTCTTCCAGTCCGGCAAGGAACACCACCGGGAACTCCAGGCCCTTGGCGGCATGCAGCGTCATCAGGGTCACATGGGCCTCGGGATCGTATTGATCGGTGTCACTCACCAGCGCGGCATGATCAAGGAACTCGTCGAGCGCTTCACCGCGGTCGCGCGAATCGCGCGCGGCGTTGGTCAACTCCTGCAGGTTCTCGATGCGGGAAAAGGCCTCCGGCGTGGCTTCCACCTCCAGCGCCTTGATGTAGCCGCTCTTGTCGATGAGGAATTTCAAAACTTCGGGCAGCGACGCGGTTGTGAAATGCGGCGTGTCCGGCTTGGTGATTGCTTCGGCGGCGCCGGCTGTGATCTCATGCGGGGCATGTTCATCGAATCCCAGTCCACCGAATGAAAAATCAGTGTCAGCGCCATCCTGCCCGGCAGAGTCCGACGCAGCCGGCGGAACATCTTCCTTTACCTGCGTTCCCGCCGCGCCGAACATCATGGCGCGGGCCTCCACGATGATCTCCCGGAATGATTTGAGCGCCGCCAGCGCGCGCGGGGTCAGCAGCTTTTCTTCGACGGCATGCCCGACCGCGCCCCATAGCGACTTCCCCGTCTCCAGCGCCAGCCGCTCCAACGTCTCCACCGTGGTCTTGCCGATGCCGCGCACCGGCGTGTTGATCACGCGCAGCAGCGCGATCGAGTCGTCGGGATTGTTGACCAGTTTGAGATAGCTGATCATGTCTTTGATCTCGGCGCGTTCATAAAAGCTGAATCCGCCCACCACGTTGTACTTGATGGCGTAACGGCGCAGTGCTTCCTCGAACAACCGCGATTGGAAGTTGGTGCGATACAGCACCGCCGCGCGCGACGGCCGCTCCCGGTCTTCGCCGGATTCGCGCATGTATCTGGAGATCGAGTCGGCCACAAACAACGACTCATTCTCGCCGTCGGGCGCTTCGTAATAGCCGATCAGTCCGCCGCCCTCGCGCGAGGTCCAAAGCGTCTTGCCCTTGCGCTGCTTGTTGTTGGCCACCACCGCCGACGCGGCCTCCAAGATGACCTGCGTGGAGCGGTAATTCTGCTCCAGGCGGATGATGCGCACCTCGGGAAAGTCTTTCTCGAACTCCAGGATGTTGCGGATGTCGGCCCCGCGCCATGAATAGATCGACTGGTCCTCATCGCCCACCACGCAGACATTCTGGTGGGTGCCGCCCAGCAGCTTCATCAGCTCATATTGCGGGCGGTTGGTGTCCTGATACTCATCGATCATCAGGTACTGATAGCGCCGGTTGTACTTCTCGCGTACCTCGGCGCTCGATTTGAGCAGGCGCACGGCCTCCAGCAACAGATCGTCGAAATCGAGCGCATTGTTCTTGCGCAGCTCCTTCTTGTACTCGGCAAAGATGTGGGCCACGCGTTCGGTGCGCGGATCGGCGGATTGCAGGTAATACTCCTGCGGATCCAGCATGTGGTTCTTGGCCCAGGAGATGCGGGAAAGCACCAGGCGGGGCGTCAGCAGTTTTTCGTCGCTGGTGATGCCCAGCCGCTTCATCACCGTCTTGACCAGTTGTTGCTGGTCGCCCTCGTCGTAGATGGCGAAATCTTTGGTGTGGCCCACGCCGCCAGTGCGCAGCGTCTCGATATCGCGCCGCAGCACGCGCACGCAGAAGGAATGGAAGGTGGAGATGGTGGGTTGGGCCAGCGAGCGTCCGCCGATCAGCTGGTTCACCCGCTCGGCCATCTCGCCCGCGGCCTTGTTCGTGAACGTGACCGCCAGCACCGAATCCGCCGGGACCCCGATGTCCTCGATCAAGTGCGCGATGCGGTAGGTGATCACCCGCGTCTTGCCGCTGCCCGCCCCGGCCAGGATCAGCAGCGGGCCGTTCACATGCTCGGCGGCTTCGCGCTGCTGCGGATTGAGATGGTCGAGAAGGGGCACAGTTAGAGAGCCGCAAATGATCGATGCGGGGTGCGGTGCCTCTATTCTAATCGACGAGTCCGACTACTTAGCCGCTTGGATCCGGGCGTAACGCGCCTCAAACGCGTCCGCTTCGCTCGGCTTGCCCATTTTCCTCATGAGGTCACTTAATTGACTCAGGATCCCCAGTAGCATCCGGTCGCTTTCACCATAACCTTTTTCGCTTACGAACAGGGCTCGGCGAAACGTTGCTTCCGCCTTCTCAAACTTCCCGGCCGACCGATAAAAAGAACCTAAGTGGTCCAGCGGCACCATAAGAGACTTATTGTCTGCACCGTACATCTCTTCCGTCGCGCGTATACCGCGCAGGAGGAGGGGTTCGACGAATTCCGGATGGTTCAGCAATAGGTACGAGTCGGCAAGCATGTCCAATTCCATGATCACAGCGCGATCACGATCGCTGCCGTTTCGCGTCCGAATGTTCAATGCCCTTTCGAATGAGGCGGCGGCATGTTCAGCGTCGTTCTGGGTCAAGTAGAAATTGCCCAGAGCGTCTTGGGCCTCTGCCACCTGAACGCTGTCGCGCCCAAATCTCTTTTCGTTCTCGGCTGTCCATTCTTGAAAAGTCCTTCGCGCGTCCTCAGGCCTTTGCTGTTGCGAATAGAAATAGCTGAGAGCGCGCAGGGATTCATTCACCGCTGCGCTTTGTGGTCCCAGTGCGCGGGCCAGGATCAATGCCTGTTGCAAGATGGATTCCGCTTGTTTCGGGTCCTGCGCCGATTGTGCCGCTGACATCATCTCCTGCCAAGACACTTGCGGGTCCGCGGGCGGCGCGATGTTCGCCTTGACGGTCGCAACCTGGCTGGCGCGCTGGATGGTCGGCGCCGGCGTGGATGTCACCACCGTCCGATCGCGCTCTCGCTTCCAGATCTCCAAGTAGGGTCGGAAATCAATATCATCGGGTTCTCGTCGCAAATACTCCTCCAGGACGGAGATCGCCCCTTTCACATCGCCGACCTCATGAAGTGAGTCTGCCAGGCAGGGCCGCGCCATGTTCCAGTCGGGATCAAGTGCCAGAAGTTCCTTGAATTCCTGAATCGCTTCCGGGAAGCGAGATTCGTCACAATAAAGTGCGCCGAGGTTCTGGCGTATCGTCGGTTCCTGAGGATCGAGCTTCTTGGCGGCACGATAGTGTTCGATAGCGCCGGAGGTCTCGCCCGTCTTGTTCAAGAGGATCGCCAGATTGTAATGGTAGGACGCTTGTGCCGGGCCGAGGGTGATCGCCTTCCGATAGGCCGCGATCGCCGCTGGATAGTCGCCGAGTTTCCCGTAAACAACCCCTTTGTCGTAGTACGCCAGCGCAAAAGCGGGGTCGAGCCGTATGGCTTCGTCATATTCACGCAATGCACCCTGATAGTCGCCGGAATTATCAAGCTCCAGACCACGTTCTTTGTGGATCATGGCGGATTGCTTGTCCTGGGCTTGTGCGAGGCAAAGAAATGCAAGCAGGGAAAGGACTAGAACGCGAACAGACCGGCTCACTTCGACTCACCTCTTCAAAAAGTAATGCTTCGGATGGTTTTAATGTTATGAGCAGTGTGGATTTGCGACAAGTGACCGAAGTACCTGTGACATCTCTAGCCCTCCTGGACCGCTCCACTCCCACCCGGCGCCAGCTTGCCTGCTTCCGCGCGCAGAGCCTTGCAACCGTCGCACGGACAGATCATGCGCAAAAACTCCCAAGAATAGATGCCGGTCGCGTGGCCGTCATTCCAATGAAAGCTCAAGGCGTATCGCCCAACGCGTTCCACGGAATCCGGCCGTGCCGGTTCGCGATACATCGGCAGGCCGCCTTTGGCGCCGGGTGGCTCGCCGAAGTCCCGGCCATCCTTCGTGCGCTCGTCATCGCAGGTGGCACAGGGACATGCATCGCGCAAGTATTGGAATTTGTAAATGCTCTGGTGTCCGTCCGCCCAGTCGATCTCCACCCCGGTGCCGGTGGTCTTGTTGATGCGAATGGCTTTGGGCGTGGTGGCGGACATGTGGATGACTTCAGTGTAAATCCCGCGGCCCGCCTTGCGGTTTTCGCCCCAATTCCCGTATAATCTTATCTTTACGGCATCATCCCGAATCCCTCCTGTAGCCAACCCTCACTCGTTCGAGAGCCTGAGCACAGCCGGCGGGACATCGATCTCTGGAGACATCGTCATGGCAAGAGTCTGTGATCTTTGCGGCAAAGGCCCGCAGTTCGGCAACAACATCAGCCACGCCCACAACGTGACCAAGCGCCGTTGGAATGCCAACCTGCGCAGCGTACACGCCTTGGTGGGCGGCGCCCGCAAGCGCATCCGCGCCTGCACTACCTGCATCAAGGCGGGCAAGGTCACCAAAGTGGCCCACGGCATGAAGAAGGCCAGCTAACTTTCGGGACTAAGTCAATGGAGTTACCAAACCCCTCCGATTGGAGGGGTTTTGTTTTGCCGGACGGTTTTGACTAGGTGGTCACTTGGATGGAGCCGTCGCCCGAGCGCAAAGTCAGGACACTGCCGCCGCCGTTGATCGTGCCCCGCAGGGTCTGCCGGCTGGTCCGGCCGGAGATGGTCACGGGAATATCGATGTCCAGGTGTCCATCGCCCGTGCGCGCATCCAGCGTGGCCGCGAAATCCTTGGGCAGGCGCAGGTGGATCGAGCCATCGCCGCTGCGCAGATACCACGACCCGCTCATCCGCGACCCCGGTTTTACGGTGACGTCCATGTGACCGTCGCCGGTGTGCGCGGTCAGGTCGTCGAAGCGCCCGCTCACGGTCATGCGGCCGTCGCCGGTCGAAGCATCGAGTGAGCCGTCGATATCGGTCGCTTCCAGGCGGCCATCGCCGGTCTGGAGTCGAAACTCTCCCTTGATGCCGCGCACGGAAAGCCGGCCGTCATGGGTGCGGATCTCCACCCGGCCCTCGCGCGGCATGCGCACCAGCACTTCCGCCCGGCGGTTGACCACCCCGAAGAACACCACGGCCGGATGCTGGCGCACGATCAACTCCACGGAATCGCCGCGCTGGTAGTCGCGGACCTCCAGGTCACCCGGCCCGATCTTCCAGTCCATGGTGGTGATCTGGATGTCGATGGACTTCTTGTCCCACGGCTCGACGCTCACATGGGCATCGCCGGTCGAGACCCGCAATTCGGGCCTCCCGGTAAGAGGAAATTCTTTGTGCCAGTCATCGGCCAGCGCGAATGAGGAAAGGAGGAGAAAAGCGAAGATAAGGGAAAGGGAGCGTCGGGGCATAGTCCACCTCAATGAGGTTTACGAAACAGGGTCTGCCCTAGTTCCCGAAAAGAGTCAAATTCCTGACCAGATATGCGGTATAAGTACAAGCCTGAACATCGCAAGAAACGAAAAGAAAACTCCACATATCAGCACAAAAACACCTGACATACGCTGCTCCCTTTGCAAGGAAACAGGTGCATTATTGACGGTTGCCAAGAGAAAGATTCCGAAAATCAAACTGATTGATCCGGTCGCAAATTCGATCCATCCTTTTTGACTCGAATTGAGACTTAAATACTCAGCCAGTAAGACGGAAAAGGCTAGCGACAACAACCAGAGAATACCTACCCATTTAAGCACGGTCTGGTTCATGGTCGCAGCTTAACTTCGAGCGTCGATTTTACTCCAACGCCACCACATCGATCTCCACCAGCACGTCCTTGGGCAGGCGCGCGGCCTCGACCGTGGTCCGCGCCGGATATGGCTCCGTGAAATGCTTGCCGTAGACCGCGTTCATCTTGGCGAAGTCATTCATGTCCTTGAGGAACACGCCGCAGCGCACCACCTTGTCCATCGAGGAGCCGGCCGCCTTCAGGATGGCGGCGATGTTGCGCAGCGCCTGCTCGGTCTGCTCATCCGCGCTGCCCCCCATCACGATGCCGTTGATGGGATTGATCGGCGTCTGCCCGGAGACGAAGACGAATCCGTTGGCCTTGATGGCCTGCGAGTACGGCCCAAGGGCCTTGGGTGCGTCAGGGGTGGCGACCGGTGTGCGCATGGAACCTCCGCGTTCAAAGATGCTATTTAACCGCAAAGGATGCGAACGGGCAAAAGAATTTCTGATGGGCGATTTGTGAATTGTGACTTAGGGCAAGGGGTCTTTGGTTTGCGTAGGGAGTCGGCGCAAAGGGCCGCGCCGCGAGAGATTGAAAATCACAGATCGTATATCGCAAATCGTACATTCTCTGTAAGTGTTCGCAGGTCTCTCCCTTCCAGGCCGGCTCGCCGCGCCAACTGTTAAAATCGTCCCACGCATGATCCTCCCATTCGTCCGAGACCTGCTCGCGGACGCGGAGAAATCCACAGCCTTTCAGCGTGCGGCAGCCCACCTCAAACGCCGCGCGGGGCGGATTGGTCTGTCCGGACTCACCCCCACCGCCAAGGCCCTGCATCTTCCTTTGCTCTTCCGCGCCGGCGGACATCCTCTGCTCATCGTGGTGGCCGACAACCGCGCCGCCGAGGGAAGAGCTGGTCGAGCACTTGAATCGCGTTGGTTACGCGCCGGTGGACGTGGTGGAGATGCCCGGGCAATACGCCCGCCGCGGGGGCCTGCTGGACGTGTATCCGCCGGAAGCGGAGCGCCCCTTTCGCGTGGAGCTGTTCGGCGATGAGATCGAGAGCATCCGCCGCTTCGACCCCGCTTCCCAACGCTCTTCCGCCGCAACAGAGGAAGCAGTGTTACTGCCCCTGACCGAGACCCCGGTCCGCGACGAGATCGTTTCCGCCATCCATGCGCGGTTGGCGCGTGGCCGCGTCAGCGGCAGCGAAGCACAGCGGACATCCGCCGCGGCCGATGCCGGCGCAACGGTGTTTCCCGGCTGGGAGTTCTTCGCCGCCATCGCCGGCGCGGACAAGACTTTGTTCGACCTCCTCCCCGGCGCGCTGGTCCTCTGCGACGAGCCTGCCGCGCTGCGTGCGCAGCGTGATCGCTGGTGGGAAAAGGTGACCACCGCGCACGAACGCAGCGGCGTGGGCGCGCTGGTCCGGCCGGATGAGATCTACATCCCGCCCAACGACTGGTTCCCGCTCGCCGCCACCTATCCCGGCGCCGACCTGGAACAGCTTGGCGTGACCAGCGAGGAGATCGTGTTCCACTCGCAGCCGGTCACGCGGTTCCACGGCTCCGTGCCGGCCATGGTGGAGGAGGTCAAGAAGCGCAGCACCGAGGGCGCGCGCGTGATGTTCGCCGGCGCCACCATGGGCGATGTGGAGCGACTGGCCGGCATCTTCAGCGAGTACGGCGTCCACTTCCGCATCGGCGCGCGCACCTTCAAGTCCGGGGGCACGGAAAGTTTTCTCGACGAGACCGCGTACGCGGCCGGCGACATGTCCGCCGTCGTGATCGTGAAGGCCGCGGTACCTTTCGGCACGGCGCTGCCGGAATCCCGGATCGTTTTTTACGGCGCCCATGATCTCTTTGACGAATCCGAGGTCGTGGCCAAAGCGCCGCTGAAGCAGAGATCGAAGACCTCCGCTTTCCTCAGCGACTTCCGCGACCTCGCCGTGGGCGATCATGTGGTCCACGTGGAGCACGGCATCGCCCGCTATCAGGGCCTGAAGGAGATCGCGCAGGGCGAGACCACCGGCGAGTTCATGCTGCTGGAGTTCGCCGAGTCCGCCAAGATCTACGTCCCGCTCACCCGCCTGGACCTGATCCAGAAGTACCGCTCCGCCGAAGGCGCCGCGCCGGTGCTCAGCAAGCTGGGCAATCCGCAATGGGCCAGGACCAAGGCGCGCGTGAAAAAAGCCATGCAGGACATGGCCGAGGACCTGGTCAAACTGTATGCGCAGCGCAAGCTGGCCCGGCGCGATCCCTTCGCGCCGGATTCGCAGTTCCAGAAGGAGTTCGAGGACCGCTTCGAGTACAACGAGACCGACGATCAGGATTCCGCCATCCGCGACGTGAAGCAGGACATGGAATCACCCACGCCCATGGACCGCCTGCTCTGCGGCGACGTGGGGTACGGCAAGACCGAGGTCGCCATGCGCGCCGCCTTCAAGGCCGTGAATGAGAGCAAGCAGGTGGCGGTGCTCGCGCCCACCACCGTGCTCACGTTTCAACACTTCGAGACCTTCAAGCAGCGTTTCGCCGCCTTTCCCGTCACCATCGAGATGATCTCGCGCTTCCGTACTGCGAAGCAACAGAAGGAGATACTGGAGCGCGTTGAATCCGGCAAGGTGGACATCCTCATCGGCACCCACCGCCTGCTCTCCAAAGACGTGAAGTTCCACAACCTCGGCTTGCTGGTGGTGGATGAGGAGCAGCGCTTCGGCGTCCGTCACAAAGAGCGGTTGAAGCAGATGAAGAAAGAGGTGGACGTGCTCACCATGTCCGCCACGCCCATCCCGCGCACGCTGCACATGTCGCTGGTGGGCCTGCGCGACATGAGCGTGATCGAGACCCCGCCGCGCGATCGTATGGCCATCCAGACCGTGGTCGCGAAATTCGACGAGAAGCTCATCAAGACCGCCATCGAGCACGAGCTCGAACGCGGCGGCCAGGTCTATTTCGTGCACAATCGCGTGGAAAGCATCTACGAGATCGCCGCCAAGCTCCAGGAACTGGCGCCGCACGCGCGCATCCTGGTGGGACACGGCCAGATGGCGGAGCGCGAGTTGGAAACGACCATGCTGAATTTCATCCGCCACGAGTCGGACGTGCTGGTGGCCACCACCATCATCGAGAACGGCCTGGACATCCCGCTCTGCAACACCATGATCATCAATCGCGCCGACCGCCACGGCCTGAGCGAGCTCTATCAGCTGCGTGGCCGCGTGGGCCGCTCCAACCGACGCGCCTATGCGTATCTGCTGGTGCCCGCCGATCAGGAACTGACGCCCATCGCCCGCCGCCGCCTGGCGGCGCTCAAGGAGTTCAGCGACCTGGGCGCGGGATTCAAGATCGCCGCGCTCGATCTTGAGCTGCGCGGCGCCGGCAACCTGCTGGGCGGCGAACAGAGCGGCCACATCGACGCCGTCGGATTCGAGATGTACACCACCATGCTCGAGCGCACTGTGCGCGAGCTCAAGGGCGAGATCGAGGAACAGACTTTCGCCACGCAACTCAATCTCGCACTCAACCTGCGCATCCCGCACGAGTACATCGGCGAAGAGAACCAGCGCCTGCGCATGTACAAGCGCATCGCCGGATGCGAGACCGAGGCGCAGCTCGAGGACGTGCGCTCCGAGCTTGCGGACCGTTATGGCGCTCTGCCCGCTCCGGTGCGGAATCTCCTGGACGCGGCCGCGCTCAAGCTCCTTTGCCAGCGTGTGGGTGTCGCCGGCGCCGACCGCAAACAGAACCTGATGTTCCTGAAGTTCACCGAGCAGGCCGCGGTGGACCCCGGCCGGTTGATGCAATACGTGGCCGCGCACAAAGGCGCGCAATTCTCGCCCGGCGGCACGCTCAAGTTCGTTCTCACCTCCACGTCGGCCGGCGATGTGATCGCCCAGGCGAAGGAACTGCTGTTTGAGTTGTATGCTGTACCCGCGGGTCCGTGACCCGTTCCGGCCTCACACAAGGAATCACATGCGAATTCCCTCCATCGTACTAGTGGTCATTCTTTTCGCTACGGCCACATTCGGCCAGGGCGTCAATCAAGGCTCGGCCCGGAACCGCCGCATTCCCCAACCCAACGACCTGCGCATGCCGGCGGAATCGCCGCAGCCGCGGCCTGTGAATACCCGCGCGGTCCTCGAGGCCCGTTTTGATGGCCTGGTCAAGAAGTTCTTTGATAACGCCTATTTTCCTTTCAATCCCACACAGGGCACCGCCGCGGGCTTGCACAAGTACGACACCGAGCTGGAAGATTACTCGGCCGCCCGCATCGCCCGCGAAGTCGAAGTCCTCAGGCAGCAATGGAAGAAGTTCTCCGCCTTTAAGCCTCCGGTGTTCGTCGTCCGCGGCGTTGACGCGAGCAAGGCCACCGGCAAGCCCACGCCGGGCGGGGTTCTGGCGCGCAAGGAATCCAATTCGGTGATCGACCGGGCTCTGGTCCTCAGTTACATCGAGGCCCGGCTGCTCGAGTTGGAGAAGATCCGCATGTGGGAGAAAGACCCGGACCAATACGCCTCCGGGCTCGCCAACAGCGCGTTCCTGATCATGGCCCGGGACTACGCCCCGCAGGAAGAACGGCTGCGCGCGTTGATCGAGCGTGAGCGCAAGATGCCGGGCATGCTGGCCCAGGGAAAGAAGAACCTGAAGGACCCGCCACGCGTCTACACCGAAGTCGCCATCGACCAGGTGGCCGGTATCGCCGGCTTTTTCAGGTCGGACGTCCCCAAGACCTTCGACAAGGTGAAGGATGAAAAACTCCTGACGGAATTCGCCAAAGTGAACGGGGAAGTGGTCTCCGCGCTGCGGGAATATGGAACATGGCTCAAGCAGGACCTGCTGCCACGCTCGCATGGCGACTTCCGCATCGGCGCGCAGCGCTTCCAGGAAAAGCTTGCCGCGGAAGAGATGGTGGACATCCCGCTGGACCGTCTGCTCGAGATCGGTCTGGCGGACTTGCATCGCAATCAACAGGCCTTCAAGGAAGCCGCCGCCAAGCTTGATCCGAATAAGTCTCCGGAGCGGATCCTGGCGGAGATCACCGCCGACCATCCCCGTCCGGATCATCTCTTGCAGTCGGTGCGTGACGTCCTCAGCGGGCTCAAGGATTTCATCGAACAGCACAAGATCGTGACCATTCCGTCCGAAGTCCCCCCGATCGTGCAGGAGACTCCGCCCTTCGCCCGCGCCCTTACCTCCGCCTCCATGGACACGCCCGGCCCTTTCGAGAAGGTTGCCAAGGAGGCGTATTACAACGTGACCCTGCCCGATCCGTCGCTTTCTCCGAAAGAGACGGAAGACTATATGGGCGGATTCAACTATGGCGTCATCACCAGCACCTCCGTCCACGAGGCCTACCCCGGACACTATTCCCAGTTCCTATGGACTCCATTCGCCGCCACCAAGACCCGCAAGCTGCTGGGCGCGAATTCGAATTCCGAAGGTTGGGCCCACTACACCGAACAGATGATGCTGGATGAAGGCTACGGAGTGCCTCCCGGCGGCTCCAAGGATTCGCCCGAATTCCTGCGCCTTCGCCTCGGCCAATTGCTGGATGCGCTTTTGCGCAATGCCCGCTTCGTCGTCGGCCTGAAGATGCACACCGGACAGATGACGTTTGACGAGGGCGTGGACTTCTTCGTCAAAGAGGGCCATCAGACCCGCTCCACCGCGTTCAAGGAGACGCGGCGCGGCACCTCGGACCCGACTTACCTTTACTACACCTTGGGCAAACTGCAGATCTTGAAACTGCGTGACGATTACAGGAAGAAGATGGGCCCGGCGTTCTCACTGCAACAGTTCCATGACCGGTTCCTGGGCTTTGGCTTTCCTCCGGTGCAACTGATCCGCCGGGAGTTGATGGGTGATGACTCGCCGACTCTATGACAAGTGCGTGTCATGCTGAGGGTGCGTGTTCTTGCGCCCGCAGAACCTGCTTTTGTTTTTTTTGTGCTCGTCACGTATCCTGCTCCGTCTGAATGCGAGCCGTACCTATGAAGATGAAGATCCGCAAAGCCGTCTTCCCCGCCGCCGGCCTGGGCACGCGTTTCCTTCCGGCCACCAAGGCCATGCCCAAAGAGATGCTGCCCCTGGTGGACAAGCCCATCATCCAGTACGGCGTGGAGGAGGCCATCGCCGCCGGCATCGACCAGATCATCATTGTCACCGGCCGCGGCAAGACCGCCATCGAAGACCACTTCGACCAAAGTTACGAACTGGAAAAACTTCTCGAGGAAAAGGGCAAGGACGACCTGCTGGCCATCGTCCGCCAGATCAGTGACATGATCCATGTCGCCTACGTGCGCCAGAAGCAGGCGCTCGGGCTCGGCCATGCCGTGCTGATGGCGCGCGAACTGGTGGGCGATGAGCCTTTCGCCGTGCTCCTCGCGGACGATGTGATCGACGCGCCCGTGCCCTGCCTCAGGCAGATGGTCAAGGTATTCGAGCAGACGCAAAGTTCGGTGATCGCG
>JACPNP010000056.1 GCA_016185365.1 Terriglobales bacterium
CGGATCTGGCGGATGTCGAGTCCGCAGCGGACGCAGCACGTCGGCGGGCAGTTGACGGCGTGGAACAGCGGGTCGCCGTGGGGCGCGGCGGGGGCGGCGACGACGGACCGATTGGGGTCGTTGCGGGCGCGGGACGGGGAGCGGTACACGTACTATCCGTATGGGGAAGTGCGGACGGAGTCGGTGGCGAGGGGCGGGATGTACGCGGGGCTGGAGAGTCCGGTGCGGGAGTATCTGCCGACGACGGGGCGGTTCGATCGTCCGGACCCGCTGGGGTTGGGGGCGGTGAAGAAGGGGGATCCGGGGTCGTGGAATCGGTTCGCGTATGTGCAGGGGGACCCGGTGAACTACAACGATCCCCGGGGCTTAGCGCGATGCTATGTCCTCGGCACCTATACGATTGCTAATCCAGACGAATGGCAAACTCAAGCCCAAGTCCAGTGCGTCAGCGCTGGCGGCACCATAGAGTTGACTATCACGGCACCTGTTTCTCCACTTCCGCTCGCACCACTCAGTAAGGACACATGGGAGGCCCTGAATCTCCGCTTCGCATCCACTATTGGTGCAGATCTAGATAGGCAGGAGTGGGAGCAGACGCTGGCCTCCCTGAATGGGATGGCGGCGCGGATTCAGGCCATGGAATTTAGCAACGATTGCCTCACAGCCATTTCTTCGATTCGGATGGTGGGCACCAATCAAGCAGCGACTGCGGCAGGACTTCGATTGGCGGCACGAAACGTTGTTTTTAGAAACGGCCTCACTACGACAGACACCGTGGGTGGCATGAGCGTAGCCGACACTTTCAAGGATTCGCGGCGGTATGCCACTGCCGCAACTCCAGGATCGGTCGTCTACTGGAGGCCTGGCTCGGAACAGGGACAGCCTGAGGGGTGGCTCGGCGGAGCACTCATGCATGAACTTCTACACAACATGGGATTCAATCATCTGGAGATGTACACAGGATTGAATCTCCTTGGACAGGCCGCTGTTAATCTCAACAACTCGGACCTCATTAGCCGAGAGTTAGGCGCGCGCTGTTTCGGAATGCGATAATAACTCCATGATGACATACTTGCTGCGGCTTCTTGGGATAGGGTGGGCAATAGCGACGCTCCATGGCGAGGTCTGTGGGTTAACCATTGCCGTAGTGGATGAATTTGGAGTCTCAACACCTTACCGAGTCCGAAGTTTTCGCGATGCGGCTGGGGCTGACCAACAGCCGCGGTTTAGGGGTTTGTCTGCTACCAGCCTGCCCTGCGGTAGATACAAATACGTTGTTTCTCGCAGTGACGTGAATGCTCCTGTGGCCGACATCGGCGGCGAGGTCTTGGTAAACGACGCGCACCAGTGGTTGACAATCAATCCAAGCAGGGAACTCATCATAGGAAAAGATGGAACAGCTCTGGCAGTTGATTCTTTTTCGCCTCCAAATTATAAAGTTCTTGGGAAACTAAGGCCCGTGCCCAGTGGGCGCCAAGCTTTCGTCCGTCTGATCGCCATTTACAGTCCACAGGCGTTGTCCGCTGCCGTGGCGGCAGACGGAACGTTTGAGTTTACACACCACCTCTGGGGGAAGTACGTTCTCGTTGTAGTGCAGGGCGAGACTGTGCTGGCGACTCAACTGCTGGCTGTCGAATCGAATGAGCCGCCCCACCTGGAGATCGACGTTGGCTCGCCCAAGCCCTATACGATCTATAAGTGATTGGATGGAAACGTAAGAAATACCTACGCCGGATGCAGATTTGGCATGCTACCGAATCGACGACTAGTCAGGTAAATGTTCGTAGCGTTGTTTTTAGCAGTTGTCCTGAATCCTAGACTCTATGGCTCGGGCGGTCAGAACGGGAACCCCCTGAACACGAGCACGCGGATTACGAGCATCACCGACAGCCGGCCCTACGGCGGCGGACTGGCATATTCGTTCACATACAACCAGGCCATCTGGCGTCGATCGCGAATTATGTCAACACGGCCGAGAAGTGCACCTTTACCTAGCTGACGGGGCAGCCGCTGGTGTCGCCGTTCACCTCGACGTCGTTCGGGACGACCGCGTACCTGCAATCGGTGGGGACGACCGGCCTTGGCGTCGCCACCAATTTCCAGTACGCCGGCTCGGGCGAGATGACGCAGATGACAACGCCGCTGGGCGGCGTTTTGCAGTGGACCTACCGCGGGTTCACTTATGGCACGGGGATCGCGGTCCGCGAAGTGCAGAACCGCTATATGCCGATGTACGCGGGAGCCGTCTGGTGGTTCGGACACGACGACGCGGGGGACGCGGGCCGGCCGTTCCATTCCTATACGCAGGCAGGCGACTCAACCGGATCGAAGGTGTGGGCGTTCGGGACGTCGCCGGCGGGCAACCTGGCGGTTCCGACCTGGAATGCGGAACGGAGTCCGGGCAATGACGACTACCAGGCGCGGGGGTTCTCCTGGACGCTCGACGCCGCCGGGAATATCTATTGCAACGCTACGGCGAAGTATCTGAACCCGTCGGCTCCGCCCACCGGTCTCACGAGCCCGAGCTGGCCGTCGTCGACGACCACGCAGGCGCTGGTACGCACGGCAACCTCGTGCAGCAGCAGGTGTACGATTTCGGCGCCGGGTCGCCGACCCGGACGTACAACCTCTCGTATGTGACCGATTCGAATTACACCTCGAGGAATATCTGGAACCGGATGACGACGGCGACGGTGACGGACGCGTCGGGGACCCGTTCGCTGGTGACGAACTACTACGATCAGGGGACGCCCTCGATGGTCTACAACGTGCCGCTGCACGATACGGCGAACTACGGGCAGGGCTTCGCCTATCGCGGGAATGTGA
>JACPNP010000001.1 GCA_016185365.1 Terriglobales bacterium
GTGTTGAACCTGGTGGGTGAATTGGTCATTGCCAAGTCCATGCTGACGCAGACCATGACGGAGTTCGACCGGCGGTTCTCCAAGGACCCGATCCGCGCCAAGTTCGCGGACGCCCTCTCCTTCCAGGCGCGGGTGCTGAATGACCTGCAGAAATCCGTGATGAAGATCCGAATGGTCCCGGTGGAGCAGCTGTTCCGCCGCTTCCCGCGCATGGTGCGCGACGTGGCCAAGACCTGCGGCAAAGATGTGGAGCTTGCCATCTCCGGCCAGGAGACCGACCTCGACAAAAGCATCCTCGATCTACTCTATGAGCCCATGTCGCACATGGTGCGCAATGCCATCAGCCACGGGATCGAATCCGCGGAGGAGCGCGCGGCCGCGGGAAAACCAGCTCATGGCATCATCCGCCTGAATGCGTATCACCAGGGCAACGAAGTCGTGATCGAAGTGGCGGACGATGGCGCCGGACTCAATCGTGAAAAGATCATCACCAAAGCCATCGAACGCGGCCTGATCACTGCCGACGAGGCCAGTCGCATGAATGACGGCGAGACGTATGCATTGATATTCCACCCGGGATTCAGCACCGCGGTAGAAGTCACCTCCGTCGCGGGCCGGGGTGTCGGCATGGATGTGGTCAAGAGCGTGCTTGAAAGCCTGAAGGGTTCGGTCTCGATCGACACACGACTTGGCCACGGGACGCGGTTCTTCCTCAAAGTACCGCTGACCTTGGCCATCATCAAGGCACTGATGTTCCGGGTGGCCGAAAAGCTCTATGCCATTCCGCTGGGTTCTGTGGTGGAGATCACGCGCGCACAAGAGACAGAAGTCCACGTGGTCGACCGCCGTCAGGTCATCAAGATGCGGGAAGAAGTGCTGCCCCTCATCCGGCTGAACCGGCTGGCCCGGGCGACTTCCGAGACGCGCAACAAGTTATTTGTCGTGGTGGTCTCAGTGGACGACCGGAAATATGGATTGGTGGTAGACCGACTGGTTGGGGAAGAAGAACTCGTCATCAAGGCGTTGGACGACCATCTGGTGGCCACGGACTATGTGAGTGGCGCGTCCATCCTGGGCGATGGCACCGTGGTGCTGATCCTTAACATCAATTCCGTTGTGGCGCGCCTGGGTCGCATGGAAGCGCTGGAGGCGACAGCATGAGCGACCAAGTCCGTGTGCTGGTCATTGACGACTCCGCGCTGATGCGCAAGCTGATCCCGCAGATCATCGAGCGGGACCCTGCGATCAAAGTGGTGGGGACCGCCATGGACGGTGAATTCGGGTTGCGCAAGGTGGAAGAGTTGCAACCTCATGTTGTGACCCTGGACCTCGACATGCCGCGCATGGACGGCATGGAGACGCTCCGCCACATCATGCGCAGTCATCGCATCCCTGTGATCATGGTCAGCGCCATGACCACGGCAGGCGCGAATTCCACATTCAAAGCTTTGGGCCTGGGAGCATTTGATTTCGTGGCCAAGCCGAAGGACGCGGCCCAGGCCCGGATGGATGAGATCGGCGCGGAATTGATCCAGAAGATCAAGGCCGCGGCCAAGACCAAGATGCCGGCGGCGCCGGCGGGGTTGGCTGAAGAGAAGCGCGTTGACAAGCCGCTGATCAAACCTAAGGTGCTGGCGCAGAAGCTCATTGCCGTGGGAATCTCGACCGGCGGCCCCAACGCCCTGCAGTACATGCTTTCGCAGTTGCCCGGCGATTTTCCCGCGGCCATCGTCGTGGTGCAACATATGCCGGAGGGGTTCACGGACATGTTCGCGCGCCGGTTGGATGAATCCTGCGCGATCGATGTGAAGGAAGCCCAGTCCGGCGATCTATTGCTGGCGGGCCGAGCGTTGATCTGTCCGGGTAACCGCCATATTCGTGTACGTCGAATGACACTCGGAAACATGGTGGTCCTGTCCGATGAAGAGCGCGTGAACGGGCACCGTCCGTCCGCGGATGTCCTTTTTCATTCGACAGCGGCTGAATTCGGTCCGCATGCCATCGGATTGATCATGACGGGCATGGGTGAAGACGGGGCCGAAGGGCTGGGCGCGATGCGCCGGGCCGGGGCGCTGACCATCGCGCAAGATGAACAATCGTGCGTGGTCTTCGGGATGCCCAAGGCCGCGATCGACCGCGGCCATGCGCAACGTACGGTTTCGCTGGAGATGCTTGCGAATACGCTGGTGGCGCAAAGTTCGCCGAGCAAGCAATACGCAGTACGCAGCTAAAGGGGTTTGCAAGGAGACAAACGTATGGAGCAATTCGCGGCTCTGGTC
The DNA here is from genome assembly GCA_016185365.1 of Terriglobales bacterium. Classification (GTDB taxonomy): domain Bacteria; phylum Acidobacteriota; class Terriglobia; order Terriglobales; family Acidobacteriaceae; genus DSPA01. The sequence continues at coordinate 2,280 of JACPNP010000001.1, forward strand.
CGTTCCAAGGACAAACAACCGATCCGCTACCTGGTAGTGGACGATTCGGTGTTCGCGCGCAAGAACGTCACCAAGATGGTGGAGTCCTTCGGCGGGCAGGTGGCCGGTGAGGCCGGCGACGGTTGCACGGCGATCACGGAATACGAGCGCACGAAACCGGACATCGTTCTGATGGACATCACCATGCCCCAGATGGAAGGCATCGAAGCGGCCGAGCGGATCATCCGTCACGACCCGAGCGCGCGCGTGGTCATGGTCTCTTCCGTGGGCTATCAGGAGAACATCGTCGCAGCGCTGCAAAAGGGCGCCAAACATTTTGTGCAAAAGCCGGTAAAGCCCGAAGTCCTGTATGAGGTGATCAAATACGTGATGGGAGATGACGCGGTGGCCGTGGGCGCCGTGACCTCCGGAGGGAACCAGTAATGCGCATGGAATTGATCCAACCGTTCATCAATGCCGCGGACGCTGTCCTCGCGGAGACTCTGCTTGAAGGCCGGGTGGTGCTGGACACGGATGTTCCGACGGCCACAGCCATCGCCAGCGCGTTGATCGGCTCGCCGGTCGAAGAGAATGATCCCTCGGTGAAGGAAGCAATATTCGAACTGGCGAATCTGGTGATCGGGAACGCCGTGACGTCCCTGAATGATCAGGGCTTCCGCTTCAAGATCAACCCTCCCGAGCCCCATACCGAAGACAAGGGCCTCGAGGGCACGGAAGATACTGAGGCGCTGGTGATGAGTTTCGACACGCCGAGTGGGTCTGTTTTTATGAATATCGCCATGCGCTACAACCGCCGGCGGCGCCAGGAGCGGGAAGCGGTCGTTTCCGGATAAGACGGCCTTCGAGAAAGGTCAGGGAACATGCAAAGGGCGGGGATGATTCCCCGCCCTTTCTATTTTGCCCGTGAATCAGAGCTGAGGTTGTGCACCGGAGATCATGAATGTGGGAGCGGCAAGAATGTTGTTTGCCGGCGGTGGCAGGTTTGCGGGCAGGCCTGGCGCGGCGGAAACAGTGTCATCCGATGTCCGGATCAAGGAAACGTTATTGCTTCCCATGTTCAATACAGCCACTTTTGCTGAATCAGAAGACGAAACAATGAAGGCTGGTCCGGTCCCCACCGTGACCGTCCGCACGACAGTATTGCTGGTGGTATTGATGATACTGACATTGTTTGAGCCTTGGTTGACCACATATGCCCGTGAGCCGTCCGCTAGGGGCGTAACCCCCACTGGATTTGTTCCCACGCTCACGGTCGTAACTGCATTCACGTTAGGAGAGTTGGGGTCCGCATTAATGATGCTGACCGAATTGTCGCCACCGTTCGTCACGTAAACCCGAAGCAGCCGGCGGTCGAGAATGGCGCTGTTGGGACCGGAACCGACCGTGAGTGTTGCCATGACCGTGTCGGTAGCGGTATTAATCACGCTCACTGTCCCATCGTTGCGGTTGACGACATAAGCGCGCGAGGAATCGGCTGACATGACGATTGGGCCTGGATTTGTGCCGACCGGGACAGTGGCGCCTGCCACAAAGTTCAGGACATCGATCACCCTGACAGAATTGCTACCGGCAGTCGTAACGTAGACTTTGTTTCCGATCCCGGTCCCTGCCATCGCTTGAGGAGCCGTGCCGGCTCCGAGGGAGATCTCTTTTGTCACAATATTGGTGGTCAGCGCAATGACACCGATCGATTCATGCCCGGAGAAGATCGCGAACATGTTAGACGACGGTTGATTGGTGTAGAGGAACGTCGGCTGCGCTCCGGCGGGCAGCGAGATGGTGAGAACTGAAGGATTTGTGGGTGACAGCGCACTGTAGCTTTGCAACGTGTTTTCCAGTGGATTGGCCACCATAACCCGGGTGGAATTACCATACATCACCGCGAAGGCCGGCCCCGCACCAAGCGGCACTTGACCGACATTCGTATCCCCTGAAAGATTAATATGCGTAGCCGAACCAACTGGGGCGGGATCTCCTAGATTAGGAGCCTTACATTTGCCCAAAGCGTCCACAGGCGCACAGGAAAGCACGATCACCTGCTTGAATGCCTGTGGGTCGGGTGGGGGGTCGAAGACCGGGATCGCCGGTGAACGGTAGGTCTGGCAGCCAAGCACAAGTAAGATGCCCAAGCTTGCGATCCAGTAAGTGTTGTGAAACGCCTTTCGGCTAAGCCTCATTCCCGCTCCCGCCGGGTGCACCGGCCCCAAAGATGACGACGGATGATCCAATACTAGATTGTAAAGGCGGAGCAACGATTCGCGCCAGTATCGGGAGTCATTGGATTGCAAAACAGGCCTGCTAGGATGCATGGCGGATGGGAGTTCAGATCAAGAGTGCGATCGCCGTTTCGCTGCTCGTAGGCCTTGCCGTCCTGCTGCTCGCAAGAGGTGGCCCGTTTTATTCGATACCCGTGAGCGCAGGTGTAGCGATCGCCTTTGCCGTCCTGGCCTTCTTGTTGCGCGGGGTCGACCTCGGTGGAACTTGCGCCGGCTCTGTTGTGGCGTTCATATTCCTCGCCACTGGTGGATTGCGGTTGTTCGGTCTATTACTGGTGGCGTTTGTGATCACTCTGGGTGCGACCTGGGCGGGGCGCATGCAGCGGTCCGGTCAGAGAACGGCGGAATCAACGACGGGCCGAAGTGCTCTACAGGTTGCCGCCAACCTGCTAGTGGCGACGATCATTCTTGCCTTTGCAGCCGACGCCGATCACGGCCGTGCCTTTGCGCTCGTTCTTGCGGTATTGGCGGAACTCATCGCAGATACGGTCTCAAGCGAGATCGGCGAGGCATACGGTGGCGCGCCGATGAGCATGATCACGCTTCGTCGAGTCGCGCCCGGGACCAACGGCGCACTCAGTCTCACAGGAACGCTCGCGGGCGCCGTCGGCGCTGCCATCCTTATTGGGTCGGGGGCCGGGATCGGGGCGATCAACACGCGAGAATCAGCCGCGGTCTTCCTGGCAGCGATGGCCGGGATGTTTGTGGATAGCGCGCTTGGGGCAACGCTCGAAATGCGAGGACTGCTGAACAACGATGCGGTCAATCTGCTTTCGACCCTTGCGGCTGCGGTCGTCTGCGCACTCCTGCTTCGCTGACTCTAGTCCGCGCCCCAGCGCAGGAGGGTGGCGCCGACCGTAAACCCAGCGCCGACACTGGCCAGCAGGATCAAGTCCCCTTTCTTCAAGCGGCCGTCCAGCCGCGCCGATTCCAGGGCTAAAGGAATGGTCGCAGCTGTAGTATTGCCGAATTCACCTATATTGATCACCACTTTTTCTTCCGGCAGATGCAAGCGCTCTGCCGCGCTCATGATGATGCGACGGTTCGCCTGATGCGGAACAAAGAGATCGATGTCCTTTCCCGAAAGGCCATTGCGCAGGAGCAGCGTCTCACTCACTTCCGCCATCTTGCGCACGGCATACTTGAAAACAGCCTGTCCGTCTTGATGGACAAAGTGCATTTTCTTGTCCACGGTCTCATGCGAGGCAGGCATACGGCTGCCGCCCGCGGGCATGTTCAAGGCGCAGCCGCCCGAACCGTCGATCTCGTGGATGAAGTCCATGAATACATTCGGGTCATTCTCCGCGGCCGGCTCGATCAATACGGCCCCGGCGCCGTCCCCGAAGATGACGCAGGTGGCCCGGTCTTCATAGTTGATGATGGAACTCATGGTGTCCGAGCCTACGGCCAGGACGCGCTTGTGCGCTCCGGTCTGGACAAACTGTACGGCGGTCTGTAGCGCATAGAGGAACCCGGAGCACGCCGCGGACACGTCGAATCCCCAGGCCCCCTTCGCGCCGATGCGGTCCTGTACGAGGCAGGCAGTGGCCGGAAACAACATGTCCGGGGTCACGGTGGCGAGGATGATGGCTTCGATCTGTGTGGGCAGCAATCCGTGCTTTTCGAGGACAACCCGGACCGCTTCCACGGCCATGGCACTCGTGGCCATTCCCTTGTCGACGATATGACGCTGGCTGATGCCGGTGCGCGCCAGTATCCACTCGTCGGTGGTCTCAACCATTTTTTCCAAGTCGGCGTTGGTCAGGAGGCGGGGCGGCACATAGGTCCCGAGTGCGGTGACTTTGGCGCCACAGAGCTTCTTCAAGAGAGGGTCTCCGAATGAACAATGGGATTGCGTGAGGAAATCAAATGCACCGGGGAGCCCACAGCACACGCACGAGCCCGTTACCGTTGCTTCCTTCCGGACCTGGCGGGGTTGGCGGGATTACGTCGCGTGGGACCCGGTACTATTGGATGATAACAAATCCGTCGTATCATTCGGCATCGGCGTATGAACCCTGGCAGCCAGACCTTGCAGCGCGGCGTGGAGCAGTTGTTCCAATCCTCGCTGTTCCTCATGATCGTCGTCGGGTTTGTCGCCCTTTCGGCCACGGGGAAGCTCGATCCCCTGTCCCTGTTGGCTGTTCCTTTGGCATTAATGGTGCGAGGATATTTCCTCTACAAAGACCGGCCTATCCGGCTCACAGAGCAAACCACCAGCCGTCTTACTGTCTTCTATGTCGCGTTCTACGCCGCGGATCTGCTGTTTCTTTCCGGCTCGTTCATCACCGCAACGGTGCACCTGGTCCTGTTCATCATGGTGGTGACGATGTTCTCCGTTCAGCGCGAGAGATATCACGTTTATCTGTCAGTGATCGCGTTCCTGATGGTGTTGTCAGCCGCGATCCTTACCATCGACAGCTTCTTTCTGGGCGCATTCTTTGTGTTTTTGCTGTTGGCCGCCATGACGTTCATTACCTTTGAGATGCGGCGCTCATTCCGCGACCTGGCCGGCAGTTCGCCAAAGGAGCCCCAAGGGGCGGTCGCCTCGGCCGATACTCCCGCTTCCTTGCTTCGCGGCCGCCTCGGAAAATCCTTGGGAGCGGCGGCTCTGGCCATGATCTTGGCCACCTTCGCTGCCTCGCCGCTGATCTTTTACTTGATCCCCCGCTGGTCATTCGGCCGGCTCTCGAGCCTGGCGGCGCGCAACAGCTTTGTCTCGGGATTTACCGACAACGTCAAACTGGGCGAGATCGGCCGTATCCAGCAGGTGGACACGGTGGTCATGCACGTGCAATTCAGCCCGGAATCCCTCAAGCCGCCGGCGGACATGAAATTCCGGGGCGTGACTCTGGGACAATTCGACGGCAAGACTTGGTTCAACCGGCCGGAAGAGATGAAGACCCGTATCTTTCGCGTGGATTCCGACCGGCACTTCGATCTTACGCGGCCCTGGATCGCGGGACGCATCTCCGGTCTGACAGCCTTTCCCCGGCGAAGCACATCCGGAGAATTCTCCTACCGCGTGCTGTTGGAGCCGATCGGAACGAATGCATTTTTCCTCCTGACCACGCCCACAGAGGTATTCGGTGAAGAACGAAATTATTTCGTGGATGGTGGAGGAACGGTCGCTTACCTGGACCCGACCCGTCAGATCCGCAGCTACCGGGCAACGGCGATCCCACGCACGCCTACCGTTGCACAACGCGCCGCGGCCCAACCCCAATATCCGCAGGAAATATCCGATGCCTATTTGCAAGTGCCGCGCATCGATCCCCGGGTAAGGGAGCTGGCGGAATCGATCACCCGGAATGTGCAGTCACCCTATGAAAAAGCCGCGGCGATCGAAGGGTATTTGCTCAAAAACTTTACGTACACGCTGCAACTGGAGAGCGGCGGGGACGATCCTTTGGCGGATTTCCTGCTGGTACGCAAGCGCGGGCATTGTGAGTATTTTGCGTCGGCCATGGCGATCCTGCTGCGCGAAGTGGGCGTGCCCACGCGGATCGTCAATGGATTCCGCGGCGGCGAACTGAACGACATTTCCGGGAGTTACATCGTGCGCGCCCGCGACGCCCACTCCTGGGTGGAGGTATACATCGCGGGCCACGGATGGACGGAGTTCGACCCCACTCCGCCGGCAGAGATCCCGGCGACCAATGCCTGGGCGCGGTTCCTCCTGTACGTGGACGCCGCTCGCGAATTCTGGGGTGAGTGGGTCATCAACTATGACGTGACCCGGCAGACCACATTGGCGGAGACGTCAACCTCCAAGGCGCGCGAAGTGTTCGATCGCATCCGGGGCTTTGTCCGCGACCGTTATGACGCTCTCCTGGAGCGTGCCCGGGAGACGCAACGGCGCGCGGCGGAGAACCCACGGGCTTATGCCCTTCGCACCGGTGTTGCCGCCGGGCTCTTGCTTGTATTGCTAAATCTGCGTGCTCTGTTCAGAATGATCACGAATTTCCGATTGGCGAGGAAACCACGCAGCGCGCCACGGGCCGCGGCCTCCATCTGGTATGAACGGTTGGTGCGGATGTTGCGCAAACGCGGGATCGAGAAGACTCCGGGACAAACACCGCAGGAATTGGCCGCATCGGTCCCGGCGGAGATGTCTGGACTGCGACACCGGATCAAGCAATTCACCGAACATTACGAGATGGCGCGGTTCGGGGGCGATCAGGAGTCCGCCGCCAGACTGCCGGCGCTTTATCAGGCGCTCGAAGAGTCACTTCAAAGCGAGGCCAAACGTTAGTCTTTGAAGATCAGGAACACCGCCAGGACGATCAGCGCGAACCCCGCGATGTGGTTCCAGCGCATGCTCTCCTTCAAGTAAAACGTCGCGCACACAGCGAAAACGGCCAGGGTGATCACTTCCTGCATCGTCTTCAATTGGGCCGCGGAGTATGTTCCTTAGCCTATCCGGTTGGCCGGCACCTGC
>JACPNP010000032.1:0-16069 GCA_016185365.1 Terriglobales bacterium
CCCGCCGCGCGCGGCTCACCCGTAGAGCGCAGCCCTTCCTTTATTCAGAAATCTATGCGCGGAGAAATTAATGGTGGCCAGAGACGGACTCGAACCGCCGACGCCAGCCTTTTCAGGGCTGCGGGCTTTTCTCTCAGGGCTCAGCCAGAGATGGCTGAGCCCTCGCCGCTTGCGAACGGCGATCCGGCCGTCGCGCGCGGCTCACCCGTAGAGCGCAGCCCTTCCTTTATTCAGAAATCTATGCGCGGAGAAATTAATGGTGGCCAGAGACGGACTCGAACCGCCGACGCCAGCCTTTTCAGGGCTGCGCTCTACCAACTGAGCTATCTGGCCACTTCGGTGAAGACAGCGAGGCAAGAAATGACGGTGGGTCACTTGCCGCAGAATCTTATTATATCAACCCCTTCTTTTTCCCTCAAACACAGCTGAACGGCGCTTCACTCGGAGCGAAACCGCAGGCGGCAAGCGTGCTACACTTTATCCGAATCCCACGGAAATCCGAACGAGGGTCCTGCCATCATGTGCCGCTCCGCCAAACTTGTCGTTGTACTGCTCGCGGGTGTCCTGCTGGTCCCAGGCGGCGCGCAGGGCCAGGGCCAACCCGATAACCGGAGCGGGACGGATGCCGCGGTGGCGGTACAGAATGACGCAGCCAAGACTTCTGAAACAACCAGCGCAAAGGCCGCGGATACACCTACACCTGAACCGGCATTTGCGGTCCGCTTGGGCGCAGGCGATCTCGTTTCCATCACCGTGTACGGCGTTCCTGAAATGAGTGCGGACGGACGGGTGAACGCGAACGGAGAACTGACAGTGGCCCTGATCGGACCCGTACAAGTATCGGGACTGACCAGCGCCGAGGCAGAGCGGCTGATCAGCAAGAAACTGCGCGATGCCGGGATGCTGCGCGATCCCTATGTGACACTGTTCGTGAAGGAATACGCCACGCAAGGGATCTCCGTCCTCGGCGAAGTGCAGCGACCTGGGATCTACCCGTTGCTCGGGGCGCGACGGCTCTATGATGCGATCTCTTCCGCGGGCGGCACCACACCCCGGGCCGGCCGTATCGTCAACATCACGCGGCGCAACGACCCCGATCACCCGATACTGGTCTCAATGGACACGGATCCGGCAAGGTCGGCGGCTGGGAATGTGGAGATCTACCCGGGAGATACCGTTGTGGTCTCGAAAGCGGGCGTGATCTATGTAGTCGGTGACGTGGCCCGGCCGGGTGGTTTTGTCATGGATAACAATGAGAAACTCCGCACCCTACAGGCCGTGGCCCTGGCGCAGGGGTTTAACCATACCGCGTCGCTCGATGGCGCCAAGTTGATCCGCAAGACGCCGGAGGGGATGAAGGAGTTCCCTGTTCCCATGAAGAAGATCATGGAGAGCAAGGTCGCGGACCTTGAGATGCAGAATGACGATATCCTGTTCATCCCCACGAGCGCCGCCAAAGGGGCGTTCCGCCGGGGCATGGAAGCCGCCATTCAGGCGGCCACCGGAGTCGCGATCTACCGCCGCTGATCCATCCGCACCCCTTGCCTTCATTCCCCAGCGCCATTATTCTGAGCGGACTCCAGCGAATCATGGAACCTCCCAGCACTGTCGAGCCCAAGGCCAGTGAGAGCGGCCACCATCGGCATCATCGCCGGCACAAGCGGAGCCGGACCCGGTGGAAGCGTCACGTATTGCGCCGGGCCGGCGTGGCCCTGATCGTCATCATCGTTCTGGGGTATGTGCTGTTCCTGTGGTATATAGCGGTTGGCGCTCCCGATGTCCCCTCGGACATCCCACGCTGACCGCGATCTCGATTTCACCGGACCCGGGTTCACGATATACTGCAAGCGCTCCACGAATTCATACTCTCGAGGCACCATGTCCGTCAAAACCATCGAGTCCGAGATCAGCGCCGCCGAGTTTCATGCCCTGGAAGAAAAAGTCTACCGCACCATTGAGATGCTGAAGGCCGCCCGCGAAGCCAAAGCCACGGCGGAGCGTGACACCGTACGCCTGCGTGAGCAACTGGAAGAGCGCGAGGACGAGGTGGAACGGATGCGGAGCGAGATGGTGGCCTTTCGCAAAGAGCGGGAAGACGTCCGCACCAGGGTGGAAAAGATGCTCCAGCAGATCGAAAGCTTGACCGCAGCCGAATCTCAGGCATAATCGGTACAGGCGAGAGCGGTCCTCCGGGAGCACACGTGGACAAACCAACGACCAACCAGAGCGTGCGGGTCGAGATCTACGACCAGTCGTATAACCTGCGGGGGACGGATCCCGAATACATCCAAAAATTAGCGGAGTATGTGGACTCCAAGATGCGCACCGTGGCGCAACAGACGCAAACGGTGGATTCTTTGCGGCTGGCGGTGTTGGCTGCGCTGAACATCGCCGACGAGTTCCACGTCCTGAAGCGCAAGTATGACGCCATCGCCGGGGAATACCGCCAGAGGGCGGACCACCTCTCCGGTGCGCTTGACGAAGTGCTGGGTGACGGCACCCGTCGGGCCGGCTAAGGCTTGCATCGCGCCGCGATTTACCCTAGCATCTACCTCGAACTCCGGCCTGCAAAGCAGGTGAGGGCGGATGCTGTTTTTTTGAACCAACACCGATAAAACGGGAGCTCGACTCGAATAATGGTCTGGTGTGAGCGTCCCCAGCCGGACGCACCTAAAGGACCTCGGCGGGTTCCCACCTGTCTAACGACAGGTTCAAAAAACAGCAGGTCCCACGGCCCCGTGGGCCGGAGCTTCACACTTCCATCCCCGCCTGCCTCACGCAAGTCCTGTGCGCTACACTGATTTCAGACTGAAACCTCTGTGTATCCCCAACTGTTCAAATTCGGCGAATATTTCCTGCCCACCTACGGCGTGATGGCGGCCCTGGGCCTCATCCTGGGGCTCATCGTCAACGTCCGGCTGGCCAAGCGGGACGGGATCGATGAGGATAAGGCCTGGAATCTAGGTGTCTACGCCATCCTTGTCGGTGTGGTCGGAGCCAAGATCCTGTACATTTTTTCGGACTGGAAGCGGTTTTCGACCCATCCGCGCGAGATCTTTTCGTTCGAGATGCTGCAAGCCGGCGGTGTCTGGTACGGCGCCTTTCTGGGCGGCGTGGGTATGGGCATCGCGTACGTTCTTTGGAACCGCATGCCCCTGCTGCGGACCTGGGATGCGTTCACCCCTGGAATCTCACTTGGCCACGGACTCGGCAGACTCGGGTGTTTCGCGGCAGGATGCTGCTACGGACGCCAGACCGACGTGCCCTGGGCGGTGGTGTTCACCAATCCCTGGTCGCAGCAGACAGCGGGCACACCAGTGGGGGTCCACCTGCATCCCACGCAGATCTATGAGTTTCTGGCGGAAATGGCGATCTTTCCGACATTATTGTGGCTGACAAAACGCCGACAGTTCCCCGGACAGATCGCCGGCGCTTATGCATTCTTGTATGGCGTAGTGCGATTCATTGTAGAGTTCTACCGCGGCGACCCGGAAAGGGGATTCGTATTCGGGGGCTTGATGTCGACCTCCCAATTCGTCTCCATCTTTCTGGTGATCCTGGGCGGCGCACTCTGGTGGCAGCGCCCGGCACAAGCGTCCGTGCCGGCGGAGAGTCACTGAGCCGATGGCGCGCGCCTTGTATCAACCAACATCCGAAGACGCTGGCCGGCGGCTTGACCAGTATGTGACATCCTCCCTGGCGGATGTGTCGCGCGCGCGCGTGCAGCAACTGATCGAACAGGAAAAGGTCACGGTCAATGGGAAGCCGGAACGGGCGTCGTATCGCATACTGGGCGGTGAAGAGATCGAACTGCTCGGACCGGCCCAACTGCCCCCGTTGAAAGTCACCCCGGAGGACATTCCCCTCGATGTGGTGTACGAGGACGATTCCATCGCCGTGATCGACAAGCCCGCGGGGATGATGGTGCACGCCGGGGCACGTGCCGCCGAGGACGACGAAGAATCCGATCCGCGCACCCGGGGCACATTGGTCAATGCCCTGCTCCATCGCTTCCGCAAGCTTTCCCAGGAAGGCGGCGAGTTGCGTCCGGGGATCGTGCACCGTCTGGACAAAGAAACCAGCGGCCTCATCGTGGTTGCAAAGACTGATTCTGCCCACCGGAAACTGGCGGAGCAGTTTGCCGGACGGGTGGTGAAGAAGAAATATGTGGCCCTGGTCCATGGCTGGCCGAAATCCCCGACTGGGACGATCCGCGCAGCGATCGGACGGGACCGCTCGCGCCGGAATCGCATGTCGACGAAGAGCCGCGACGGCCGGGACGCGGTCACGCATTTCAACGTGCGCGATCAGTTTGCGACTGGTTACGGAAAATTCGCTCTGCTGGATGTGACCATTGAGACAGGACGCACCCATCAGATCCGTGTCCATCTGGCCTCGATCGGGCATCCTGTGGTCGGCGACACGCTCTATGGTGCGCCAGCGCAACTTACGTTATTGCCTGAGGCCAAGCCCCGCGCCTTGCCGAAACACACCAAGGCCACACGGGACCGCGCGGCGACAGAACGGGCCCGCAAGCTCACGGAAGCAGCCACCGGAGAAGCCAACCCCCGAAAGCGGAAAGGCGTCCAATCTCAATCCAGGCCCACAGCCAATCTTCCGGTCAACCTCCGGCTCAACCGGAATTTCCTTCATGCGGCTGAGTTGGGATTGCTGCATCCGCGGACCGGAAAGCCGCTCCGGTGTCATAGTCCACTGCCGGCGGAATTGGCGCAATTCTTGGAAAGCTTAATGGGGAGGCCCGCATAGCACTCTCATCTATAATGAAACTCCATCCCATGAAGCTTGCATCCAGTGTGTTTTGTGTCGCTTTATTGAGCTTGGCCGCTGTTGCCCAGGTCCCCGACGCCCCATCCGCGGTGAAGACCGCGAAGCCGCAGGCACCTCCTCCGACCCCTGTGGAGCAAAAACCGGAACCGCCGCAACCGGCCGCTCCTTCCGCGCCTCCGCCAGCCGCGCCGCAGGAACCGGCAGCACAGAACCCGGTCGAGCCCAGGCCCAGCGAGCAGGAGATGACGCCGGAGGAGACGATCAGCGTCCGCGTGCGGGAAGCGAATTTCGTCTTTTCCGTCTTTGATAAGCGTGGCCGTTACATCAAAGACCTGAAAAAAGAGAATTTCAGCGTGCTGGATAACCGTCAGCGGGTCTCCGGACTCACCAGCTTCACCTCGGAAAGCAACCTGCCACTGCGGGTCGGCGTGATGGTTGACGCGAGTACGTCTGTGCGCGGTGAGTTCAAATTCGAGCAGGAGGCCGCAGTCGAGTTCCTGAACCAGATCGTGAAGCAACGTGACCAGGCCTTCGTCATAAGCTTCGATGACACGCCCCACGTGGAGCAGGATTTCACCAACAACACGGAACGGCTGACGAAGGCGGTGCACCAGATCCGTCCGGGCGGAGGCACAGCCCTGTTCGATGCGATCTATTGGGTAAGCCGTGATCTGATCATGAAAAAGCAGGAGCGCACCAGTGTGCGCCGCGCCATTATCCTGCTCAGCGATGGAGACGACACGACCAGCCGGGTGACACGGACGGAAGCGATCGAAATGGCCCAACGCGCCGAGGTGATCATCTATGCCATCAACACAGAGACCGGCACACGCGGGGGCCAGCGCGGAAAGAATTCAAAGATCTTAGAAGCCATCGCCGAGGCAACCGGCGGCAAAGTGTTCTATCCCTTCCGGGTGGAAGAGTTGGCCAATGCGTTCAACGATATTCAGGACGAACTGCGCAGCCAGTACTCGCTTTCATTCAAACCTTTGACGGCGGATGGCACATTCCACAGTATCGATATCATCCCTTCGGAAAAGAAATATCGCGTGCGGACGCGCAAAGGTTATTTTGCCCCGGGCGCGGCCAAGTAGGTCTTATTCCACTGGAGCGTAGTAACCGCGGCGAGCCTGCACTTTGCCCGCCTTGGTCTTGACCTCCAGGCGGCGGTAGGAGCCGTCTTTGCGCGGGTTGGTCGATGTATAGGCAAGGGTGTACTGGGAGCGCAACTCGGATGAGATCTGGTCCAATGCACTCTTCAGGTCGCGGCCGCGCGTACCCGCATCGAATACGTGTCCGCCGGTCTCCTCTGAAAGTTTCTTCATATCACGATCACCACTGTATCCGGATCTACCGTAGTAGAAGCTGTCCGTGATCAACAACACATAACAGATCGAATCTGATTTCTGCGCCGCAGTGACCGCCTCACTCAAGCGGGTCTTGCTGCCATTGTCCACTCCGTCGGTGAACAGGATCATGGCTTTTCGTCCAACCTCGCGCGCCAGGATCTCCCGCCCCGCCAAGTACACACCATCGAAAAGGGCGGTGCCGCGCGCGCCGCTCAATGAGGTCGGCAAGGGGCCTTGAACTCCGGGAATGCTTCTGGCGCCGCCGCCACCTTCATTGATACGCAGCTTTTCCAGGGCCTTGCGAAGTTCCCGGACGGACGAGGTCTTGTCTGCCTGGAGTTCCACGTTAACGTCGAAATTGATGACAAAGGCCAGGTCTTTGTTCTCGCGCAGGAAGTCGCGCAAGAATATCCCCGCCACCTCTTTCTCCAGAGGTAAAACACCGGACATGCTGCCACTGGTATCCATGAGCAGGCCGAGCGTGAGCGGCAGATCCGTCTCGGCGGAAAAGAATTTGATGTCCTGTTTGACGCCGTCCTCGTAGATCTCAAAATCGTCCTTGGTCAGGCCGGGGACCAGGCCGCCGCGCTTGTCTTTTACATTGAAATACAGGTTGACCAGGCTGACCTGGGTGCGGATCACCGTGTCCTGTCCGATGTCAACCGGCTTATCCTTTTCCTGCCCCTGGCTCTGGGGCGTGGAGGACGTTACCGGAGGCGGCGATTGCGCTGTGACACTGGAAATCGTCAGGAAAACGAGGGCAAAAAGAAATACGAAGGCAGCTCGGGCCGATGGGCGTCGTTTTTGGTAGTCTGTCATCTAACGTAAGAGAAGGGCGCTTTTTCCATTAGACGCGAAAATGAGCGTTCGGGACACTGGGACCTAACAGAAAGGTGGAAAGAAAGTGAGAAAGGGCTTTGCAGTGGTGATTACACTGATTCTGGCGATAGGGACGGCCGCGGTCCGTGCCCAACAACCCGCCCCGGCGCAGACGCGAGCCAGCCAGATTCCCGATGCCCCTTCCGCCACCAAACCCGCGAACACCTTTCCTGCGGGCACACGGCCCGCGCCGATGCCCCAGCCCGGACATGAGGGCGGGCCGCCAAATGTGGAAGACCAGGAGACCATCCCTGATTCCGGTGTCCCGCTGATGCCGGACGCTCCGAACACCGAGGAAAAAGGGTTCACGATCAAGACCCAGACCACGTTTGTCTCCGTGCCGGTTACGGTGAAGGACAAAGACGATCACCTGGTCGAAGGACTGGTCGCGAACGAGTTCTCCGTGTACGAGGATGGCACGGCGCAGGAATTACGCTATTTCACCAGTGATCCGTTCCCGCTGTCCGCGGCGGTAGTGATCGATGAGAACATCTCGGCCACTACGATGCGGAAGATCAACCAGACCCTTCCCGCGATCACAGGCGCATTCAGCCAGTATGACGAGGTGGCGCTCTATTTTTTCAGCAACACGGTCAAGTCCGCCAGCGAATTCCGGGGCGCCGATGACGATTTCACGGTTACGCTGCGCCGCAAGAAATCGACCGGGCGGCGCGTCAGTGTGCCGATCGTATCCGGTCCCTTGGCCAGCGGCCCGACGATCAATGGCCGAGCCGTGGACCCGAACCAGCCCCGGGTGATCACCCCCACGCGGGAATCCCACGTCCTGAACGACGCGCTTCTGCGTGCGGTCCGGGACCTTTCCAAGCGGGACAAGTCCCGCCGCCGGGTCATTTTCATCATCAGTGACGGCATGGAGGAAGGCAGCACCGCCAGCTACGAGGAAGTACGGAAGCAGTTGCTGACGCACCAGATCTCGGTCTATGCGCTGGGCGTGGATTCCGCCGCGATCCCGGTCTATGACAAGCTGTCACGCATCCGCATGCCCGGCCTGAAGCGGGGCAACCTGCTTCCCAAGTACGTTTCCGCCACGGGCGGGCAAATGATAGCGGAATTGGACAAGGACGCCATTGAACGGGCCTATGCCCGGTTGACCGGCGACGCACGCAACCAGTACACCCTGGGGTACTACACCAAGGCCACCGCCTCCACCAGCTACCGCAGCATCGAAGTGCGGGTCAAGCGGCCCAGCCTAAAGGTCATATCCCGGGACGGGTATTTCCCCCTTCCGCAGGCCTTGAACCGGTAGCCAAACCGGCCAAGGCCGCCCGTACTGTTACTTCTGTAATGGAAACCCGCGATTTCATTGCGGCAGAACGATACCGCGCCGGTAGAATGAAGGGGCCGAGCCGCCGGCTGTGATATAAAACTACTAGCGACACGACTGTTCCGGAATCCCCTCGCGAACTTCCACTTGCAGCCAAAGGCCAGCGGAGCCGCGACCCGACAGAGGCAAGACCTTGAGTTTCATCAACTTCGCGGCACGTGAGATCAATTGCAAGATCGTCTACTATGGCGCCGGACTCGGCGGCAAGACGACCAATCTTCAAGTGATCTTCGAAAAGACCGCGGAGAAACAAAAGGGAAAGATGATCTCGCTGGCCACCGAGACCGATCGCACCCTGTTCTTCGATTTTCTGCCTCTCGACCTCGGCACGGTACGCGGATTCAAGACCCGGTTCCATCTCTATACCGTCCCCGGCCAGGTGTTCTATGACGCCAGCCGCAAGTTGATCCTGCGCGGCGTGGATGGCGTGGTCTTCGTGGCGGATTCCCAGGAAGAGCGCATGGACGCCAACCTGGAGGCCCTGGACAACCTGCAGGACAATCTTAAAGAGCACGGCTACGACCTGACCAAGATCCCCTATGTATTGCAACTCAACAAGCGCGACCTGCCTAACGCCCTTGCCGTGGACGCCCTGAAGAAAGAATTGATGCGCAAGAGCGAGCCGGTCTTCGAGGCCGTGGCATTCAATGGGACGGGTGTGTTCGAGACTCTGAAAGAAGTAGCCCGGCAGGTACTTGTGGAACTTCGCAAGGGTTAAGGTCAAGCTGAGAGGAAAACGGCCGTCCGCGAGTGCGGACGGCCGTTGTGTCTCAGGGAGCGGATTCAGTTCGCGTACTTCATCTGCAGGCTCTTGAGCATGGACTCGAATGCCGGCTGAAACTGCTTGAAGTCCTTGTCCGGCGCAATGAACAAGAAATAGAGCATGACCCCATCCGTCCTCTCCACGCCGACCAGCCAGTCCCGTTCCGTCTCACCCTTCAATGGCGATTCACTCAGGAACACCAGGGAGCGGGCATTCATGCCTTGCAGCCGGAAGTCCTGTCCCTGACCTTGCTGCTTCATGCTGGGCTTGTCCTTGATGAACGCGGCCGCAACTTGGTCGGCGGATTGGGTTAGGCTCCGATCCTGCATCTTGTAACCGCTGACGATCACACCGTAGGCGATCGGGCCTCCGGATGACCCGCCCTGCGGAAGAATGGTCACGCCGTTCGAGCGCGCATTCCCGTTCGCGGTCCAATTATCGGGATATTGAATGCTGTATGCGTCATGCTGAAAGGTTGTGAATTTTCCACTCGGGACCATGGCCGGATTCCGCTCGATCACGGCATCCGCCGTCCCGGTCCCTGGCGCTCCAGCCGTGCTCTTCCACGAGCCGGATCCGATCTCTTTCGCGGTGTAGGTCTTGATCGTCGCCGCTTTCTTCTTCACGGCCAGGAATTCAGCGCTGTCCTTCATGTAGGACTTGGGCGGGAACGTGGCCACTTCTTTGGCCACCAGGTTGGCCCGATTCCCCGGGTTCGGATGCGACAGAAAGAACTCGGAACCGCTCGCGCCTGATTCCGCCTCAAGCTTATGGAAAAATGCCGGCATTCCCGCTGGATTGTAGCCGGCATCGTGGATCAATCCTGCTCCCACCAGGTCCGCCTGTTTCTCCGCATCGCGGGAGAACTTGAGGAACGTGGAATTAAGCCCAAAGCTGATCCCCGCCTGAGCCAGCGCGCCGGTAATGCCGCCGCCTCCACCCACCTTGCCGGCCAGTATGGACGCCAATCCGCCGAAGAGCTGCGCCTTCGTGGCTTGATTGGTACTGTGGCGCATCACCACATGGCCGATCTCATGCCCGATCACCCCCGCCAACTGGCTTTCCTGGTCCGCAGCCTGGATCGTGCCCAGGTTGATGAAAATGGGTCCTCCCGGCAGGGCGAAGGCGTTGATCTCCTTCTGGTTCACGACCTTGAAGCTGTAAGGATATTTGTACCCCGGCGCTTGCGCGGCCAGCTTCATGCCCAACTTCTCCACATAGGCGTTGATCTGCGGGTCGGTGACCAGCGGCATCTGTTGCGGGATCTTCGTGGCCTCTTCCTGACCGACCTGTATCTCCTGGTCCTGGGAGAAGAGGTTGAACCCCGGCTTAGGCTTGTAGCGGGCCTCCAGCAGCGGGGTGACGAGCAGGCTGAATGCCAGCAACAGGGCCAGGAATCGGGCACTCCGGGAACGGCTGGTCATAGTTCCTTCCTTTCTTGGGATACAGGAAGCGCATTTATTCTACACAGCTTCCCAAGGGTTGGATGCGATGACGAATCAGCGAAAGGGACGCCATAAAACACGAAAGGGAAGCATCTCTGCTTCCCTTTCAGACTTGATACCTAAACTGTGTTTACGGACCGGATGGGCTGGAGGACTGTTGGGTGATCACTGCCGCCGCAATCGCACCCGCGACGCCGGCTGCCGCCAGACCGATCCACAGACCGGTCAAGGAACCACCGCCTCCACCCTGCACCGGCGCCGGATCCAGCGTCATGGAGCTGCCCGCGTTCAAGGTAAGGTTCTTGCCCGGGCCGCTGATGACCAGCTTGCCCTGGAGCGCTGTGACCACGGTACCCCTCGCGCCGCGAAGGACCGAGTATTGGGCTGCGTTCTCCGCCGGAACGATGGTGAAGGCGCCCACGCTCGAAGACATGCCTTGCATGGTCTTCACGGTCGCGCCGCCGACTTCCAGGCGCACGCCGCTGCGTCCGAACACCACCACCGAGTTCCCTTGCACCAGGACCGATCCGCCCTTCATCGCCACGGTACCCGCGGCGTTCGAAGCGGTCTGGATCGTGTCTCCATCGAAGACTGAAGTGGAGCGGCTCACCGCATTGCCGTTCACATTCACATCACCCCGCGCATAGAGCACGGCGGACGGCGCATCTGCCATGACGAGCGAACCCGCCAGGACCAGAACCATCAATGCTGCAAACACGCGGACAGTCTTCTGGGACATGGTCTCCCCCTCGGTAAAATGCCTTACCAATTTAGGACACCAATTCGGGAAGGTCAACAACAAAATTCCTGTATTGGTCTAATTCCTTCCCACTCTGGTACTTGCGTGCTAACCCGGCTAGTTACCATCAGGTTTCATGGTAGAGTCGCGGTTTGCCGGATTTTGCCCAATCCCGGTCCGTCTTGCGCACTGCCTTGGACACTGGTGGTACGTTCACGGATTGCGTCTGGGTGGACCCGAAGAACCAGGAAATACGTGTCCGAAAGGAGTTTTCCACTCCTACAGACCCCTCCCGGGCCATCCAGAGTGCACTGCGAAAGGTGCATCCGAAAGGTCCGGTGCTGCTACTGCACGGGACCACAGTCGGCACCAACGCCCTGCTGCAACGCAAAGGGGGGCGAGTGGCGTTTGTAACGACCCGTGGATTCGAGGACACGCTCGAGATCGGACGCCAGGCGCGGCCCAGACTCTACGACTTTTTCTTCGATCCAATACGGCCCCTGGTCCCGCGTGACCTTCGGTTCGGGGTGACGGAACGGACTGCGGTCGATGGCCAAGTCTTGCAGCAGCCCTCGGCTGACGAGTTGCGATCCCTAGCAGGAGCGATCAGAAAGCACAAGCCGGACGCGATCGCGATCTCGCTGCTGTTCTCTTACACCAACCCGGAAAATGAACATCTGGTGGCCGAGGCCCTTCGGGGGCTTAAGAAGCCGCTCTCGATCGCGCACCAGATCTTGCCTGAGTTCCGGGAATTTGAACGGGCCAGCACCGTGGTGATGAACGCCTATTTGCAACCGGTGATGGAGAAATATCTACGGAACCTGCAACGCCGCGTCCGGGGCAAGGTGTTCGTGATGCAATCCAGCGGCGGGTTGACGGCACTGGAGGCTGCGGCGAGTGAGCCGGTGCGCACGGTGCTCTCCGGCCCCGCGGGAGGGGTGGTGGGCGCGACCGCGGTCGCCAAGCAGAGCGGCATCGACCGGCTCATCAGTTTCGACATGGGCGGCACCTCCACCGATGTCTGCCTGGTGGACGGCGAGCCGGTGGCGACCAACGAGTCCGAAGTGGACGGCCTGCCGATCCGCGTGCCCATGCTCAACATTCACACGCTGGGCGCAGGCGGAGGCTCGCTGGCCCGCTTCGATGCGGCCGGAGCTCTGCGCGTGGGGCCGGAATCGGCCGGCGCGGATCCCGGCCCGATCTGCTACGGCAAGGGCACCCAGCCGACCGTGACAGATGCAAATCTCCTGCTGGGCCGATTGCCTGCGGACCGGTTCCTGGGGGGTGGATTCCGGTTAGACAGGAAGCGTGCGGAGCGCTTGACCCGCGCATGGCTCCGCAGGCAGAAAAGCGACCTCTCGGTCGAAGCGTTTGCGGAGGGTGTGGTCCGCGTGGTCAACGCCAACATGGAGAAGGCCATCCGCGTGGTCTCCATCGAAAAGGGACACGATCCGCGCCGGTTCACCCTTGTTGCTTTTGGCGGCGCGGGAGCGTTGCATGCGTGCGATCTGGCTTCGGCGCTGGAGATCCCGCGCGTGTTGGTGCCGCGCATGCCGGGCGCTCTCTCCGCCATCGGCATCCTGATGAGCGATGTGGTCAAGGATTACAGCCGCAGTCTCTTGCAGGCGGTTCAAGGCGCTTTGCCGGAAATCTTGCTGCAAAAAGAATTCGCCAGCCTTCGGAAGAGGGCGGCTCGTGAATTCAAGTCCGAAGGGTGGCGCGGCAAAGCGAGTTACCGTGAGTCACTAGATCTGCGCTATGCCGGCCAGGGCTTCGAGCTGAATGTCCCGGCTGGACCGCAAGCGCTGGCTGCATTCCATGCGTTGCATCGGCAGCGATATGGGTTTAGCGAACCGGAACGAGCCGTGGAAATAGTCACCGTGCGGCTGCGCGCCTGGATCCCGTCCGCCCAGGTACGAATGGAAAGTGGCAACGAAGACCCCAAAGCCTTCGAGCCAGAGGAGTTTCAGCCTACATGGTTTAGCGGTCGCCAATGGCGGACCAGGCTGGTGCGCAGGGAAGCCTTGGAAAAACATGGGACACTTGCCGGTCCGGCGGTAGTCACCGAATACAGTGCCACCACGGTGGTGCCTCACGGCTGGGTCGTGCGGAAGGACGCGAAAGGCAATCTATTGCTGAGTCCCGGCAAAAATCCAGGTAAGTAAGTGCTTACTTATCAAATATTTACACCTGCGGAAAAAACATTCCCCAGTAATCCACTTTTTTCTTGATTTTGCCATAAGAAAAGGGCTAACCTAGTGAATCGGTAGGCGGTTTTTTTCATTGAATTTGCTGGATAAGTCCCCTGTTTGCAACCTATTACCTGACGTGGGCATCTATCCCTCAGGGCCATAGGCTCCCGAAAAAACTGAAACCAGACCCCGTCAGATTCGTCCAATAGGTGTTGTTATCCGTATTTGGTGATAATGGGGCAGGAATCCATACAAAGGCAGGTGAACCACACATGCGTTCTCATTTGATCTTCGGCGCACTGAAGCCGGTGCGCAATCGCTATATGCTGTGCCAGCTGGTCTCGAAGGCGACGCGCAAGTTCCATCGCCCGGCCACGCGGGTACAGGACACCATGAATGACGTCCTCAACCGGTTCGCGTCTTCGAGCGACCCGGCACGCGTGATGGAAGCTTCAGAAAGATTTGCCGAAGTGACCCGTCAGGCTGCATAATCATTCCAACCAAGGTCCGCCATGCGCCAGCGTGGCGGACCGGTAACCTCCTCAAACCCTCAACCTTCACACCTTCCAAAAAATCCATCCCGCAGGTGACACCTTGACGATTTCTGAACTGAAAGAAAAAAACATCACCGAACTGACCAAGATCGCGCGCACCCTGGACCTCCCCGGAGCCAGCGGATTGCGCAAGCAGGACCTCATCTTCAAGATCCTCCAGGCCCAGAGTGAGAAAGAGGGCCACATCTTCGCCGAAGGCGTGCTGGAGATCCTGCCCGACGGCTACGGCTTCCTGCGCTCGCCGGACTATAACTATCTGCCCGGCCCGGATGACATTTATGTCTCCCCGTCGCAGATCCGGAAGTTCGACCTGAAGACCGGCGACACGGTCAGCGGCAACGTGCGTCCGCCCCATGAGGGCGAGAAATATTTCGCGCTGGTGAAGATCGAGGCGGTGAACTTCGAATCGCCCGACGAAGCCCGCAACAAGATCCTGTTCGACAATCTGACGCCTCTGTATCCACAAGAACGGATCAAGATGGAGGCCTCGAAAGAAGGCATGAGCGGACGGGTCATGGACCTGCTGACGCCGCTCGGCAAAGGCCAGCGCGGATTGATCGTCGCCCCGCCCCGCACCGGCAAGACCATGTTGTTGCAAGCCATCGCCAATTCCATCACCACCAATCATCCGGAGGTCGTGCTCATCGTGCTGCTGATCGACGAGCGCCCGGAAGAAGTCACCGACATGCAGCGCTCGGTGAAGGGTGAGGTCATCAGCTCCACCTTCGACGAGCCCGCCGCCCGTCACGTGCAAGTGGCGGAAATGGTGATCGAGAAGGCGAAGCGGCTGGTCGAGCACAAGCGCGACGTGGTCATCCTGTTGGATTCGATCACCCGCCTGGCGCGCGCCTATAACACCATCGTGCCACCGTCGGGCAAAGTGCTCTCCGGCGGTGTGGACTCGAACGCGTTGCAGCGCCCCAAGCGGTTCTTCGGCGCGGCCCGCAACATCGAGGAAGGCGGCTCGCTGACTATCATCGCCACGGCCCTGGTGGACACCGGCTCGCGCATGGATGAAGTCATCTTCGAAGAATTCAAGGGCACGGGCAACATGGAAGTCATCCTGGACCGCAAGCTGGTGGACAAGCGCGTGTTCCCGGCCATCGACATCCAGCGCTCCGGTACCCGCAAGGAAGAGTTGCTCATCCCCAAGGACGACCTGCAGCGCATCTGGGTGCTGCGTAAGGTGCTGAATCCCCTGTCGCCGGTGGAAGCCATGGAATTGCTGCTGGACCGCCTGGCCAAGACCAAAGCTAACTCGGAGTTCCTGGAGAAGATGACACAGTTGTAAGGTCAGCTGCCAGCTGCCAGCTACCAGAAAAAACAGAATGGCCGCCGGAGGAATCCGGCGGCCATTATTTTTGCAAGAGAACGGCCACTTGATGGGAAACTGTAAAGAATTCTTCAAGTTGCGATAGTGGGACGCTCTTGCGGTAACAAATGGTCCAGTCACCCGCTTTTTCAAGGAAGTAGAGGTCTTTAACAATTTCGACTAATCGCTCAGCCAATTTAGGAGTGATTGTCTCCTCAATCGCCTTGGAGTTCCACCCGCTGATCACCAGATCTCCAAGGATAAATATCGAATCCCCTGCTTTGAGGCTTTCCGTTGCGGCTGAATCAGTCGAATGTTTGTGACGAAGTTGAAATTCTGGAAATTTATTGTCTTTGATTCGGAAACCGATCACAGTCAGGCGCTTGGCTGTTAACTCTTGGAATTCTGAGTCACCCCGAATAATCTTGCAGTCGAAACATTCCGTTTCGATGCCGTTAAATGTTCCTCTGCAAAAATTCTCGACTTCGTACCCTTCCATCCTGGTCAAGAATGCCGGTGGAACCGAGGTTGGGCCCCAAGATCGGAACGGGACTCCGTCTCCCAAGTACTCGAGCCCAAGGGACGTCACTAATCGACGAAAGCCACTACTTCGAACTGCCACTACCGCCACAATTGTTACCGAAGCGAGGAGAATGATTAACAGCACAATCAGATGCGTGGGGACAATTTCCATTTTCTTAAT
>JACPNP010000032.1:16141-36689 GCA_016185365.1 Terriglobales bacterium
TGCCACGAACGCCCAAAACACCACCGCTATCACTCCGTTCATGGTAAAGAATGCAGCGTTCAGCTTGCTGAGATCGTTGGCGTGGACCAAGGTATGTTCGTAGGCCAGGAGAATCGCGACCGCGCCCAGCCCGGCCATGGCCAGCCAGCCGAGATCGAACACCAGGATCAGGGCCGCGAGCAGAATGATCACCTGCAGGTGCAGCAGGCGCGCCATCAGCAGCGCTTTGGGGATCCCGAACGCACGCGGGATGGAATAGAGCCCATGGCTGCGGTCGAAATCCGCGTCCTGGCAGGCGTAGAGGATGTCGAATCCGCCCACCCAAAGCGTGACCGCCGCGCTAAGGATGAGAATGCGTAGGTCGAGCACGCCCTGAACGGCGATCCAGGCCGCCGCCGGGGCCACGCCCAGCGCAAATCCCAGCGTGAGGTGGGAAAAGCTTGTGAACCGCTTGGTGTAAGAGTATGCCAGCACGATGGCCAGCGCGACCGGCGAGAGATAAAGCGTCAACAGGTTCAACTGCGACGCCGCCAACACAAAGACCGCGCACCAGAAGACGACGAACAAGACCACAAAGCGCCGAGTCAGCAGGCCGGCAGGCAAGGCGCGGGTGGCGGTGCGGGGATTAGCGGCGTCGATCTTCTCATCCACCAGCCGGTTGAAGGCCATGGCCGCGGAACGCGCGGCAACCATCGAGACCACGATCCACAGCAGTTGCCAGCGCGAGGGCCAGCCGCGCGCGGCCAGCATCGCGCCCACCAGGGCGAAGGGGAGCGCGAAGACCGAGTGCTCCCACTTGATCATCTCCAGCGTGATGCCGATGTTCTTCAGGAGAGCCACGTCTTCGATCCTCGGCAAGGCGTGTGCGGATCAGAACAATTCGTAGCCGGGGAAGAAATAGCTAAGCTCGAAGCGGGCGGTGTCCTCGGCGTCGGAGCCATGAACGGCGTTGGACTCGATGCTGGAGGCCCACTTCTTGCGGATGGTGCCGGCTTCGGCATTGGCGGGGTTGGTGGCGCCCATCAGCTTGCGCCAGTCGGCGATGGCGCTCTCTTTTTCCAGCGCCAGCACTACGATGGGCCCGCTGGACATGAACGTGCACAGCGAATTGAAAAAGGGCTTGCCGGCATGGACCGCGTAAAAACCCTGGGCCTGTTCGGTATTGATCTCCAACATGTGCATGCCGATGATGCGGAAGCCGGCGGCGTAGATGGAGTTAAGGATGTCCCCGGTGGCGTTCTTCTTGACCGCGTCCGGCTTGATGATGGCAAGTGTGCGTTGCTGCGTCTTCATGCGTCGGTCTCTCGTTTCTGGTTTCTGAAATCTCGGATCTCTAAATCTTCACGCCGCGCGCTTTGCAGGCTTCCACCAAGGTCTGCCCCATCAGCGCCGGCGATTTCACCACGGCGATGCCGGCGGCCTCGAGCGCTTTCATCTTCTCCGCCGCGGTGCCGTGTCCGCCGCTGATGATGGCCCCGGCGTGGCCCATACGGCGGCCCGGCGGCGCGGTCTGTCCGGCGATGAACGCCACCACCGGCTTCTTCACGTTCTTCTTGATGTACTCGGCCGCCGTCTCTTCCGCGTTTCCGCCGATCTCGCCGATCATTACGATGGCATCGGTGTCCGGGTCCTCATTCAACAGTCGGACAGCATCGGTGTGCGTGGTGCCGATGATGGGATCTCCGCCGATGCCGATTGCCGTGGATTGCCCGATGCCTCGCTGCGTCAGCTGATGCACGGCTTCGTAGGTCAGCGTGCCCGAACGGGAGACGATGCCGATGCGTCCTTCCTTGTGGATCTTTCCCGGCATGATGCCGACCTTGGCCTTGCCGGGCGAGATGATGCCCGGGCAGTTCGGCCCGATCAGACGCGACTTCTTCCCTTTCAGGTACTGCCAGGCCCTGACCATGTCCAGCGCGGGAATGCCTTCGGTGATGCACACGATGAGCGCGATCCCGGCGTCGGCCGCTTCCATGATGGCGTCAGCCGCGAACGGCGGCGGGACGAAGATGACGGTCACATTGGCGTCCGTGTCCTTCACGGCCTGCTCGACCGTATTGAAGACCGGCCAGCCTTCGTGTTTGGCGCCGCCTTTGCCGGGCGTGACTCCGCCGACGACATTGGTGCCGTACTCGGCACAGCCCTTGGCGTGGAACGTGCCTTCGCGGCCAGTGATGCCTTGCACGATCAGCCGGGTATTCTTATCGACGAGAACGGCCATTCGATCTACCTTTTTCCGCGCGGGCTAAAGCCCACTATAGAAATATAAAAACCAAGCTCTTCGGCACGGCTGAAGCCGTGCCCTTCCACAAAATCGCCGATCCCGAGCTTCAATCGCCGTGGCCCACACGAGCAAATCACTTCCCTTTGGCCGCGGCCACGACTTTGTCCGCCGCATCCGCCATGGTTTCCGCCACGATGAAGTTAAAGCCGGAGTTCTTCAGGATCTCGCGGCCCTGCTCCACATTGGTACCTTCCAGTCGCAGCACGATGGGCAGCGCGATGTTGGTCTTCTTGGCCGCCTCCACAACGCCATGGGCCAGCGTGTCCACGCGCAGGATGCCGCCGAAGATGTTGATGAGCACGGCCTTCACGTTCTTGTCGCTGAGCAGGATCTTGAAGGCGTTCTCCACCTGCTCGGCGTTGGCGCCGCCGCCCACGTCGAGGAAGTTGGCGGGCGCGCCGCCGGCGAACTTGATGATGTCCATGGTGGCCATGGCCAGGCCCGCGCCGTTGACCATGCAACCCACGTTGCCGTCGAGCTTGATGTAATTCAGGCTGAACTTCGAGGCTTCCACCTCGAGCGGGTCTTCCTCGGAGATGTCACGCAGCTCTTTCAGGTCTTTGTGGCGATAGAGCGCGTTGTCGTCGAAGTTCATCTTCGCGTCCAGCGCGAAGAGCTTGCCGTCCGCGGTGGTGATGAAGGGATTGACCTCACAGAGCGAGGCGTCGGTCTCGATGCAGGCGGTGTAGAGCGCGGTCATGAACTTGACCGCATCGTTGATCTGCTCCGGCTTGAGTCCGAGCGCGAAGGCCAGCTTGCGCGCCTGGAAAGCCTGGAAGCCGACCGCCGGGTCGATGAACTCCTTGTGGATCTGCTCCGGGGTCTTGGCCGCGACTTCTTCAATGTCCATGCCGCCGGCGGGTGAGGCCATGAAGACCAGCTTCGAGGTGCCGCGGTCGAGCACGATGCCGAGATACAGTTCGCGCTCGATGGGCAGGGTCTCTTCGATCAGCAGCCGGCGGACCTTTTGTCCCTCGGGGCCGGTCTGGTGGGTCTTGAGATGCATCCCCAGGATGTTTTTGATGTGCTCGATGGCCTGGTCAAGGTTCCTGGCGACCTTCACGCCGCCGCCCTTGCCCCGGCCTCCGGCGTGGATCTGCGCCTTGACCACGGCGCCGGAGCAGCCCATACCGAACAACTTCTTGGCCGCCGCTTCGGCTTCTTCGCGGGTCTCCGCCATCTCGCCGCGGGGCACGGCCACACCATACTTGGCAAAGATCGCTTTGGCTTGATACTCGTGGATTTTCATGCAGAGGTCTGGTGCGTCGCAGGGGTCTACGGCCCGGGACCGGTGCTCGCGACGAAATTACGATTTTATAGGAGGGCGAGCGGAAGGAGCAAACGGAAAACGGATCATAGCTGTGCATTAGAATCGGTGTATCGAATTATGGACTCCCAGAGTGGGACGACAAAATATCGTTTTTTGACCTTTGTACTCAAGGCCGGGCTGTTGAATGCGGCATTGGCCAGCGTGCTTTCGGCCCTTATTATTGAAACTCTCTACATGGTCGTGGAGTATCGCCGTATTGAGGGAGTGGAACTGCCTGGATTTCTGGGTTTTCTGTGCACGGTCGTCTTACTGCTACCGATCACAATGGTGTCGTGTGGCTCGTTTGGATTTCTGGCTGGAGCCGCTGGGGCATTTTGGATGCACGCTCGCAGGAAAAAGATCAAGACGGTCAGGCGGCTCAGGGTCGAATCCACAGTGCTCGGCGCACTGGCGGGTGTTGCGTTCCCCTTTTTCGATCGAGGCATGAATGAGTTGCTTGCCGCGGGCGGAGGGGGCGGGTTTACTCCAATCATCCACTTGTTCACGATTCCTGCGGGAGTCACTTGCTCTCTCATCACGGCAGCATGGTTCCAGGGCCGATTTGTGCAAGATCCCCTCAAGGCTCAGAATTCGTAATTGGTTTGCATCGATAGAAGCGCAGGAGTCTCATTTCTTCTCTTCCAGTGGCGGGACAGTCAGTGAACCATCCACACATTGCCCAGTTTCGACAAGTAAAGTATTCATACTTGAGTTCTTCCGCTGAGCGAAAGTGGCGCCGATACTGTATTTTCCAGGCGCCAGATGTCGGAACTCGAAGAACCCATCCGCATCGGTCGAAGTGCTTTCGTGTTTCCCGGTTGGGCTGGTCAGCGTCACCGTCTCCCGCGGAAACGGTGTAAGACTTTCGAGATAATCCTTCGGTTGGGCGTGGAGCATCCCGATCACGGTCCCGCCGGGCGCGCTGCAGCGCGACCCCTTGATGGTGCGTAAATCGACTTGTGCTCGTGCCAGAGGCGCAGTGCGGCTGCAGCCGGATATCCTGACCATTCCGTATCGCTCGCGCCAACCTGAGACCAGATAGTCTTCACCAATCACCACGGCCTGATCGCAGGGATAGTAGCCATCGAGTATTACCACCTTTGGCCAATACCAAGGCAGCCCCCAAAAACGCTCCTTAACGATTGCGAGAGCAAATTGAGAAAATCTGATGCCGTTCCAGGTCCTCGCTGCGCCAATGGGTTGGAGGACGCGGGCCGTAAAAACCGCCTTTTCGTTGTAATTCTTGACTGAGCGGTCTATTGGAATCTGGTTGTAACACTCGCAAGCGGAGAGGCCGCTTGGCCCAACAATCAAGATCAGGATGAGCAGGATTAAGGTGCGGGTACTCATACTTTTCTCGCAACTATTGACACTCTCATGAAACGATTTGTTCCATGGGAGATTTGAAATGCAGGTCAATCGATGATGCTGGTGTGCAGTTGTTGCTTACGATTCAGAAAGTGCTCACATGGCCCCAAGGCGCCTACACCGGCGGACTGTCCGCCGCTTCGAACTCTTCTTCCTGGATGGAGGCTCCGGCCGTAAGTTTCTGCAACAGGCGGGCGCAGCGGTTCCAGCGCAGCACCGAATCGTCATTGCCGGCGGGACGGATCCTCTCCGCCTGCTCGTAACACTTCATGGCTTCTTCGAAGAGCGCGGTCAGCGAGCCGACGACATGTCCGGCCTTGGATTGTGCCTTGGCCCGGCGCTCATGCGCGATGCCGGTGTAGTACAACCGCTCGTAAGGGTCGGTCAGTTTCTGAAACGTCATTTCGGCTTCCTGATACCGGTCGTAAAGGCCCCCGGTGAACTGATCGGTGATGACCAGACCCAACATGCGCAGCGCGGTCTGGTTCGCGGGGTCGGCTTCGAGCACGTCGCGGCAGATGGACTCGGCCTCATCCGCCTGGTTGAGATAGCGGTAGTGCGTGACCTTGGCCAGCGCCTGCGGGATGCCGCCGGCGGACAGCGGCTTGAGATTGAATTCCATGGTGTTGACCTCAGTCGTTTCAGCCGTCCCTACGGGACTCATCCCAAAAGGCTACGCTTTCCCGGCACTTCGTGCCGGGTTATTCTCAAACGCCCTTCGGGCTCCCTTCAGCGCAGCCATCTTGAACAATCCTTAATCGCTCTTCGGGCTCGTCCAAGACAAATAACATGAGCAAATTTCTCCCGGCGGGTAGGCGTTGCCACATTGTTTCTGGCAGAAAGAAAATCCGGCGAACCGCAACGCCGCAACCATGAGGGCGCCAAGATCCGACACAGGTAAAGCTGTGCCCTGATACAAGATTCAACGCCCGGCGCTGAAGATCTTCTTCACGATCTTCAATACAGGGTCATAATACTCGTCCACTACTCGTTCCTTCAGTGGAATGATGGCGTTGTCGGTGATGTGGATCTCCTCCGGACAGACCTCGGTGCAGCATTTGGTGATGTTGCAATAGCCGATGCCCAGCGCGTCCTTCAGCAGAGGAATGCGATCGGCGCCGTCCAGCGGATGCATTTCCAGCCCGGCCACGCGCACGAAGAAGCGCGGCCCGCCGAACTCCGCTTTTTTGTCATGGTCGCGCAGGACGTGGCACACATTCTGGCACAGAAAACACTCGATACACTTGCGGAACTCCTGCACCCGGTCCACGTCATGCTGCTGCATCTTCCACTCCACGCCTTCACGCGGCTGGAAGGGCGGGATCTTTTTATTGACCTGATAATTCCAGCTCACGTCCGTGGCCAGGTCCTTGATGACGGGAAAGCTTTTCATCGGCCGGACTTCGACCGGCTGGGTCAGGTCGAGCGAATCCATGCGCGTCTTGCAGGTGAGGCGGGGGCGTCCGTTGACCTCCGCGGAGCACGACCCGCACTTCCCTGCCTTGCAGTTCCAGCGCAGCCCGAGGTCGGGCGCCTGATGTCCCTGCACGTGGTGCAGCGCGTCCAGCACCACCATGCCGGGAGCGACGGGCACGCGGTAGTCCTTCATCGTGCCGCCGCCCTGATCGCCGCGAAAGATCCTCAGTGTCGCTTCGGCCATTATTTTTCCTCCGCGAGGATCTGTTGCAGGTCATCGGGCAAGTCGCGGGTGGACTCCTGGCGCAGCACCATCTCGCCGCGCTCCTTGCGGATCAAGTTGTTCTGCTTTCCCCAGGTGTCGTCGTTCTTCGGGAAGTCTATGCGGCTGTG
This sequence comes from Terriglobales bacterium, assembly GCA_016185365.1. Classification (GTDB taxonomy): domain Bacteria; phylum Acidobacteriota; class Terriglobia; order Terriglobales; family Acidobacteriaceae; genus DSPA01. The sequence goes on from JACPNP010000032.1 coordinate 22,912, forward strand.
TGCGCCGCGGCTCTCCTTGCGGGCCAGCGCGCTGATGGTCACAGCCTGGGCCACGGTCAGCATGTGCTGGAGATCGCGGGCCATGTGCCAGCCGGGGTTGAACATGCGGGAGCCTTCGACCTTCACTCTGTTAGCGCGAGCTCTCAATTTTTGCAGTTCCACCAGCGCCTTCTTCAAATCTTCTTCCACACGGAAGATCCCGACAAGGTCTTGCATGGCCTCTTGCAGGTCACGATGGACGGCGTACGGACTCTCACCCTCCGCCCGTTCGAACGGGGCGAGCATGCCGCGCTCTGATTCTTCGATCTGGGCGGTGTCCACGGAGGGCTGGGCGATCCCTTTGGCATATTCTGCGGCCGCGAGGCCGGCGCGGCGGCCAAAGACCAGCAGATCAGATAGCGAATTCCCGCCCAGGCGATTCGCGCCATGCAACCCGGCCGCCGCTTCGCCGCAGGCATAAAGCCCGGGGAGCGTGGATCGTGCCGTTTCCGCGTCCACGCGGATGCCGCCCATCATGTAATGGCAGGTGGGACCGACCTCCATCGGGCCGGCGGTGATGTCCACATCCGCCAGGTCCTTGAACTGGTGGTACATGCTGGGCAGCTTCTTCTTCACGTAATCGGCGGGCTTGTGGGAGATATCGAGATACGCGCCGCCGTGCTCGCTCCCGCGCCCTTCCTTGACCTCGGTGTAGATGGCGCGCGCGACCTCGTCCCGTGTGGAGAGTTCCATGCGCTTGGAATCATAGCGCTGCATGAAACGCTCGCCGCTCTTGTTGGTGAGGATGCCGCCCTCGCCGCGCACCGCTTCCGTCACCAGGATCCCGGCCACCCCCGGCGGCCAGATCATGCCGGTGGGATGGAACTGCACGAACTCCATGTCCAGCAGATCGGCGCCGGCTTCGTACGCGAGCGCTTCGCCGTCACCGGTGTACTCCCAGGAATTCGATGTGACCTTCCACGCCTTGCCGATGCCGCCCGTGGCCATCACGACCGACTTCGCCTTGAACACGACGAATCGACCGGTCTCGCGCCAGTAGCCGAACGCGCCGGCAATGCGGCCGCCCACAGTGAGCAGGCGCAGGATGGTGCACTCCATGAAGACGTCGAAACCCATCTGCACGCCACGGTCCTGGAGCGTGCGGATCATCTCCAGCCCGGTGCGATCGCCGACGTGGCACAAGCGTTTGTAGGTATGTCCACCGAAAGCGCGCTGCAGGATGTTGCCGTCTTGTGTGCGGTCAAAGAGGGCGCCCCAGTGTTCGAGCTCTTTGACGCGTTCCGGCGATTCCTGGGCGTGGAGCTGGGCCATGCGCCAGTTGTTGAGGAACTTTCCGCCGCGCATGGTATCTCGGAAGTGGGTGCGCCAGTCGTCGGCAGTGTCCACATTGGCCATGGCTGCGGCGATGCCGCCTTCCGCCATCACCGTATGGGCTTTCCCCAGGAGTGATTTGCACACCACGCCGACACGCGCGCCTTGGGCCATCGCCTCGATGGCCGCGCGCAATCCCGCGCCCCCGGCGCCGATGATCAACACATCATGCTCGTGGGTCTCGAATCGGTCGGTCACAGGATCCTCAGGTCCTTGATCGCGCCCGTGGCCACCAGGCGGATGTAGAAGTCAGTCGCGCCTACTGATACCAGGCTGCACCAGGCGAACCACATATGATTGACGTTCAGCAGGCTGGCCAGCGACCACGCCTTGTGCTGCGCAAGGCCGGCCTTGGCGCAACCGAAGCAATCCAGCCGGCCGCCGATGATGTGCCGCAATGAGTGACAGGAAAACGCGTACAGCGTGAGCAGTGAGGTATTCACCGCCATGATGACTGTGCCCAGGCCGATGCCGAAACCATCGTCGAACCACAAAGCCTTCCACACGTCGTGCCAGAGGAACACCAGGAACACGAGTGCGCCATAAAGGAAATAGCGGTGCAGATTTTGCAGGATGAACGGGAATCGGGTCTCGCCGATGTAACTCTTGCCCCAGAACTCGCCCACCGCACAGGCCGGGGGATCCGCCAGGAACGAGCGGTAGACCGCCTTGCGGTAGTAGTAACAGGTGACGCGGAACCCGAGCGGGAACCCAAGGATCAGAACCGCGGGTGAGAGTGGCCACCATTTGTGGTCCGGATCGATCAGCGGCGAGTAGAACGGCGAGAGATAGGAACCCGCCAGGTAGTGCGCGCCTTCAAAGGCCCGGGCGGTCGCATAAATACTGAACCCACCGATCAGGATGATGGTGGGCAGCATCTCCAGCCACCACGCGTCGCGACGCGCGGTGGCGCCGAAACCACCTTGCGTAAGCCCCGCTTCCGCCATGGCACCTCCGGAACCAGCCTTTTTAGCAGACTCCCGCACATGAGCGCCAGAACTTTCCGGCAAGAAGGAGGATGGAGGCCTCGGCCTCCGTCCTCACACTCCCGGAACTGACGCCGGATCTACTGCGGTTTCTTCGGCGCTGCTTTCGATTTGCTCTTGGCCGCCGGTTTGTTCTTGGCGGCTGCCTTCTCCGCAGCTTCCTTCTCGGCCTTGGCTTTGGCCTCGGCCTCAGCCTTTTCGCGTTCCATCTGTTCAAGTTCCGCCTTTGTGGGCCCAAAATAGGCGGCCTGCTGGAACCGGCTGTCGAGAATTTGCCCGGCGGGGAACGCGTTGGCGATGGTCGTAAGGGTGCTCACACGATCCTGCAGCGGCGGGTGGGTGGAGCCCCAGAGACCCAGCCGTTGTGCGGAACCTCCCGGATCCTCGCCTTTGACCGAAAGCAGCGTAGTCAGGAAATTCTTGAGTCCGTTCGGGTCGTAGCCGGCGGCGACGGAAAGCTCCGTACCCTTGCGGTCAGCTTCGTCTTCCTTGTCACGGCTGTACGTGGTGTTGATCGCGCTATTCACCAACTCATTGGCGATGTTCTTGAGTTCGCTGATGGTGGGGATGCGGCTGGCGCCTTCTTCGGCCAGGAAAGCCACCGTCTTTTTCGTGCGCACTTCCTTCTCAAGATGACGGTTGTCCACGTGGGCGATCTCATGGCCCAGGGTGCCCGCCAACTCCGCCTCATTCTTCATGTTGGCCAGGGCCCCGCGGGTGATAAATACATATCCGCCGGGAAGGCTGAACGCGGTGATGGCTTCCGTATCCAGGATGCCGAACTTGTACTCCAGCGAAGTGGCACGCTGACTATGCTGGACCATGGCATAGCCCACCATGCTCACGTAATGCTGCATGTCCGGGTTGTCATAAAGGCCGAAGATGTGCACCAGCTTGGCTGCCGCGGCTTCTCCGATGGCCCGCTCCTGGTCGGTGGACCAGGGCGCCATGGCGTCCGACGCCCTCTTTGCGGTCTCCACGCCCTTCTTGCTCTTGCGGAACACATCTCCGAACTGCGCTTGTGAAGACCCCACGGCGAGCAGGGTCACGAAGGTGAGGACCGTGATTTTGCGAATGCTGCGCATGGCGTCTCCTTATTTTTTCTTCTTATCTTTGTCTTTCTTCTTGTCTTTGTCGTCCGCGGGCTTGGGCGCCGGAGCCTTCAAGCTCCCTTCCGCCAGAAACTTGTCCAACTCATCTTTTGTCGGTACGAAGGCGACCAGGGATTTGGCATTGACCATGTCCATCCCGGTCGGCGCGGCGTTGAGCATCGCCTGATCGACTTTGCCGTTCGGATCCAGCCCGTTGAAGCCGAGCGTGGCCTGGTCTTTGGTCTGGCGTGACGACTTGAAGCCGGACTTGCCTTGGAACAAAGGCTTGGGTTTGCCGGCATCGGCGTCGTCCGTGGCAGGTTGATCGGTAGCCGGCTGTGCGCCACTCGTGTCCTTGTCCTTGTTCTGGTCCTTGCCCTTTCCCTGTTGGCCCTGGCCCTTGCCTTTGCCTTGCGCCAGTGCCGTATAGGGAACGTAAGCCGCGCCCAGGCCAAGTAGAAAACTCAACCCAAGCAATGCAAATGTCCGATTCACCCGTTTCATACAAAGTCTCCCGCTAATCCGCCACCTGTTCCTGCGGATCTTCTGCGAATACGTCCGGTGCCATAGCACGGTGAACTCCATCTTCTTGCCGGTACCCACGTTCCCGAAGACGACCTCGCCGGTGTTGATGCCGATCCCGATGGCCAGTTCCTGCCGACCCTCCGCCTTCCACTTCGCGTTCATCACCGCCAGCCGCTCATTCATTTCCAGCGCGGCCTGGCAGGCGAGCACGGCATGGTTCTTGTCCGGCGTGAAGGCGCCCCAATACGCCAGGATGCCGTCGCCGATGAACTTGTCCGTGATCCCGTCATATTTGAAGATCACGTCTGTCATCTGTTCCAGGTATTCGTTGAGCGTGGCGATCAGTTCCATCGGGTCCGAGCCTTCGGTGATGGTGGTGAAATTGCGCACGTCAGAGAACAGGATGGTGAGTTCCTTGCGGACACCCTTGAGGTTGAATTCATCCGGGTGTTCGAGCACATAGTGAACGAGCTGAGGCGAGATGTAGCGGTCCAGCGTGCCGCGGGTCTTGCGCAGTTCGCGTCCGGTGGTGGCGTAGCGGATCAGGCCGGCTGCAATGAAGGAAATGAAAAATCCCGCCATAGGCGCGGCCAGCGGCACCCAGAAGTGTCCCCGGACCATGGCCAGCGCGGAACCGCCGGCATAGGCCGCGACGGCCGCAAGTCCGGCGAGCGAGGCCGCGGATGCCGAGGGTATGAAGACAAGGACGGCCGCACCGATCAATGACATGACTATGACCGCCAGCGGCGAGACCCAGTTCGGCGCTGTATGGACCGCCTGCCAGTGCAAAAGGTTTTCCACGGCATTCATGTGCACCAGGAACCCGGCCGCCTGTTGTTTTCCCTTCAAAGGAAGATTATGGAAATCGAATGACGCGGCCAGGCTGGCGCCGAGCAGTACGATCTTGTCCTTGAAGAATTCCGGCTTGATGCGGGCCGCGTCCGCCGGGCACTGGTCCGGATAGATGGAACAGATGACCGTTCCGAGTGAGATGCGCGAGGCCGGGACCTTGCCCTCGCGATAGAGGTCACCGTTGCGCCAAAGGATGACCATGCGCCCCTTCTCGTCCACAGGCACGCGCCAATTTTCCTGCACGGCGTAGAGGCCCTTCTGTTCGAACGCGGCCACGGGACGACCGGAGGCGATCTGCGCAATGCGCAACGCGAACGCTGGATATATCCTTCCACCCAACTTGTACTGCAGATTGACCCGGCGAAGCGTGCCGTCATCGTCGGAAAAGGCGTTGATCACACCCAGGCCCCCGGCCGCACGTCCCAATGAATCCAGGGGCGTGCTCAGCGTGAATACTTCTTCGTCGATGCGGTCCCCGAGGTCGCCGGGCTTGGCCGGCACAGATTCATCCTCTAGCAGCGCCAATTTCTTTTGCAGTTCCCCGGTATCTTCCGCGGAGACCTGTCCTGGGTTGGAATAGGCATACGCCAGCACCACTTTGCCGGAGCGCTGCATCACGCCGGCGAATTCCTGGTCGATCTCAGGGGATTCTTCCCCACCGAAAACGATGTCCATGGCCAGGACCTTGGGCCGGCCTCGATTCACGAAACGCGCGGTCTCGGTCCAGACGCGACGCGACCAGGGCCAGCGGCCGAGCAGGGGCTTGAATTGATCGAACGTGGCGTTGTCGATATCGATCACGACGAATTGCGAAGCGATCTGAGGCGTGGCGGGATCACGGTCGAAGGAACGTTCCAGCAGCTGAACGCGGGCATCGTACGTGGCATTCTCGATCCAACGCATACCCCGGGTATCGTCCAGGGCAAGGAAGAGGGCGGCTACGAGCAAGGCGGCGGCGAGGGCGCCCAGGCGAAAACTGTCACGCGTGTTCTTGAGAAGGGCGGCCATGGCTCCGGCAAGAAGCTTACAACAATCGCCTGACTCTTATTCGCGCCATTTGCGCGTAAAGTTCGGAACATTTAACTTGGAGAAGCATCCTTGATTACTATCCGTATGATCACAGAAGCCCTCCATAAGGTCGCCAACCACTTTCAGTCTCTCAGCCGCGAAGAAGCCCGCGAGGTCATGGGTGAGATCCTGCATGGACAATGTTCCGATGCGCAGATCGCCGCGTTGCTGGTAGGGCTGCACATGAAGGGCGAGACGGTGGAAGAGATCGTCGGCTTTGCCGAGGCCATCCGCGCGGCGGCCACTCCCCTCGCCCCGGATGACGCCGCGCTCGATGTCTCCGGCACCGAGCGCGAAGCCCTGGTGGACACCTGCGGTACCGGCGGCGACGCGAGCGGCACCTTCAACATCTCCACCGCGACCGCATTGACCGTGGCCGGCGCCGGCGTACACGTCGCCAAACACGGCAACCGCGGCATCTCTTCGAAGTGCGGATCGGCGGACGTGGTGGAAGCCCTGGGCGTGAACCTGAACCTGCTACCGGCACGCATGGCGGCGTGTTTGCGCGAAGTCGGCATCGCGTTCCTGTTCGCCCCGGCGATGCATTCCGCGATGAAGTACGTACAGCCGGCCCGGCGTGAATTGCGATTGCGCACGGTGTTCAACCTGCTCGGGCCATTGACGAATCCCGCGAAGGCGTCGGCGCAGGTCGTGGGCGTGTACGACGCGGGCTTGGTCGAAAAACTTGCACAGGCGCTGAACATGCTGGGCCTGCAACGTGCCCTGGTGGTCCACGGCGAAGACGGGCTGGATGAGATCACCATCACCGGGCCTACGCGCATCGGAGAAGTGCGGGATGGCTGGGTCAAGGTCTACGAGGTCACGCCGGAACAGTTTGGCCTGAAGCGCGCGCCCATCACGGAGATCTCCGGTGGCGACGTGAAAGAGAATGCGGAGATCATTCGCCGCATCCTCGACGGGGAAAAATCGGCGCGCCGAGACGTGGTCCTTTTGAACGCCTCGGCGGCACTGGTGGCGGCGGGTCATGCGGACTCGATCGAAGCCGCGATGCCGAAAGCTGTCCGTTCCATTGACTCGGGGGCAGCCAAGCAGAAGTTGGAAAAGCTTGTGGAGTTCACGAATCGCCACTCGCGGTAGATGCGGCACGGGACGAACCCCTCTGATATCCTTGATGGTTCCCTACTCACTTCAGAAGTTACGAGGCCCTCATGCCCCGCTATGAATATCGCCCGCTGATGCCGTCACATGACGCGGAGGCTTCCTTCGAACGCTGGATCGCCGAGCTGGACCGCGCCTTCGAGGACAAGGACATCACGCACCGCAGCGAGGTCGTGCGCAACGCGCTGCATGAGCTCTATCTAGGCGAACCCTACACGCCGCCTGCGCCCGACGAATCCCTCAGCGCCCAGGCCCTGGTCCACAGCTTCGATCCCCGCAATGGCACATTGGAACCGGAATATTACGGGGACGTGGACGCCGCGCGCTTTGCTGAGCGCAAGCCGCTGATCTGGTTCTGGATGATGTTCGACCGCTCGCCCGCCGGCCTCAACCACTGTCTGGGGTTCCGCGTCCGCGCCATGCTGGCGCGGCACATCTTCAAGCATTGCGGCAAGAACGTGAAGCTCTTCCACGGCGTGGAGATCAGCTTCGGCTACAACCTGACGGTGGAGGACAACTGCGTCATCCACAAATTCGTGCTGCTGGATGACCGCGGCGAGGTCATCATCCGCGAGGGCACCTCCGTCAGTGACTACGCCAACATCTACTCCCATACCCATGACCTGAATGACGGCATGATCGTCACCAACCACCGCACCGAGATCGGCCCCAAGGCGCGCATCACGTACCACGCCACGGTGCTGAGCGGCGTAAAGGTCGGGCTGCACGGGCTGGTCGGTTCGATGGGTGTGGCGACCAAGGACGTTCCGGATTACAACGTGGTGGTGGGAGTGCCCGCGCGCACGGTGAAAGTGAAGGACATCGCGCCCAAGGACGAGTAATCGCGCCGGAGTTCCCGGATTTCGCGTGATACCATCCAAGCCATCAGCCGCATGCCCCTGGAATACTTTGAGATCGCAATGAAGATCGCCGTATTCATGCTTGCCATCAGCGTGCATGAATCGGCCCACGCGCTGGGCGCCAGCTGGATGGGGGACCAAACGGCAAGATTGCTGGGACGGATAACGCTGAATCGTCGCCACGGTAGCCGGCCCGGTGAGCAATCTGATGTTGGTGGCGTTTGGACTGATCGGCCTGTTCCTCGTGGCCAACACCTCTTATTTCGGCCGGGCCATGGTGCAGGGGATCGTCACCGGGTATGTGCCGGATCCATCAAGCCTGATGCTGCCCCTAGTCTGGTTCCTGTACCTGATGGTGGCCATCAACACGCTGCTGGCGCTTTTCAATCTGCTTCCCATCCCGCCTCTGGATGGAAGTCACGTATTCAAACACTTGCTGCCGGAGCCGATCGCGCGCAGCTACGAGATGATCGGCGGCTTCGGGTTCATCATTCTGCTGCTATTCGGCGGGAAGATCATGGGCCCCATCATGAACCGGGCGTTGCATTTCCTGGACAACATCATCATTCACATGTAGGCGGTTCAGAACTCTTATGGAATCAAAGAACATAAAGAAGCGCGTGCTCAGCGGCATGCGCCCCACCGGCAAACTCCACCTGGGCAATTACGTGGGCGCGCTGGCCAATTGGGTGAAGCTGCAGGAGACCCACGATTGCTATTTTTTCGTCGCGGATTGGCACGCGCTGACCACTGACTACGCGAACACAGCCGACGTACACCAGAACTCCGTGGATGTGGTGGTTGACTGGCTGGCCGCGGGACTCGACCCCGCTAAGTGCGTGATGTTCGTTCAGTCCCACATCGCGCAGCATGCCGAATTACATCTCTTGTTTTCCATGATCACACCGTTAGGCTGGCTGGAGCGGGTGCCTACTTATAAAGACCAGAAGGAACAGTTAAAGGAAAAAGATCTGAACACCTACGGGTTCCTCGGCTATCCCGTGCTGCAGGCGGCGGACATCCTGATCTACAAGGCGGATTTTGTGCCGGTGGGTGAGGACCAGGTTGCGCACGTGGAGTTGACACGTGAGATCGCCCGCCGATTCAACCAGTTTTATCCGAAGCGTGCCGGCGGCGGTTTGCTCCCTGAGCCTCAACCACTTCTGACCCCGACGCCGAAGCTGCGTGGCACGGATGGACGCAAGATGTCGAAGTCGTATGACAACACTATCTTGCTCAGTGACCCGGAGACAGTCGTGCGGCAGAAGCTGAAGACCTCCGTGACCGATCCGGCGCGTATCCGCCGCACCGATCCCGGCGATCCGGACAAATGTCCCATCGGCGACCTGCATAAGATCGTCAGTTCGAAAGAGACATTGGCCAAGGTGTACGACGGTTGCCGCACGGCGGGTATCGGTTGCATCGAGTGCAAGGGCTGGGCTGCAGACAGCCTTGTCCAGATCATGGCCCCGATGCGGGAACGGCGTCGCAAATATGAGAAGCAACCGACGCTTGCCTGGGAGATAATCGAAGAGGGCGACCGCCGCGCGCGGGATACCGCCGAGGCCACGATGGAAGAGATCCGCGGCGCCACGGGCATGAGCAAGCACTTCCGGCAAGAATGAGCGAGATCCAAGCCAATCCGCATACGAGCGCCACTCAGCCGGAGAACGAGTTCCCGTTCTCGGTCTCGGTAGGCAACGTCTATGACGGGCCGCTCGACCTGCTGCTCGACCTGATCCGCCGGCAGAACATCGATATTTACGACATTCCCATCGCCCGCATCACCGCGCAGTTCCTGGCCTATTGCGAGAAGATCAAGGAAGTCGACGTGGATGGCGCGGCGGAGTTCATCTACATGGCCGCGCTGCTGATCCATATCAAGTCCAAGATGTTGCTGCCGCGCGATCCGGACGCGCCTCCCGAGGAGGACGACCCGCGCATGGAGCTGGTCAACCGGCTGCTCGAGCATGAAAAATTCAAGAATGCCGCGCAGATGTTGCGGGAGAAACAACATCTGGAAGAGCACGTGGCCAGCAACCCGAACCTGAAGGACTTCATTGAGGATGAAGGCGCGGAAGCGGAGTTGGTGACCGATACCGTCGACTTGGCGCGCGCCTTCAACCAGATCCTCGATCGGGCCGCCAAACGGCCGGTGCTGGACGTGGCCGAAGAAGCGGTGACCGTCGGGCAGATGATCGATTATGTGCGCCGGCGGCTTACATTGGAAGACAGGCCAGTGCGCCTCAAGCATCTTCTGCGCAACATGCATTCTCGTAACGCGCTGGTCTGTACGTTCCTGGCGCTGCTGGAGCTGGTGCGATTGCAGGCCATCCTGCTGCGCCAGGACATTTTGTTCACTGACATCCTTATTAAGAAGCACAGCCGGTTCGACGAGATCATGAACGAACAGATGGCCGTGCGGGACGATTGGAAGTAATGAGCCTGAAAGCCAAGATCGAAGCCATCATCTACGCCGCCGAAGAACCCATCTCTCTGGATGAGATCGGCCTCGCGTTGAAGGAAGCCGGCCTCTACGACGAATTGATGCCATCGTCAGGGAGTACCGCGTCGCCGGCCGCTCCCTCAGACGACCCCAAGGCCGCTGCCCGGGCTGAACGCAACGCCGTGCGCGCGTGCCTGCGTCCCATCCTTGAGGCGTTGGTGGCTGACTATCAGAGTGAAGAGCGGGGCATGGAGATCCGCCAGGTGGCCAACGGTTACCGCGTCTCCACAAAGCCGGAGCATCACGATGTTGTCCGCGCCTTCGCCAAGAGCCTGAAGCCTCCCATCCGGCTTTCGCTGCCCGCGCTGGAGACGCTGGCCATCGTCGCCTATAAGCAACCGGTGACCGGCCCGGAGATCAGCGAGATCCGCGGCGTGGAAGCCTCCGGCGTGCTGGCCACTCTGCTGGAACGCAAGCTCATCACTACTGCCGGCCGCAAGGAAGTCGTGGGCCGTCCGATCCTGTACAAGACCACCAAAGAGTTCCTTCTGCGATTCGGGCTGAATGACTTGAACGAACTTCCCAGCATGGAAGAGTTCGAGAAGATGACCCAGGGCCAGGCCCAGGAAGACCTCTTTGAACGGCCGCCCGGACCGGATGCTGCGCACGTTCCGGACGCCGAAGCACAGACCACCGAAGGGTAAGGACTCCCGCTCTCCCGCACTGTCTGCGGAATGAAAGGCCACATGCCTGCTGAACGATTACAGAAGATCATTGCCGCTGCCGGAATCGCCTCGCGCCGCAAGGCCGAAGAGATGATCGCGGCCGGACTGGTCACGGTCAACGGGCAAACCGTCACCACGCCGGGCACCAAGGCCGATCCCGAAGTGGACCACATCAAGGTCGGCGGCAAGCTGATCCAGGGCGCACAGCGCAGTGTCTATTTGGTGGTGAACAAACCCAAAGGCTACGTCACAACGCTCTCGGATCCGGAAGGCCGCAAGACCGTGCTGGATCTGATCGGCAACGTGGGCGCGCGCGTATATCCGGTGGGACGGTTGGATTACGCGAGCGAAGGCCTGCTGCTACTCACCAACGACGGCGACCTGGCGCACAAGCTGATGCGCGCCGCCACGCATGTCCCCAAAGTGTATTGGGTGAAGGTCAGCCGCGCGCCGCAGGCCAGTGACATTGAGAAGCTGCGGCGCGGTGTGAACATCGAAGAAGACGGCAAACGCGTGACCACGGCGCCCGCCAGGATCCAATCCATGCGGGAAGGTGATAACCCGTGGTTCGAGGTCACGCTCATCGAAGGCCGCAACCGGCAGATCCGCAAGATGTTCGAAGCGGTCGGCCATCTCGTGGAAAAGATCAAGCGAGTGCAGTATGGCCCGATCAAACTCGACATCGAGACAGGCGAGTCACGCGCCCTCGGCGAAAAAGAAGTGGCGCTCTTGAAGAATGCCGCCGAAGGCCAGTGGCAACCGGCGCCTCCGCCGGAGCGCGAACGCATGGCGTCCAAGAAGAAAGACCTGCCCGCTCCGGGACCGGCGAAGAAACCGATCTTCGCGCGCGCGGATTTTGTACGCAAGGGCATCGCCGCCAAGGGGGGATTCAAGAAAAAAGAGTTCGGAGCGCGTACGGATCGTCCGGCGGGCGGATTCAGGAAGCGGGAGTCCGGCCCGAAGAGATTCGGCAGACCCGATGGCGCCGGAAAAGAAGGATTTGACCGACCACGTTCTGCCCGGCCAGGCGGATTCAAAAAGGAAGGGTTTGGCGGCCCACGAACTTCGCGTCCCGGAGGTTTCAAGAAGGAAGGAATTGGCGGCCCACGTTCGGCGCGCCCAGCCGGATTCAAGAAACGATCGTTCGGCGAGAAACCGTTCGGCAAGCCACAGGGATTCAAGCGCACCGAATCCGGGACAGGCGGATTTGCCGGCAAACGCGATTTTCGTGGCAAATCATCTCCGCGCTCCGGCCCGCGCTCCGGCGCAGGACCAGAAGGCAGCTTTAAGAAGGACTTCGCTCCCAAAAGTGGATTCAAGAAGAAAACTTTCGGAGGGCCAAGAGACTTCAAGAAAAAGAGTTTCGGGGCGAAGAGCGGATCCAAGAGGCAGGGTCCGGGAGGAAAGAGCTTCGGCAAGCCGGGCGGCGCATCGAAGCGGAAATTCGGCGGGAGTGGATTCAAGAAGAAAGGACCGCGGTAGTTATTCCCAGCGGCCTTCGTTCAAAGTCCCGTTCTCCGATCTTCTCCACATATAGACCAGCCACAGGATCACGGCGATCATTCCCAGGTAGCCGAGATACCGGGTCGCGTTCCCGATCTGCACATCGTGTTTGATCACACCCAGCCAGTTGAAGAGGTATTCCCAGTCGTGCCCTTCCACCTCGTCGCTGGCGACACCGGGTGAGACCAGCGGCAATGCCTTGTCGCGGGCATCGGCCATGTAAATGCCGATGCTGATGAATGCATTGAAAAAGCCCCAGGCGCAGACTGCGGTGCCCGTGGTGTGTCCGCGCCACGCGAAGGACACGGCAAGGAGCAACGGCACCAGCAGTTCGAAACCGGTGCCCATGACGACCATGATGGTCTGATTGCCGGTGTATCCAAAGAGCAGGTGCCCGGCTTCATGGGTGATCAGGTGCGCGTTGTCCAGAAAATATGCGCCGCCCGGACGATACAGATACGTGGCGCAGGCCAATGCCACACCCCAGCCGATCACCGCAACCTTGGATACAGATTGCCATTCGTAGTCAGGGTGAGGCAATGGGAGGCGCATGGTCACTTGGCGGCCAGGGCGGGGCCGGCCGCAGGAAGACCGGCGGCAAACTGAATGACGGCATTTCGGTATGCGGCGCCGCCTACCGCCGCGCAATCTTCATGTCCGGCGCCGCGGATGAACACGAGGGACTTCGGTCGCGCCGCCGCGATCTCTAAGGCCCGGCTCATCTCCGGTGGCACGATGGCATCCGCGGTCCCGTGCATGAACAAGACCGGCATCTTCAACTTCGGCACTTTGTGGATCGAGTCCATGGACTGGTCCAAAAGCAGGGCCAACGGAAAATAGCGGAAGACCCTGTCCAACTTGGCCATCTCGAGGATCGAAGTGAATGAGCTCTCGACGATCAGGCCCGCGGCATCCGGATGACGCATCGCCATCTCCACGGCCACCGCCCCTCCCAGCGAGTGGCCGTAGAGCAGGATGTTCCGCGGCGCGGTCCCCTTCTCCACGGTGAAACGCCAGGCCGCATCGGCATCCTCATACACCCGCTGCTCGCTGGGAAACTCGCCATCACTCAAGCCATAACCGCGATAGTCGAAGAGCAGCACACTGAAGCCGTACTGATTCAGCCGGCAGGCATGATCGGCGTTGGCGCCGACATTGCCTCCGTTGCCGTGGTGATAGATGAGCGTGAGCGGACTGCTGCCCTTCAGCCACCATCCGTGCAGGCGGTTGGG
>JACPNP010000032.1:36705-56583 GCA_016185365.1 Terriglobales bacterium
ACCGATGCGCACATCATCATAGGCGCATCCGGAATCGCGCGGTGTGGCCTCGATCTCCCGCGACGGCACAAAAACAAAATGTCTTTGCTGCACGTACAGGAATGCGCACAGGCTCACATAGATGAACACCAACGACGCACCCAGGCGCAGCGCGACCTGCTTGGACTCGCCCGGACTGGGGAATAATCTCATTCCTGCAGATTGATTTTACGCCGCGAAGGTGCGCCAATAGTCCGCGCCGGAAAGAAGCACATGCATCGCCTGGCCGTTGACCACGTCGCGGAATTCGATCCACTCCGGGCTGTGCGGGCTATCGCCGAAGCGGAAGGTTGCGCCGTCCGTCGGGACCAGGGGTAGAACGCCGTCGAGCCAGAGTCGCCCTTGTCGCAGTACGACATGAAAACTGCCACGCCAGGGACTGTCATTGCGGTAATGGCCGGTGAATCCCCGCCACTCTTTCGGGTATTCGAACGACATTGGCCCCGTGTACCTATCGTTTGTGAACCAGTCGCTGCCCCATGCGGCCTCGGTCACGGGAGACTTTTCATCCTTGCGGCTGAACGCCAGCAGGAAACGCTCGAAATCCGGGTGACGCACGATGAAACCTGGCCCCTGGGATCTCTCCACGGCGAATCGGGCTCCATTGCGAAGGACAAACAGTCGGTCACCCTCAGCGACCATCGCAAGCTTCTTGCCCTCGGGCGAAGTAAAAACCCCGGCATAATCGGCGGCCTTCTCAATCCGGTCCGGAGGATTTGGCGGTGGTGCAGGTCGCGGCGTTTTGCCTTCGCGGACATCACGCATCGCCTGGATCGCGTACTGCGCCACCGGATTCGGCCGATAACCTTGCATGGCGTTAATGGACGCAAACGCCCCCAGGCCCTCGTCCAAGTCCAAATGCATGGACGACATGAAACTCACCATGCCACCCGTGTGCCGGATGCGCTTGTGGCCGTCTAAAGAATCCGTGGCGATGCCATACCCGTAGCTTGCGCCTAGCCCGAACTCGTCGGCGGCGATGTGGGGCGTGACAAACTGCGCAAAACCCGCCTCGCTGACGATCCGGCCTTTCGGCCCCCGCCCGCCATTAGCCAACATCTGGACGTAACGCGCCATGTCTCCGGGCGTGGAGGAGATGCTGCCAGCGGCATTATCTTCGATCAACGCGGGCGCCTCCGCGAGCCTTCCGAAGCGCGCATAAGGGCGATCGTCTTTGAAGGGCAGATAATTCCGCGCCGTGCGCTCGCGGATGTCATGAGAGATCACACCGAAGGAATCGTTCATGCCCAGAGGTTCGAAGAGGCGTCGCCGCACCGACTCGGCAAAAGGCACACCGTCCAGCGTCCAGATGAGATAGCCGATCAGCTCAAACCCGGTATTGCAGTAATGGAAGTGTTCGCCCGGAGCATAGGCGGTGCGGTGCGCGGCCGCGGGGTCCGGCAGGAAGATGCGAAAGCCATCGGGCAGGCCGGAACTGTGCGTCAGCAGATGATGCACCGTGATGGGCGCGAATCGCGACGAGACGCGGAAATAAGAACAGTACTCCGCGATGGGCCTGTGCAGATCAAGCTTGCCTTCCTCCTTCAACTGCAACAGCACCAGCGCGACGAATGACTTTGTGATGGATCCGATCTGATAGAGATGTCCCGGCTCCACAACCAGCTTGCGCTCGAGGTCGCTGAACCCATAGGTGGCAACGCGCTGAACGCCATCGCGGTCCGCGATGCCGAGTGTCATGCCCGGCGAGTTCATGTCCCGCATGTACTGCTCCACGAACTTGTCGAGGGCGGCGAATGCGGCGCGATATTTCTCGCCGGAAGGATTCGCCTGTGCGGCGGATTCCAGCACAACGAACCGGCCCACGCCGGCGGCCACGGCCGCTTGCGCCGTCAGGCGCATCAGGTGTCGTCTGGTGATCGGAGGCAAGTGCGCTCCTTTCCTATTTGCCGCCTTCAAGGATTTCTTTCGGCACCGGTGGCGGCCCGTCCGGGATATACGGCTTGTAGACATGCCCTTTGGTCTGCGCGTCAAACTCCTTGCGGATAGCGGCACGGACCTCGGCATCCTCGAACAGGTCCACCATGGTCGCGGCCAGGGTCTTGGAGGCCAGGGTCATGCCTTTGTGCCCGATGGACATGCCGCCGGTGGCCACCACCGGCCAGCCGTGCCACGGCGCGCCGTACGGCGCTGTGGTGATCGATAAATGCAGCGTGGGTACGTTCCAACTGATGTCGCCTACATCGGTGGAGCCACCCTCGGGCTCCGGCTTGGGGTCGTGCCAGGGCTCGATCTGCGTCTTCAGCCCCACCTCCGGCACGCCGGTGGCTTTCTGAATGGCCTTGGCGAACGCTTGCTCGTCATCCGTGAAAGTGAGCGCGCCAAGCCAGCTAAGATTCTGGTGCAACAGACGCTCGCCCGGCACATTGACCAATAACTCGTAATCGCCGCTCTGTATCGTGACCTTTGCCTCTGTGCCTGACATCAAGGCCGCGCCTTCCGCGATCTTCTTGACTCGCTGGAAGACCTCGTCCACGCCTTCGCGTTTGGAATCGCGCGCCCACATCCAGACTTTGGCGTATTCGGGCACCACGTTGGGCACATCACCCTCCTTCTGGATGATGTAATGCATGCGCACCGTGGGCTTCACGTGCTCGCGCAGTGCATTCACGCCGGCGGCGAAAAGCTCGGCGCCATCCTGCGCGCTCCGTCCGTTCCAGGGATCGTAGGCCGCATGGGCCGCCCGGCCTTTGAATTCAACGATGAAATCGATGAGCGCCTGAGAGCTGTCCACATCGGCGCGGTTCTCCGTGGCCGGATGCCAGGCCAGCGCGATATCAAGATCCTTGAACAGACCATCGCGTGCCATATATATCTTGCCCCCGACGGCTTCTTCGGCGGGTGTGCCATAGAACCGTACTGTGCCCTTCAGCTTGCCGGCGGCGATCAATTCCTTGATGGCGACTGCCGCCCCCATGCTGGCCGCGCCGAACAGGTTATGTCCGCAGCCGTGACCCGGAGCGCCCGCGGTCAGCGCCTCTTTCACCGCCTGCGCTTTCTGGGAGATGCCGGGCAGAGCGTCAAACTCACCCAGCACGCCGATGATCGGCTTGCCCTCGCCGTAACTGGCGATGAACGCGGTCGGCATCCCGGCCACGCCGCGCTGCACCTTGAAGCCCTGCTTCTCGGCGTAGTCGGCCAGCAGCTTGGCGGACCTCACCTCGCGCAACGCCGTCTCGGCAAAGGCCCAGATCCGGTCGCTCAGATTGATCAGCTCCGCGCGATGTTTCTCCACGGAGTCCACCGCGGCCTGTTTCTTGGCCATGTCGGCGGCGAATGTGCTGAGGGTGAGGACTAAGGGGAGGAATACGGCCACTACGGCACGCAGGGGTCTCATGGGCTCTCCGGAAGGAAGATTTTCGAGAAGGGACACGCTATCACACTTGCTGAGGGCTGAGAATCCCATCCTCGCGCGCGACGAAACCGATGATGCTATCCTAGAGATACCTTCCTACGCGCGCCCGTAGCTCAGCTGGATAGAGCGAACGCCTCCGGAGCGTTAGGTCGGGAGTTCGAATCTCTCCGGGCGCGCCATTCACTTCAAATCAGCAGTCGCTGGCTTGCAATTTGCTCGCGCGATACAATCCCCTGCGGACGCATTGTAATTCTGCGCACCTCGTTCGTTCCACTTCTATGGAATCGAATCCCTCATCGCCTCCGGAAAACCAGCGCTGGCAATCTGGCTTTTGGAGCTTGATCGCCACCCAGTTCCAGGGCGCATTCACCGACAATGCGCTGAAGAACCTGGTCATCTTCCTGATTCTGGCCGCGAACCTCAGCGAGGAAGCCAAGAAACAGATGGTGCCGCTGGTGCTGGCGCTGTTCTCGGCGCCGTTCATACTGTTTTCGATGTCCGGCGGGTTCCTCGCCGATCGCTTCAGCAAGCGCACCGTGACCATCGGCACCAAGTTCATGGAGATTGCGGTGATGCTGGTCGCGTTGACAGGCCTGGCGCTGCCGAACCTGACTTTGCAACTTGTCGCCATTTTCCTGCTCAGTTCGCAAGCGGCATTGTTCGGCCCATCCAAATACGGATTGTTGCCGGAACTCTTGCCTGACGCGCGGCTCTCTTGGGGAAACGGTGTGCTGGAGCTGGGCACGTTTCTGGCCATCATCTCAGGCACGGTCGCCGGCGGGTTCCTCTCCACTGAGTTCGCTGGACGTCAGCATTGGTCGGGCCTGCTACTCATCGCCATCTCCGGCGTTGGCCTGATGACCAGCATGGGGATTGCGCGTGTGCCGGCGGCGAATCCGCAGCGCGTATTTTCCGTGAATTTCGTCGCGGAGCTGCTGCGCGAGATGCGTCTGCTGCGCAAGGACCAGGCGCTCCATCTGGCGGTGATCGGCAACGCCTATTTCTTCATGCTGACCGCGCTGCTGATCTCAGACATCCCCATCTACGCGCAAGAGGTGCTGAACGTCTCGAACGCGCATAGCAGTTACCTGATGGCCGCGGCCGCCATCGGCATCGGTATCGGTTCGCTGGCGGCCGGATACATGTCCGGACACAAGATCGAATACGGACTGATCCCGCTGGGCTCGATCGGCATGACGGTGATGAGCGTGGCGCTGTGGGGATTGGGCCAGGGCTTCACGACCAAGCTGGTCCTGCTTTCGCTGCTGGGGTTCTTCGCCGGGTTCTTCATCGTGCCCATCAGCGCCATGATCCAGCACCGGCCCGATCCTAAGCGCAAAGGCGCCGTGATCGCGACCGCCAACCTGCTCAGTTTCATCGGCGTATTCACAGCGGCCGGGATCTATTACGTGCTCACCGCGCCGGTGCACATCGGCGGGCGCACGTTGTTCAATCTTTCGCTCGGCCCCTCGGAAGTGTTCTTCACCTGCGGCATGATCAGCTTCATCGCCACCATCTATGTGGTGAAGCTGCTGCCCCAGGCCTTCCTGCGCCTGCTGCTGGTGCTGGCCACGCACACGCTCTATCGCATCCGCGTGGAGGGACGCGAGAACATCCCCGCCAAGGGCGGCGCCCTGTTCGTCTCCAATCACCTTTCGTTCGTGGATGCCCTGCTGCTGGCCGCGGCCA
Source organism: Terriglobales bacterium (assembly GCA_016185365.1). Classification (GTDB taxonomy): domain Bacteria; phylum Acidobacteriota; class Terriglobia; order Terriglobales; family Acidobacteriaceae; genus DSPA01. The sequence continues at coordinate 41,807 of JACPNP010000032.1, forward strand.
CGGAGCGCAACGTGCGCTTCATCATGTTCCAGGACATCTACGATTCTCCGGTGATCAAGCCTTTCGCGAAGTTGATGCACGCCATCCCCATCAGTTCCAACCTGCGGCCGCGGGACATGATCAAGAGCCTGCGCTCGGCCAGCGAAGCCATCCAGCAGGGCCGCGTGGTGTGTATCTTCGCCGAAGGCCAGATCACGCGCATCGGGCGGCTGCTGCCCTTCCGCCGCGGGATGGAACGGATCATGAAAGGCGTGGACGCGCCCATCATCCCCGTCCATCTGGATGGGGTTTGGGGCAGCATGTTCAGCTTCGAACGCGGACGCTTCTTCTGGAAGGTCCCGCGCCGTGTCCCCTTCCCCGTCACCATCAGCTTCGGCAAGCCCATGCCGGCGGATTCGCCCGCAATCGTCGTGCGCCAGGCTGTGCAACAGCTGGAAACAGCCGCCTTCCGTCACCAGAAGGCGCGCATGGAGACGCTGCATCGCACGTTCGTGCGCACCGCAAGAATGCATCCCTGGCGATTTGCCATGGCCGACGGCCGGGTCCCCAAGTTGCAGTTCTTCCCCGCGCTTCTCAAGACATTGTTCCTGGCGCTGCGCCTCAAGAAAGTCTGGCAGGGGCAGAAGATGGTGGGCATCCTCATCCCACCGTCGGTGGGCGGCGCTCTGGTGAACTACGCGGCCATGTTGTGCGGGCGGGTGCCGGTCAATTTCAACTACACTGCGTCCAACGAGATCATTGCCTCCTGCGCCAATCAGTGCGAGATCACCACTACCATCACATCCAAGGCATTCTTGGAGAAGCTGCCGAACTTAGCGCCACCGGGCCAAGTGATCTACCTCGAGGACCTGGCCGCAAGTCCAAAACTGATGGAGAAGCTGACTGCATTCATGGCCACGGTGATCTTTTCCTCCGGCAGCACCGGCGATCCCAAGGGGGTGATGCTCTCGCATTACAACATCGCCAGCAACATCGACCAGATGGGGCGCACGTTCGCGCTGGGCAAGCATGACCGCATCCTCGGCATCCTGCCTTTCTTCCATTCCTTCGGCTTCACCGTGACATTATGGCTCCCGGCTTCGCTGGGCATGGGCGTGGTCTACCACCCGAATCCGCTGGACGCGGCCACCATCGGCGCGTTGGTGCGCACATACTCCATGACGTTCCTGGTGGCCACACCGACATTTCTTCAGACCTACACGCGGCGCATCCCGCCCGAGGATTTCGGCAGCCTGGAGTTCGTGCTGGTGGGCGCGGAAAAACTTACTGACCGCGTCGCTCAGGGATTCGAAGACACATTCGGACTTCGTCCCCTCGAAGGCTACGGCTGCACCGAATGTTCCCCGGTGGTCGCCGTCAACACCCGCGACTTTCGCGCGCCGGGATTCCGCCAGGTCGGTTTCAAGCGGGGCAAGATCGGACATCCGCTGCCCGGTATCAGCGTGAAGATCGTGAGTCCGGAGACAGGAGAAGAACAACCGGTGGGCCAATCCGGTCTCATGCTGGTAAAGGGACCCAACGTGATGATGGGGTATCTGGGCCGGCCGGAAAAGACCGCGGAGGTGCTTACGGACGGCTGGTACAACACCGGCGACATCGCCGTGATGGATGAGGACGGTTTTCTGACGATCACTGACCGGCTCAGCCGTTTCAGCAAGATCGGCGGCGAGATGGTGCCTCACATCAAGGTGGAAGAGAAGCTGCACGAACTGGCGGAGGTCGCTGAACAGGTTTTTGCCGTCACCGGTGTACCGGATGGCAAGAAGGGCGAGCGCCTGGTGGTGCTGTATACGCTTTCCGAGCAGCAGGTGCAGATCGTTGTCGAGAGATTTTCGAAGGCGGACCTGCCGCCGCTGTGGAAACCCAAACCCAATCAATTCTTCCCCATCGAGACGATGCCCTATCTCGGCACAGGTAAACTGGATCTGCGCCGGTTGAAGGAACTGGCGTTGGAAAATGCGGGGGAAGCGGATGAAGGTTGAAGCCTGCTAGGCTTTGTCCATCGACGAAAGGTGCTCGTGCACGATGCGCAGCTTGTTGTCGGGGTCCATCTTGAACACTTGCGTGGCGCGGCCCTGCTTGATGTCTTCTTCCTGGGTCTGCCCGCCGAAACTCGAGACGCGTGTGGCATGGAATTGGAAGTTGTAGCTGGCCACGGCGCCGGCGTCACCCAGCATCACCACTTCGATGGGCCCGGTGGAAGCCCGGACGATGGACGCTTTCTGGAAGTATTCGCGCTGGCGGCGGGCGGCGGCCAGACGACCGGGCTCGGCGCGGGGTGAGACGGAGGAAAACACGCTGGATTCGGCCGAGTAGAACTCCATCAAAGCGTCGGCGTTCTTGTCCATGAAGGCGTTCCAGAACCGCTGCACTTCGCCTTTGACCTGGTCCACGCTGATCTTGCTCATTGGTTGGGTACCCACCGGTGACCTTTTCCTTTCTCGTGCGTCCAATGTGGGATGCCGCTCTCGCCCGGAGATGCGGCCCATCCCAAGGAGATTTCCCTCAATGTACAACAGAAAAACACTCGTCCCAGTCATTCTTATGGTTACCATGCTCGCCGTGTTCGCACTGGCGCAGCACAGTGCCGGCAGCGGAGAGCAGAAACCACTCAGCCCTCCGGCCAAGGCGGAAGCCACCATCGGAGGCCAGGCGGTGACCATCGCATACAACGCGCCTTCAGCCCGTGGACGCAAGATCTATTACGGACTGGTGCCGAGCGGAGAGGTCTGGCGCACGGGCGCGAATGAAGCCACCACCCTGACCACCGCCGGCGATCTGCTGGTCGGCACAGTAAAGGTCCCCAAGGGCACCTATACCGTATTTACCATCCCGGCGGAAAAAGGCTGGATCCTGATCCTCAGCAAGCGTCTGAAGGATGCCAACGGGAAACCGGCCTGGGGCGCCTATGAGTATGATGCGAGCCAGGACCTGGGACGCACGGAGATGAAGGTGGAGGCGCTCAAGGCGCCGGTGGAAACGTTCACCATCTCGGTCGCGAACGGCAAGCTGACGATGGATTGGGAGAATACTCGCGCATCCGTGGACATCAAAGCGGCCAAATAGATTCGCATCCTACGGGTAAATGGGCGGCCGCTCGGGGCCGCCCGACTTGCTGTCACGCAATCGCATACCCACCGCGAAGGCGCGAAGAAAGGAAGACACGCGAAGACAAATACTTCATTTCGTGTTGACGATTCGGCGAATGCCATCCTTAAGAAGGACTGAATTGAAGTTGATCAGGAATCCTAGCTTCTTGCCACTATGCTTCAAATACGACAATATCTGGGCGTGATGCACGGCTAGTAATGCATCTACCGTTTTCAACTCAAGGATGATCTTTTCCACCACCAAAACGTCGACCCGATAACCCGCATCCAGCTTGATCCCTTGATATTCGATGGGGAGTGGCACCTCTTGTCGGACTTGCAGTCCCCTCAGTCGTAGCTCGTGGACCAAACAGAGTCGGTATGTGCTTTCCAATAGACCCGGGCCAAGGTGTTTGTGTACTTTGAATGCCGCATCAACGATCACGCGGGCCAACTCATTCAAGTCAGCAGGTAGGTCGAGGTGTTTCCTCAACATCGCAGTTACCTCAACCCTTGACCATCAACGTTTTGGAGGATTCTTCCTTCGCGTGTCTTCGCGAATTTGCGTCTTCGCGGTGAGACGATCTTGCCGATCATGCCTTCACGGTTTCCAGCGCAAGATGGGCTTGCGATTGGCCGTGGTCTCATCCATGCGCTTCACGCGAGCCGTGTGCGGCGCGGTAAGGATCGTCTCCGGCGACTCCTGGGCCTCGCGCGCGATCTCGCGCATCGCGTCAATGAAGAGATCAAGCTCTTCCTTCGGCTCGCTCTCGGTCGGCTCGATCATGATGGCCCCGTGATCGGCCACCACCAGCGGGAAGGCCGTGGTGTACGGGTGGAATCCGTAATCGATCAGCCGCTTGGCGATGTCCCCGGTCTTCACGCCCTTCGCCGCTTGCAGTTTGTGGCTGAACACCACCTCATGCATGCTGGGCGCATTGAAGGGAAGTTCATATACGTCTTTCAATTTCTCCCGGATGTAATTGGCATTGAGTACGGCGTCCTCGGTGGTCTGACGCAGGCCGTCGGGGCCATTGGCCAGCGTGTAGGCCAGCGCGCGGACGTGCATGCCGAAGTTTCCGTACCAGGCCTTGACCCGTCCGATCGATTTCGGTCGGTTGTAGTCGAAGCTCAGCTTCCCGCCTTTCTCGATCAGGATTGGCGAAGGCAGGAACGGCTCTAGGTGTTTCTTGATCGCCACCGGACCCGAGCCCGGGCCACCCCCGCCGTGCGGCGTGGAGAACGTTTTGTGCAGGTTCAGATGCATCACGTCCACGCCGAAATCGCCGGGGCGCACCTTGCCTACGAGCGCATTCATGTTGGCGCCGTCCATGTAAAGCAGGCCGCCCTTGGTGTGCAACAGGTCCGCGATCTTGTGGATCTCGGTCTCGAATACGCCCAGGGTGTTCGGATTGGTGAGCATCAACCCGGCTACGTCCTCGTTCATCTGCGCGGCCAAGGCTTCGATGTCCACCATGCCCTGATCGTTCGACCGCAGGTTCTCCACCGTGTATCCGCACATGGCGGCGGTGGCCGGATTGGTGCCGTGCGCGGAGTCCGGGATGAGGATCTTCTTCCGCTTCTCGCCCTTGTTGTCGAAGTAGGCGTGGATCAGCATGATGCCGGTCATCTCGCCGTGCGCCCCGGCGGCGGGTTGCAAGGTGATGGCATCCATGCCGCAGATCTCGATCAGGCAATCCGCCAGCGTCTTCATGATGCGTAGTGCGCCCTGCGCCATCTCCGGCGGCAGGTACGGATGCGCGTTCGCCAGGCCGTCCATGCGGACCACGACTTCATTCACGCGCGCGTTGTATTTCATCGTGCACGAACCCAGCGGATACATGCCCAGGTCGATCGCATAATTCCAGGTCGAGAGCCGCGTGAAATGGCGGATGATCTCGAACTCGCTGACCTCCGGCATGCCGTCAAGGTCATCGCGCACCTGTGCTCCCAGCAATGACTCCGCGTCTACCTCGGGCACGTCCAGCGCAGACAAGCGGTACGCCGCTTTGCCCGGCGACGATTTTTCAAAGATCAGCCCCTCATTCTGGCTGATGTGCTGGCGCACCTTCTTGATCCTGGAGTTGTCCACCGGGCTCATCCCCGCACCGCCTTTGCCGCCGTATCGATCTGTTCCTTGCCGACCATCTCCGTGGCGCACCAGACCGCCGCATTCCCCAATTCCGGATACCAGTTCTTCAGCGGCAATCCGCCGATGATCTTGTGATCCAGCAATCGCCGATTGATGACTTTGGGGTCTTCCTTGGTCTGCACCACAAATTCGTTGAATCGCGGAGCCTCATTGAACAACACCTTCGCATTCTTCCCGAACGCGCTTTTCGCGTAAGCTGCTTTGGCCAGGTTCTGCATCGCCAGTCCGCGCAGCCCCCGGCGGCCATAGATGCACATATAAATGGTGGCGACCAAGGCGATCAGGCCCTGATTCGTGCAGATGTTAGACGTCGCCTTTTCACGGCGGATGTGCTGTTCCCGTGTTGAAAGCGTCAGGACGAAGCCACGGTGACCGTCTTTGTCCACGGTCTGGCCGATCAATCGGCCCGGCATCTGGCGTACATTCTTTTCTTTGGTGGCCAGCACGCCGACGTGCGGCCCGCCGAAACCGATGGGGACCCCGAACGACTGCGCCTCCATCACTACAATGTCCGCTTCGGATGGCGGTTTCACGATCCCCAAGCTCAGCGCTTCCGCGATCCCCACCACCAGCAGTGCGCCCTTGTTGTGCGCGACATCGGCGACCGCTGCCACGTCTTCGAGCGTTCCGAAGAAATTCGGGGACTGGATGATCACGCTGGCCGTTTTGTCGGAGATTGCGGCATCGAGCGCTTTCAAGTCGATGCGCCCATCCTCCGCGTAACCCACCTCACGGATCGGCATCGCCTGGTGCTGGGTGTAGGTGCGCATCACTTCGCGATGTTCCGGGTGCACCGTGCGCGCGATCACCGTCTCATTGCGCCCGGTCAGACGCATGGCCATCAACGCGCCTTCCGCGATCCCGGTGGAGATGTCGTACAACGACGCATTCGCCACTTCCATCCCGGTCAACTGGCACACCATGGTCTGGAACTCGAACACGGCCTGCAAAGTGCCTTGTGCGATCTCCGCCTGATAGGGGGTGTACGCGGTGAAAAATTCACCCCGGGAGATCAGCGCATCGATCACCACCGGCCGGTAATGATGGTAGACCCCTGCGCCCAACATCAGGGTGTGGTCCGCCACCATTTCTTCGGACCGCTGTTTGAAGTAGGTGACGATCTCCTCTTCCGACATCTGCCGGGGGACGTTGAGGTCACCCCTTAGTCGGTACTCCGGGGGAAAGGGCGCGAAGAGTTCGTCGATATGGGTCTTGCCGATCTCGCGCAGCATCGCTTCGCGGTCAGCCTGGGATTTGGGAAGATAGCGCATGAGGCCTCGGGATCACTGATGTGTCAACGTGCGAAAGGGCGAGGCACGCCTCGCCCGAAAAGGAACGACCGTACGTGAGCGGCGTCCGTTCAGTTGCCGCCTTCTTCGGCGACATACTTCTCATAGTCGGCGGCGGACATCAACCCGCTCAGTTCGCCCGCATCTTTGATCTTGATCTTGATCATCCACGACCCATGCGCGTCGGAATTCACCTTTTCCGGGGCCGACGCCAGGTCCTCATTCACGGCCGTCACCGTGCCGGAAGCCGGCGCGAACAGTTCGGAGACCGCCTTGACTGATTCCACCGTGCCGAACGCCTTGTGCGCGGCGACCTCGGCCCCCACTTTGGGCAGCTCGACGAAGACGATGTCGCCCAGCGAGTCCTGTGCGTGGTCGGTGATGCCGATGGTGCCTGTGTCACCCTCGACCTTGATCCATTCATGTTCCTTGGTGTAGCGATACGCCGCGGGATAAGCCATCTCTCTTCCTTCGCTTCAGGATTTCATTACACAGTCTTCTTGGGCCGTTTGTAGAACGGCGTGGGCACAACCTTCGCTTTCACTTTTTGGCCGCGGATCTCGACGCACACCACCGTCTCCAGCGCCGAATACTCCGGGGGCACATAGGCGAGGGCGATGTTCTTCTTCAGGAACGGCGCCGGCGACCCGCTGGTGATGTAACCGATCTCCGCGCCTGCTTCGTTGAAGACCTTGTAGTCGTCGCGCCCGATGCCGCGCTCGATCATCTCCAGACCCACCAGGATCCGCTTCAGCCCACCGGCTTTCGCGCGTTCCAGCGCGGCGCGGCCCATGAAATCACCCTTTTCGAATTTGCAGTAGCGGTCGAGGGCCGCCTCAAACACGTTGATCGTGTCCGAGATCTCATGGCCGTAGAGCGCCATCTTGCCTTCCAGCCGCAGCGTGTTGCGCGCGCCCAGGCCGCAGGGAATGATGCCGAACTCCTTGCCCGCTTCCATCACCTCGTTCCAGACCCGCTCGCTGGTCTCGACGTCGGAGGGCACGTAGATCTCAAAGCCGTCTTCCGCGGTATACCCGGTACGCGCGACCATGGTGTTGGGGATGCCGCAGACGGTGCCGTGCTTGAACCAGTAGTTCTTGATGATGGAAAGGTCCACATCCGTCAGTTTCTGCATCACCTGCGCGGCTTTGGGACCTTGAATGGCCAACTGGGTGTAGTAGTCTCCCACATCCTTGGCATGGCAATTGAACTTGCTGACGTTCTGCCGCACCCAGTTCCAATCCTTCTCCCGGGTGCCCGCATTGATGACCAGCAGATAATCGTTCTCGCCCAGCTTGTGCACGATCACGTCATCCACGAACGTGCCCTGCTCGTAGAGCAGCGCGGAATAATGCGCCTGTCCGATCTGCAGCTTGGAGGCGTCATTCATGCTGATCCACTGCACCGCGTCGAGCGCCTGCTTGCCGTAGACCAGGATGTCACCCATGTGGCTGACGTCGAACACGCCCACGCCGGTGCGGACAGCCATGTGTTCCGCGATGAGGCCGGAGTACTCCACCGGCATGTCCCAGCCGCCGAAATCCACCATCTTGGCGCCGAGACGGCGGTGCATGGCATTGAGAGCGGTCTTGCGCAGGCTGGGAGCAGCGGCCGGCTGTGCCGAAGTGGAGGACAATGGCGTTCCTTGGGTGACGCTGAGGGGTCCCGCGCTTGGCGGGCGAACCTCTAACTCTATCAGGCGGTTTTCCAGCGGGTCAAACGGTCCAAATCCTCGTTTTTGCCCCTATAATCGAACCGCATTCCCCGGAGACGCCATGGCCCAAGAGTTCGTCTGCATGCAATGTGACCTGACCGAAGAGAAATGCAAGTGCGACCGGTACTGCTGCCTGTGCATGGGCGGACATAACGTCCGGCTGTGTCAGGACGGCCAGTACTACTGCATCGATTGCCGCGAAGCTTGCGACTTTCAGGCGCAATTCTGAACTGCCGGTGATCATGCTCGATCTTCGCATGCAAAACCTCGCATAAACGATGGCCATTCCTTCCAAATCAAGTCCTCCGGGAACTCGCCTTACACTCCATCCCGCAACGTCGGATCGCTGGGAAGACATCCTCGAACTTTTTGGCGCGCGCGGCGCCTGCGGCGGGTGCTGGTGCATGGCTTTCCGCCGAAGCCGCGCCGAATGGGAATCGTCCAAAGGGGAACGCAACAAAAAGGCGCTGCGACGACTGGTCGAAAAGGGGCCGCCACCGGGAGTGCTTGCCTACGCCGGCAAGAAAGCGGTCGGCTGGTGCGCGATCGCGCCTAAAGCCGACTATCCGGTGTTGTTGCGCAGCCGTCTGTTCGGCAAGAGCGGCACCGAAGGCGTATGGAGCGTGAGTTGCTTTTTCATCGCCAAGGACTACCGGCGAAGAGGTGTGAGCGCCAAATTGCTGGAAGCCGCGGTGAAGATGGCGCGTAAGAACGGCGCAAAGATTGTCGAAGGCTATCCGCAGGACATTACGAAGAAACTGCCTGGGTTCTCGCCGGAGCGCGCGGCGTCTTCCACAGCATTGACCGCGCTCTGCCATGCTTCTTTGTCACGACGGGCGCGCAGTGCGTTCAGGCGTTCCACCTGCTTGCGTTCAAGCTCGGGATCAATACGCTGGATGGGTACATCGCTTTCTTCCTCGATCTCAAATTCGTTCACTCCGACCACGATCTGGTCCCCGCGGTCCACCGCTTGCTGATATTCGTACGCGGCGTTCTGGATCTCCTGTTGCACATACCCGCGTTCGATGGCTTTGCACATCCCGCCGAGGGCAGTGATCTTTTCCAAATACGCGTTGGCTTGTTGCTCCAGTCCGGTGGTCAAGGATTCGATGAAATAAGACCCGGCGAACGGATCGACCGTGTTGGCCACGCCGCTTTCGTAACCGATGATCTGTTGGGTGCGCAGCGCGATGCGCGCCGCTTCCTCGGTCGGAAGCGCCAACGCTTCGTCATAGCCATTGGTGTGCAGGGATTGGGTCCCGCCCAACACCGCGGCCAGGGCCTGCACCGCCGTGCGCACGATGTTCACCTCCGGTTGTTGCGCCGTCAGCGTGGACCCGGCGGTCTGGGTGTGGAAGCGCAGCATCCAGGATCGAGGGCTCTTCGCTCTGAAGCGGTCGCGCATGATGCGGGCCCACATCCGCCGCGCGGCGCGGAATTTCGCGACCTCTTCCAGGAAATCGTTGTGCGCATTAAAGAAAAAGCTGAGGCGGGGCGCGAATGTGTCCACTTCGAGACCCGCGTCTTTCGCAGCCTGGACATAGGCCATGCCATTGCCCAACGTGAACGCGACTTCCTGTGCCGCCGTGCAACCGGCCTCACGCATGTGGTAGCCCGAGATCGAGATGGGGTTCCACTCCGGCACATCCCGATTCGCGTAAGCGAACATATCCGTGATGATTCGCAGCGCGTGCTCCACCGGGTAGATGTAGGTGCCGCGCGCGATGTATTCCTTCAGGATGTCATTCTGCACGGTGCCGGAGAGCTTGCGCAGGTTGTGTCCATTGCGCTTGGCCACGGCGATGTACAGCGCCAGCAGGATGGACGCGGTGGCGTTAATGGTCATCGAGGTGGAGATCTTCTCCAGATCGATGCCGTTGAACAGCCGCTGCATGTCCTCGATGGAATCGATGGCCACGCCCACCTTGCCGACTTCCCCGATGGCCATGGGATGATCGCTGTCCATGCCTATTTGTGTGGGCAGATCGAAGGCCACGCTCAGCCCGCTGGTGCCGTGCGCCAGCAGATACTTGTAGCGCTTGTTCGATTCCTCGGCGTCACCCATGCCCGCGTATTGGCGCATGGTCCACAACCGGCCTCGGTACATGGTGGGCTTTATGCCGCGGGTAAAGGGAAATTGGCCGGGATAATTCACGTCCCGGTCATGATCGGTCCCGCCAAGCTCGGCTTTGGTGTAAACGGCCTTTATGCCCGGCTTGGTCCGGGCCTTGAGAAGCGCATCGGTCTTGAGTGGGTCAGACATCAATCCCGCCGGCTGCGAAGGAATGAAGTGACGGCGAACCACGCGAACATCAGCGTGAATCCCGCCGCCAGGTACATACGATTCGCGACCGGTTGACCGGCCGCATACGACTGATACTCGCGCGCGGTGGCTGCGAGTCCGATCAAGGCGAACGAAGCAAAAAAGAACCCCGTGACCTCCAGCCAGAGCTTGCGCACGGTGCGTCGCGTGCTGTTCAACGTGACCCCGGCGGCTTCGATACCGGCGTTCACGTACCGGTTCCGCCGGATCATGCGCCCGGCGGCGCGCCCCGCGGCGCGGGCTGTTGGTGAGGAGTCGGCCACGTCCCTGATTCTAGCGCACGCCCGTGATGATTCCTGTTTTGTAACGTATCTTCCTTGCTTTACCTGTATCTCAATAGTGTTTATATTCCGTAGCACCGTTCGAGGGCCTCGATGAAAGACACCCTGGGAGTCCTGCTGGCCGGCGGCGCGGGCGAGCGGCTGTATCCGCTGACGCGCGACCGGGCCAAGCCTGCCGTGACCTTCGGCGGCATCTACCGCATCATTGACGTCACGCTCTCCAATTGCGTGAACTCCGACCTGCGGCGTGTCTTCATCCTTACCCAATACAAGGCCCTAAGCCTCAACCGACACATCCGTGAAGGCTGGGGCGAGGTCTATTCCCGCGAACTGGGCGAGTTCGTGGAGATCCTTCCGCCCATGAAACGGGTGAGTGACAACTGGTATATGGGCACCGCGGACGCGGTCTACCAGAACATCTACTCCATCGGCTCCGAGCAGCCGAAATACGTGCTGATCCTCAGCGGCGATCACATCTACAAGATGAATTACGAGCGCATGCTGACCCAGCACATGGAATCCGGCGCGGACGTCACGCTGGCCACCATCCTGATCGATCCGGCGGAGTCGTCCCGCTTCGGCTGCGTGGAGATCGGCGCGCACAACCAGGTGGTGGGCTTTCAGGAGAAACCGAAAGAGACCAGCCTGCGTTCGCCGTTCAATCCGGAAAAAGCGGATGGCTCGATGGGCGTCTATCTTTTCAACACGGATGTCCTATTGCCCGTGTTGCTCAAGGACGCCGAGGACCCGAACTCCTCGCACGATTTCGGGCATGACATCCTACCCAAACTCCTGGGTGACTACCGGGTATACGCCTACAACTTCATCGATGAGAACAAGAAGGAAGCGCTTTACTGGCGCGATGTGGGAACGCTGGAAGCCTATTACGAGGCCAACATGGACCTGGTCTCGGTCTCGCCGGTGTTCAACCTCTATGACAAGGCCTGGCCGCTGCGCACGCACCAGCGCCAGTATCCGCCGGCCAAGTTTGTCTTCGGCGAGCCGGCCCGTACCGGCAGTGCGGTGGATTCCATCGTGGCCGCGGGTTCGGTGATCTCCGGCGGCACCGTGCGCACCTGCGTGGTTTCGCCCGACGTGCGCGTGAACTCGTACTCGCAGATCGAGACCAGCGTGATCTTCTCCCACGTGAACATCGGCCGCCATTGCCGCATCCGCAAAGCCATCATCGACCGCGATGTCCACATCCCGGAAGGCACCGTGATCGGGTACGACACCGAGCAAGACAAGCAGAAGTACTTCGTCTCCGAAGGCGGGATCGTGGTCGTGACCCGCGATTACTCCATGTTCGAGAACCCGGTCAGCGTGGATTACTTCACCAGCGAGTGACGTCGCCTCCCATGCAAGGCACAATGATGCAGTTCCCGCTCACGCTGTCCGCGATCCTGGAGCGGGCGGGAACACTCTTTCCCAATGTCGAGATCGTGTCCCGGCTTCCCGATCGGTCTCTCCATCGCTACCGATATGCGGATTTCTACCGGCGTGCGCGTGCCCTGGCGGAGGCGCTGGTACGCGCCGGCCTTCAACCCGGCGACCGTGTGGCCACACTGATGTGGAACCAGTACGTCCACCTGGAGTGCTACTTCGGCATTCCTGCCGCAGGCGGGATATTGCACACCTTGAACCTGCGACTCCATCCGGATGAGATCGCGTTCATCGCCAACCATGCCAAAGACCGGTTTCTGATCGTGGAGGACACGTTGTGGCCTCTCTATGAGCAATTTCGCGAAAAGGCGCATTTTGAGCAGGTGATCGTTGTGCCGATGAGCAACAGAACGGTCCCCGCCGGATCAACCGATTACGAGCAATTTCTGCAAACCGCGCCCGGTGATTTCCGTTATCCGGAACTTGATGAGAACTCCGGCGCGGCCATGTGCTACACCTCCGGCACTACCGGACAGCCCAAAGGCGTTCTGTATTCGCACCGTGCGCTGGTGCTGCATTCTTTTGCGTTGGCTATGACGGATGTGTTTGCCATAAGTCAGCAAGACGTGGCCATGCCAGTGATGCCTATGTTCCACGCCAATGCATGGGGTATTCCTTTTTCCGCGGTGATGATGGGCAGCAAGCTGGTCTTTCCCGGTCGCTGTGTGGATGCGGAGAGCCTGCTCGAGCTCTGGGCCAGCGAGCGCGTGACGTTATCCGGAGGCGTTCCCACCGTTTGGCTGGCTTTGGCGGAAGTGCTGGAGGGGTCTCCGGAGCGTCAGTCATTGTTGAAGGGATCGCGCGGGTTGATCGCGGGCTCCGCCGCGCCGGAGTCGCTGATCCGCAAGTTCGATGGTTTCGGATTGCGCTTGATCCAGCTCTGGGGCCTGACGGAAACCACGCCCGCGGCCACAGTCAGTCATCTGAAGCCCGGCATGGACGCCTGGCCGGAGGACAAGAGGTATGAAGTCCGGACACGCCAGGGCATTCCCATTCCGTTCGTCGAATTGCGCTCCATGTCCGATGACGGCCTCGCCCCTTGGGACGACAAGACTCTGGGCGAGATCCAGGTGCGAGGCCCTTGGGTGGCCGCCAGTTATTTTCAGCTCCCCACCGACGACAAATGGACGGACGACGGCTGGTTCCGCACCGGCGACGTGGCCCAAGTCGATGCCGAAGGCTATGTGAAGATCGCCGACCGCACCAAGGACCTGATCAAGTCAGGCGGCGAGTGGATCAGTTCCGTGGATGTGGAGAATGCGCTTGTCGCACACCCCGCGATCCGCGAGGCAGCCGTCATCGGCGTGCCTCATCCGAAATGGCAGGAACGGCCACTGGCCGTGCTCGTACTTCGGCCCGGCAACACCGTCACTGAAGGAGAGCTGCGCCGGTTCCTTGAATCTCGTTTCGCAAAATGGCAGCTGCCTGACGGCTTCGTGTTTGTGGATGAGTTGCCGCACACGTCCACAGGAAAGTTGCTGAAGACGGAACTCCGCCGCCGCTATCAGGACTGGGAGTGGAAGCATCCTGGACATGCGCCGGGGGAATAGCCGCAGGCTTGTCCTCACTTCATAAATCCTCGAACTGGTAGAATTCGGCGACTCCCGGAGCCCGGCGGAACTTCGCTTTTCCTTTTCCCGTATCTGTGTGCGGGAGCTTCAGGAGCTGAGGCCGGTTTCAACTCTGAAGGCAGGTTGGGATTGGACGAGACTCCAAATTCAACGCAATTGATCAAGCGTTGCCTGGACGGCGATAGCGCCGCCTGGGAGGAGATCGTCCGCCTGCACAACCGCCGTATCTATAACATCTGTTATCGGTTCACAGGCAGCCCGGACGACGCGGAAGACCTTTCCCAGGAAGTATTCATCAAGGTCTATCGAACGCTCGCCAGCTACGATCTGCAAAAAGGCGCCTTCACCACCTGGGTCACCACCGTCACCCGGAATCTGCTGGTCGACCACTTTCGCAAGTCGAAGATGGAACGACTGAGCGATTCCATGGACGCTCCCGCCGGGGCTGACGACGACTCCTGGACCCTGGGTGAGCAGATCGCGGACCAAAGGGCCGGACCCGAGGCGGGTGTGGCCACCAAACAGACCCAGAAAATGGTGCAAGACGCGCTATTGAAGCTCTCTCCGGACCTCCGGGAAGCATTGATTCTAAGGGACTTACAGGATATGGACTACAAGGAAATCGCCCAGACTCTGCGGGTCCCTGAAGGCACTGTAAAAAGCAGGATCAACCGTGGAAGGACGGAACTGGCAAGGATCCTTTCGCGTACCTATAGGCAGGTGAATTGAGTATGGCAGACGACATCAAAAACTCGGGAAAGAAGCTGGAATGCAGCGAGTTCGATGCCCTGCTGGCCGACGCCATCGATGGCGTGCTTTCGGCCCCGCAGATGGCCTCGTTCTCTGACCATGCCGCAAGCTGCCCGGATTGCGGTCCTCTCTTCGCCCAGGCCAAGTCTGGTTTCGATTGGCTGA
>JACPNP010000034.1 GCA_016185365.1 Terriglobales bacterium
CTCATTTCCTCTGGTACATAATTCGGGGTCAAGTCACACCAACCCCAAATTGATTCTCCGGGAACAAACATTACTTTCCAAAGAAACCAACCCCAAACTAGGAAGTGAGCGCACGAGAAGACAAATAACCAAGAATGTGTAATCAAGGTGGGCTTGTACAAGGACACCAAGACAATAGATATCGCGAGGACGAACTCAATTCCCAACCACGGACTCCCGATGGATGCCAACCGCCACGGGAATAAAATCACGAGTGCGAGAGGAAGAGACAGGACTGCCGCAAACCCACCGACTACGCGCAACAGTGCTTCGCTAATTCTGAATCGACCTACGCTGCGAAGAATAATCACAAGAGTAATCGAAATCAAACCAATCACGAGAAAAACTTCGTTGTTTGGCTGACTTACTCTCCAAGAGTCAGGCACAGGTGTGCGGAAGAAGGCGAATGCTCCCCTTATGAATCTCATGCCCAGATCCACGATTGAGACGTGAGTGCGGTAGGAACAGACCCACGTAACAAGAGTAGTCGCATTAATTGCAAACAAGATTTCATGTATGAATCGCGTCATATTGCTTTTGAATCCCTCACGGTTGGCATGAGGCCGGTGGCCTACATCTTCTTCGGGCGGTGCCCCACGTTCGCGAAGCTAACGTGGGGCTTTTCATCTGCACTTCGTAAAGACTACTCCTGCTTTCGTCTTTTCGGTACGCGATGGGCGGGATCGGGGTAGTTGAGATCGAGTCAGACCGGACGGTCATGCTAAGGGCGTCAGCAGCCCCACATGCTAAGGGCGTCAGCAGCCCCACGTTAGCGCCGAACAACACGGCGCGAACGTGGGCCACCGGCCACTAAAGTCTTGGGTGAAGTGGTGAGCGCGGAAGGAATCGAACCTTCAACCTACTGATTAAGAGTCAGTTGCTCTGCCAATTGAGCTACGCGCCCACTTCGACATGAGGAGGGAAATACTCGAAAGATTATATCAGACACGAAATCACTGCCCGCCATGCGTGACCGTGCGTCATCGCGCAATGCGCAGCACGACTTTGCCGAACGTTTGGTCTGACATCACCCGCCGATGCGCGTCCTGGATCTGTTGCAATGAAAATTCAGAATCGATCACCGGACGCAGCGTCCCGTCCGCCAGCTTCGGCACGACCTGATCCGCAAATCGCCGGGTCACTTCGATCTTTTCCTCCAGCGGCCGCGCGCGCAGCACGGTCCCGATGATGTGCAGCCGCCGGCTGAAGATGTGGCGCAGGTCCACTTCCGCGGTGGCGCCGGCTGTCGCGCCGATCAGCACGATCCTGCCTTTCAGCGCCATCGCGCGCAGGCTGGCTGGGAAATACGGCCCGCCGTTAAGGTCCAGAACGATATCGAAGCCGCGATCGTTCGTGACTTCCCGCGCCCATTCCGGCATGGACGCAAGCGACGACGGGTCAGGAACGCAAAAGCAATCCTCGAGGTCCCCGCTCTTGGCGCGGTCAAGCTTGCCCTGCGTGCGCGAGGTGCCGAAGGGGACCGAGCCAAATGCGCGTACCAGCTGCATGGCCGCCAAGCCGACGCCGCTACACACCGCATGGATCAGCACGTGGTCGCCGGCACGCAGATTCGCTTGTAGTAGCGCGTCGTGCGCCGTGATGAAGGCTTCCGGGACCGCCCCGGCTTCACTCCAGGAGAGATTTCCCGGGATCTCCTCCGCCGCATCTTCGTGGATGGTCAAAAATTCCGCGTGGGCGCCGCCACCCGTGATGCCGAATACTCGCTGGCCCGGACGCCATTGCGTCGCTCCCGGCCCCAGCGCGGCGACTTCACCCGCGAATTCCAGTCCGGGAATGTCCCTGGGCGCGCCCGGCGGCGCCGGATACTTTCCCATGCGCTGCAACAAGTCGGCGCGATTGATGGCGGACGCGAAGACCTTGACCAGTATCTCCCGTTCGCCCGCGACTGGCGCAGGTACTTCGTGGATCTCCAGGACTTCCGGCCCGCCGGGAACGGTGATGACGGCTGCTCGCATGGGTTTGTCGACGACGAATATCAGTATAGGGGCCTGGACCCGGTGAGCGAGAGGGACGGGGCGCCGGACGTCTCAAAACGCTTGGTTTATAATGATGGATTCAGCCTCGCCTGAAAGAAATCACTGTTCCCGACCGGAGCTATTCGATCCATGATCCGTTTCCTGCAATCCACCGGCGCCACGCGCAAGGGTCTGCTGTGGGCCTTCATCCTGTTCATCTGTGTCTCCATGGTCGCCTTCCTCGGCAACTATTTCATCTCTGACGCGAACGCCGTGGGCACAGACGGCACCTACGCCACCGTGGGCCGTCAGGTCATTCGCACCGCCGAAGTCCGCGAAGAGGCCCAGCGCGGCGCCCGGCAACTCACCCGGGGACAACCGGTGCCGGAGAGCTTCCTCTCCTATTTCAACAAGCGCGCCGCCGGCAATCTGATCTTGAATGCCGCGCTGATCGAAGAGGCGGACCGCATGGGGTTGACCGTCTCCGATGAGGAACTGGCGCAGGAACTGCGCAAGAGCCCGTTCTTCAGCACGCAGTTGTTCCCCGGCGGCCAGTTCGTAGGCAAGGACGCCTACCGCAATTTTGTCTTCGGCAACTACCAGATGGAGGTCCCGGTCTTTGAGAGCTTGCTGAAGAAAAGCCTGCTCATCAACAAGCTGCGCATGCTGGTCGAAGGCGGCGTGACCGTCAGCCCGGATGATATTCAGAAGGCCTACCAGCAGCAGAACGTCAAAGTGAAGTTTGACTATGCGGTGCTGTCCACCGCCGACCTGGCCAAGAACATCAAAGCCACGGAGAGCGAGCTGAAGGCATACTTCGAGCAAGCCAAGGCTAAGTACGAGAACAGTATCCCGGAAAAACGGAAAGCCGTGTACGTCCTGCTGGAGACCGGCAAACTGCCGGTGCAGATCAGCGAGGACGATTACAAGCGCTTCTACGATACTCACAAGAGCGATTTTGAGGCGCCGGAAGAAGTTGACGTGCGCCACATCCTGGTGAAGACCAAGGAACTGGCCCTGGACGTCAAGAAGCAGCTCGACGCGGGCGCCAAGTTCGAAGACTTGGCCAAGAAGTACTCGGAGGACCCGGGCAGCAAGGACAACGGCGGCCTTTACGCCCGGCCTTTACGCCAACGTGGCCCGCAAGAAGATGGTGCCGGAGTTCGATGCGGCCGCATTCTCCCTGCCCGTGGGCAAGGTCAGCGATCCGGTGCAGACCAGCTTCGGATTCCACATCCTGCGCGTGGACGCGCATCGCACCCCGCGTTCGAAGCCGCTGGAAGAAGTGAAAGCGCAGATCGAGCCGCTGCTCCATCAGGAGAAAGCGAACCTGCAGGCGGACGCGCTGGCCAACCAGATCCTGGTGGATGCGCGCAATGGCGGCCTGGAAAAAGCCGCTGCGAAACATGCTATGAAGCCCGTCAACACGGACTACTTCGCGGTGACGGCGTCGCTGCCGGGTGTCGGGACTTCGCCTCAATTCATGCAGCAAGTGTTCGCCATGGCGCCGAAGACGGTGGAGAAGCTTGCCGTCCCCGCCGGGGTTGCGGTCGTGGAGGTCCAGGACGTAAAACCTGCAGCCACGCCCGGTTTTGCTGAGGTGCGCACACAGGTCGAGACGGAGTTCAAGACCGACCGCGCCGCGCAGATGCTTTCGCAAAAGACCAATGAGCTTGCTGACCGCGCGCATGCCCTGAACAACCTCCGCCAGGCGGCGAAAGAGTTGGGCGCCACGGTGAAGACCAGTGAGTTAGTCGGTCCCAGCGCGACCGTGCAGGACCTGGGCGCAATGTCCGGGCCGGGCGCGGTGGCCTTCTCGATGCAGCCCAAGCAGATCAGCAACGCCATTACGACCGGCGGCAACACCGGTGTGGTCATCGCGCTTCTTGAGCACCAGGAGCCGGGGCCGGAGGAGTTCGCCAAGCAGCGGGAGCAGATCCGCGAAAAGCTCATACAGCAGAAGCGCGATGAGTTGTTCAACATCTTTGCCAATCAGGTGCGCGACCGCCTGGAAAAAGAAGGCAAGATCAAGATCAATACGAAGGAAGAGGCCTTGCTGTTCAAGCAGAGCGGCGCGCCCTCGTTCTGATCGCGTGATCGTCGGCCGCAAGCCACACCGGAAAGAGGTACGACTGGCGGAGCGCGGCTCCGCCAGTCTCATTTAGCGATGAGATTTCCCCGCGCCTCCGGCCTGCTGCTGCATCCCACGTCCTTGCCCTCGCGTGGAGGGATCGGCGACCTGGGGCCGGAAGCGTATGCGTTCGTGGATTTCCTCCACGCCGCCAAACAATCCCTCTGGCAGGTCCTGCCCCTGGGCCCGACCGGGCTGGGTGACTCCCCGTACTCCGCGATTTCCGCATTTGCCGGCAATCCTCTGCTCATCAGCCTTGACTTGCTTGCCGACCATGCCTGGATCGGCCGTGAGGAAGTTGCCCAGGTCCCGGATTCGCCCGGCCGAGTCGATTTCAATCGCGTCCGCGCCCATAAATTACCGCTATTGCGGCGCGCGGCGACAAATTTTCTGGGTCGGCCGTCGGATGCCTATGGGGAACACGACCGCTTTTCCGCATTTTGCCGCGAACAGGCATTCTGGCTCGATGATTACGCGCTGTTCATCTGCTTGCGTGAGCGGTTCGGAAAGGAAAGTTGGAACACCTGGCCGCGTCCGCTCAAACTGCGTGATCCGGATGCGCTCGAAACCGCGCGGCGGGAACTGGCTGCGCAGATGGACGTCGTGCGCGCCCTCCAGTTCGCATTTCAGGAACAGTGGCAGCGTCTGCATGAGTACGCGAAGAAACAGGGTGTAAAGATCGTCGGTGACATCGCCATCTTCGTGAATTACGACAGTGCGGACGTCTGGCGCCATCCCGAGCTGTTCCAGTTGGACGCGGAGGGCGAGCCGGTCGTGGTCTCCGGCGTCCCCCCGGATGCCTTCAGCAAGACCGGCCAGCGCTGGGGCAATCCTCTCTACCGTTGGGACAAGCTCAAAGGGCTCGGCTATGACTGGTGGATCGCTCGCCTCCGGCGCGTGACCTCGCTCTGCGATTACGTGCGCCTCGATCACTTCCGCGGTTTTCTCCAGCATTGGGAGATTCCCGCGCCCGAGAAAGATGCTATCAAGGGAAAGTGGGTGGATGGCCCCAAGGGAGACCTCTTCGCCGCGGTCAAAAAGGCGCTCGGCGACCTCCCCTTCCTGGCGGAGGATCTCGGCATCATCACGCCGGATGTGGACGCCTTGCGCAAGAAGCTCCGCATGCCGGGCATGAAAGTCTTGCAGTTCGGGTTCGGCGACAAAGGGTCACACATCTATCTGCCCCACAATTACGACCGGGCCTGCGTGGCCTACACCGGCACGCATGACAATGACACCACCGTCGGTTGGTGGCAGTCCTTGGATGAAACCGGCCGTGCTCCGGTGCGGGCCTATTTGGGTGAGCCTCCGGAGGGTATCCACTGGGCGATGATCCGTACTGTTTTGTCCTCACCCGCCGCGCTCGCGCTGGTGCCGGCCCAGGATGTTCTCGGCCTGGGTAGCGAGGGACGCATGAACACGCCCTCCCGTCCGGACGCGAATTGGGCTTGGCGGCTGTCTCCTGGTCAGTTGGATCCAGGGCTGGCTGCCAAGTTGGCCGCCATCGCCGAGGTTTCTGATCGTGGACCGCTTGTTCCGAAGGCCAAAGGTAAGAAAGATCCGCCCGAAAAGTAGGCAATAAATGCTTCGATTCACCCTTCGAACGATGCGTTTTTTCTTCGCCCATGGTCTCGCGGCGCGATCATGTCGATTCCATGAAAACCACGCACATTCACCGGATAAGAAAAAGAAAGTAGTGCTTTCGTACCGTTTGCATAAATACCACTATCCCTTGTGGTGGTTGTGGCCTCCCCTGCCTAGGGATTGAGGAACGCGCGAGAGTACATGTCCTAAATCACAGGTCAAAACCGGAAGAAATCCGAAGATATCGGCAAACCTTCTTGACACTCCCGGTAGCAACGGTGCTATAAACCGCACGTCGGAAAATTTCCCCCGAGAAAAGCAGAGGAACTCCTCCTGTGCGGTGACAGACCTTTCCGCCGGGATGACGTGTCGCCGGGCGCACGGGGCCCGGGCAGGATTTTTTAGGGACTCATCGGTACTGCGAGCGTTCCAAGAACCCCGGCCGATATGGCCGCACTGTGGAAGGGGCTGATTCAGTATGGCCGAGTCGCGAGAAGTCATGAACATCCGGCAGGCGTCCCAATACCTGGGCGTGAGCACGGACACTCTGTACAAATACGTCTACGAAGAAAAGATCCCCGCGTTCAAGCTGGGCAACCGCTGGAAGTTCAAGAAGACCATCCTCGATTCCTGGATGGAGCGGAAGAGCCTGGGCGGCAACATGGACGACAAAGCGGGCAAGAAACGGCCGCGCGCGGCGCGGGCGGCCGCGCACGAGAAGCAACGGCAGTCGCTGTGATTGCGCCGGCCCGGTGCGGGCGGCGGGAGGGTGAGGCAACATGGGTCTGTTCGGCGGTTCCAAATCGATCGTAGGCCTGGACATCGGCTCCAGCAGCATCAAGGCGGTGGAGCTGAAGAAATCCAAGGGCGAGATCCAGGTGGCCACGCTGGGGGTGGAACCCCTGGCGACTGACATCGTGGTGGACTCGATGATCGTGGACTCGGGCAGCGTCTCCGGGGCCATCACCAAGCTCTTCAACGAGCACAAGATCAAGTCGAAACTGGTGGCCACGTCGGTCAGCGGCCACTCGGTGATCGTCAAGAAGATCACGCTGCCGACCATGTCAGACGGGGAACTCAGCGAGCGCATCAACACCGAGGCCGCGCAGCACATCCCCTTTGACATCGCGGACGTGCACATCGACTACCAGATCCTCACCGAAGACGCCAACGAACCGCAGATGGATGTGCTGCTGGTGGCGGTGAAGAAAGACAAGATCCTGAATTACACCAACGTCCTCAACCTGTCCGGCAAGACGCCGGCCGTGGTAGACATCGACGCGTTCGCCCTGCAGAACTGCTATGAGTACAACTACGAACCGTCGCCGGGCACGACCGTGGCTCTTCTCAACCTGGGCGCCAGCGTGATGAACATCAACATCGTGAAGGGCACCACGCCCCTGTTCACCCGCGACGTCAGCGTCGGCGGCAACCAGTACACGGATTCGCTGCAGAAGGAGCTCGACCTGAGCTTCGATGATGCGGAAGCCCTGAAGCTGGGGCAAAAAGTGGGCACAGTGAGCGAAGACGCGAAGCTGCCCATCCTGCAACAGGTCACTGAGATCATCGTGCTGGAGATCCAGAAGACCTTTGACTTTTTCCGCGCCACCGCCGCGGGCGAGCACATCGAGCGGATCTACATGGCCGGCGGGTCTTCGAAGGTGCCGGGCCTGATCGAGGCCCTGCGCCAGGAGTTCTCCATGCCGGTGGAAGTTTTGAACCCGTTCCAACGGGTGTCGTCAGCCGCGATCGGCGGTGACGAGGCGTTGTACATCGAGCAAAACCCGGGACAACTGGCCGTAGCCGTAGGTTTGGCCCTGAGGAGTTTTGAAGACCTATGATCCGGATCAATCTTTTAGGCATTCCACGACCGAAGAAGGGCAAGCGCGGTGGCGGTGGTGCGGCCATGGCGGCGATGTCGGGCACACCGGGCGAAGGCCCCAGTGCCGCGATCTTCCTGATATTGGGCTTTGTGGTCGGGCTGGGCGCGTTCGGTTTCCTGTATTACAAGGCCGATAGCGAAGGCAAGGCGCTTCAGACCCGGCTGGTCAAGGCCAATGAAGACGGCAGAAAGCTTGCTGACGTAAAGGTCAAGTATGAACAGCGCCAGAAGGAAGCGGCCGCCTTTGAGAAGCGGGTCAAAGTCATCGACCAGTTGCGCGCGGAGCAGTCCGGTCCGGTCAACCTGCTGAACACCATCGGCACGACGGTGAACAATACCGACGCCGTTTGGCTCACGCAGATGCAGGAAGCCGGCAACAACATCAACATCGATGGCATGGCTTTGTCGACGCAGGCCGTGGCCAATCTGATGACCAATCTCAAACGCTCCGGATATTTCAAGAACGTGGAGATCAAAGAGACCGCCCAGGACGCGAGCCAGAAGGAGATGACCGCCTTCACGTTCACCCTGATCTGCGAAAAGCAGCCGAAATCCTAGCGAGCGAAGGACGAAACGTATGCTGGAAAGATTGAACGCGCAATCGACGATGGTCAAGCTCCTGGTGATGCTGGTGATCGCCGGTTTGATCGGCGGCCTGGGCTACTACTTCGTGGTGATGGGCATGATCGATGCCAACAAGCTCACTGCGGAGACGCTGGACAAGAAGGAAAAGGAGAACGCCGAACTCCGCCAGTTCGTCACCCGCTTGAGCGACCTCGACCGTCAGATCACCCTGCTGAAAGCGCAGATGGAGGCCCAGAAGCAGGTGGTGCCGGACGAGAAGAACGCGGACACGTTCATCATCATGCTGCAAGAGCAGGCGGCGAACTCGGGCATCAACATCCGCCGGCTGGAAGCGCGTCCCGTGGCCAATCGTGAGTATTACACCGAGGTGCCCTTCGGTCTCACGTTGGATGGTCCGTATTACGGGGTGATGACATTTTTCGACAAGCTTTCCGGGCAGACCCGCATCGTGAACGTGAGCGACCTGACCATGAAATCTCTGGCCAACAAGGCGGGCGTGGTCACCAGCCAGTTCCCGGTCGGCCCGAATGACAGTGTGTCTGTGACCGCGACCGCCAAGACGTTCTTCAGCCGCGAGGCGACGGCGACCCCGGCGCCGGCGGGCAAGACGAAATAGGGAGAAGGGGCGAGTGATGAGACGCGAGACGATGGCAACGATCCTGGTCCTGGCGATGAGCGGCGCGCTCTGCGCGCAGACCGGCATGGGCGCGGCGGCGAAGAAGGCCGCCACCGCGGCGGTCAAGCCCGTGCCCAAGTCACAGGCGCCGGCCGGCGCCGCTTCGGCCTCGATGGCGAAACCGGCAGCGACCCCGACCCGCGCCGGCAAGCGCGATCCGTTCATCAGCCCGGTGAAGGCCCGCCAGGATGCGGACCGCTCCAATCCGGCGTGCACCACCGGGTCACGCTGCCTGGTGATCAATCAGGTGGTCTTAAAGGGCGTGGTCAAGACCCCGAGCGGCATGATCGCGATGGTGGAGAACGCCGCGCGCAAGCAGTACAACCTGCGCGAGAATGATCCGGTCCTCAACGGCGTGGTGATGAAGATCACCAGTGATTCCATCATTTTCCGTGAATCGATCACGGATGCGGTCGGCCGGCCGAGCACGCGGGAGGTAGTCAAGAGAGTAACGGCTCCTCCGGTGTAATTTGCAGGACGGGGCAATCGGTTGGCGGTATCGTTAGGCACGAGTAGGAAGCGGATTTGCAAGAGCCGGCGATGGCCGGTGGTTGGAAAGCGGGAGCGAACCAGGGATCGTGGCCGGAAAGGGCGCAAGCCCCTATAAGGCGGGTCTAATTCTGACGCGGATCCAGGCAGCAAAAGGCCCGGGCCGCACACGCAGCGGCGAAAGCGCCCGCGTGAGGAGAGACGAAATGAGGCTGAAGCGTTTGTTGGGACATCTCACGCTGCTGATCGCGCTGAGCGCGATTCTGGCGGCCAGTACGGCGCAGTTGACCGAAGTCGGTGTGCAGGCCAGTGGCTCGACCACGACCCTGACCATCCGGGCAAGCGGCGCCTTCACGCACACGGAGTACCGCCCGGCTGACAATCTGCTCTTGATCGACCTGGCCGGCGTCTCGGCGTCGAAGCTGGAGAACCGCACCCGTGAGCTCGCCGCGCATCCGGGCGTTCAGTCCTATCGTGTGCTTGGATACAAGGGCGCGAACGGGGCGAACACCACCCGCATCGAGGTCACGCTCGTCCCCAACGCTCAGGTCAACGTCTCGGAATCGGGGAATGCGCTCCAGGTCCGCGTGAGCGGTGAAACCTTGACGGCCAAGGCCGCGGCGCCGGCGCCCGCGCCGCACAAGAGCGACGCTGCGGCAGCGCCAGTGGCCGCACACCCGGTTCAGATCCGGAATGTCACCGTGTCCCGCGGCAAAGCCGGCATGCAGGTCGAGATCGCGGCCAGTGGCCCGATGGCGCCCAAGGCGATGAAGCTCACCGCGCCCGACCGTATCGTGATCGACGTGCCCAATGCCACCCCGGCGATGGCGAAAAAACTGATTCCCGTCAACAGCGGCGAGATCAAAGCCGTCCGCATGGCGAAGTATTCACAGCAGCCTCCGTCCACCCGTATCGTGGTGGATCTGGCCAGGATGCAGGAGTTCGCGCTTGAATCGAATGGCCCCCGCGCGACCTTGAAGTTGGGTTCGACCGTGGCCGCGCAGCCGGCGGAGACCAAAGCGGCCCCGGCCACGATCACGGCGATGGTGGTCCCGGCCCAGGCGCCAACCACGGCTTCCAATAGCGTCTTGGTGCTGGAGCCCAAGGTGACCACGCGTCCGGCCACGAAGGAAGATGTGGCCCCGGTGGAACCGACCCCGGCCCAGCGCGCCGTGGAAGCGGCCTCCAAGTTCCAGAGCAGTGCCACGGACATTCCTCTTACCAACACCAACGCCAGCATGAAGACCCAGCCGCCATTGACTCCGGCGGTGATGCAGTCCGCCGCGGCCCAAGCCACCTCGGCATCAAGTGGCGGCTGTGCCGGGAACAAGTTCACCGGTGAGCCGATCTCGGTCAATTTGAAGGACGTGGACGTAAAGGACTTCTTCCGCCTGATCCATGAGATCAGCGGTCTGAACATCGTGCTTGACCAGCAAGTCAAAGGCAATCTGACCATCGTGCTGGAAGACGTGCCCTGGGACCAGGCGCTCTCCATCGTGATGAAGAACAACAGCCTGGACTGCCAGCTGGACGGCAACGTGCTCCGCATCGCTGCCACGGCCACCCTGAAGAAGGAAGCCGACGATCGCCGCGCCCAGATCGATGCCCAGGCCCTGGCCGTGGACACGGTCACCATCAACCGTTATCTGAGCTACGCCGTCGCCAAAGACGCCGTGCCGACCATCAAGGGCTTCCTCTCGGCCCGGGGCACGGTGCTGGCCGATGACCGCACCAACGCGCTCATCATCAGCGACATTCCCAACACTCTGCCGGCCATCGACCGGCTGATCCGCGAACTCGATCGCAAGACCCAGGAAGTGGAGATCGAGGCCCGGGTCGTGGCGGCCACGCGCAGCTTCGCTCGTGACATCGGCACGCAGCTGGCCTTTGGCATCGCCAATGACGGCGGCTCGACCGCAGTCGGCGGCGCGTCCGCCGTCGGCACCAGTCCCATTTCGCGCACCCCGGTCCCGGGAATCATTCATGTAGGCGATGCGTCGTCCGGCAACCCGCTGCCCATACCGTTCTTCTCGAACCTGGGAGTCGGCGCGCGGACTTCGAGCGGCCTGAGCATTTCGAACGTCGGCTCGCGCTATCGTCTGGATTTCATCCTGACCATGGCCGAGACCCGCGGTCTGGTAAAGATCCTTTCCCGGCCGCGCATCGTCACGCAGAACAACGTGCAGGCCGTTGTCCGGCAGGGCCAGCGCATCCCGGTGGTCACAGCCGCCCAGTTGGGTGGCCCGCCCACCGTTACCTATGTGGACGCGTTCCTGCGTTTGACCGTTCGTCCGCAGATCACGGCGGAAGGCACCATCTTCCTGAACGTGGACGTGGAGAACAC